>NZ_JBHVDF010000014.1:0-60687 GCF_042802915.1 Nocardia sp. NPDC057440
GCAGCGCCCCCGGACCCCCGCCCGGAGGGCTGCGCCCCCGGACCCCCGCCCGGAGGGCTGCGCCCCCGGACCCCCGGCCGGCGGGCTGCGCCCGGCCGGGCCTGTGTGGGCATGGTTCCGTTTCCGACCTTCGCTTCGCTTGTTGTTGGCCGTCGACTTGGCTGGTTGCCGGTCTTGGCTCCGGCGGCTGTAGCTGTGTGTGGGTGGCCCGCTTCGGCTGGCGTTCCTGCCCGCTAGCTGCGCTTCTGGGTGGGCTGGGCTGCTGCGCTGCGCTGGCCTGCTTGCGTTGGCCCCCGTTTGGCTGTCGCTGTGTGGCAGGGCCGGCTTTGGCCGATCTCGGCGCTCGCGCTGGCTGCTGGTTCTTGAGCCTGCTGGGCTGCGCTGGGTTGGCTGCGCTGCTGGGCTCGGCTGCTTGGGTTGGCCCTATGTTTGGCTGTCGCTGTGTGGCAGGGGCCGGGCTTCGGCCGATCTCGGCGCTCGCGCTGGCTGCTGGTCTTTCGCCCGCTCAGCTCTAGCCATGCGGCTGGTCTCGCCTCGGCCGATCTTTCGCTCTCCTGTCGCGGGCTCGGCTGGGCTTGTGGACCCTGCCCTGCGCGCCTGGCCCTTGCTCGAACGGCCGCAAGGACGCCGGTTGCCTCCCATGAGTCGATTCGCGCCTGTTCGGGGTCTGTCGTCCTGCTCAGGGCATAAGTAAGGCCCTCCAGTCGGGTGTCTGGAGGGCCTTCTCGGGTCGGGGGTTAGCCGCTCTTGCGCCGGAACTCACGCTTGTGGCTGGCGTTGCCGTGCGCCGACGTGGCCTTGGACCGTCCGTCCAGGTGATCCGACGCCTTGGCGGACTGCTGGTTCTTACGATCCAGCGCCTCCTTGAACTTGCGCTTCACCTCTTCGGCACTGCCGCCGTTGGAACTATCCGCTTCCGCCATCGCCTGCTCCTCGTCGTCGCGGCCGCGACGCTCGTCCTCCGGACGCACGTGCGGGGCCGATTCGTGTCGAACTATGTGACGCTAACGCGCCTACGTCGCCCTGTCAGGCGGATTTCGGTCGCGCCGCGCCGGTCTATTCCGGCCGTGTGGCCAGGCTCTCACTCGTGCGGGGATCAGTCGAGCGCGTTGGCGGTGGTGCCGCCCAGCGGCAGTGCGGGCAGGCCGAGCTTGCGATGGTCCCAGCTGCGCAGCCGATCAGGCACCAGGCGCACCGCCACCCGCTTGTGCAGCATCTGCTCGACGAAGGGGCGGACGTCCTCGCTGTAGGGCCCGGTATAGCGCTCCCACACACTGACGCCGACCGCGTACAGCTTGTCGGCGTCGTCGATGATCTCGGCGTGGCCTTCGATCGAGACGCCGCGCAGGGTGTCGTAGGTCTGGCCCGCCTCGACCATGCAGGTGATCCGTGGGTCGCGGCGCAGGTTGACCGCTTTCTGCGACTTCGCCTTGGTCTCGAACCAGATCTCACCGTCGATCAGCGCGTACCACATGGCGGTCAGGTGCGGGGTGCCCTCGAGGCCGATGGTGGCCAGGGTCGCGATCCTGCTGCGCTCCAAGAAGTCGGTGATCTCGCTCTCGGACATGACGATCTGTGCCCGTTGGTTTGCTCCCATGGGGCAACTGTAGAGACCGACTACTAGAACGTGTTACAGGCGCTTGTGTAATGCGTCGGCCGCGGCGACCAGGTCTGCTGCCCAGCGTGCGCCGGGTCGCCTGCCCATGCGATCGATCGGGCCCGATACCGACACCGCGGCGATCACCGCGCCCCCCGCGTCGCGCACGGGCGCGGAGACGCTTGCCACTCCGCTCGCGCGTTCGGCGGCGCTCTGCGCCCAGCCGCGTCGGCGCACTTCGGCGAGCGCGCGCTCGCCGAAGACCGCGTCGGCCAGGATCATGCGCTGTAGCTCCGGGTCGGCCCAGGCGAGCAGTACCTTGGCCGCGGATCCCGCGGTGAGCGGCAGTCGGGCGCCGATGGGAACGGTGTCGCGCAGCCCGACATTGGGCTCGAGGGCGGCCACGCAGATCCGTGCGTGACCATCGCGGCAATAGATCTGGACGCTCTCGCCGGTGATCTCGCGCAACCGCGGCAGGATGACCGTCGCGGCCTCGTTCAGCGGGTCGGTGGCGCCGGCGGCGAGCTCCGCGAGCGCCGGTCCCGGCCGCCACAGGCCGTTGTTGTCGCGGGCGAGCAGGCGGTGCACTTCGAGGCCGACGGCGAGCCGGTGGGCGGTGGCGCGCGGCAGGCCGGTGCGGGTGCACAGCTCGTGGAGACCGCAGGGTTGCTCCGCGACGGCGTAGAGCACTGACACCGCTTTGTCGAGGACGCCGATACCGCTATGCTGTCTCATAGAACGATACTAGCGTCTCGGATGTTGAGATCGCCAATGTTGAGGAATCGACGTGGACGGCTCATTTCATCCCCCTGGCGCCGTTATCCACAAACCTGTGCAGCCGGCCCTCGCGCACTCAGCCCAGATCGCGCGGACCGGATGCTCGTCGGAAAGGGTGATCGAGAATGGCCGACCGCGCACTGACGCTGGCCGAGAAGGTGTGGGAGCAGCACGTCGTCGCTCGCGGCGAGGGTGAAGGGGCCTCGCGTGAGCCGGATCTGATCTACATCGATTTGCATCTCGTGCACGAGGTGACCAGTCCGCAGGCCTTCGACGGGCTGCGCGCCGCGGGCCGTCAGGTCCGCCGCCCCGACCTGACCATCGCCACCGAGGACCACAACGTCCCGACCATTGATATCGATCGGCCGATCGCCGACCCGATTTCGCGCACCCAGGTCGAAACGTTGCGGCGCAATTGTGCGGAATTCGGTGTGCGGCTGCACCCGATGGGCGATCTCGATCAGGGCATCGTGCACGTGGTCGGGCCGCAGCTCGGCCTGACGCAGCCCGGTACGACGGTGGTGTGCGGCGACAGCCACACCTCCACCCACGGCGCGTTCGGCGCGCTGGCGATGGGTATCGGCACCAGCGAGGTCGAACATGTCCTTGCCACCCAGACACTCTCGCTGCGCCCGTTCAAGACGATGGCGATCACGGTGGACGGCCGATTGCCAGACGGTGTCACGAGCAAGGACCTGATTTTGGCGGTTATCGCCGAGATCGGCACCGGCGGCGGTCAGGGCTATGTGCTCGAGTACCGCGGTGAGGCAATCCGCGCCATGTCGATGGAGGCGCGAATGACGATCTGCAACATGTCCATCGAAGCGGGTGCACGAGCGGGCATGATCGCGCCGGACGAGACAACCTATGAATTCCTCAAAGGTCGCCCACACGCGCCGCAGGGGGCCGATTGGGATGCCGCAGTGGCCGCCTGGGAGGCGCTGAAGACCGACGAGGGCGCGGGTTTCGACGCCGAGGTGCATATCGACGCCAGCGCGCTGACGCCGTTCGTCACCTGGGGCACCAACCCGGGACAGGGAGCGCCGCTGGGCGACACCGTGCCCGACCCGGCGCGGATTGCCGATGAGACCGCGCGTGAGTCGGCGGAGAAAGCGCTGCGGTACATGGATTTGGCACCGGGTACTCCGCTTCGTGACGTCGCGGTGGACACCGTATTCGTCGGATCGTGCACCAACGGGCGTATCGAGGATTTGCGTGCGGTGGCGGGGATTTTGAAGGGACGCCGCGTTGCCGATGGCGTGCGAATGTTGGTTGTACCGGGCTCGATGCGGGTTCGAGCTCAGGCGGAAAAAGAAGGACTCGGCGAGATTTTCACGGCGGCGGGCGCCGAATGGCGGCAAGCGGGTTGCTCTATGTGCTTGGGAATGAATCCCGATCAGCTGGAGCCGGGCCAGCGCTGCGCATCGACCTCGAACAGGAACTTCGAGGGCAGGCAGGGCAAAGGTGGCCGTACGCACCTTGTTTCCCCGCTCGTAGCGGCCGCGACAGCGGTCAGGGGCACCCTCTCCTCGCCGGCGGATCTGAACTGACCTGCTGCCGGAGAGTTCCCGCCGCGGCGGGGATCAATCTCGCCGCAGGCACGCGGATCAATCGCGTCGCCCGCCCAAATCGCCTACCGACCCAGGAGAATCAGTTATGGAAGCCTTCACAGTGCACAAGGGGATCGGAGTGCCGTTGCGCCGATCCAATGTCGACACCGATCAGATCATTCCCGCGGTGTATCTGAAGCGCGTGACCCGCACCGGATTCGAGGATGGACTGTTCGCCGCATGGCGATCGGATCCGAACTTCATTCTGAACACCGAGCCCTACACGCGGGGCAGTGTGCTGGTGGCAGGTCCGGATTTCGGTACCGGATCCTCGCGTGAGCATGCCGTATGGGCGCTGTCGGACTACGGCTTTCGGGTAGTCATCTCATCCCGCTTCGCCGACATCTTCCGCGGCAATGCGGGCAAGGGCGGTGTACTTGCCGCGCAGATGTCACAGAACGATGTCGAAATGCTCTGGAAGTTGATCGAGGAACAGCCTGGCCTCGAATTGGTTGTAGACCTCCAAGCGCGCACGGTGACGGCCGGAACCGTCGTGTTGCCGTTCGATATTGATGACTACACACGATGGCGTCTGCTGGAAGGATTGGATGACATCGGGCTCACGCTGCGGCGTAGTGACGCCATCGACGAGTTCGAAAAGGCAAGGCCAGCTTGGAAACCCGCCACCCTGCCGGCACGTATTTCGCAAGCGTAATCACCCTGCGTAGATAGCTGTACAACCCTAGGGGCGGTAGCTGGACGTGTGCTAAACCACATGAATTTTGGCGTGGCACATAGACTCTTGCCCATTGTGGGTTTACCGTGGTACCTAGTCGGTCCGACGACGGGCCATTAGTCTGCGGAGGATTCAATGAACAAGGCGGAACTGATCGACGTTCTGACCGAAAAGTTGGGTACGGACAGGCGCACGGCCACCGCGGCAGTCGAGCACGTGGTCGACACCATCGTGCGCGCGGTGCACAAAGGTCAGAGCGTCACAATCACTGGATTCGGTGTGTTCGAACAGCGTAAGCGTGCGGCTCGCGTGGCGCGGAACCCGCGCACCGGCGAAACCGTCAAGGTGAAGCCCACTTCGGTTCCAGCGTTCCGTCCAGGTGCTCAGTTCAAGGCCGTCATTGCGGGTAAGCAGAAGCTGACCGCGAGCGGCCCCGCCGTCAAGCGCGGCGCGAATGCGCCGGTGGCGGCGAAGAAGGCGGCCGCCAAGAAGACCGCGGCGAAGAAGACGGCGGCCAAGAAGGCCACCGCTACCAAGGCGCCCGCCAAGACCACGGCGAAGAAGGCAGCCAAGAAGGCTCCGGCAAAGACCACCGCCCGCAAGACCGCGGTCAAGGCGACCGCCAAGAAGGCTCCGGCCAAGGCCGCGGCCGTCAAGAAGGCTCCGGCAAAGAAGGCTCCGGCCAAGAAGGTGACGGCCGCCAAGAAGACGACAGCGGCCAAGAAGACCACGGCCGCAAAGAAGGCGCCCGCCAAGAAGTCTGCGGCGAAGAAGGCTCCGGCCCGTCGGGCTCGCTGACGCCACGGCTGCATCGAAAACGGCCCCGGGTCACCCCGGGGCCGTTTCGGTGTGTCAGGACCGTGCTGAGGGGGTCAGGACTTCACGATGGCATCCGACAGCGAGCGGTCGAGATGGTCTGCGGCGACGAGACGTCCGGCCGTGAAGGACAGCACCCACGCGCTGCCCTTGCGATTGCGGGCGGAGGGCAGGGTAATGCCGTCTCGGTCGGCCCACCAATTCAGCAGATCGGGAATCACCTTGCCCTGACTGCACAACACCCGCACCGCGCGATCGGAAACGAGTTCGCGGGCGCGCTCGCGGGCGGCGTCGGGCGCTGCGGCATAACCGGATTCGGAGAACAGCGGCTCGATGGCGATTTTCGCACCGAGTTTCTCCGCCAGCGGCGCCACCGTCTGAACGCAGCGCACCGGTGGGGCCGAATAGACCTCGGATGCGCCGAACGCCAGCAGATTCGGCACCAGCGACTGGGCCTGGCCCTGTCCGGCTCGCTCCAGCGGCCGCTGGTCGTCGGAGCCGTCGAACCGGTCTCTGCTGCCTGCCTTCGCGTGCCGCACCAGCAGCAGCGTGCTGCTGGCCGCCGGTAGCCGGGCGAACGCGCGCAGCACCTGCCGATCCATAGGATAGGACAGTTGTTCCATCACGCGGTCGAGCGAGTACCACTTCAGTAGGTCGACCTCGGAGTTGGCGGCGAATGCACCGCCCGACACCTCGGCCGACCAATAGTCGACACGCTTGAGTTTGCGATGTCCGGGAATGGGATAAGTGACGTGCCCGAGGTA
This sequence comes from Nocardia sp. NPDC057440, assembly GCF_042802915.1. Taxonomy (NCBI): domain Bacteria; kingdom Bacillati; phylum Actinomycetota; class Actinomycetes; order Mycobacteriales; family Nocardiaceae; genus Nocardia; species Nocardia sp. NPDC057440. The sequence goes on from NZ_JBHVDF010000014.1 coordinate 6,241, forward strand.
GCGGCCGAGTCGGCAGTCGAGCCCGGTCTCCTCCCACACCTCGCGCACCGCGGCGAGGACCGGTGTCTCACCCGGGTCGAGTTTGCCCTTCGGCAGGGACCAGTCCTGGTACTTGGGGCGGTGCACGACCGCGATCTCGACGGCGCCGGAACCCCCCGGCGACCTTCGCCACAGCACCGCGCCCGCAGCGTGAATGTTGGCTGTCACGCGGGGATCCCAGAACGGTCCCCCGTCCATCTCGTATCCCGTGGCATCACTCACGGCTGATCTGGTCTCCGCAATCGCATCAGGAAGTCTTGGTGGTCTCTTACTTGTTCGCCGTTCTCGCCCGCTGGGTGGGGCCTGGCATGCCAACTGCCGTCGGCCTGGAGCACCCAGCACCGCGTCATCGGATGCAGCGCGGAGTCGAACACCGCGCCCATCTGCTCGGTGAGCCGTGGATCCTTCACCTGGGCCATCACTTCGACGCGACGGTCGAGGTTGCGGTGCATCATGTCGGCGCTGCCGATCCAGTATTGGTCCTGGGCCTGGAAGTGCATGATCCGCGAATGCTCGAGGAAACGGCCGAGAATCGAGCGAACCTCGATATTGTCACTCATCCCGGGAACACCGGGTCGCAGCCCGCAGATGCCACGCACCACGATCTGCACGGGGACACCCGCCTGCGACGCGCGGTAGAGCGCATCGATGACTTGTTCGTCGACGATCGCATTGGCCTTCAACCGAATTCGCGCCGGAATGCCTTCTTGCGCCAGCTCCGTTTCGCGCTGGATCCGCTCGATGATTCCGGCCCGAACTCCTTGTGGTGCAACAAGTAGGTTGCGGTAGTTGGCCTTTCGCGAGTATCCGGTCAGCGAATTGAACAGGTCGGTCAGATCGGCGCCGATTTCCGGTGCGGCGGTAAGCAATCCGACGTCCTCATACAGGCGTGCGGTCTTCGGATTGTAATTTCCGGTGCCGATATGGCAATAGCGGCGGATGGTCGAACCCTCACGCCGCACCACCAGACACGTCTTGCAGTGCGTCTTGAGGCCGATCAGGCCGTACACCACGTGCACGCCGGCCTGCTCCAGCGCCCGCGCCCATTTGATGTTGGCCTGCTCGTCGAAGCGAGCCTTGATCTCGACCAGCGCGACGACCTGCTTGCCCGCTTCCGCGGCGTCGATGAGCGCATTCACGATCGGGGAGTCACCAGAGGTGCGGTACAACGTCTGCTTGATCGCGAGCACCTGCGGGTCGGCGGCGGCCTGCTCGATGAAGCGCTGCACGCTGGTGGAGAACGAGTCATAGGGGTGGTGCACCAGCACATCGCCCTCGCGCAGCGCCGCGAACACATTGCGTGGGGTCTCGCGCTCACCGAAGGCGGGCGGGGTGGCGGGCACGTACGGCGCGTCTTTGAGGTTCGGCCGGTCGACGCCGTAAACCTGCCACAGGCACGACAGATCGAGCAGGCCGGGCACCTGGATGACATCGCCGGCGTCGACCTCGAGCTCACGCAACAGCAGATCGAGCATGTGCTCGGTCATATCGTCGGAGACCTCGAGGCGCACCGGCGAGCCGAAGCGCCGCCGCGCGAGCTCGCGTTCCAACGCCTGCAGCAGATCCTCGTCGCGGTCCTCGTCGACCTCGAAATCGGCGTTGCGGGTGATGCGGAACGCGTGGTGCTCGACCACCGTCATACCGGGGAACAGCAGATCCAGATGCGCCGCGATGAGCTCCTCCATCGGGAGGAATGCCGCGATGAGGGAGCCGGAATCGCTACGCCGCACCCGGACGAACCGATCGACGTTGTCGGGCACCTTCACTCTGGCGAAGTGTTCGCCGCCGGTGGCGGCATCCCGCACCGTCACCGCGAGGTTCAGGCTCAGCCCGCTGATGTAGGGGAACGGGTGGGCCGGGTCCACCGCGAGCGGCGTGAGCACGGGGAAGACCTGCTCTTGGAAGTGGCCGGAGAGGCGACGGCGCTCATCGTCGTCGAGGTCGGTCCAGTCGATGATGGCGATGCCCTCGGCGGTCAGGGAGGGCAGGACGGAGTCGAGGAAAGCACGGGCGTGCCGGTCGGCGATCTCCTGGGCCCGCGCGGCGATCATCTCCAATTGCTCGGTGGGCGAACGTCCGTCCGCCGAGCGCACCGAAAGCCCGGTCTCGGCGCGGCGCTTGAGGCCTGCGACGCGGACCATATAGAACTCGTCGAGGTTCGAGGCGAAGATCGCCAGGAATTTCGCCCGCTCCAGCAAAGGCAACGACTCGTCTTCGGCAAGGGCGAGCACCCTGGCGTTGAAGTCGAGCCAACTCAGCTCGCGGTTCAGGTAGCGATCACGTGGCAACCGCTCGGCCGTCGAGTCCTCGGAAGGAGGTGTCGCAGCGGGCGGCGGCGTGGGAAGCAGCTGCTGCTGCTTGACGACTTCCGTATCACTCATGCCAGCGCCTCGCTGGCGCTCGGCTCTGACATGCGCGATGCGCGCTCATAAATGGTCCGCTCGCTTCGCTCACTCACGCACACGATCATCCCCTACAAAACCGACCGTGTGCAGCCCGACACCGTGATTGATATGAGCATCACCCCGTTGTGGCGACCATCTAGCACACGTGTCGAACCGGCTCGTGAACGTGACCAGGCCAGCCGATGTCGCACAGGACGGCCCGGGTGGCGACCCCGGCTCCGAGATCGATGGCCTGATCGAGATCGTCGGCGGTGTCGACGTCCAGCCGTAGCCCCGGCCATTCGCCGCTCAGATCGACGGCGCCCGCGGCGATGTGCCTGCGGGCGGAGTCGGGTCCGAAGCGTGGGTCGAGTGTGGTGGTGGCGGCGCGGACCAACAGTGCCGCGGTGCCGGTTCCCGCGTGGTCGACGACGATCGAGCGCACGCCCTGCGGCGCGGACGCCAGCATGTCCGACAGTTCCTCAGGGCGTAAGGCGGGCAGGTCCGCCTGCAGGGCCAGCAGATCGATCGGACCATGCCGATGCCGCAGCGCGCTCGCGGCGTCGGTCAGCGCGGTGTTCAGGCCGTCCGGATCGGCGGGATCGATCGCGTCCCGGCGCGGCTCGGGATGCACCATGGCGCCGAGGGTTCGCGCCAGGTCGGCGACGGCGGGGTCAGGGGTGACGACCGTGACCGAGGCGACCTGAGGCGCGGCAGCGGCAGCGGTCACGGTGTCGGCGAGCATGGCGAGCACAAGCCGCGCCCGATGCTCCGGGCGCAGCCGATCGGACAGGCGGCTCTTGGCCCGGTCGAGGCTTTTCACCGCGATCACGGCGTGCACGGCGTGCGGACGCATGCGTCCAATCCTTCCATGGCATATTGGGCAGATGACGAGGGCGGCGGTGCTGGGCGCGGGATCATGGGGGACAGCGTTCGCGAAGGTGTTGGCGGAGGCGGGAACCGAGGTCACGATCTGGGCCAGGCGACCGGAGGTGGCCGAGGCGTTGGCAACCGATCATCGCAATCCGTTCTATCTGCCCGGCGTGCAACTGCCCGCCGTCGCGGCGACCGACGATCATGTGCGCGCGCTCGCGGGTGCGGAGATCATCGTGCTCGCCGTGCCGTCCCAATCCCTGCGCGGAAATCTCGAGAAGTGGAACGACGCGATCGGGACAGCGGTGTCCGATCACGACGCCTCGTTGCTGAGCCTGGCCAAGGGCATCGAAACCGGCACGCTCTTGCGGATGAGCCAGGTGATCGGTGCGGTGACCGGGGCCGAGGCGAGCCGGATCGCGGTGCTGTCGGGTCCGAACCTGGCCAAGGAGATCGCCGCGGGACAGCCGGCGGCCACCGTGATCGCGTGCACCGACGCCGCACGCGCGATGGCGCTGCAACAGGCCAGCGCGACCGGGTACTTCCGTCCGTACACCAACACCGATGTGATCGGCTGTGAGATCGGCGGCGCATGCAAGAACGTGATCGCGCTCGCCTGCGGTATCGCGTCCGGAATGGGATTGGGCGACAATTCGATCGCCAGCCTGATCACCCGCGGGCTTGCCGAGATCATCAGGCTCGGGGTCGCGCTCGGCGCCGAGCCGGTCACCCTCGCCGGGCTTGCCGGTGTCGGTGACTTGGTCGCGACGTGCACCTCGCCGCTGTCACGCAACCGGTCGTTCGGGCATGTGCTCGGCGCGGGCGGGTCGATGGAGGCCGCGCAGGAAGCCACACATGGGCAGGTCGCCGAGGGTGTGAAGTCGTGCACATCCATTCGTGCGCTGGCGGTGGCGCACGACGTCGAGATGCCGCTGACGAACGCCGTGCACCAGGTCTGCCACGAGGGCATTTCGGTCAGCGCGGCGGTGGGTACTCTGCTCGGCAGGCGGATCAAGCCGGAGTAGTTCCGAGCGCCGCGCTGACCTCGGCGGCGTCCGGGCAGAAGGTGGGCGCGGCCGTGGTAACGGGTACGGTTCGGTGCATGACGAACCGGATCAGGGTGGCTGTGGTGTTCGGCGGGCGCAGTAACGAGCACGCCGTCTCGTGTGTGTCGGCCGGCAGCGTGCTGCGCAACCTGGATCCGCAACGGTACGAGGCGGTGCCGATCGGCATTACCGCCGAGGGTAGCTGGGTGCTCGGCAGTTCCGATATCGCTGCCCTCGGGTTCAGCGGCAGCAGCGCCCTGCCGTCGGTGGACAGCACCGGCACCGCGCTGACCTTGGCCGCTGACCCGAGCCGGTCCGGCGCACTGGTCGCGCTCGACGATCCCAGCGCCGCATTGGGTTCGGTCGACGTGGTGTTCCCGATCCTGCACGGTCCGTTCGGCGAAGACGGCACCCTGCAGGGCATGCTCGAGCTGACCGGTATCCCCTACGTCGGGCCCGGCGTGCTGGCCAGCGCGGCGGGTATGGACAAGGAATTCACCAAGAAACTGCTCGCCGCCGAAGGCCTGCCGATCGGCATCCAGGCGGTGCTGCGGCCCGGCACTGCCACGGTCAGTGAAGCGGACCGGGCGCGCCTCGGGCTGCCGGTGTTCGTCAAACCCGCGCGCGGCGGCTCCTCGATCGGCATCACGAAGGTCACCGACTGGAGTGAGCTGGACGCCGCCATCGCGACGGCACGCACGCACGACCCGAAGGTGATCGTGGAGGCAGGCATCGTCGGCCGCGAAGTCGAGTGCGGCGTACTGGAATTCCCCGACGGCCGGATCGAGGCGAGCGTGGTCGCCGAGATCCGGATGCCCGACGCCGACACCGACGCACCCGACTTCTACGACTTCGACACCAAATACCTCGACGACGTCTGCGAATTCGACGTCCCCGCCAAGCTCGACGACGACGTCTCCGACAGCATCAGGCAACTCGCGGTCCAGGCTTTCCGCGCATTGGACTGCCAGGGCCTGGCCCGCGTCGACTTCTTCGTCACCGCGGACGGCCCCGTGATCAACGAAATCAACACCATGCCCGGCTTCACCGCGATCTCCATGTACCCGCGAATGTGGGAAGCAACCGGAATCGACTACGCCTCGCTGGTTTCCACTCTGATCGAAACCGCACTGGCCCGAGGCACCGGCCTGCGATAACGGCCTACCCCGCCCTACACCCGCTGTCGCAACCTGACACCCGTCACACAGGGTGTGCGGCTACTGACCGGGGCCTGCGGATGCCGACCGGGTTGCGTCGTCGGACCCACCGGACTCGAGAACTGCGGGGCTCGGGCAATCGGGGCGGCACTCAGTTCGGCAGTGGGCCCGGATCGATCGCCTGGGCCGGGAGATCGGCGGTGATGGCGTCCGAAACTCCCTGCAGCGGGGTCGGGCCCGAGCCATCGGGGATGGTCAAAGCGATGTAGGTTGCGCGGTCGACGGCGAACCAGGTGCTTGCCTTGCTCGCTGGGTCGCGGGCCTCGAACCATTGGACGCCGTTCACGATCTGCAGGGCCGAGGCGCGGTTGAATTCGAGCGGGCGGTCCAGGCCGCAGCGCAGCACGATCGGGTCGCCGCCGTCGCTGCGCTGCCAGGCGCGGGTGGCGGGCGGTGCGGGCTCCACCAGTTGGGACTTGGTGTAGTCGCCCAGCTCGACGGGCAGCACGGGCAACAATGTGGTGCACGCGGCGCCGTCCGCGGCGGGTGCGGGGACCGGACCGAGTAGCAGCGGTTCGCGCTCGATCGGCGCGTTGCGGGCCAGGATTGCGGCCACCAGGATCGCGACGATCAGCACGACTGGCAGTGCGACCGCGGTGGCGATGAGTGCGGGCGGGTAGGGGCGAGCGGCGGAGGATGATTCGCTGTCGCTGTCGCTGTGGCCACCGTCGCTGGTGGCGCTCTTACCGCTGGCTGTGGTGTCGCCCTCGATGCTCGATGGTGCGTCGGTCTCAACGTCGGCGGCGGTCCGCTCCGGTGTGCTCGCCGAGGCGTCGGCTCTTGGCGAGTTGGACTCGGACGGATCGGGCTGCGCAGGTTCGATCTGCGACCGGTCGGGTTGCGCGGAGTCGGCCCGCGCTGGATTGGCCTGTGAGGAGTCGGTCTGCGCTGCTTCGGTGTGCGGGCCGTCGGCTTGCGCAGGTTCGGTCTGCGGGGAGTCGGCCTGCGATGGTCCGGTCTCCGGTGAGTCGGCCTGCGGCGAATTGGTCTCCGACGAATCGGGCTTCGACGAATCCGCCGCCATGCTCACCGGTCCTTCCTAGTCGGTTCGCGCCGGTCGGCGTGCCGCGGGAATGTCCGCCGCGGGTGCTACGCACCGGCCCAGTAGTACTCGATTGCCCTGGAAAGAGTACCGTCGTGGCGATTCCAGCCAGCAGCATGTCGGGAAGGGACCGGTCATCAGCGAGAGCACGGGGCCGAAGACGGTGCGTGAGCTGGGGGAGTTTGCGCTGATCGAGCGGATCAACGCGGGCCGGGTGCAGACGCGCGCGGTGCTGCTCGGACCAGGCGACGATGCCGCGCTGGTCGCGGCGCCGGACGGCCGGTTCGTGGTAACCACCGACATGCTGGTGCAGGGTCGGCATTTCCGGCTCGACTGGTCGAGTCCGCACGACATCGGCCGCAAGGCGATCGCCCAGAACGCCGCCGATGTGGTCGCGATGGGCGCGGTGCCGACCGCATTCGTGGTTGCGCTCGGCTGCCCGGCCGACACCCCGGTCGAGGTGATCGACCGGTTGACCGACGGGATGTGGGCCGAGGCGGCCAGAGCCGGTGGTTCCATCGCGGGCGGCGACCTGGTCCACAGCCCGGAGATGGTGCTGTCGGTGACCGCGTTCGGTGACCTGCGCGGTCGCGCACCTATCACCAGAGCCGGTGCCCGCGTGGGGGATACGGTCGCGGTGGCGGGCCGCCTCGGCTGGTCGGCGGCGGGCCTCGCCGTGCTGACCGCGGGGGTCGATCCGGCCGGCGAGAACTTTGCCGATGCGCTTGCGGCGCACCGGGTTCCGCAGCCGCCATACGCAGCGGTGCTGGACGCGCTGTCGGACTCCGCCGGTGGGCACGACGCGGGCCAGGGCGGCCATGTTGCGCAACCGGAGGACGGCGTGCTCGGGTCGCACCACCCACCGCCGCAGTCCCGTGGCGCGGCGGTATTCGGATCCGGCGTCATCGGATCCGCCGGGCACCGCACCAGGACCGCGCCGAATGCGCTCACTGATGTGTCGGACGGATTGCTCGCCGATCTGGGACACATCGCCGAAGCGTCCAGGGTCGCCATTGATCTGCACTCCGCCGCATTGCGCGACGCCGCGCTAGAGGCGATCGCCCGAGAGCTGGATGCCGATGCGGCGCAATGGATTCTGACCGGCGGTGAGGATCACGCCTTCGTCGCCACCTGGCCGCAGGAGCGGTTTCTGCCCGCAGGCTGGGTGCCGATCGGCCGAGTGCTGGCAGGTCATGGCGTCACCGTCGATGGTGCGCCGCGGCCGGGCGCGGGAGGCTGGGAATCGTTCACCGGGGCGGACTCGGCATCCGACGCCGCGACCGGATAGGTTGTCCGGTCATGGGCGCGAAACCATTGACCGAAATCATGGATCCGGGTTGGGCGCAGGCTCTCGGACCGGTGGAGGAACAGATCTCCGCCATGGGCGAATTCCTGCGCGCCGAGAACGCTGCGGGGCGTGGCTATCTACCGGCGGGCGAGAACGTGCTGCGCGCCTTTCAGCGTCCGTTCGACGCGGTGCGGGTGCTCGTCGTCGGCCAGGACCCCTACCCGACGCCAGGGCACGCGATGGGGCTGAGTTTCTCTGTCGCGCCGGATGTTTCGCCGGTGCCGCGCAGCCTGGCCAATATCTTCTCCGAGTACACCAAGGACCTCGGTCACCCGACACCGTCCTGCGGTGACCTGAGCCCCTGGTCGGATCAGGGTGTGCTGATGTTGAACCGAGTGCTGACGGTGTCGCCGGGCCAGCCCGCTTCCCATCGCGGCAAGGGCTGGGAGGCGGTGACCGAGCAGGCGATCCGCGCCCTGGTCGCGCGCGACGAGCCGCTGGTCGCGATTCTGTGGGGCAAGGACGCCTCGACGCTGAAGCCGACGTTGGCCGAGGCCGAGGTGCCCTACATCGAGTCCGCGCATCCTTCTCCGCTGTCCGCGTCTCGCGGATTCTTCGGTTCCCGCCCGTTTTCCCGAGTGAACGAACTGCTCGACGAACTGGGCGCCGAACCGGTGGACTGGCGCCTGCCCTGATACGGGCGCTGACGAAAAACAAGTGAGGAGCTCTTCTATGCAGATCAGAACTGTTCGCGGCGCATTGCGCGGCACCATCGCCACCCTGGCCCTCTGTGCGGCTTTGGCGGGCGGGACCGCGGCGGCGAGTGCGGCGCCGTTGGCGCTCGAACCTGCCGCGGCCGCGGACACCACGGTGGCGCCTGTCGGCGAGGAAATGACCTCTACCGGCTCTTCCACCATCTCCTCCTCGGTGAACGCCACGGTCGTGTGCATGCTTCAGCGCACGCTGAGCGCGTCGGGCAAGTGGGACTGCTGAGGTCCCATTCACTGGGGCTCGATTAATCCCTCGGATTAGCTGTGCGATCCTCGGATCGTGAGTAATGCGAACAATCTCCTCGATCCGGTCCGGCTGCGGCTGCACGGATCGGGTGGAATCGAGCTGGCCGCCGACCGGTTCGGTCCGGCCGACGGCCCGCTCGTCCTGTTCCTCCACGGTGGCGGGCAGACCAGGCACTCGTGGAAGCAGACGGGCGCGAAGCTGGCCGCCGCCGGGATGCGCGTCGTCACTCTGGACGCGCGCGGCCACGGCGACAGCCAGTGGGCGCCCGACAGCGACTACCGGCGCGAAACAATGGTCGCCGACCTGGTTTCGGTCCTGGAGCAGTTGGGCGCCCCGGCCGTCGTCGTGGGTGCGAGCATGGGCGGGATCACCGGACTGTTGACGACCGCGGTCCCCGGTGGCGCGGCGATCAGCGCGCTCGTGCTCGTCGATATCGTCACCCGCCCCGAGCATGACGGGGTCGCGCGGGTGATCGACTTCCTCGGCAAGCATCGTGGCGGTTTCGACACCGTCGAGCAGGCATCCGACGCGGTCGCCGAGTACATGCCGCACCGTCCGCGGCCCAAGAATTCCGACGGGCTGCTCCGGAATCTGCGTGAGCGTGAGGGCCGCTGGTACTGGCACTGGGATCCGGACATGCTGAAGAACCGCGTCGAGGATGTGACGGACATGACCGAACAGATGGAAACCGCCGCCCGCGCGCTGACCATCCCGGTCCTGCTGGTGCGCGGCATGCAGTCCGATGTCGTCAGTGCCGAGGGTGCGGCCACCTTTCAGGAATTGGTGCCACACGCCGAGCTGGTCGAGATCGGCGGCGCGGCGCACACGGCCGCCGGTGACGACAACGATGCCTTCACCGACGCCGTCGCGAAATTCGTCTTGGCGTCCAGGCCGTAGCCGGGTCCGGCGTCACCCGTAGTTGGGCTTGCGCTTCTCGACGAAGGCGTCGACGCCTTCCCGCCCGGCGGGGCCGTTGGCGGCCGCGGCGATGGCATCGCGTTCGTAGTCGAGCTGCTCGCTCAGCGTCGACGAAGATGATTGCGCCAGAAGCGATTTGATGCTCGCGTAGGTCGATCGTGGTCCGCTGGAGAGGCTGCGGGCCAGGTTCAGCGCCGCGGCGCGCACGTCGTCGTCGGCAACCAGGCGACTGAGGATGCCCAGGCGCACGGCTGCTTCGGCGTCGAGAACCGCGTCGGTGAGCAGGATTTCGCGAGCCCGCCCCGCGCCGACGATGCGCGGCAGCGTCCACGACATGCCGCCGTCCGGGCTCAGTCCGATACCGGGGTAGGCGGGCCGAAGTTTGGTGCTCGGGCCGCCGAGCGCGATGTCGGCGAGGCAGACCAGGCTCATCCCGGCGCCGGCTGCCCAGCCCTGGACCCCGGCGACTACCGGCACTACCGTCTCGTCGAGCGCGCGGACGAAATCGTGCAGATCCGTTGCGAGACCGTGGATATGCGCGGCGCGATCCTCGGCCGCCGCGAAGCCGCGCACATTGCCGCCCGCACAGAAATTCGCACCGGTTCCGGTCAACAGCACCGCGCCGACATCCGAACCGAGGGTCCGCAAGGCCGCCGTGCCCGCGGTGATGCCCGCGAAATCCATGGAGGTGCCGTTGGCGGAGGTGGCGATGGTGATCTGCAGCACGCCGTCGACGGCGGTGACGTACTCGGTCTCGGTGGAGGAGGTCATGACTGCACACTATCGTGCGGAAAGCGCACCATCCGAACCTCGAACGAGGGCATGAACGCTTCGACCCGGCGCGTGCCGTCGAGTTCGAAGCCGTGCTTGCGGTAGAAGCTCTGCGCGCGCGGGTTCTCCTCGAACACCCACAGCGAGCACGGTGTCTGCGAGTCGAGAACCGTGCGAATCAGCTCGTGCGCGACGCCGGTGCCGTACCACGGGGACCGGACGTACAGCGCATTCAATTCGGTCGCCGGCACCGGGGGCCGGTCGCGGGTCGGGCCCGCGCTGACGAAGCCGATCACCTCGTCGTCGGCGAGCGCGACGTGGGTATGTCCCGGGTATGCGATCCGATTGCGTTCCCACTGTGCCGCCCGCCGTTCGACGTCGAAGGCGGCGAGCACGTGGGCGGGTACGAGGTGCTGATAGGCCTCGCGCCAGCAGGCGATGTGGCACTCGGCCAGGCCGCGGGTGTGTTCGGCGGCGAGCGGGACGATCTGCCACGAGGTCATGGTCACTATGGTCGCCGACCGGCCCCATCGATGACCACGCCCCGGATCACCCAAAGGGTGCCGGGGCGTGTGTCGGTATGGTGCGGCTGAATCAGCCGCGGGCGACCTTGCCCGCCTTCAGGCAGGAGGTGCACACGTTCATGCGACGGGTGTTACCCGGCGCAACCTGGGCGCGAACGGTCTGGATGTTCGGGTTCCAGCGACGGTTGGTACGCCGGTGCGAGTGCGAGACCGACTTCCCGAAGCCGGGGCCCTTGGCGCAGACGTCGCAGACGGCAGCCATAGTCGCGAACTCCTTCATGTCATGTGGGGACCGCTGCATTGCGGCAGCATGTCCGGAAACAATGTCAAATGCCTTGCCGACTGATGTCGGCCAGCGCAAACCGGCGACGGCCACGCGAGGCAACCCTGCAAGATTAGCTGCCGGGCCCCCGATCCGCCAAACCGGGCGGCCGGAGCACGCACGGCAACCACCTACGGGCGCTGCCCAGCGTAGTGATTCGGTGTCCCGAATCCGCTGTCGGTATCGCCCGCTAACCTGGCGTGCGGGTGGTGCGCGGGTCACCGAGTGTGGTGGCCGATCGCGGTGTCGACGAGGTGGAGAGAGGTGAAGGTGCCCGGAGTGCGGGACACGATGAGCGATGGCCGGACCTTCGTCCGCCCGAGTGCTCTGGACGGCACAGCGCTGCTGCGCTGGGGCCGGGTCTGCCTCGAGGGCCTGGAGCGGCGCCGCGAGGAGATCAACGCGCTCAATGTCTTTCCTATCGCCGATTCCGACACCGGCACCAACATGCTGGCAACCATGCGCGCGGCAGTGCAGGCCGCCGATGCGGCGGTGGTTTCCGCGCATTCCTATCGCGCGCCCGGGAGTGCGGTATCCGCCCACGATGTAGCCGCCGCGATGGCGCGTGGGGCGACACTCGGGGCCCGCGGCAATTCCGGAATCATCCTCTCGCAGGTGCTGCGCGGCATCGCCGAAGCGGTGCACGGTGGACCCCTCACCGGGCGCACGCTGCGCGAGGCTTTGGCGCGGGCCTCCGCCCTGGTGCGCGAGGGACTCAGTGTCCCGGTCGAGGGCACGATTCTCACGGTTCTGGATTGCGCGGCCGGTTGTGCCGCGGCCTGCTCGGATCCCGCTCTTGCCGAGGTGGCGGTGGCGGCGGCCGATGGGGCCGCCGAGGCGCTCGGTGCCACGCCCTCGCAGCTCGGGGTGCTGCGCGAGGCAGGGGTGGTCGATGCCGGCGCACGCGGACTTGTGGTCCTGCTCGACAGTTTGGTCTCGGTCACGCTGGGGGAGACGCCTGCCAGGCCGGATTACGTCCGCGGCGAAATCGGCGGCGTATCCGGAGTGGACGTGCCAGGCGTCGCGGAGCCAGGGCCGCATTTCGAAGTGATGTATGTGCTCACCGAGACCGACGAGCGGCAGGTCGTCCGCTTGCGTGCGGCGCTGGCCGAGTTGGGGGACTCCGTCGTCGTGGTCGGTGACGGCGGCGGCTCGTGGTCGGCACATGTGCACTGCGCGGATGCCGGCGCGGCGGTCGAGGCGGGCCTGGCCGCGGGCACCTTGAGCGCCATCAGGATCGAAAGCTTCGCGATCACCGCGCAGGTCGGTCATACGCATGCCGACACTGCCGCGGGCGTCGACGGCGTCGCACCGGCGGCCCACGCTGGACTCGCCGCCGAGATCGCTGGACACCGTGGAGTCGCCAGGGACGGCGCAGTCGTTCGCGGCGATGGCGCTCGGTACGCCGCGATCGACGTGCGCGGCGGCCTGGTCGCGCGCGGTGAGCCTGCGGACCGGGGGGTGCTCGCCGTCGCGGCGGGAGCGGGAGCCGCCGCGCTGTTCGAGGCCGCGGGCGCGGTGGTGCTCGGCGGTGACGGCCCGGTCACCAGCGCCGCGCTGCTCGCCGCGATCCGGCGGCTGCCCAACCGTGAGGTGCTGGTACTGCCCAATGGCGCGCTGCCCGCACACGAATTGGTCGCCGTCGGCGTCGCGGCCCGTGACACGCATCGTGACGTGCTGTTGCTGCCGAGCGGATCCATGGTGCAGGGACTGGCGGCGCTGGCCGTGCACGATCGTGGCCGGATCGCGGTCGACGACGCCTTCGCGATGTCCGAAGCGGCGGCGGCCACCCGGTGGGGTTCGCTGCGCGCAGCGACCGGCCGCGCGCTCACGATGGTCGGCACCTGTGAATCCGATGACGGGCTCGGGTTGGTCGGCCACGACGTGGTGGTGATCGATCGGGATGTGCGGACCGCGGGACTGACCCTGCTCGACCGGATGCTGAGTTTCGGCGGTGACCTGGTCACCCTGTTGATGGGCCGGTCGGCGCCCGCCGGGCTCGCGGACGAACTGGCCGCGCACATCGTCGAGGGCTTCCCCGGTATCGAGGTCACCGTGTATTCCGGTGGGCAGCAAGGAGATCTGGTGCAGATAGGGGTGGAATAGATCCATGGCGACATTGAGCGATCGGCTCGACCACCTGCTCGGCGTGAAGGCGGCTGAGCCGCTGGCCGACGCGTTCGACATGCACACGGTCGAGGACCTGCTGCGGCACTACCCGCTGCGCTATGCGACCCAGGGCCAGCCCCTCACACAGGAAGAGCCCGAGGAGGGCGCGCATATCACCGTCATCGGCCGGGTGACCAAAACCGAACTGCGGCCGATGAAGAACCGCAGGGGCAGGCTGCTCAAGGTCGTCCTCGACACCGGCTCGGTGCGTCCGATCGAGATCACCTTCTTCAATGGCGACAAGGTGAGTTATCTTGTCCGCGAAGGAGTCCGGGCGATGATGTCGGGCACCGTGCACTGGTGGCGGCCGGACCGGTGGAACCTTTCGCATCCCGATTATCTGATCCTGCCTGAAAAGGAAGACGGCTCGGTCGAGAACCTGACCTCGGTGCGCGGTGGCGGCGCGCTGCGCGGGCTGGCGCAGAGCGCGAAAGGCGCTGGGGGCGTGGATGTCTCCTTCTTCGAACGGGAGTACATCCCGGTGTATCCGGCGACCGCGAAGGTGCAGAGCTGGGATCTGCTCGCCTGTGTGCGGCAGGTGCTCGATCAGCTGGACCCGATCGACGATCCGCTGCCGACCGACCTGCGCGCGGATCGCGGGTTGCTGAAGGTGTCCGAAGCGTTGCGGCTGATCCATCTGCCCGAGAGCAAGACCGACATCGAGCAGGCAAGGGAGCGTTTGCGTTTCGACGAGGCGCTGGCATTGCAGCTGGTGCTCGCCGAACGGCGGCACGAGGTGGAGGGTCGCGCGGCGCGGCCGTGCCCACCGCGGTCCGACGGCATCGCGGCGGTCTTCGACACCCGCCTGCCTTTCGAACTGACCGAAGGGCAGCGGCAGGTGATCTCGGAGATCTCCGCTGACCTCTCGCGTACCCATCCCATGCACCGTTTGCTGCAGGGCGAGGTGGGCTCGGGCAAGACGATCGTCGCGCTGCACGCGATGCTGCAGGTGGTCGACGCAGGCCAGCAGTGCGCGCTGCTCGCGCCGACGGAAGTGCTAGCCGCTCAACACTATCGGTCGTTGCGCGCGATGCTCGGCGACCTCGGCACCGCGGGCGAGCTCGGCGCGGCCGAGCAGGCCACCAAGGTCGTGCTCGTCACCGGTTCGATGTCGGCGGGTACGAAGAAGGCCGCGCTGCTCGACGCGGTCACCGGCGAGGCAGGCATCGTGATCGGCACCCATGCGTTGATCCAGGACGCGGTGGAGTTCTTCGATCTCGGCATGGTGGTGGTCGACGAACAGCACCGATTCGGCGTCGAGCAGCGGGATGCGCTGCGCGCCAAGGCGAAAGCCGGCTCCAGCCCGCACCTTCTGGTGATGACCGCGACGCCGATTCCACGCACCATCGCCATGACCACACTCGGTGATCTGGAGACCTCCACCCTCACCCAACTGCCGAGGGGACGTTCGCCGATCATCTCGAAGGTGGTGCCGCGCAAGCAGCATCCGAGCTGGGTCGATCGGGCCTGGGAACGAATCCTCGAAGAGGTGGCGGCCGGTCGGCAGGCCTACGTCGTCTGTTCCCGGATCGGTGACGACGAGGACGCCGCCCGCGCGGGCAAGTCCCGAAACGGCCGGTCGAAATCTGGCGACGGCGGCGAGCCCGGACCCGAGAAGGAAGGCCCGACGACGCAGGCCGCCGTCGACGTGTTCGACACGCTGCGCACCGGCCCGCTCTCGGGCGTCCGAGTCGGCTTGCTGCACGGCAGGCTGCCGTCGGATGAAAAAGACCAGGTGATGCGTGCTTTCAACGACGGCGACATCGACGTCCTCGTCTGCACCACCGTCGTCGAGGTCGGCGTCGACGTCCCGAACGCCACCGTGATGGTGATTCTCGATGCGGACCGATTCGGCGTCAGCCAGCTGCACCAGCTGCGCGGTCGTATCGGCCGCGGCCAACATGCCGGTCTCTGCCTGCTCGTCACCGACGCCAACCCCGGCGGCACCGCCATGGCCCGGCTGAATGCGGTGTCGGCCACCACCGACGGCTTCGAGCTCGCCGTCCTCGACCTACGCCAACGCCGCGAAGGTGACGTCCTCGGCGCTGCGCAATCCGGCACCGCTCGCTCCTTGCGGCTGCTCTCGCTGCTCGACGACCTCGAAGTCATTACCGCCGCACAGGATTTGGCCAGGAAAGTGGTGGCGGCCGATCCCGGCCTGGCAAAGCACCCTGGCCTGGCAGGCATGATGCACGCCGCGGTCGACGGCGAGCGCATCGAATACCTCGCCAAATCCTGATCGGCCCACTCCGAGCACACCGATCTCCCTGAAAGCTCACCACTCCGAAACGGTTTCGGCCGGACGGTGCGCGGCGCGACCGGCCCTCAGCGCGCCGAACGGGGATACGGGAGGTCTGTGCTGGTGTGTTCGGTGACTGCGAGGGGGCTGCCGATATTGGGGAAGGCCCGCTGGGGACAAGAGGGGCGTTCACAGACCTTGCAGCCCGCACCGATCGGTACCGCGGCGGCGGGGTCGTCGAGGTCGAGACCGGTGGAATACACCAGGCGGTCGGCGTATTCGATATCGCATCCGAGCCCGATCGCGAAGTTCTTCGTGGATGTGCCGAATCCGTGTGGCGCGGTTGTGGTGGTGCGGGCGATCCACAGGTAGCGGCGACCGTCGGGCATCGCGGAGATCTGCGTCAAGACGCGCCCCGGGCTGGCGAACGCCTCGTGCGCCACCCACAGCGGACAGCTGCCGCCGACTCTGGAGAAGTGGAATGCGGTGGCGGATTGACGTTTCGAGATATTGCCCGCGCGGTCGGTGCGGACAAGGAAGAACGGCACGCCGCGCTGACCCTGGCGCTGCAGGGTGCTCAGCCGGTGGCAGATCGTTTCGAAACCGACTTCGAACCGTAGGCTGAGCAGGTCGATGTCGTAGTGCAGCTCCTCGGCGGAGCGCAGGAACCGGCCGTAGGGCAGCACCAATGCGCCGGCGAAGTAGTTGGCGAGGCCGATGCGCGCGAGCGCGCGGGATTCGCCGGTGAGCGCGGGGGTTTCGGCCAGCACCGCGTCCAGCTCTTTCCCGAAGAGCAAGAACCCGAGGGTAGTGGCGATCTGGAAGGCACGCTGGCCGGGTCGCAGCCGTCGAGCCAGCGTCAGTGTGCGGCTTTCCGGGTCGTAGTGCCGCTTCGGGATCGACGGGTCGGCGCCGTCGCCGCGCACGAGAACCGTGACGCCCGCGCGCTCTTCGGCCACTCTGGCGAGTTGCCGATCGAGCGATCCGATGGTCATGCCACATTCCTCGAAGAGCTGTTCGGCAGCGTGATCGAGTTGCGGAATGTGATTGTGGTGGTCGTAGAAGAAGTCGCGCACGTCCTCATAGGCCATGGGGGTGCCCGGCGTGCCGGTCGGGGCGGCCACCCGCGCCGAGAGCAGGTCGAGCTGGTCGGTCGCGGCGCGCAGGCGCCGGTGCATCGAAACAACGATCCTGGCCACCTCGGGTAGCCGGGTCGCCAGTTCCTCCACCTCGGTCAGCGGCGCGCTGTCGCCGCCCGCGGCATCGACCAGCACTTCGTGCAGGTCGGAGACCAGCCGCGCGTCCGAATCGGCCGCGAAGAACTGCACGTCGAGGTCGAAGGTGGAGTTGAGTTTCAGTAGTACCGGGATGGTGAGTGGTCGCTGGTCACGCTCGAGTTGGTTGAGGTAGCTGGGCGATAGATCAAGCGACTTCGCCAGGGCCGCCTGGGTCATTCGTCGTTCTTCGCGCAACCGCCGTAGTCGGGCGCCCGCGTACATCTTGCGCACGTGCAAGATGGTAGCGGCCGGAATTCGCAAACATCGCAAAATGTGCAAATCTCGTCGGCGAAATTCTGCTGTTGCGAGGTGTTTTGCATCGAATCGATCCTGCGTAGCGTGCGAAGCGCGCTGCACCGGAGGATGCACGAAGCACACTGTACGCGCACGCAGCGCCGCCGTGGACTTTCCGCGCTCGGAACACCTGCGGTGACCCTGAAGAGTGGCGAGACCATCGTCGACGAACTCGCCGTCGCCGATGCGCATCCCGTTAGGTACGCGGCCGTTCGCCCGCGAGCAATACGTCGCCGAGTGCCGGACGACGGCCGAGGGCGTGCTGATTGCGAGCGAGCGGGATCGCTTCCTCGCCGTCGTACAGCGGACCGCGGAACCGGGGGGCGGCGAATGGGATCAGTTGACGTTCACCGTCTCCGATGCTTGTGCTCGACCGTGCGCCTGCGACCGGCGAGGGATCTTCTGATGTCCATGATCACCGCTGCCGCGTCGACAGCACCATCAATACGGTCCCCAGACCAGCGCCTGCGCGGCGATCACATTCTCGCCGTTGTAGGTGACGGCGGGGGGACCCTGCAACCGATAGCCCTGATCGAGTAGGTCGCTGACCCGCTCACAGAATGCCGCGTCGTCGACGCCGGTGATCAGTCGGTAGCGCAGGGGTTGATCGTCGGTCATACCGCCAGCTTAAAGCGGTGTGCGCGATGAGCGGGCCGATTGCCGCAGCGCCCAACGCGGGACAGAAGCGTGTCGCCCTGCGCGCGAGTCTCGGGTCCGGCCGTATTCAGCCGTGGCCCGGCGCTTTCAACCCGTTGGTGGCCGAGCTGATCCAGGAGATCGGCGTCGAAGGCGGCTATGTGTCGGGCGCGGTGACGTCGGCCGCGGCATCAAGGGCCTCGACGTGGCCGTCGAACACCAGAGCATATGCGGATGCCGGGCCCGATCTGATCCTCACCGAGGCGCTGGCTGATATCGCCGAATTCGCGAAATTTCGTGCGGTGGTGAATGTCCCGCTACTTGCCGATATGACCGAGTTCGGCACATCGGAATTGCTCTCGGCCGGGGCGCTGGAGGACCTCGGCTACAACGCGGCCATGCTGGAACGCATTGCCGGGCAGTCGGCCGCCAACGCTCTATTCGACCGCCGTCGCAGTACACCGGTGTGCCGCAGCGGAAGTTGCTCGTCGGAAGTGGGGTGCACTGGTAGGCGTTCCCCGGGCGATCTCCCCGAACCGCATCCGAACCAAGCAAGCGTTTGGTGTAATCGGAGAGATCGAACCGAGCGATGCGGCACGGCCGCGTCGGCGCGAGAAAGTGAGTGAGCCGAATGTCGAGTCCCGACGAGATCGTCAGCGCCATGTGCAGAAGCTGGTCGGATCCCGACCCGGACACGATCAGCGCCTTCTTCGCCGAAGACGCCGTCTACCACAACATCCCGATGGAGCCGATTCACGGTCGCACGGCCATCCGCGACTTCATCGCAGGCTTCCTCACCACCTTCGACGCCATCGACTTCGACATTCACCATCAGGTCGTCAATGGCAACGTTGTCATGAACGAGCGCACCGATACGTTGCGCGGCAACGGCCGCGACACACCGCTCCCGGTGATGGGTGTCTTCGAGGTGACCGACGGTGCCATCACCGCCTGGCGCGACTACTTCGATATGGCAGCCATCCACAGGGCATTCGGGTTGTAGGTTCGACGTCGGGACCGGCAGCGCGACGATGGGCTGCCGAATCGACCGATCAGTGCGGTTCTGCGGCGCGCGGGGAAGCCGCGGGCAGCTCGAAATGCCGGGCGAACGCCTCGTCGATCAGTTCCGAGGCGGCGCGGGTGACGATGAGCCGTGCGATGGCGAGATCGGTCTCGAGCCTGGCGCGATCCTTCGGCGTCCGTTGGGACTGCTCGTAGGTTTGCCCGGCCAGTCGGTAGAACAGTTCCGTGGCATACCGGTCGGCGATCCGATCGCAGTCCGCTCGGAGCCGTTCGACCAGATGGAAGGTGTCCGGCGCGGGTAATCCGGAGTCGGCGAGCCGGGTGGCCAGATCGCAGGCACGCGGGTTCGTGAGCCGATACGCCTCGAGAGGGTCGTCGCTGGTGGCGAGGGCCTGCTTCGCGTACTCGGGAAGGTCGGGATAGCTGTCTTCGAGCTGCGGTTCGGCCGAAGCGGCCGGTTCCGGGCTGTCCTGGCTGCTGACGCCGAGAACGTCGGCAAGTCCGTCGCCGCGATCCCAGGCCTCCAACAGCTCGCGGATGCCGTTGAGCTTCATGCCGCGACCCAGCAGACGGCTGATCGTCTGCAGCCGGTCGAGATGGTCCGACCCGTAGTAACCGATCCGCCCGCGCACCTCGGGGGAGGGCAGCAACCCTCGCTCGTGATACACGCGGACACTGCGCACGGTGGTGTCGGCTGCCCGTGCCAGTTCGTCGATTGTGAAGTGTGATTCTGCAGCCATGTTTACCAGGAAACCATAATCGGGGCCCCCTCGAAAATGGACCGTTCAATAACGCGCCGTCAAAAAACGGTATCGCAGGGTTGCCACCGTGTCAACGTGCCGTTACTTAGTGGCGCAAAGTGTTGCCTGCAGGGCCAATGGCGCGCTAACGTGCGTCTACCAGCTATCGCGGCTGGGTTCCGGGGACTGTCGAGCAGCCCTGATGACCTTCCGATCCATGGGACACGCCTCTCTGTCGGCGTGCCCTCGGCATCCCCGGAGATGGCTATGAGTATTACGCGTATCGCGCCGCGGGCGACGGCAACCCCTGCGCCGGCGAAGATCTCACCGATCAAGACCAAGTCGGCCCAGCGCCCACCCTGCGCGGACGGGCCCGACGATTGGGACATGGACGCCGGGAACCCCGACTCCTGGCGAACCGCAGTCGGTACGTGTCGGAGGTGCCCACTGCTCGCGCAATGCGAGCAGATGGTGCAGGCGCTCATCGAGCGCGGTGACGGTCCCCGCGCGATGATCTGGGCGGGTGTGGCATACGACAATTCCGGCAATGTCGTCGAGAATCTCGACCGGCACCGGACCGCGCCGATTGATCACAAGCGGCCTATGCAGATCATTCGCAATGGTCCTCGGCAGCTTCGTACGACGCCGGCGCTGACGGCTCCGCGTAGGCACATCGTGCTGGGCAGGCCCCTGAAGCCCACCGGGACCGAGGTGCTGTGACTAGGCTGCGTGCAGCTTCGACGAATCTCTCTCGGATGGTGGGTAACTCATGACAGTGCTGGCGTTGGAGATCGCCACCTCGTGGTTCGCGGTCAGCGAGATCGCCTCGGACGTGGATACCGATGACGTACGCAGAATTCCGGTGCCGGCGCGTGGTGCGTGGGAACAGTGCCGCGAGCTGCTGCTCGAGGTCGCTGCGGGTCGGGAAGTCACTGCCTTGGGTATTGCTTCGGCGGGCCCGATCGATATGGCTGCCGGAGTGGTTGCGCCGCTCGACGTTCCCGAATGGCGTTCGGGTTTCGCCCTCGTCGCCGCGGCGCGGGCGGCGTTTCCGTCGGCCACTGTCCGCCTTGCCCTCGACGGGGTCTGTCTGGCGCTCGGCGAGCAGAATCTCGGCACCACCAAAGGCGTCATGGATTCGTTGGTGATGAACGTGTCCGACCGTGTCTGTGGCGGGGTCATGGTGGGTGGATTCGTTGTTGTCGGACGGACCGGGAACGCCGGTCACGTTGGACACGTACTGGTTCCGGGCTTCGATGACCGGTGTGACTGCGGCGGTCGCGGCTGCCTGGAGGCGGTCGCGGGCGGCACGGCGGCGCTGCGGTGGGCGCAGGCGCAGGGCTGGGCAGGACTGACTGTCCCTGCGCTGGTCGAGGCCGCAGTAATGGGCGAGGAAATCCCGGCCGCGGCGATGGGGCGGGCGGGCACGGCGCTCGGCAGGGCGATCGCGTCGGTGACCGCGCTGCTGGACGTCGATCTCGTCGCCATCGGCGGAGTTCTCTCCGAAGCCGGACCCGCGTTGTGGAAACCGCTCAACGAAGCAGTCGCTACCCATGCCAGGCTCAGCTTTCTGTCCGGTTTGCGCGTGGTGCAGTCGACACTCGGCCCGATCTCCGTACTGGCGGGTGCCGGCGTGCTCGCACTGACGGCACCGGGCGACTGACCAGGGCGGCAGCCCGCGCGACCGCCCGTCGCGCCCAGCGGCGGGCTCGGGCGGATGCGGCCCGAAAACTACGGTTGCATTGAGCCGCTAAACAACGGTACATTGCCTAAGTCACGGGATGTCTCATCTGGGTCATGCCCGGAACAACGGCTGAAGCGGGCAATATGCGATGCGTAGTGAAGCAGTGATTCCATGGCTGACGGTGGAAACCCTGACGCCTGGCGTCATGTCGGTGGCCTCCATAGGCAATGAGCCGCGAGGTTTCGCGGGTTGGCAGCGCGCGCTGCAGCGGGTGCTGTCGAAAACGCCTGCGCTCTACGACAATCTCACCACTCCGATGCTCACCCAGGCCATCAGTGCGGCTCGTGACCAGGCTGAGGACGTCGACCTCACGGTGCCGACCGGATCCGGGCCACACAAGCTGCTGATCAGGCCGGTATTCGGGCCGGCGGGTGATGTGCACGCGATCCGGCTGTGGCTCGGGCCTGCTACCGCGCAGGTGCCCGAGTTGAGTCCTGCGGTCGGCGCGATTTGGGACCTCGACAGCCAGACCATCGAACAACCGAGCGGCATGACGCAGCTCTCCGGTATCTCTCCGGAGCAGTACGTACCGAGAATGTCCATCGCCGAGCTGTTTCATCGCGTGTCGACCTTTGATCGGCACGGCGAGGTTCTCGATCTGCTCTACAACCCCAAACCCGGCGACAAGTTGCAGTTCGAGACCTCCGTTGCGCACGGTCCTGCCCGTCCCGGGCGGTGGCGGATCACCATTCGGGCGCGTGACGACGAGCGCGGGCGCGGCGCGTGGTGGTTGATCGAGGACATCACGTCGGACAACGAGCCATCGGCCTGGCCGACACTCGAGCGGATCGGGTTGCGCGAGGCGCATCGTCGCGCCGGAACTCATCTCGCCATCGTTCAGCTCGAACACACCAGCATTGCGCATTGGCTCACCGACCCGGCGCCCTGGATTCGATGGGACTATTTGTTCCGGCCGGTGGATGTGTTTCATTCCGACGACCGGTCCCGGCTGGTCGAGCTCAGTGATCGGCTCCAGTCCGGCGACAGTGTCGGCGTCACCGTCCGTGCCCTCAACTACGGCGGCGGCTACACGCCGACTTCGGTACTGCTGTACCCATATCCGGGGTACTCCAGCGGACGGCTCGCGATCGCCCAACTCGTTCGCGTCGGCTACGACGTTCCGGTCCTCGAGCCCAGCCGCACCTCCGTGGAGCCGCGGCAACTGAGTGCGCCGATCGGCTACGACGATCAATTGCGCCACTGGTTGGCGGGCCGGGTCCAGCGGAGCCCCGCGTGGTGACACGCCATTCCCACTCATGGGAATGGACCGCCGGTCGGGATCGGATGTGCTCTCTACCATTTCTGGAGTGAGGACAGTGGGTCGCGGTGCAGAATCAGGCGAAGCTTTGCTTCGCCGGATGGCCGCGCGACGCCGCCGCGACAATATCTTGGTCGCCGTGCTTGCGGTACTCGCCGTACTCGGTGGTGGCCACGCGGTTTTCAGCATGTTTTCCTCGGGTCCCCCGCCGCCGTCGGACAACACCACGACCGCGATTGTCGGACGTGCGCAATTGGCGGGCGCCTTTGCCGAACAATTTGTCGTTACTTATCTGACTGCTGTTGCCGGACAACAGGATCGGGTCGGCGAATACGTCGGCAGTGCGCAACAGATATCCCTGCCGACGACCACGCGTGTGGTATCCGATCCCGCCGTGGTCTATGTCTCGCGCTCGACATCCACCGGCGGTCTCGACGTCTGGTCGGTGACCGTGTCGGCTCGGGTCGGCAAGGGCACGACGGCGACGGCCGCCGACCCTCGGCTGTTCTACCGGGTCGCGGTGTCGTTGTCCGAAGGACGGTTACGCGCGTTGTCGGTGCCCGCCATGGTGGAGCCGCCGGCACGGGGCGCCGATCTGGCGCTGGCTTACTCGACCCCCTGTGCGGCGGATACCCCGCTGGCCCAGGTCGCGGCCGGATTCCTCGGTGCGCTGCTCGCCAATTCGGGCGACGTCGTCCGGTACACGTCGCAGGACGCGGCTATCACGGCGCTCAAACCGGCTCCTTTCACTGCCGTCGAACTCGTCTCGCTCGCCGCCGATGACACCAGTTGCGGTACCGGCAAGACCAAGGCTCAGGTGTTGGCCACCATCAACCCGAAAGCCGACGGCGGCGCTACAGCGACGCTGGCATATCCGCTGTCGATGGTCCGCAACGGCGGGCAGTGGCAGGTGCAGTCCATAGATTCGGTACCCGCACTGGCGAATCCGCTGGCGATCGTCGGCGCACAGGACTCCCACGGCGCGGGGGCATCAATCACGTCGACCGCACCGCCGACAACGACGGTGCAAATACCGCCGGCCAAGCAGAATTGATCCGAGAAGAGGCCCCCGATGGGTAATCTCAGCTACATCCTCTATGGCGTTCTGATGTTCGTTCGCTGGGCGGGATTGATTGTCATCACCATCCTGAGCATGGGTGTGTTGATCTCCGAAGCGGCCAAATCGAAGCTCTCGCCTGCCAAGATCCTCACGGTCGCCGGATCGGCAATCCTTGCCGCAGTGATGTTCTGGATTCTGCCGACACTGGTCAACTACGCGCGTACAGATGCGAACATCGTCGTCCCGGACCATCCGATCGGTGGCTATCGGTGAGCCAGACGATCAAGGTGTTCACGCCGATCAAACGCGTTCCCACCATGATCGGTAAGGCGCAGAACGGGCAGAAGCTGCCTTTCGGGCCTTACACACTGCCGCAGGTCGTCGGCGCGGTCGTCCTGATGACGATTGCGTCGGTGTGCGCCATGGTCATTCCGATCAACCCCGCGGTGACCTTCTTGACCGGCCTGGCCATCACGGTGGCGGCGGTTTTCGCCATCGGGTTGGTGCCCTACAACGGTGTGCGGATGACCTCACGAGCGTTGTGGGTGGGTCGACTGATCGTGAATCGTAAACCGGTCTCCGCATCCGGCATGCCGATCAGCTCCGACGCGACACGCACTACCTTGTTCGTCGAGGAGACGGTGGTTCTGCTCCTGCCCGATCCGCCGACGGCCGCCAAGGTGTCCAGTAGGCGCGACACCAGCCTCCAACTGCTCGAGGTGATGGGCAGCCGCAGTACGGCGTCGGAAGGGCGCAGCTGATGGCATTCGGACGAGATATCCAGCCGACGGCGGCGATTCGCGGACACCTACAGTTCACCCATTCGGGACTGGTCACCGCGACCTATTTCATCAATCCGCTCGGCTACGGCTTGCGTAAAGCCAGCGACAAACACGACGTGAAGGTGGCGCATCACGCCCTGATCAACAGCCTCCCGAGCGGTTCATTGCTGCTCGGGATCCAAGCGCGATTGAACACCCTCGACGTGCTCACCAAAATGGTGGAGGGCGTCGACCTCGACGAATGTGAGGACTACGCCGACGAGGTGGTCGCCTCCTACGAGCGGGTGCGCGCAATCGTGCCGCAGACGCGGATCTTCCTGCTGTCCATACCGGTAGGCGCCGCCAATGCGGGAATGTCTGCGCTGTCGAGGGTCTGGCGCGGCAGCACCGCCACGATCGATGCGACCTCGATCTCACGAGCAGAGTTGGATGCTTACGACGAGAAGGCCAACGAGATACTTTCTCGTATCGGCGGTGAGTTCGACCCGGTGCCCGTGCCTGCCGCGCTGTTTCAGTGGATGTGGGAGCACTATCTCTCGCGTGGCGCCGCCGGTGATCCGGTCGCGCCGACCCGGGCGGGAGCATTGGACGACGCCACGGCGGCGGTCTTCCGCTCTGCGGCGCTCGACGAAGGAGCACAGGCCGACAGCACCCGACGCATCCGGCCGTCGTTCATCCCCGTGATCAAGGTGGTACAGCCGGATTTCGAGTATCGACCCTCCTATCAGGCGATGCTCACTCCACATTCGTTCCCGTACTCGGGGATGCAGTTTCCCGGCGGCAGCGAGTTCTTGAGCGTTCTAGAGGGCCTCGGCGACGTTACCGTCGACTGGGGCATGCGGATCTCGACGAAGCCGGCCGACCAGGTGCTCAAGAACAATGAGCTGAATCTGCGGCGCCTCGGCGAGCAGATGGACCAGCGTGATCAAGAGATCTCCTTCGCGCAGAATACGCTGACCTCAAAAGCTCAAATGCTCGGCGAATACAACCAGCATTTCGAGGTCAACGGCGGTGAGTCGGAGGTGTCGTTCACTACCGTCATCGCGATCGGCGGCCCATCGCGCGAGACGACGATGGATGCGGTCAACACGCTCAAACGCCGCTACAAGCGTTTCCAGGTAGAGATGACCGCGCCGGTCGGTACCCAGGTCGACCTGTGGTCGATGCTGATACCCGGCAGCGCACCTCGGCGGGCATTCGACGATTTCGCCCATATCGTCCCCTCGGATATGTGGGCGGGCTTCGTGCCGTTCACCACCAACCAGGTCGGTGACGACAGTGGTCCGGTGATCGGGGTCAATCTGTTGTCCGGCAATTTCGAGCCGATTCACTTCGGCATCATGGAAGCGGCGCTGCACGATCTCTCCGCCTCGTTCGCGGTTACCGGTGAGCTCGGTTCGGGTAAGTCGTACTTCCTGAAGCTCATGGCGGTGCTTGTTCACGATATGGGCGGCCAGTTCCTTGCCATCGATCGCAGCCAGGTGGGGGAGTGGGAGCATTTCGCTTCCTCGATCGACCAGGCTGTCGTCATCGACCTGGCGAATCCGACGGTGTCCTTGGACCCGTTGCGTCTGTTCGCGCCGAGGATAGCGGGCGAGCGCGCTCTCGATTCGATTCTGCCGCTGTTGGATCTGTCCCCGACCTCCGGTGCCGGCGCAGCGGCAAGTAATCTGTTGACTCCGAAAGGCATGGCTGAGCACAAGATTCGCAGCCTGCTCGATCTGTTCCATGTCGTCCAAAGGTTGCGTGACCAGCCGGGCAATGCGGAGGAATACGCCGATCTCGCCTCGCGTCTCGGTACAGTTGTCGAGCGGATCCCGGTGTTGTTCGACCCGAAGCTGCGACCGTTGCAGCTCACTGCCGCCGCGACCGTCGTGCGCAGCCACAATCTGGCGCTGCCGACGGCCGAAGAACTGATCACCCCGCATCTCTACAATCGGCTGCCGCTGACGAAGCGGCTCGGCACCGCCCTCTATGAGCTGGTCGGCGTCGCGGCGCGGGAGGCTTTCCTTACCGACAACGGTCGTTTCGGACTGCTTGTCGGTGACGAGGCGCACCATTTCACGCAAACCCAGGTCGGCTCTGCAGTGACCTCGGACTTCAGCAGGGATGGCCGTAAGCATTTGGCCGCGATCGGTTTGGCCTCGCACGACCCCGCGACGGACTTCCAAGGTGCGGCGCACAATCTGATTCCCAACCGGTTCATCTTCCGGCAGCGCGATGAAACACTGGCCCGTAACAGTCTGGAATGGCTCGGTGTCGATCTGGACGAAGCGCCGTTCCTGTTGCAGATCTTGCGAGAAGAGACTTCGCCGCCGATCGGGCCCGGCCGCCAAGTACCGGAAGAACGACGCGGCGAGATGTTCATGCGCGACGCGTTGAACCGGATCGGGCGCGGTAAGGTGCTCGGACCGGCTCGCGCGGACCGTGCAAGGGCCATCACCAGCACGCCGACCAGCGGCAACGGGACGCGTACCGCGATATCGCAACGACAAGTCGCGCCATGATCGGCCGTTTCAGTCGAAACCTCGAATTCCCCGAGCCGCGAAAGTCTTTGCTCGCTTGGGAACTGGAATTCTGGGATCCGGATCGTTGGCAGCCCCAGGCGGTTGTCCAACGCGTACGTGACTGGATCGGCGCCACGCGGAAACGGCGGTGGGCGGCATGGACCTTGTCGCTCGTCATCGGTTTGCTCGTGGTTCCCGGCGTCGTCGGCGCGGTGGCGACCGCGCAGGCCACCACCACCTCTACGGGGTCATCGACCAACAGCGCGCTCAGCTGGATGAATGTCAGGGACTCCTCGGGGGTCCCGCTCTCGTCCTATGTTTTTGCCACCGATCGGGGCAGTCTGTGGAACCCGGGGAACACAGCGATTTCCCTGGTCCTCAATCTGGAGTTCGCCGGCTGGTTGGTCATGGTGACGACCGCGGTCTGGTTGATCGGCTATGCGCTGAGTTTCCGGTGGCTGGATATGTTCGCGGAGGCGTTGCATTCGTTCTCCGAGAGTCTGGTCCGCCAGATCGCCACGCCTCAGATGCTGCTGACCGCAGCGGCGATCGGTGCGTTTTTCGTCGCGTGGTTCATTGTCCGCGGATACCACGCGAAGGCAGCGATCCAGGTGTTGACCATGCTGATGGTGGCAGTACTCGGTCCACTTTTCCTCGCCTCACCGTTGGAGGACGTGCTTTCGTCGGACGGTTTGTTGGCCCAAGGTCGGAATGTGGGTATCTCTGTTGCCGCGGGATTGAACGGCGACAACAATCCGAATCCGAATCAGCTGGTAGCGACGATGCAGGAGGACTTGGCGGACAACTTCGCGCGACGGCCGTTGCAGGTGTGGAACTTCGGCCACATCATCGATGACCGGGTCTCGTGTGCCGCGGCGTGGACGGCGGGGGCAGGCAACGAGGATCGAGTGCGGAAGGGGATGAAGGACTGCCAGGACGACTATGCGCACTGGGCGACCGAGCATCCGAGTGTCGGGCAGATCGGTGCCGGTCTGTTGCTGCTGATCTCTGGCATCGTCCTGCTCGCCTTCGCAGTGGTGTTGGCGGTCAAGGTGATCTGGGCCGCGCTCGACACGATCTATCACTCGATCATGGCTGTCTTCGGATTCGCGGCGGGCGGATTCATATACGGGGTGACCCAGACATTTCTGGTGCGAAATTTGGTCGATGCGTTCGTTTCCGCGGCGCGTATGGCGATCTTCACCATTTTCCTCGGACTCTATGTGCTGTTCCTCGGTGGTTTGTTCCGGCAGGCCGATGGTCAGGTCATGGCAGTATTCGTGATCGGCGCGATAGTCGAGATCATCGCCATTCTGCAACTGCGGAGACTGAGCGACGGAATCAATAAAGGCAATGTCTGGATTGCAAATCGATTCTCGTTGGCGCTGCACGGGCCCGGTAAGGGAGGAGGAGGCGGCGGCGGCGGTACGGCCATAGGTATGGGTGGTGTCGGTACCAAGCGCACGATGGGAGCGGGTGCGCTCACTGCGCTCGGTGCGTTGGCTACGGTAGGTTCGTCTCCGCTCACCGAATGGGTTGCGGGAAAAACGCGGTCGCCATTCAGGCCCTATGCCAGGATGGAGAAGAAGGCGCTCCGTAATTCGCTACAATATTCTTCCCAACCGTGGCATGCGGACGCGAATGCGCAATCCATCATGAAATTCGTGCAGTTCTCGACGGGTGCACGCAAAGCCGCCGAACAATGGGGCGGTGTCAATACCTATCGCGGTGCAGCGGCAGCCCTTCAGGGTCTGCACGATTCCGGCGGTAGCATCGATGCGGCGTGGGGTGCCCTGACGGGCGCTGGATTCACCGACGAAACACTGATGCACAACGCCATTGTGTCTTGGAAACGTGCCTCGGACGATGCCGAGGACGAAACCTTGCAGTACAAACACCTCGGCCACGTCGTTTCCGCCATGCAGCACGCCCAGCGCTCCGCGCATCGCCTCGAGAACGGACTCGGGTCCGCCGAAGAAGCGGCGGCGGACTTGGCGACACTGCACGAGTCCGCGTGGCGGTTCCAGCGGGCGAACGACAATTACGTCACCCTCGACGGTGGCGCGGTCGACGGTCCGCAACGGAGGTTTGTCAGAGACTATTTGCGCGATCCCAGCAAGGCGAAGCTCGAAGCACTCAATAATCTCGCGGACGGTAGCGCCGCCGGCAGCGGCCTGCTGGCGGGCATACAACCCGCGGACGCACAGCGGATGAGAAACGCGATTGGTAATCGGCATGCCAGCAATGTCCAAACGGCCGTCACCAGACTGCTTGATAATCCTACGGACAGAGAGAACTTCCGACTTGCCAGACGTGAAATCGGCTCTGCCTTGAATACCGACATGTGGGGAACCACGAAGACTCCGACACCGTGGCACTCGATTGCGCCCCCCCAGTCGGGCGCACGGGTCGGGTCCTACAACGCCGCCATGTCGGCGGTGAACGATCTGTTGAACGGCTAGGTCTCCGGTGATTCGTGGGATGGCGATCTGGTGGGTGATCGGTCTGTTCGCGGGCGGTGTACCGCTCGGGTTCTTGGTGTTCCTCACGCTCTCGATCGGGCAGCTGGCTTCTGATGGTGCAGGGATGCTGAATGATCAGTGCAAAGAGGCGGTGGGTTCGAATCCGTCGGATACCGTGACACCGAGCCCACGGAGAGTCGCCGCGGCGCCCGCCGCGAGGCCGAGTTCGTCAGCCCCCATGCCGACCAGCAACCCGCTTGGGGAGCTCGCCATCGCACCTGGAGATCCCGCAGCCTCCGACGACTGGCTGGTTGCTTGTCTCGACGCGATGAAGACTGCACCGCTACAGGGTGATCCGCTGCAGTACGTCGACGATGGGGTTGCCGGTAAATGCGCCCGTGACCTGGCTCTGACGCAGTTGGCTTCGGCGGCCCGAGTCGACGCCGCATCAATGACGCGGGCAGTGATCTACCATGCATCAGCGGCGGCCATCACCGGCCGGTGTGAACCGATCGTCTCGTACACGGTCGCCGCGGGTGACACCGGAGGGTCGACGGTCGGCGGTCGAGGCCAGCAGCCCTGCACCGACCGGCGATCGAGTCCGTCGGAGATCGTCGGCGCTGCCGTGATCGTTCTCCCGAATACCGCTGCTGCCCAGGGCGTGTGCGGCAAGCGCGTCGATCAAGGCGCTATTTCGACAGGTGACCTGATCTTCTGGGACTACGGCGATTACCGACGCACCCAAGTCGGTATCGCGGTCGAAGCCACCCAGTTGGTCACCGCCGATCCGGTATCGGGAGACGTGGTTCAGCGGGAGATCCCGAAGACCAGCGATGTCCGGGTGAAGCGGGTGCTGGAGAGTGCCCGTTGACGAGTACAGAGCTGTGGCCTCAAGGGCCTGACGGCGTGGTCGAGGGCGCAGAGGACGAAGCCGACAGTTCTGCCGGCCCCCCGGTGACACCATGGTCGGATCGGCCGGCACGTAGGCAGGGAAGCCCTTGGCTGGGGGCCCCGGCGTCGCCTGGCGTGCAGACCTCACCGGTGTCCCCGGTCCCGCCGGCGGCGACGAGTCCGCCGGGTGACAGCGAGACTTCGCTGAGCACGCCGAGGCCGCAGCAAGCCGGTCCGTCCACTGGTCGGGTACCTCCTGGTGCAGCGCCTACTCATCCGTGGCCTGCCAAGCCTGCACCCGCGCAGCCGGTGCCTGCGCAGCCTGCTCCCGTGCCTCCTGCTCCTGCTCCTGCTGCCGTCACGCCGAGTCCGCCGGTCCGGCAGGCTCCTACCGCACCTCTCGCGGCGCGTGAAACCCCCCATGAGAGAGCGGAACCGCCGGAGCCACTGACCAACCCGGACATGCTCAGCGCGGCCCTGCCCGCAGCGGCGATGGCGGGGACCATGGCGCTGTCTACGCTGCCGATGATCGCCTCCGCGCTGGCGGGCCTCGCCGGAGGCGGGCAAGGTGACCGCGGAGGTGGAGACAGTGAAATCGGCGACGGGGGACTGTCCCCCGAATCCGAACGCGCACTGAAGGTGCTGGAGCTGCTCGCCAAGGTGTACGGCGACGACGAAACCACCGACCCTGATGTCGAAGCCCTACGCAAGGAATTGGGAATCACCCCTGGCTCCGGCAGCACCGGCTCAGGTCGCACCGGTGCGGGCAGCGCCGGTGCGGGCAGCGCCGGCAAGGGCGAGACCGCTAACGCCGTCCGAGCCCGCCAAATGTTCCAGCGCAACGCCGCTACCGCGTTCAACAACGTCGACAACCAACTCCTCCGCTACATGTCCGGCCTCGCAGGCAACACCAAGGTCGACAAAAGGGCAGTCCTCGCGTTGGTCCGCGAAGTCAATGTCGCACTCGCCCAGTTGGGTCCGCAGGCCTACACCAAGCAAGGACAGCAGAAGGTTCGCCAAATTCTCGCCGCCGCATTGCAGAAAGCTCACACTATTGTCGCATCCAGCAACTCCAACTCCACCGAAACCGCGAATGCCATCAGCCGCCTGACGAACCAATACCTCTACAACATCGCGGGTCAGAGTTACACGCCGGCAACGGGCACCGCCGACGGCCAGATGCCAAGCGGCACAGTGGGTGACTGGATCAAACAGGCGATGGACATCTTGCAACAGAGCGGGTGTGACATGAGCAGGGTCGATGCCGCGTCGATCGCGACCATCATCCAGAACGAATCCGACGGAAATCCGTTCGCGATCAACCTGTCGGACAGTAACTTCCAGCGAGGAACGCCGTCGAAAGGTCTGATGCAGACTATCGATCCCACGTTCAACCAGTACGCTCTGCCCGGCCACACCAACATCTACAACCCCGTCGACAACATCATCGCGGGTGTGCGATACGCCATCGATGAGTACGGCGCGGTCAGCAATTCGAGGGGCATCAAGGCTCTTCGCAGCGGTCAAGACTATGTCGGGTACTGATGGCATCGACGAGGCAGGATCCGCTAGAGCCCGCCACTGTCGACGCTGCAACCGACGTGGACGCGGACACGAGGCCGAGCGTCACGACGGCCGAGCCTCGCCGTCCTACCAAAACCGCTGCGCGAGGCAGTCCTGCGCGGATGCCAGCAACGCCACCACCTGCCGCAGCTCTCCCAACTACGCTGCCGTCGGCAGCGGCAGCGCGCGGGCCTGTCGCCCCGCTGATCGCCGAATCACCCACGGCGGGAATGGGACCGGCCTCAGCCGGGCGTCCCGATGCGCTTGCCTGGTCCGCAGCGGCGACGACGCCGATGGCGGCCGCCGCGTTAGGGGCCCTCGCGACGATCGCCGCCCATTACGGCGAGGACAATCCGTCCGCCGACACCGGGCAGCCAGACTCGCCTCCGGACATTGCGGCAGCGCCGGGCAGCGCGATGGCCGGCCGCGGCGAGTTGGGCTCGCAATATGAGGCCAAGAGTCACAACACTTCTCAGCGGGTGAACACCGTAGGGTCGCTGAACGCCGAACTCGGGCACATCCTCCAAGGGGCCGCGGAAAGCAGTGCGCAGGGACGAGCGGCCATCGATTCGATCATCGCCGATGTGAATACCGCACTGATCGCGCTCGCAGGCATCTCGGATGCGACAGCCGCTCAGAACTTTCTGCTTGCCACCCTGAGCAATGCGGTGCGGCGCGCCGGATCGGTGCTGGAGCAGGGGCAAGCCGCGTCGGCGACCACTGCGGATCGGGTGCGCAAACTCACCGATCGATATCTGCAGGAGCCGCGGCCTGCCCGGCCGCGGCGTAGGCGGCGGCGGGTGGCACCACCGGACGGGCGAGCTTCCGGCGGCGGTCCACCCCGCACGCGGCCCGCGGGTCAGCAGGGCCAATGGATCGACGAGGCCCTTGCAGTGCTGCGCCAGCAGGGCTACGACACCCGCCAGATCGATCCCGCCGACATCGCTGCGATCATCCAACACGAATCGGGCGGCAATCCGAATGCCATCAACCTGTGGGACAGCAATGCCGCGGCAGGCATTCCGTCGAAGGGTTTGATGCAAACGATCGATCCGACGTTCAACTCGTACGCCCTGCCCGGCCACCGTGATATCTGGAATCCGGTCGACAACATCATTGCGGGCGTGCGGTATTCGATCGATCGCTACGGTTCGGTCAGCAACGTGCCAGGGATCGTGCAGATGCGCGGCGGCGGTTCCTACGTCGGATACTGACGGTCGGTAGCTAGGCCGTCCAGCGGGTGGCGCGGTAGTTACTCGGCAAAGGGACTGTGCCAATAGGAACTCCCGGCTTGGACGCCGCGATGCACAGACCGTTCCCGATGTACATGATGACGTGCCCCGGCAGTCCTGACGACTTGAACGAATCCGCTGGAAAGATGAGGTCGCCTGGCTGGATATTCGCCGGGTTGACCTGTGGCAGTTGGCGATACTGATCCTCTGACACACGGGGAATCCTGACACCGGCGGCGGCGGCCGAGTACTGCATCAGGCCCGAGCAGTCGAAGGAATTCGGACCCTCGTCACCGTAGATATAGGGTTTTCCGGTCTGGGCCAGAGCAACTTGGATCGCTCGTTGCGCCGCTGCCGTTGTTCCTGCACCGCTGGCACCGCCTGCACCACCAGCCGTTGGTGTGTAGTTCTGGCCCGAGATGTTGTAGAGATATTGGTTCGTGAGCTGGTTGATGGCGTTGGCGGTGTCGTTCGAGTTGGATTGTCCGGCGGAGACGATGGTGTGGGCTTTTTGTAATGCGGTGGTGAGGATTTGGCGGACTTTCTGCTGACCTTGTTTCGTGTAGGCCTGCGGACCGAGTTCGGCGAGTGCGACGTTGACCTCACGCACGAGCGCGAGGACCGCTTTCTTGTCGACTTTGTTGTTGCCTGCGAGGCCGGTGATGTAGCGGAGGAGTTGGTTGTCGACGTTGTTGAACGCGGTAGCGGCGTTGCGTTGGAACATTTGGCGGGCTCGGACGGCGTTGGCGGTTTCGCCCTTGCCGGTACTACCCGAGCCGGTACCGCCGGCGCTGCCCGAGCCAGGGGTAACGCCCAGTTCCTTGCGGAGGGCTTCGACGTCGGGGTCGGTGGTTTCGTCGTCGCCGTAGACCTTGGCGAGTAGCTCGAGCACCTTCAGTGCGCGTTCGGATTCGGGGGACAGTCCACTGTCACCGGTTTCACCACCGCCATCCCCACCACCGTTGGCGCCTTGGCCGCCACCGGCGAGACCCGACAGGGCGGAGGCGATCATCGGCAGGGCGGCCATTGCCATGGTTCCCGCCGTCGCCGCCGCGGGCAGAACCGCCCCGAGCATGTCCGGGTCTATCA
Organism: Nocardia sp. NPDC057440; assembly: GCF_042802915.1. Lineage (NCBI taxonomy): Bacteria > Bacillati > Actinomycetota > Actinomycetes > Mycobacteriales > Nocardiaceae > Nocardia > Nocardia sp. NPDC057440. Next base: position 40,648 of record NZ_JBHVDF010000014.1, read on the forward strand.
GCGGCTGAGGCGGTTCCGGCTCCTCATGACGGGTTTTATGTCCCACCGGTGGTGCGGCCGGAGCCTGCTGAACCGGCGGACTCGGCGCCACCGCAGCAGGCGCAGGCTGCACAGGCACGGGCTGAGCAGGCGGGACCGCACCGGACGGAGCTGGTGCAGTCGCTCCAGGTGCCGGACCGGGTTTCTGCTGGCCCGGTGTACTCAGCGGTGTCTCGTTGCGACCTAGCGGACTGCCCACCCCGGGCTGGACCGGCGATGTCGGCGCGTCGGGCGGCACCGGGGCTCCCAGGCGGGGACGTCCCTGCTTGTGTCCTGGTCGCTCCGACCACGGTGTTACGGGACCGGTCGACTCACTGTCCGTACCGTCGTCGACCTCGAAATCGGCGCCCTGCGGCAACTCCGTACTCGTCATGACACACCCCTCGGCACCCGCTGCGTGCAGTGAAGTGCCAGTGGGGGCAGGCGACGGAGGCGCATCCGGTATTCCTCCTACGTCGATCACCGGGGCTGGAAACGGCGTGGCGGCCATGGTGATTCGTGCACGTCGCGCACGGGGTATCCAGAACCATCTTGAACCGCTCGACGGAGACCGCAGTTCCCAACAGTGGGAATCATCGACAATGAGTGCGTCGAAGGGAATGAACCCATGACCACTGCCGATATTGGACTCCCTCCCACGATTCGGCTGATGATCGATGCGGACAGTGGCGTGCTCGGCCGGCAGGTGGAACTGATCTGCGGCGGGGGACGTCATCGGTTGTTGCTGTTCGCCGCCAGATAGGTAACCGCCATGGGTTTTTGGGGAAGCCTTGCCACGGGCATCGCCGGAGTCGCTGGATACGCCATCGGCGGGCCTGCGGGTGCCGCGCTGCTCGGTGGGGTTGTCGGCGGCATCGCCGCAGCCATCGAGAGCGGTGGAGACTGGGGCGAGATCGGCAAGGGCATGGCCTATGGAGCTGTCGGCGGTCTTCTCGGTGGCGGAATTGGTGGCCTCGGCGTGCGGACCGCGTTTCAGGCGAGTGGCCGAACCGCGATCAGCTTGAGTTCCGCCGGCTTGAAATCGGCGGTGCGAGGCCGAATGCCAACCGCATGGATAGAGGCCCAGCTTCCGATGACGCTCATCGGACGCAGTACTCCGTGGCGGGGACTCATGGGCGCCGGCTTTGGTGCGGCGAAAATCGAAACTCTGGTCACGGCACCCCAATGGATCCCCGACATGATCGACCGTTATTGGGGAGATCACACACCGCCACCGCTCGGCACCATTCCCCTTATCGACATCAGCCCACCCGATATTCCGGCCGAACTTTCCCACGTGATGATGCCCAACCCGGCTGCCCTTCCGGATGGACTAGTATTGTCGCTGGTGCCGGAGACTCATTATCGAGGTCTGCCTCCTATCTATATCACAACATGGCTGAGTTTCGGCAATGGCCCGTACACGCCGCCTCCGGAAAAGCTTGCTGTGCCGGCGGTAGCTGGTGCTTCGATGGCAAATATGCCCAGCTATGTGGCGCGGGTCGATGGGCTGAGATCCATCTATGATTCCATTCGCGAGGCAGATATTGCTGTAGCGAGTGTTCTCAAAAAGACGGCTGAGGACTGCGCTGCGGGCAAGGCCGACATCGACAAACTCGTCAAAGGGGTCAATGAAATGGCGGGCACGCATCCCCATGACGTCAAGGCGATCGGGAAATATTCCGAGGCTGGAGTGTTGGACGGTACGAAATTCGCTACTGAAGCGGATTTCAATGAAGACAATTTTGTCCTCAGCGTCGTCGAGTCGGTCATGAATACCCTCAACGTCGCTATGAACGGCACAGACAAGGGCCCTGGTTGGGCAGCCAAGTTCGAGGCTTTCGCCGCCGCCATAGATGGGAAGAAACCGGAAGCTGCGACGCCGACCGATGGCGGCAAGGTCACCGACGTCAAGGTCACCGACGACAAGGTCACCGACGACAAGGTCACCGACGACAAGGTCACCGACAGGACCGGCCCTACGGGCTACACCCCCTATGCCGGCACGAATCCCGTCGGCACCGGGATCTCGACATCGCCGGTGAGCGCCGCAGTCGACGGTCCGCCGAAGTCGTGGGAATGGGACACCGGTCCGGCGAGCAAACCGGGCAGTTCGACCACCAATGACGACAGCCCTTCGCGCGCTACCGACCAGCCTGCGGCAAAAGCGGGCTCCCAGTCACCCGACGTCTCGCCGGATGCGTCATCGGAGATGCCGACTGTGCCCAGTGTGCCCGCGACACTGCCCACGCCGGCGGCCACCGGCATGCAGAACCTATTGCCGTTCCTTATGAACAACAACACGACTGGGAATCGCCGTTCCGCCGAAGACGATAGTGCGGCGGAGGGTGGCGGCCACGACACAGCGAAGACCGGTGCAGTACCGGGCAGTGCCCCGGCAGCGGCCAATCAGCCCGCATCCTCGACTCAGCAGCAGCCCGCCACCCCCTCGGCAGCGGCGCAGGCAGCGTCACCCGCTCGGGCATCGGCGACACCGATATCGGGGCTGGCGGCACAGGTACAGGCGCCGAGCGAGGAGGACAGTTTGATCTACACGTTCCCGGATGGGCGAACTCAGCGGGTCTCCAGGGTGGTCGCTCATGCGCTCGACGCCGCGTTCGGCAACGCCGCGGGCACCGATGCTCGCCAGGCCTATGCCAAGACCTCGGCCGCCGTACCTGCGGACAAGGACCTCGGCGAACCGGTTGATCCCTACCAATTGATGACCGGTGATGTCGCGTTGTGGCGCGAAAAGATACCCGGCGATGTCGAGGCCTGGCGGGAAACCGCGGCCCTCGTGGTTGCCTTCGGATCCGATGTCAACACATCTTTCGAGATGATCGTGGACGGTGAACTTCGCCCCTTCGCCGCCGAGGCGAGCGGTAAGCAGGGCGCATTCGGGCCCTTCGCCGGATTCCTGCATCCGGCCGGTATCGAGATCCCCGTGGCTGCCCCCGATGCCGCAGTTCCGACATCCACTGCGCCCGCCGACTCGTCGGCCGGTGCCTCCATTGTAGTTCCGGCATAAGGGGTATCCGTTGAATGCAAGTCCATGGGTGGGTTTCGCGGCAGATTTTGCTGTCACTCTGGGTATGGGCAAGCTTATGCCCAAAAAGTATTCCGGGATCCTGGGCGGTGCCGTAGGCGGTGGTCTGAGTGAATACCTCCAAACCGGTGATTTGGAGAAAACGATTGAAGCCGCCGGTGTCGGAGCGGCAGGTGCCGCTCTCGGCGAGGCGGGGGGAGCGTATTTGAGGAGAAAGTACACCAAGAACCTGGCGTCAAACCTGACCAACACGGGCATCGCTAAAAAGGTGAGCGATACGGGCACTGCGCTTAAAACGGCGGAAGACGATCTGGCTAATTTCGCGACTAAACACCCTCGTGCGAAAGTGGGTGGGCCCACGCACCAAGGGTACATAGACGCGCGCGATGCTGCCAAAGACGCTGCTGACGTCGCGAAGGCGGCCGCGAAGGCGGCGAAGGTGACGAGCTCGGTCGACGATCTCGAGAAGTTGAAGAAGCAAATCGAGCTCAGACAAAAACAGTTTCGTACGAAATCCCCTGCAGGTCCGGCGACACCAAGAGTCTTCGAAGGTACTAGACTCGCCGCTGGCCGTGCGCTGATCGCGATGGGCGCGAACATACTCGCCCACTCAACCGGATGGTCTCTTTTCAATAGCGATTCTTATACTCCCGACGAAGAGCCCGAAATCACCTTCATCTGGGTGGGCGATTTTGTGTCACTCTATCCGAAGGCCCCTTTCGCACCCGATACCAAGAACTTCCCGAAAACGGATCCGAATACCACAGGATTCCTGGTGCAGCCGCCAATTTTGGCCCCTGTTCTCAAGGAGTACCACGCTGGGCCGACGGGCTCGTTGGCGGTCTATCTCAACGACACTTACGGGATGTTCGGCGACCTCAAGAACGAGGTGAAGCTGAATTTGCCGCCCGCGCCAGTACTGTCGACCGCTCAGGTCGCAGGCTTGACGGGCGCAGGTGGGAAGTCGTACGAGAAAGCGGCTAGCGATATGGCGACCGCGGCGAAACACTTCAGCGACCTTCAGAAAGGGTTGCCCGATTTGCTCCATGAAGTCGGCAAAGTATCTGCGGCTGGAAAGCAAAACATCAAAGAACTCATTGCTGGTTTGAACGGGCTTGTCTACAAGTCCAAAAAAGGCAATGATGCGGAATTTATGAATGCGCTCGAGCAGGGATTTCTTGCGATCGATAATACCACCGAAGATGGCGCTAACAAGAATGAAAAGAATGCCACTCCAGTTGAAGAGTGGATAAAAGGTTTCGAAGAGAAGCAGACGAAGGCGCTTGCCGAGCAGAGTGCGACAATGAAGAAGGACATGCAAGCTTCGTTGGACGCAATGAAAGCCAGCCAACAGAACCCCGGCTTCATACCGAACCCGCCCAACTACGGCAACCTCGGCAATCCGCTCAACCCCAACAACCCCAACAGTCCGCTCAACCCCAACAGTCCGCTCAACCCCGACAGCCCGCTCAACCCCAACAACCCGCTCAACCCCGAAAACCCCAACAGCCCGCTCAACCCCGACAGCCCGAGCAACCCCAACAACATCGGCGACTCGCTCCAACGCGCAGCCGACAGCATCAGGAATCAGGCCAATGTGCCGCAGATGCCGCAAACACCGCAGTTGGCAGGAGCCGGTGCGGGCGGCATGGGCAGCGAGCTCGGCAGGCAGATGATGGAGATGGCCATGCAGCGGCAGATGATGGAGAGCATGGATCCCAGTCGGAACCAGAACTTGCAAGATGGCCTCGATCCAGATCGGTACCGAAACGATCCGGCCATGGCCTACCCGCCCGCGGCCGCCCCTCCCGTCACCGCGCAGCCTGCCGCGACGGCCCCCCCGACGACCGCCCCCCCGGTGCAGCACGTCACCCCGCCGACCAACACCGGCGTGCCAGGACAGCCGGGCGGCGCCCTTCCCGGTCGCACACCGGATCCGGACGGAAACATCGTCTACACGTTCAAATGGGAAGACGGTCGCACTCGCACCCAGAAGGTGTCGCTGGCGGTTGCCCAAGCCCTGGACATCGCGTTCGCAAGCAAAGAGGACACCAGTGCCAAGGACGCCTACAAGAACACCAAGGCCAAGTGGACCGACGACAAGAAGATCGGCGAGCGGGTCAGCCCTGGCCCGGACTTGATGACCGGAGACATCGCCATGTGGGAAGAGGGTCGCACCGCGATCGTCGTAAAGTTCGGGTCCGGTGACGAAGGCACGGACAGCTCCCTCGATGTCGTGGTGAACGGCAAACTGACGGAGCTCGCCCCATTGATGGCCGACAGCACAGGAGAATTCGGTCCGTTCAGCGGATTCGTCCATCCGCAGGGGATCGGTACAGCCGCATCGGCGGACGACGGCATGTCCGGCGGCATGCCGATGCCGGGTGATCAGTCCGCGGCCGCGGCGGTGCCGGTCGTCGCGATGCCCGCGGGCTGATTGCCGAACGAGTGGTGAGAGGAGGCAACGATCGCGATGGAAGTCGATCTGCACGAACTGGTCCGTAACGCGGCGAGGCTTGCCGAGTTGGCGCGGCAGACGGGGATGGCACTGCCCAAGGGTTGGGTCCCGCCTGCGGGCGCTGACCCGATCTCCGCGTCGTATGTGCCGCGGCTCAACAACGACGCGGCCAAGGTCTTCAACGGAGTAGCTCAGGTTCTCAATAACCTTCAGCAGACCGCGCACCACATCGGGGCCGCGGCAACCGAGTACAGCAAGGGCGACGCGGAGGGGGCCCAGAAGATCGGAGGTTTCGGGGCCGATGAGGTCGCCAATCCCGTACCCGTGGTGGAGCCGGTCGGTTTACGGCGGGCACCGGTGCATACGTTCCCGGCGGGTGGGGGCACGGTCGATCCGCTGACCTTCGCGCAGCAATTGCACGAGGGCCCCGGTCCCGGTGGGGCGACCAGCTTCGCCGAATCGCTTCGACAGTTCGCGGGCAGTTTCCACGCGAACGCTATCGAGGGCGCCGACCAAGCCGCGCAGGCTATGCAGAACTGGCGGCCGGTGGGATCGGCCGCGGCCGCCGATATTGCCCAGCATCGTGGTTGGCTGGATCGGTTCGGCAGCCAAATGCACACGCTGGCCGACGCCGCCGACACCTACGGGAACGCCTTCCGGACGGCAAAGGACAAGCATCCGACGCCGCAGGAGATCAAGGCAGCGCGCAAGAAGCTGCTCTCGGCGATGCGGTCGAAGAATCAGCTCGCGATCGAGGAGGCGCTGGCGAAATTCCAAGCGCAGAACGCTCTTTCGGCGGAGACGATCGCGGGTTACACCACGGAGGTCGGCTCGAAAGTTCCCGAGGGTGACGATTCCGGCGACGATTCCGGTGACGGCAAAGGCGACGGCAATGGGAATGGGAATGGCAGCGGTACGGGTCAGGGCAGCGACCCCAATGCACTCATGTCGATGCTGCCTGCTCTGATGAGCGGGATGACCGGGTTGCAGCAGGGGCAGGACACCTCGGAGCCGCTCGATGATTACGATGATTACGGGCTCGACGACTACGGGGATTACGGAATTCCGAGCCCGGCCGGCGTGGTGCCGAGTGGTGGTGGTGGTGGTATCCCGAGCCCGTCATCGGCCGGCGGCATACCGTCGCCCGCCGCGATCAAGAACATGTCGGGCACTGGCCTGCCTACCGTTGCGCCCACGGGAGCCCTCTCGAGTGGCGGAAGGGACGGACTGCCACGCACTCAGGTGATCGAACCGCTCGCCGGCGGAGCCGGGGCGGCCGGAGCGCGCGGGATGGGAGCGGGCGGTGCGGGGATGCCGTACATGCCGATGTCGCCGGGCGGAGCGGGTGGTGCCGGTGGGGGTGGCGGCGACCGCAGCCGTGTGGTGGCATGGCACCCCGACCGCCTGATGTACGTCGACGACACGCCGCACACGGATCTGGTGATCGGTGAGCGACCGACCATCGCCCCGACGGTGACGCCGCCGACGCCGGGCCCGAGCAACCAGAATTCAAGCCAATCCGGAGGTACCGCATGACTATCCATCCCGACGTGCAGGCCGCGCTGGATGCCGCGCGCGAGCTGCGGCACAAGATCGCCGACATGCGCGAGCGGATCGACAACATCCGGGCCAGGCGGCCTTCGCCGAGCGGCGCGGTCATCCCCGAAGTCGACGCGATGGGCAGGCTGACCGACCTGTATCTGGCGCCGGGTACCGCGGCACGTCTCACCGGTGCCGAGTTGACCGCCGAGATCATGGCCGCCATCCGCGAGAGCACCGCCGACGCGGCTCGGCAGTACCAAACGATCATGGAAGTCCCGTCCGTGATGGGCGATGACGAGGAATCGGTGTCGGCCGCGGCCGCACCGAGCCAGGCGTGATGACCGCCGCCGTCCCCGAGGTCACCATCGCCGATACGGTGCGGTGGCTGCATGAGGAAGGGCTCGTGCGTTTGGCCGGTGTCGCCGAGCAAGCGTCCGGGATAATCGCCGCCTATACCGTCGAGGTGGCCACCGGAACTGTCGTCGCGCATCCCGTGGCCGGATCCGGTGGTGGCTCGGACGTCATCACGGTGGCTGCCGACGATCTACCACATCCTGTCGGCACCGCAAGGCGGTTGGTAATCGTCGGTGTCACCACGGCGGAAGCCTTGCTCGTCGTGGACCTCGCGGCCACCCTTGCCATATCGATCAACGCAGACTTCCCCGAGCAGGCGGCCCGATCCTGGGTGCTGCAACTGATGCTGAACACGGAAGTCACCGTCACCACCAACTGCTCGGATGTCGCGATCGGCTCCAGCCCCCGATTGCGACAGAGCTTCATTCCCGGTGGCGGCGCATTGATCGTCAATGTCGACGACTCCCGCCCGCCGGTCACTGCGATCACCCTCAACGCGGCCACTGAAGGCCCCGACCACCTCGAGCTCGAGGTCGACGGAACGGGGGAGATGTATCTGGGCTCCCGCTTCTGGGCGCTGAGTCATGTGATGCGGATCGAGGACGAGGCCTGGGCCGCGCTCGCGGAGCGACTGGACGCCGATGATGCCGAATCCGCGGGGCCGCCCGTCGGCTCGGTCACCGACTACTCGATCAGATCCCATTCCTCACACCGACGCTCGGAGGCCAACCGATGAATGAGAATTTCCCCCTCGATGTGGACGACCTCGATTTGGACGAGCAGGACTTCGACGCTTCGGCGTACGAGACCAGGACCTTCGAGGTGTTCAATCCTGATCACACCGCAGGCGTCGCGTGTGACAGAGACGGCGAGATCATCGGCATGCATGTCGCCGACGACGCGCTCGAAAACGGTGACGACTGGCTGGCCGCAGAGATCCTCAAGCTCGCGCGCCTGGCACATGCGAAGTCCCGGGTAGGGCTGCGCAACGAGATGGAGCGCAAGGGCTCGCTGCCCTACACCATCGATTCCTTCGATCTTCCGACCGAGGCTTCCTACCGAGCCATGGAGGACGCCGAATTCGGCAGAACCACCTCCTGACGAGACTTCCGGAACTCCGAGACAGGACACCGATATGACCGATCTGAATATGGACGAGTCGCACAGAGTAAACGCAGCCGCCCATGGCTTCACCGGGGCAGTGACGTCTTACACCGGGAAGGCCAAGGCAGTCGTCCAGGAGTTGGCGCCTATCCATCGTGCCCAATCGGAGCTCGACAACGGTCTCGAGAAGGTGCGTCACTGGATCGGGAAGACGATTATCGACGCCATACCGCGAGCCCAGAGGCGTGCGCAGGCAACTTCCGAACACACCGAGCACACCACCGGTGCGTTCGATGCGGAGGACACTGCGGGCGCCCAGCAAGTCCATCGCACGTCGGTCTGAATTGCTGATGGAGCCGGAGCGCAACAGTCCGTACTGGAATGCCATCGTCGACGACAACTGGCCGGAGATTCCTCCCTCCGATTGGAGCGCGCTCGAACAGACCGCGCGTGACGGAGCGGCCGCACTCGATCTTTTCGAGATGGACCAGCACCGTCGCGCCTTCGACGAACGGGTGCGCTCCAGCGCCGGATTGCAGGTGGTCAAGGACGACATGCTCAGCCAGCGCGCCCATCCGCAGGCTTTCGCGGACGCGTTGGAGGCAGCAGCCGATACCTTCCGCGATTTCTCGGATCTGGTGTACCGGACGCGGAATCAGATCCTGGACATCGTGGAACGGGCTACGCGACGAGCCGACGCCGAATCACGCACGGCCGACAGCACTGAGGACAAAGAGGAGGCCGACGCGGCCAAAGCGCGGATCCCCGGCATCATCGCCGCCGCGAAAGCAGAGGTCGAGGACGTGACGCGCACCGCGATGAACTCGATTAGCCCGACAGGGTTGCCGACCCTTGCCCTCATCGCCGACGCATTGGGCATGCCCGGTCCATGGGAGCCTGGACAAGCCGGCGGTTCCGGTGGGCCCGGGAAACATCGTCCGGCCACCGATCATTCCGGTAAGCACGACGACCACGGCCCGTCCGCACCACATCGACCCGGCGAAGCGCGGCCCGGGCCACACGGCCCGTCCGGCCCGTCCGGCCCGTATGGTCCGTACGGCCCGCTGGGGCCGAGGCCTCCGCTGGACGACATCCTCGGCATGCCCGAGCATCAGCCCCGCGATCGTCCGATATCCGACCTCGACGCCGGGGACCAACCAGCTGATGGTTCGACAGCAGATTCGCCGGTGACTTCGCCCTCGAATGCGTCGACGCCCCACACCACAGTTCCGGCCGGCGCCACCGCCGCCACGCCATTCGCGCCGAGTAGCGGTCACGAGGACAACTCGAGCACCGCGCCGAATGCGCCGGCGCGTTCCGGCCCGATGGGTTCGAGTTCAGAGCCTGCCGCCGTCGAGCACGGCCCCGCGGAGGCAGACACAGACGTTGATGCCGCCTCGGGCGAGCCGCTTGCCGCAGGCAGAGCCAGGACACCCGAGGAGGCTACCTCCGGCACGTATCCGAGCGGAGTTCCCACTGCCGCGCTGGCTGCAGCAGGCCTGTCGATGACCGAACCGGACCCGGCGCTGCCGATGGCGATGCCCATGTCGGGCGCGCCACTCGGGTCCTCGGTGACCGCCTCGGCAGCGCCGTCCGGATCGACGGCGCAGGCCGCGCAGCCCGGGGTGGGATCGCAGGCGCAAGTCAAGCCGATGGCACAGTCGGCCGAATCGAAGGCCCCGTCGATCGTGCCGAAGGTTTCGGCGGGCCCGGCCTCGAATACTGTCGCACCGGTTGCCAAATCGCAGTCCGCGACCAGTAGCGATCGCGGTGGCGAGCCCGCGGAGGAGAGTGGCAGCAACGAACTGATCCGCAATGTAGTCGGCGCCGCGATGACCTCCGCGGCAGCACCGTCGTTCGTGCTCGGCGATCGGGTGGACGGCGACCTGGTGCTGGCACGCACGATTTTGAGTGGCGTACTCGCTGCGGTCGGTTCGTCTGTGGTCGGCATCGGGTGGGCCGTGTCTGTGATGCGACACCCCAGTGGCATCAGCGCATTCGTGACATCGAACGAGGGGCGCGGTTGGCTGCCCCCTGGCTTGTACCTGCCACGGGAGGTGTCCACGCCCTGGGTGTGGGAGGTCGCCGAGGGATCCGGCTGGGAGGGCGTTGCCGATCCGGCGCGGGTGCTCGCCGAATTCGCACTGGCCTGGGGGCGCAAGTCGGGAGCCAACCTGACGGCGCTCGCCTCATCGGAGACGATCGACGTGAACATGCGTCGCCAGCTCGGGGACGTGCCGTCGGCCGGGGAAGTCGGGGCATCATCTGCGATGGATCTGACCACATCGGGCGCGGGGCGAGTGGATCGTCTTGCGTTGGTGGGCGCGCCTGCGCTCTTGGACCGAGCCAATGCGACCCCTGCTGCCGAAATCGGCCGACGCAGCATAGAACTGGCAACCGATGCACATGTGCGGGTCGGTCAGGCTGGGCTGGGTTCGACCCAATCATTCGGAACATCGGGACTGCGCGAGCGCATTCTGATCGCGCTGCGCCAAGGGCACGAGGTGCCGCAGGACTGGTGGGAGGAATTGCGTGACGCCGATGATTTGCTCGCGGCCACGATGCTGTCGCACCGGGCCGATGTGTCCGCGGTGGCTCTCGGCGAGCTGCGATCCGAGCAAACCGCGGGCCGATCGGCATCCGATCTGACCACATTGCGCGGCATGGTGTTCGAACGGCGGTGCGACGAGATCGTGCTGCTGCTGGAGGATGCTCCGTCGCGGCAAAGCCTGCGTGATGCGATCTACGCCCACGCGCAGATTATCGGGCACCCGTCGTTCGTTGCGCCGACGTCACCAGGGCCGGCACCGGCGGTCACGGCGGCGCGACGCCCGACCATCACGGCGGGGCCCGGACGATGAAGCAGCGGCGATCACTGCTTCCCAATCATGGGAAGGATTGACAATGATGAGGTCATTGGTGGGAAAGGACTGATCGCGCGTGCCGGACAGCATGGAAATCGACCCCACGGTGCTGCGTCAGCTGGCCGAGCAACATCGCCAGGTCGCTCGCGACACCAGGGAGTGGGCCAAGCCGCCCGCAGATTGGCTCGCCTCCTTCCTGCCCACCTACGGCAAGATCGCCTCGCCGGTCCACGATGCGCTGATCCGCTATTACGACGCCCGACAGCGGGCAGGCGAAGCGCTCGCCCTCGAACACGATCGCACCGCGGACTCATTGCAAGCCTCGGCGAACGACTATGAAAACTTCGACGATGAGTTCGCAGCGAACATCAACCAGACCATGGAGCCGGGCGGCGGCGGCGGTTCCGGATCGACGCCGCTAGGGCAGCAACCCGGCGGCGATTCCGACATGGGCGGCGGGGCACGGGTCGTCAGGCCGCACGACGGCCTGGTCGGCGGCATGGTCGGCCGTGTGGTTCCTGGTGACATACCGCCGGTTCCTGTGGAATCAGGTCCTGTTGTGCCGGGTTCTGTCCCACCAGGACCGGAGACTTCCCTGCCTGCCGCCGCGAATGCCGGGGAACCGGGCTCGAGCCAACAACAACCAGGTGTCGGTGCGCCCCGTGGGGGAGTCGTCGACCCGCCCGCCGCATCGGCAGGCGGCCCCGCCGAGGCCTCGGTCGGCACAGGTCCCGCGCCCTCAGCTCCTCCACTCGCCGCCGGTGCGACGGCTCCGCCCTCCGAGGCGATCGCCGAGCCCGTTGGCAGGCCGCCGTTGTACACACCGATCGACGATCGTGCGGCGGCGTCCGCGAATCCTGCGGACGGCACGCCGTCGGTGATTCCAGTAGCGCCGATGACACCGTTCGGTGCGGCGGTCGCCGCGGCCAAGGACCAGGCAGCCGAACCGGCGTACGTTGTCGGCGACCAGGTGAACGACGACCTGGTACTCGCGCGGACCCTGCTCGCCGGCGTGCTGGCGGCCGTCGATTCCCCGGTGGGGATGGTCTGGGCGGTAGCGGTTCTGCGCGGACCTGCCGGACCCGGCGTGTTCATCACCTCGAACGAAGGACGTGGGTGGCTGCCCGCGCGGCTGTTCCTGCCGCGTGAGGTATCCACGCCGTGGCAGTGGGACGAACTGCTCGCCGGCGAAGAAGGCAGCGCGTCGCCCTGGGAAGGCGTTTCCGATCCGGCGCGGGTTCTCGCGGAGTTCGGTTTGGCCTGGGGCGTCAAGGCCAATGCCGCATTGTCGGCGATCGTGTCTTCCGGTCCGATCGACCCAGGTTTGAGTTCGCGCCTCAACGATGTCGCGATGGCAGGGCTTGTCGGTCCGGCCTACGACGTCGACCTGCGCGAACCAACGCCGGATACCACCGACCGACTTGGCCTGACCAGCCCGGCGGTGGTCTCGGACCAGCTTGCCGCAGTACCCGACGCGCAGGTTCGCACGCGCAGCGTCGAGCTGGTACAGGATGCGCATGCGCAGGTCGGGCGTTCGGTACGGGCGACCGCCGATGCGGCCGGATCACGACAGTTGCGGGAACAGATCTTGAGCTCCATAGAGGCGGGTCGGACGGTGCCGCGACAGGTCTGGGACGAATTGCGTGACGCCGACGATCTGCTGGCTGCGTCGATGCTGTCGCGCCGAGTCGATGTCGGCCGAGTGGAACTGGGACAGCTGCGGGTCGACGCCGAGGTTTCGGTCCTGCGCGACATGGTGTTCGAGCGTCGGTGCAACGAGCTGGTGCTGTTGCTCGCGGAAGAACCGACGGCGCAGAGCTTGCGTGATGTCGTGTACGCGCACGACCAGATCGTGGAGCATCCGCTGTTCGTCCCGGTTCCCGCCGCGGTGACGACCGCAGAGCCGGAGCGTGTTGTCCGTCCTGCCGCCACCGGGGTTACCGCTCCGGGCGTTTCCGCGCCGAATATCGCGGGACCACCCGCAGGCGCGGTGGTCGCTCCGCCGACGGTGCCTCCGGTCGTCCCACCAGCAGGGGCGCCGGAAGGGTCGTGAGCGGCGCCGAGGGCGGTCCGGCTGCTATACCAGCCGGACCGTTCCCGGCCGAACGGCTATCTGCTCCGCCCCTTCCGCCGATCTGAGGCCGACAGTGCCGGTCCTGCGCGCACAGCGGGCACCCATCATGCGTGCATATCTACCTTGCGCACAGACACAGGAAACAGAAAAATGCCGGTCGCCATACGGCGACCGGCATTTCGCGCTTGCCTACGCTTCGGCCATAGGTTCTTGTTCCAGATCTTGCTCTTCGTCGCCCGTTTCGGAGCCGTCGTTCGCCGACACTGTCGAGCCCTGCTGTGTTCGGGAACGAGCATTCGTGCGTAGGTTGGGCAGTGCGATAGCGGGGGGACCCGGCTGCGGTGCAGCATTGGGATCGCCAGGGGCCGGTGCAGCAGCCGCGGGCTGCGCCTGGTTGGCCTCGGCTTGCTTCTCCTCGGCCGCTTCGCGTTCTTTCTCTTTGTTTTCCTGATCTTGCTTCATCAGCTCCGGCACCATCTGGACCAGCGGCATCATCGCCATCGGGATCATCATCGCCATCGGGGCAAGCGCTTGCAGCGCGCCCCCCAAACCGCCGCCTGCGTCACCTTGGCCTCCGCCGCCGCTGCCTCCGCCGCCGTTGCCCCCGCCGTTGCCATTCTCGTTGCCTCCGCCGTTGCCGTTGCCCTTCCCGGGGTTGGCTTTTTCTTCGTTGCTCTTGGCGACCTCGGTCACCAGGTCGTACACCTTGTCCACAGCGGTGGCGACCGCCTTCAACAGGGCCGATTCCTCCGGGGCCTTCAGTGTGGCGCTGCCTGGAGACTTCAGCTTGGTGTTGAGGTCGGCGACGATGTCTTTGATATCGCGCAGCGTCTTGTCCTGGTCGGCGGCCACCACGATCGAGGTCTTGAGCACCTCGGTGTCGAACGTGAGTAGGGCCGACTTGCGCGACTCGACCATGTTGAGGGCTTCTTTATAGCCTTCGGTCAGCTTGCTTTCGCCGAGGTGTTCGTACACGACCGGTCGCAAGAGATCTTCCACCTGCGGTGGCGGCTTGGTGGTGCCGCGACCGAGGAGGTCGACCGCGGATTGAATCGCGGCTTCGCCCATTGTGATGAAGGCTTTGAGGCCCGCCGACGCACCCGCTGGGGTCGCCAGCTTGACCGGCCAGTAATTCTTACCGACGGTATTCGGCAATGGCTTCGGCTTGGACTTGGCCGCGAGCTCTGCCGCTTTTTCAGCTTCGGTATTCGCCGCCTTCACCACCATGCGCCGGCACCGCCTCTCTGGAAGTCCCCCCATTGTCGTCGCTTCCCAAACTTGGGGAGTGCTGCATAGTTGAACTACTTACATACCTCCAGGGCCGACAAGACGCCGCTGCGAGGCGGCCCCATTGTGTTCGGGCAGGATGTGAAAGGCGGTCGGGTGATGCGCGATGGCGAGTCGGTCGAATGGCACAGACACTGACTGAAGACCTGCATGGAGTACTGCAATCGCTGCTCGGGCTCTATGGCGAGGGTCAGCCCGGAGCAGGTCAAGCGGCGGCGGTCAAGGCGCTGGAGGCCGAGATGCGCTCTCATGCGGGAGCAATTGCGGTCGGCTACAGCGATGCGCGAGGCGCGCACAACTCGATTGCCCAATCACATTCGGGCAAGGACGCTCTCGTGTTCAAGACAGCCGCCGAATCCGCCGACGGAACGGTCACCGGTCGCGCCCACATGAAGGATCAGATCGCGGACTTCGAGGCGCGAGTGCGGGCGATCGCCTCGGTGGGCGGTACCCGCTTCAGCGGCCCAGCGTTGCTCGATGCCGCGCATATCACCATCGCCAATGCCACCAAACGAGTCGACGCCGACGTCGCGGATGCCAGGCAGAAGGCGGCGCGAATCATGCCGCCCACGGTGCCCCCGCCGAGGGTCGGACGGCATTCGGCCTCGACGCGCCGTCGTCGTCGGAATCGAACTCGTTCGGCTTCGGCGTCCCGGATGCAGCACCGAAGCGCAATACGGTCGGATGGGACGAAGGGCAGCAATGCGGTGAGTGCCGCGAGCGCCTGGCTCGGAACTCCGTACGTCTGGGGTGGCGGCAACAATCTCGGCCCGAGCGGCGGCGGCTTCGACTGCTCCGGCCTGACCCAGTACGCGATCGCGCAGGCTTCCCACGGCGAGGTGGTCCTGCCGCGCACCACCTACGAGCAGATCTACAGCGGGGTCCGAGTCGACCCGAGGGATGTTCGGCCCGGTGATCTGGTCTTTCCAGGCAGTTCGTTCAGCACGCGAGGGCCCGAACATGTCCAGCTCGCCGCGGGTAACGGCATGGTCATCGAGGCGCCGTATACGGGCTCGACTGTCAGTTGGTCGCGGATGTCGAGTGACGCCATCGTCGTTCGGGTGCTTTGAGCCAGCGGATGCGGAGGGGATGACCGCGTGGCCATAGACATTCCGAGCGAGGTCGTGTACTTCCTCAACATGGTGGGCATCCCGTATCCGGACATCAACGAGGACGACGTCAAGGCCCTCGCCGAGCAGGTGCGCACCTTCGCCACCAACGTCCAGAACACGCACGAGTCGGCCAGCGGCGTGATCAACGATATGGGCGCGGTCTATTCGGGATATTCCTACGAGCAACTGGTAACCAGCTGGGCCACCATGAGCGCGACCCACATGGCCGACCTCGACCGCGCCTGCCGCTTTGTCGCAAAGGCGCTGGAAATTGCGGCCGAAGTGATCACCGTGGTCAAGGTGGTGGTACTCGCTGAGCTTGCCGCGTTGGCGGCGTCGTACATCGGCGCGATGTTGGTACCCGGATTGCAGCCCATGACAATCCCGCTCGGGATGTCCGCACGCAACATCTGCTCTCAGATGCAGCAGATGCTGGTGGGCTACATACTCGCCGAGGTGATCGGAAAGGCGATCGAGCCGCTCGAGCAGACCATCGAAGACATGATCAAGGGGGTGGTCTACGGCGCGGCAAGCAACATTCTGGGGGTGCCCGATCCCGGCGCAACATCGATACCGTTGCGGATCGATCCCGACGAGGTGCAGCGCTATGCCAAGGTGCTCGACGAGCACGCCGACGACATCATGAAGCATGCCGCTACCTTCGCCGCCAACGTAGCGCCGCTCGACTTTACGACACCCGCCCGATTCGATCAGACTCCGAACATTACGGTGCCGGAACCTCGGATTGCGGCGATCGGACCCGCCGCGCCGATCGGACCCGCCGCGCCGATCGGACCGGCCGATACGGGGCCCGCTGCGGCGCCGCGTCTGTACGAACCGCCGTCCGCGGCCAACGCGCCACAGCCGACCGACCGCCCGCCGACGACCGCCCATGGTGCGGGCGAGGATCGGCAATCCAGTTCGCCCGACCGGCCCACCGCCGATGCGGTACGGCCGACAGCCGAGCCGGGACAGCAGACCGGTGATGCCGCGCAACCGGGGAAGACCCCCGGACAGTCATCCGGCACGCCGGGTTGGTCCGGCGCTACTCCCGATGGAGCGGCTCGGGCAGGCGACACTACCGATCGCGCCGATGGTGGTCGAAGTACTGTGCTCAGCCCGGCCGCGAGTGTCGATCCCTCAGCGGCCGACAGTCGGCAGGGAGCCGGCGCGGTCGAACGGGACCGAGCGTCGGGTCTACACGCGGGTGGGCAGGTAGTCGCTTCCACTGACTCCACAGGTATCGGTGGACATGCGCACCAGGTCGGACCAGCTGTCGATCAGCCGCAAGCGATGTCCGACCCGACGCAGGCACAGGCAGCGTCTGCTCCGCCCCGTTCCGGACAGGGTGGGGCAGGTTCCGGACGTGGTGGGGCAGGTTCGGCGACGCCGTGGGGGCGTGCCAAGCCGAAGACCTCCAAAGCTGACAGGCCGCGGCGGCGCAAGGCCGTCCGCCCCTCGGCGACTTCTGCATCCACAGACCGGAAGCCGAGCGAAACGCCGTGGTCCAAGGTCGCTCGCACACCGGACGTCGCGGCCAAAGTCTTCGCGCCGAAGGTCGACCGACCGTCCGCGCAGCCACACGATGAGAAGGTCGCCGAGCAGGATCGTGATGTCGCCGCGCCGGATCGCGTCACGGTTGAGGTCGACGCGGCTTCCGGCCCGCCGCGTGTGACGGCACCGATCGTCACTGCGCCGGAGGGCGTCGATCCGAAGGTCGACAAATAGCCCGTCGGAGTGAGCGGTGCCGTATTCCCGAGAGTGGGGATTTGCGAGGGAATGAAATCGCGACAACGGTACAGGGTGGTGCCCTGGCGTGCGGCGGAAGAATCGGCTCGATTGCCGAGATGGACCATGCAGTGGCCGGTGGCGTGCCGGCGCTACCGGCCACTGCTCTTAAGGTCAGATCGTCGGGATGAGGGACCGCGATCCGTCTTTGACTGTACTCGGTTCTGTCGGAACGTTCAATAGTGTGCACTCAATCAGCGGCAAGAAATTCCTGACTGCCACTTGATGCGGATTTGCCGCGCGGCGGCTGGTCGCCGGGTTGCGGCCACCAGCCGCCGTCGGAAGGGGGTCGTCAGAAGTGGGATGACTGCGACTCCATAGCCAACGGTACCGTCATGTGACGGTACGTTCAAAGTTGGTCAATGTCTGTCGAGCGGTCGGTACCGACCAGGCGTAGTCTCCCGGCGGTCGTGACTCGATTGGGCGGATATCGACTTCCCGGTGTTGGGGAGTCGATGCGGGTCGAGCCTTATCCGCAGTAACTATCGTTCTCTCAGGCGAGATCTGCGGAAGGAAGCCCGAATTGTCAGCGGCCGAGGACGCGTTCTACACAGGTGTACAGAGTTTGGCCTTGGTCGCAGGCGGTGTGCGCAATGAGCAGCATGCCTCCGCGGCGTTCCGGGCTGCTACCGACCTCGATCCTGATATGTGTGATGCCTGGTTGGGGCGCGCAATGGCAGGCGAGGTCACCGAGGAAGTGATCTACGGCGCCTACCGTTCGGTGCACAATCTCTATCGTGACCAGCAGCGAGCCGGTCTTGTCGATCGTGCACTGTGGTGCCAGGTCGAGATCGGCATGTACGGACTGCGCGTCGCCATGGCCGATCGCGATCAGATCTCGATCGCGCAGGCATGCTCCTACGCGCAGGGTGGTGAATGGCAGGAAGCCTCGGTCATTCTCGACGAGGTGCCCAGCGACGACGTGTCCGACTTCGTGCGCATGTCACTGTATTTCCGGACCAAGCGGTGGACAGATGTGCTCGCCTCTCGCGAGGCACGCCCGACGCTCGAGGACGGGCTGCTCGATATCGCGGCCGAATTGATGTCCACCCAGGCGCTCGCGCAATCGGGTCGCATCGGTGAGGCGCTGCCCCGCGCGCAGCGGATCGTTGAGGACAGTCAATCCGGAAGTCTGTCCTACATCTGGGCGGACGCGCACTTCCTGCTCGGAATGCTGTTGCGGCACACCGGTGATCATGACAACGCCGACAGGATCCTCAAGGGTTTGCAGGGTTCCGGGCTGTGGCAGCAGCGCGAGGAATGGCAGCGCGCGGTCAAGGATAAGAACTATCGGCTCGAAATCGCCTCCGCGGATGTCATCGCATCGAGGACCGACCGCTGGGACCCGAATTCCGGCGATGATCCTGCCGAGGTGGCGGCTTCGGCGGCCAAAGCGGAGCGCGATGTCCTGCTCGCCGAGGCCTCCGACCTGTTGCAGGCGCAAATCGGCATGGACTCGGTCAAGGAGCAGGTCGACCGGCTCAAGTCCGGTGTGTTGATGGACCAGGTGCGCGCCAAGCGTGGACTGGCAGTGGATTCGAAGTCGCAGCACCTCATCTTCTCCGGTCCTCCCGGTACCGGCAAGACCACCATCGCCCGAGTGATCGCGAAGATCTTCGCCGGGCTCGGTGTCGTGGAGAATGCCGACGTGGTCGAGGTGTCCCGTAACGACATGGTCGGTACTCATCTCGGTCACACCGCGCCGAAGACCAACGCGCTGATCGACTCGGCGCTCGGCGGCGTGCTGTTCATCGACGAGGCGTACACACTGATCCAAGAGGGTCTTTCCGGTGGTGACGCGTTCGGTAAAGAGGCCGTCGATACGCTGCTGGCGCGAATGGAGAACGACCGAGACAAGCTGGTCGTGATCATTGCCGGATACGAGGACCAGATCGACCGGTTCCTGGCATCCAACGACGGTCTGGCCTCCCGGTTCACCAAGCGGATCCGATTCGCGAGCTACGACGCGGCCGAACTCGTGCAGATCGCCGAACACATTGCGCACAAGAAGGATTCGATCCTCTCCGAACAGGCCCGTGAGGTGCTGCGCTTGCGCTGCGCCGAGTTGGCCGAACAGACCAAGAACGGCAGGCGACTGATCGACCTGGCAGGCAACGGACGTTTCGTGCGTAACGTGGTCGAATCCGCCGAGGCGGAGCGCGACTACCGTTTCACAAGGGACAACGTCGATGTCGCTTCGATGACCGACGAGGAACTGATGACGATCGATGCGTTCGACATCAGCACCGCGCTGGAGGGTTTGGCACCGTCCGCTCGGGTGTGACGAGCGCCGGTCGCTTGCGCTAGCAGTCGTGGGGGGGGGGGGGGCGGGGGCGGGGCGGGGGGGGGGGGGGCGGGGGCGGACGGCGCCGGCCGCCAGGGGACTTGGTAGC
>NZ_JBHVDF010000014.1:60697-101107 GCF_042802915.1 Nocardia sp. NPDC057440
ACACCCCCGCGGGGGTGTGTGTTTGCCCCCGGTGTGCGGTGGTGTTCGCCGCTGGTTTGGTTGTCCATTCGTTGGGGCCCCGCATGGGGGGGGGCGCCCCACGATCTGTCTTCGGCGCAGTTGCACCCTACCCGGCGATCTCTCGAGGATCCTCACGCGATCGGTCGGATGTGCCTCTACAAGGGAACGATGAGGCCATATTCGGCCAAGGGCGGTGGGTCGGGACCAAGCCGATCTCGGTGAACCCAGCGATCGGGGCCGGTGATCCTGTGGCGCAGACGAATCACAGGGCGAGGTCCGAAACCCCTGGCAGGACGCTATGTACGTGAAATCGCCTGCGGCATCGGAAACTTTCGGGGATATGACCGACCCCACGTCTTCCTCGGGAGAGACTTGGTGTTCCCAATGATGGGAAGTCACGTGACGGTGGGGTCGGCACCCACGACTAACGTTTGTCCGCAGGTCGGCGGAAGGAACCAAAACCGGTGGCGCGCTTTCGGGTAGTGACCAAACACCAGATCTCTGGTTGGCGGTTCTTGTTACGGCGAATCGAGCACGCTCTGGTGCGTCGGGATGCCTCGATGATCGATGACCCGCAACGCGGGCGCTCCACTGCGTTATCACTCGGCATCGCCATCGTCTGTGTCGTTATCGCAGGTTCGGCGGTCATGGCATTCTTCAAACCCGCCAAAAAGGTGTCGGAGGCGAAGATCATTTCCGACAAAGAGACCGGCGCGCTGTTCGTGCATCTCGGCCCAAGGCTGTATCCGGCGTTGAACTTGACCTCTGCACGGCTCATCACCGGCAGTCCCGACAAGCCGGTGCCGGTCTCACGAGACGAGCTTGCGAAGTACCCACGTGGGCCATTGGTCGGCATTCCCGGCGCACCCGGCCTGATCGCCGACAGCGCCGAACGGGATTCTTCGTGGACGGTGTGCAATACCGCCAAGACAGGGGCGTCCGCACCGATCGACCGAGCGACCGGACTGCCGACAACGCGCGAATCCTCGGTGCGCACCACAGTGATCGGCGGACCCCTCACAGTCGACGGTGACGCCAACCGTCTGCTGGCCGAGGGCGAGGCTCGGCTGATGCGCGACGACACCACAGTCTGGCTGGTGTACGCCGACCCTGAGAAAGGTGTCGTGCGGGCGGCCATAGATCTGCGAAGTACCGCCGTCGTGCTGGCCTTGGGGATCGACGCGAGCGCCCCGGTGATGGCGGCGTCCAGGGGTCTGATCAATGCCATCCCGGAGGTTCCGCCGCTTCGTGTGCCGGAAGTGCCCGGTGCGGGCGAGGCGGTGATGCTCAGCTCAGGTTTCACCACACCGGTCGGCTCAGTGCTGACAGTGACCGCCCCCGGTCAAGAGGCGTCCTACTATCTGGTGTCGCAATCGGGCGTGGTGCGAGTGAGTTCGGTCTTGGCGGCGATGATCCGCAACGCCGACTCACAGGGCGCGCCTGCGACGAAGACGGTAGGGCCGGATTTGATCGCCTCGAACCTGCGCCCCGGCTCGTGGCCGGGAACGGCGACCTATCCGTCGCGTCCGATTCGTGTGGTGGATCCCTTGAAGTCCGAGGTGACCTGCTTGCACTGGTCGCGCACCGGCACCGACCCGAATGCCGCCACTGAACTCCTGGTCGGCAGACAGTTGCCCCTGACGAAGGAAGAGCAGGGCAGGGCCGTCGATCTCGTCACCGCGGTTCCGTCAAGAGGGCGTACCGCCGACGCGGCGTACATGCCGCGTGATACCGGTCGTTTCGTGCAGGTGACCGGCGTGGAGGCAGCGTCGCCGCTGCGTGAATCGCTGTACTGGATTTCCGACAACGGCGTTCGATACGGCGTCGACGCCAAAGAAGCGGGAACCGGGCAGGATAAGACACTGACCGCGCTGGCGTTGCGCACACCGGTTCCCGCACCGTGGCCCATCGTCTCGTTGTTCGCGGTCGGGCCCACCTTGTCGCCGGAGAATGCCAAACTCGCGCACGACAGCATCACACCGAACCAGATCGTCGCAGGAATGGGCGGCCCGTCGTGACAACTACCCGCCGATTCGTGCGGCCCGCCAGGATGGTGCGCGGCCCGAAAGCGCCCGCCGTCACCGAATTGCGTCTGCAGCCGCCGACCGAGCTGCCCAAACCGGTACCGCCTTCGCGGCTCAAGATGATCATGCCGGTCGTCATGGTTGCGGCCATGGGCGGCATGATGGTGATGATGTTCCGCGGCGGTGGCGCGGCCATGTCGCCGATGTCCATGCTTTTTCCGATCATGATGCTGGTGTCGATGGGCGGCATGATGGGTGGCGGTATGGCGGGTGGCAACGGTGGTGGTGGCGCCGCAAGTCTCAATGAGGAACGCAAGGACTATCTGCGCAGCATCACCGACAACCGCAAGACTGTGCACGCGGCGGAAGCGGAGTTGTACGAATTCCTGCGTTATACACACCCCGGTCCACAGGAGATCTCCCGGCTGGTAGGCGGGAAGCGGATGTGGGAGGTGCAGGTCGCCAGTCCGCAATTTCTGCGAGTGCGCATCGGCCGCGGCCGAATCGCCAACCAGGTGCGCGTGATCGTGCCGGAGGCCGCTCCGACTTCCGATCTGGATCCGGTCGGCGTTGTCGAGGTGACCCGATTCGCGAAGGCGTACTCCACCGTCGGCGGCATGCCTGTGGCGATCAATCTGCTCTCGGCGCCGCAGGTCGGCATCGATGGTGACGAAGTAATGGTCGCCGATCTGGTGCGCGCGATGATCGCCGAAGTCGTGGTGCTGCACGGTCCGGATCAGGTGGCGATCGCGGCGGCGTTGTCGGAGCCCGACGCGCCGGAATGGGCATGGCTCAAATGGCTGCCGCACACGCAGCATCCGGATGAGACCGACGCGATCGGGTCGAGCCGCATGATCTACCGGAACGTCGCGGAGCTGCGGACGAAGGTCTTGGCGGGCCTCAATCGGGGCCCCTTCTCCGCAAACTCGCAACCCACGCTGGATCGCAAACATTATCTGCTGATCGTCGACGTGCCCGGCCCCGCGAGTGACCGCGATATCTCGGGTATCGACGGCTGCACCTGGCTACGCCTCGGACCCGCTGAGCAAAGCCTGCCGCGGGCGCTGAAATTCACCCTCGGCGAGGATCGGTCACTGCACGAAGTGGGCGCGCGCGGGTTGCGACGCGTCGGGCTTGCTGATGCACTATCGGCGCCCGCGATGACGGCGCTGGCGCGCAGCGTCTCTCCGCACCGGCTTTCGACAGTGGTGGAGGCGGTAGCCGCCGAGCAAGCCAGCGGCGGCACGTCGTGGGAGGAAATGGTCGGACTCGTCGATCCCGGCGCCGTCCGGATCGAACGACAGTGGCCCCTGCGACGTGACAACGACCGGGCGCGGTTGAACATTCCGTTCGGCTACGACCCCGCGGGCGGTGTCGTATATCTCGACATCAAAGAATCGGCCGAGGACGGTATGGGCCCGCACGGCATGTGCATCGGCGCTACCGGCTCAGGTAAGTCGGAATTCCTTCGCACGCTGGTGCTTTCGGCGGTCGCGACGCATTCGCCCGACACTTTGAACCTGCTGCTCGTCGACTTCAAGGGTGGCGCGACCTTCCTGGGTTTCGACCGGCTGCACCATGTGACGGCCGTCGTCACCAACATGGAGGAAGAGGCCGATCTCGTCACCCGTATGGAAGACGTGATCAACGGCGAAATGGCAAGGCGGCAAAGGATTCTGCGCGACGGTGGCAACTTCGCCAGTGTCGCGGACTACGAGCGGGCCCGCGAGCAGGGCGCAGACCTCGCACCGATGCCGACGCTGCTGATCATCCTCGACGAGTTCGCCGAACTGCTCGAACACCATCCGAGCTTCTCCAAGCTGTTCGTCGCCATCGGCCGCCTCGGGCGGTCGCTGCGTATCCACCTACTGCTGGCCTCGCAGAAGGTGCCCGCCAACCGGATGGGTGAGCTGGAGGCCCATCTTTCTTACCGAATTGCATTGCGTACCAACCAGACCAGCGATTCGCGTGACGCCATCGGCACCGCGGACGCCTATCACCTTCCGAAGAAACCGGGCGCGGGCTACCTGCGTGTCGGTTCGGGTGATCTGCAACGATTCCAGGCCGCCTATGTCGGATCGCCCTATGTGGCGCCGGTGCAGGCCACCACGGCCACGGCGCAACGGGTGCGGCGGGCAGGCGGCGGGTATCGGCCGCCGCAGCGGTTCACCGCGACGCATATCGTCGAAGTGCGGCCGGTGGCTGCCCCCGAGCCCGAAGCGGCCGCGCCAGAGGTGGAGAACGAAGGCGATGTGGTGACCGTGATGGAGACGGTCCTGCAGCAGTTCGCCGGCCACGGCCGACCGGCGCACGCGATGTGGCTGCCGCCGCTGACCGTGCCGCCGACCCTGGACCAACTCCTGCGCGCGGTGACTCCGGGATCGCTACAGCTGTCGATTGCCATCGTGGACAAGCCACGTCAGCAGCGGCAGGACGTCTGGACAATCGATCTGTCCGGCGCAGGCGGTCACATGGCCGTCGTCGGCGGTCCGCAGTCGGGCAAGTCGAACGCGATTCAGGCCCTGATCATGTCGGCCGCGCTTACCCACACGCCGGAGCAGGTCCAGTTCTACTGTCTCGACTTCTCCAGCGGCCTCGCCGGTATTCGCAATGTGCCGCACGTCGGCTCGCTTGCCACATCCCGAGATGTCGACCGGATCCGGCGAACCTTCGCGCTGATCACCAACCTCATTGCCAACAGGCAAGCGCTGTTCAGCGACCTCGGTATCGACAGCATGCGAGAGTTCCGGCGGCGCCGGTCCGTGCCGAGAGAATCCGCCGATCTGACCGCTCGCGGAGATGAACACGGCGATGTCTTCCTTGTCGTAGACGGCTGGGACATCGGGTTCGCGGTCAGTGGTCCGTTCTTCGACGAGTACCTGTCGTTGATGGAATCGATCGCGCTGCAGGGACTCAACTTCGGCATCCACTTGGTGATCAGCAGTTCACGCTGGGCGGCGATTCGGCCCGCGATCAAGGATCTGCTGCAGACGCGGCTGGAGATGCGGCTCGGCGATCTCACCGACACCGTGTTCGGCGCGCACCGCCATGTCGTCAACTCTATTCCGCCGGATCGACCGGGCCGCGCTATCTCAGCAGAAGCTCTGCACATGCTGACTGCCCTGCCCCGGGTCGACGGGGTGGGGGACCCCGAGACGGCGGGCGCGGGTCTGGTCGCCGCGATCGAGCAGTTGCACCAGGCCTACCCGGGTCGCAGGGCGCCGGTGGTCAAGTTGTTGCCGGCCCAGGTCACCATGGACGAGGTGTTCGAATCGGTGCCCGCGGCGACGACGCTGGCCCAGCGCCTCGTCCTGCCGTTCGGGATCCGGGAAACCGATTTGCAGCCTGCCAGAGTCGATTTCGGTGTATCGAACCACTTTGTCATACTGGGTTCGTCAGGGTCGGGCAAGTCGACCGTAGTTGCCGCGCTGCTGCAGTCGATCCGTCGGCGGTTCAACCCGGACCAAGCACGCGTGCTGCTGGTCGACTATCGCCGACAGCACCTGGAAGCCATTCCCGACGATCAGTTGATCGGGTATCTGACCAGCGAACGTGACCTACTGGATGGCTTGCCCGCGTTCGCCGAGAAGATGAGTGGTCGCCGTCCACCGGATGGTGTTACCACGCAGCAGCTCAAGGAGCGTTCCTGGTGGACGGGTCCGGAGGTGTTCGTGGTCGTCGACGACTATCACATGGTCGCGCAACGTGGTTCGGCGAATCCGCTCGACCGCATCAAGAACATCATCGTCGACAGTAGGGACACCGGGCTGCACCTCATCATCGCTCGCAATATCGCGCAGGCGGATACCGCCATGTACGACAGCGTGCTCGGCCAGGTCAAGAATCTGAACTCCTCCGGTCTCATCATGGACGGTTCGAGACTGGACGGCACGCTTATCGGTGATGTGAAGGCGACGAAGCAGCCCGTCGGCCGCGGCATCCTCGTCGAACCGCTGATATCGAGGAAGGAACTCGTGCAATCCGCGTGGTCTTCGCCCGAGGATTGACCCGTGGTCAGGGTCACCCTCCAGTGACGTTCCCAAGATTGGGAATGGCTTAGCGTTCTTTCTGTACCGCTCGATAAGAGTCGGAACCAGTCGTTAGGAGAATTCAATGACTAGTCCTCTTCTCCGTTGCACTACAGAAAACCTTCCCGGCATCGGCACTCAGTACATCGCTGGTGGATCGGGACTCGCCGCCATCGTCAACACCGTGACGCCGATGACTCAGCCCATTCCCGCCGCGTTCGACGACGTGAGCGGGTGCGTGGCCGCTGTCTTCTGCGGTGCAGCGGTCCCGATCATCGGCACCACGAACGATGCGGTCGGCAAGTTGGACGGCGGGGGCGCGGTGCACGTCGAGGTGAGTGTCGCCTACACAACCACGGACGTCGGTAACGGCGGCGAGATCACCTGCCAGAGTACGAATTTCCCTGTGTAAGAGGGCGATGGCGGGGAGCTGATCATGACTTCACCATCCGATTTCTTGATGGAGGCGGCCCTGAATGCGGTGCTGGCCGCACTGGAGAGTGCCATAGCGGCGCTGGCCATGCTTCCGAGCGCCGCTGCCTTCGCCGCGCTGCCGCCCGAGATCAACTCCGCCCGACTTACGTTCGGGCCCGGCGCGGCGCCGATGCTCAACACTGCCAACGGTTATCGGGCCATGGCGGCGGCCTTGGAAGCAGCGGCGGACAGTTCGGATGGTTCGACAACCGCGTTGTCGGTGTCCTGGGAGGGGCCTTCGTCGGATCGAGCCCAGGCGGCATTCCGTAACCATGCGGCCTGGCTGCGGAAGCAATCCGCAGTCGCCGAGACGACTGCGGATTTGGCAGCCGGCACTGCGGCGGCGTACGCGGCCGCGTTCTCTGCCATGCCGAAGCTCCCGGAGATCATGGCTGTGCAGGGGACCAAGCTCTTTTTGGCCGGCACCAATACCATGGGCCAGAACACGGCACCCCTCCTGCTCGCCGAGCTGACGTACGACCTTTTGTGGGTCGAAGCTGTCTTAGTCATGGGCGCATATGCGACAGAAGCGATTTCCCTGGCTTCAGGGATACCGTCGCCGACCGTCGCTCCGACCATTGCTCCTCCCGGAACGGATCCCGGTCTCCCAAATATCTTCCGGGATCCTGGTATCAAGAAGAATATCGTTCCCGCCTATGACGATAAAGGCCCGAATGGCACAGACACCGGGAATGGCAACGGGAATGGCAACGGGAACGGCAACGGAGACGGGAACGGTAACGGTGACGGCAGCGGTGACGGCAGCGGCGACGGCAACGGCAACGGCAACGGTGACACCGGAAACGACCCCGGCCAAACCACGCCGGATCAGCCGAGCCAGCAATTGCCAGAGCCCGACCAGGCAGCCTCCGACCTGAACAACGCAATGTCGAATATGTCCGACACACTGGCGGATCCCTCGGGTGAGGGCCTGTCCCCCTCGGATCACGGCTTCTACGGCACCTCACCGTACTCGCCGACCCTGGCGGGTTTGAACGG
Source organism: Nocardia sp. NPDC057440 (assembly GCF_042802915.1). Lineage (NCBI taxonomy): Bacteria > Bacillati > Actinomycetota > Actinomycetes > Mycobacteriales > Nocardiaceae > Nocardia > Nocardia sp. NPDC057440. The sequence goes on from NZ_JBHVDF010000014.1 coordinate 68,244, forward strand.
CGGTGTGGGCAGTTTCGTCGCACTCGGAATGTTCGGCGGCGGAATGGGTTCCATGCCGGGCGCTTCGACCGGATTTCGAATGCCGACGAACTGGTCGCTCGGACCGGGCACGGCGTTCGGCGCGACTCCGAACAGTGCGGGCACCGCGCCCGCATCGCGAAGTACAGCGCCTCGCGGTGCGACCGCACCCAAGGCGAATATGCGCCGCCGCCGCCGCGACGAGGACCGCGACAAGAAGTCGAAAGTTTTCGTGCCGGGCGAACCTCAGGACGTTCCGGTTCTGGAACAAGCCCCTGTCATCGGCGTCATCGAATACGACGAAGCCGATCGTCAAGACGACCCTATCGCCGCAGAGGCGGTTCTGGTCGGTGTTATCGAGCATGCCGAAGATGATTCGGCCCAGCTGCTCGTTGATCGTCCCCGGTGATAGACACCGCGGCGGAATCCCAGTCGATGGAGAGGAACCACAATGGACCTGACGGACATCAAACCCGACAAGATGATCGAGACGAGCAAGAACGGTCAGAAGGTCAACGATGAGCTGAAAGCCAGCCTGAGCGGCATGCAGAACGCCCAGGACGAGCTGGCTGCTGCGGTCAAGGGCGCTACCGGCAAAGCGATTTACGAATCGTTCACCAATGCCTACAACAAGGGCCAGACCCTCCACGCGACCCTTCAGCGGATCATCGACGAGCTCAATCTCGCTGGTGTCCAATTCGATTCCATGGATATGGAAACGGCGGCTGGATACTCGAAGCTGTCTGCCGACGGCGGTGGCACCATGGCTTCGTATGACCAGGCCATGCCTATGGTGAGCAAGATGAACCTCAATTCGTTGTGATTGTTCAGCACTCCATCTTCAGCAATATCCAAGAAAGGCGATACTACAATGTCGATTGAATTCCATTGGAATAAGGTCACGACAATTACCGGGGACATGGGAACCCTGGTCAAGGCAATGCAAACGAACACCGAACATTTGAGGACACTCCACGGGGTACTCATCGCAGAGCTCGCAGGTGCGGCCGCGCGGGACTACGATGCGACACAGAGAGATTTCCTTGACAAGATCAATCTCTTCGACGGCGCGTGCAAAGATTTGAACGACAAGGTTTTTGCGACCGCCGCAGACGGCAGCAGTATGCAGGAAGTGGATATCAAGCAAGGAAACAGGTTCCAGGGCATCGGGGGGCGCTGAAATCGGCGTGGTGTCTGTTCGTCACCGCGTCCAAGCCTTGGAGCGGTGGGTTTGTCCTGTACCGCTCGACATTTGGTGAAGGTGTGGATACAGATCCGGTAGCGATCGACCTCAACGTCGATGCCGCATTGTTGTTGCAAGACATGGTCGGCATCGACTCCTACCCGCAGGTGTTGGTAATCAAGCCGAACATCTACCGCGTCGCGGATCGGGATCGGGTGCGCGCTGTCGTCGCCAAGGAGCTCACCGAGGTGGGCATCATCGAGGGCGATCGCGTGCACCCGACGGTCGAGCATTGGTTGCAGTGTCTATACCGACCAGATATGGAATTGGTCGCACGGATTCTGGATACCGGTCTGGGTGACGATGGGTCGAAGGGCATGCTTCGGTTCTCGTTGGTGCGCCGCGGCGATACCCATGTGCTCGCGGTGCGTTGCGATGACAATATCGTCATCCAGTCGGTATTCCAGGAAGGGCGGGACCTGGAGAGCGTGAGCGCTGCGCTGCAAGCGGCACTCGGCTACAACCAGATACTGCGCTTTCAGCCGCTGACCGCAACGATGGACGAGTTCGCCGAGGTTCCCGGCGATCAGGACGAACGCCGCAGGGCGCTGCTGGACCTTGGTGCGCATCCGCAGACCGCCAGTGTGCTCAGCCGAGTACTCGACGAGGTGCAGCGGCGTGCCGAGATCGTGATGATCGAACATCAGGACGGAGGCTCGGCACGGACGGAGGTGTGTGTGAGCGTGCTCGACACGCTATCGGGGCGACTGATCGTCACACCGAGCAAGGCGATGGACGGGCAGATGTGGTCGACGTACGCTCCGGGCGACGATGCGGCCGTGCACACCGGTGTCGGCGCTCTGATAGAACTGTTGCCCGGCCGAAGTTGGTTCGATACCAGTCGAATTGGTTGAACGTCGCACTGTGGGTTGTCGAGAGGACGACGGAAATGAACCGAGCACCGAGTACCAACGGTCATTCGACCGAGTCCGCCCGGGCTCGGGGTGGTTACGACGCCTTTTTCGCGCCGACCGGTGAGCCTTCGGACACGACAGTCGCGCCCGCACCCCCAGCAGCTGCAAACACCGACGCGGGCATGTACCGCACTGTAGGTGGCCCTGCGGCTGGCGCTCCGAGAGAGCCCGCGACAGCGAATGACCGTGCTGTGGTTCAGGGTGCGAGTACTCCGTCCTCTGGTACAAGCGCTTCGCAAGCGCCGCCGCAGACACTTCAGCAGCCTCAGGTCGCGCCGCAGTCTCAGGTCGCCCCGCAGTCTCAGGTCGCGCCGCAAACTCACGTCGCGCCGCAAACTCAGGCGAACCAGCCTCAGACTTCAACGCAAGCTGAGATGCAGCAAGCACAGGTGAGTACGTCGGCACCAAACTACTCGGCGGCGCCGCCACCCTCTCAGGCCGTGGTGCGCTCGGAAGCCTTGCCGACCAATACTTTTCCCGCCGCGGGCGATAGCGCAGTCTGGCAGCAGTCCGCCCCCGCGACGCCGTGGGTCCCTGAGCGCATCGACCACTCGGTCTATGAACCGTCCCCGCGGATCGAGGTGCTGCCCGCGACGCTGAGCTCGATCGACCTGCTCAGCGACATCGCCGCCGCTCGGCGCGCACAGTTGCGCGCCAACAGCGGCGTGCGTGGCGCATTGAACAAAGTCGGATTCAAGCTGGGACTTTCCCCTGCCGAACAGCGCGCGGAAGATCGCCGTTCGCGCATTCGGCGTCAGCTGACCACGACGTACCAGATCGCAGTGGTGAGCGTGAAGGGCGGCGTCGGCCGGACGACTATTGCTGCGACACTCGGCTCGACCTTCGCCAGCCTGCGACCCGATCGCGTAGTCGCGATCGACGCGAACCCGGATTTCGGTGATCTCGCCACCCGCACGAGCCGCCATCCCTATGGTTTGACCTTGCGCGACCTCGCGCAGGCGCCGAACCTCGATGCGTTTTCCGCCGTGCAGTCGTTCACCTCGATCAACAACGATGATCTGGCTGTCATCGCCTCGCCGTGGACCACCGAGGCCACCGAGGCTCTGTCGGGCCGCGAGTACGCCACCGCAGTCGAAGTTTTGCGCAAGCACTACAACTTGCTGCTCGTCGACTGCGGAACGGGTGTGCTCGATTCCGCGACCGCGACCGTTCTGCAGACCAGTGATGCGGTCGTCGTCGTCACTCCGGCGACCGTCGGTGGGGTGACCGGCGCGGTGGCCACACTCAACTGGTTGGGCGCACATGGGCTGCAGCACTTGATCGCGAGATCTATCGTCTCGATCGTGCACCATCAGCCTGCGAAACCGACCGTCGACGTCGCCGCGATCGAGAAACTCTTCGCGACCGCGCAGCGGCCGACCTGTGTGATGCCTTATGACGAGCACCTGGCCGAGGGCGGGGAAATAGACCTTCGGTTGCTCGAGAAGGACACGGTGTTGGCGTTCGAGGAACTCGCGGCCTGGCTTTCGGATAGCTTCCCCGGCTACATCTCCGGTGACACCGTGGATCGTGGAGGGCGTCGATGAGCACGGCTGTCGCACCGGCACCCGCAGGCGCGCAGCCGACCGCCGAGGTTGCGCGCGCCAGGATCGCGGTCATGGTTTCCACCTACCAGGTCGATGTGGTGGTGCCGACCAAGTTCACGATCGAGACATTCATCGACGATCTGCTCGGCGTGCTCGCCTCGGCCATCGACGACGAGCGCGTCGACTTCACTCCGCCGCAAGGGCTGTGGAGTCTGGCTCGGCCGGGGGAGCCGCCGATTCCACGGTGGCGCAGTCTTGGTGATCACGACATCAGCGATGGCGCCGTGCTGATGTTGTCGGCGGTCGAATCGGCGGAGCAGTTCACACCGGTCGTCGAGGACATCACCGATGCGCTGGCACTGATCAATCAGCGCGAGTTCGCCGAATTCGATGCGGACACGGCCGCCGTCGTCGGCTTGGCAGTGCTTGCCGTCGGCTCGACCGCTGTCGCGACGATGTTGTCGTTGTCATGGACCGAGACGGGCTCGGTCTGGTGGTGTGCGCTGCCCGCTCTTGTGCTCGGCGTGGTCTGCTGGGTGGCGGCCATGGCCGCGCGCAGACGCGATGCCGCGCCCCGAATTACTCTCGGCCTTTCGTTGTCGGCGACGCCGTTGTTGTTCGCGGGTACCGCCATGTTGGTACCGGCCGCCTACGGCCAGCCGGGTCCGTTCGCCGCGGCGAATCTTGCAGCCGGATCGGTGATGGCCGCCGTCGCGGCCGCCACCATGATGCGGCTTACCGGGTTGGGGATCGCGACCCTGATGGCGGTTACGGTCCTCGGTATCTGTATGACCGCCGCGACCCTTCCACTGACATACCTGGACCTCGAGGTCCGCCAGGTGGCGGCGGGCACGGTGTTCGTCGCACTCATACTGCTCACGGCGGCGCCGCGAATTGCCGTGGTAATTGCTCGAATTCGACCGCCGGACCTGCCCGACCCCGGTAACGAAGTGGCGCCGGCGACGCTCACCGATCTCTTCGACGCCGAGACCGCTCGCGAGGGCGACGAGCACGCCGAGAGCAGCGAACAGCAGCGCCGCAGCGCCGAGGCCGGTATCGAAGGTCGTGCCCGCTTGGCAGTGACCAGCCTGCGCGGATTGATCTCCGCAGTGTCGACTCTCTTGTCGATCGGTACCGTCATCACCGCCGCGGCGAGTCCGGGCGGCATCCGGGAGATCGTGATCGCCGCCGCCGTGGCGGGCGTGCTCGCCATGCGAGCGCGGTGGTATCCCGACCGGACGCAGGCTATCGCGCTGATCGCCGCGGCTGCCGTCACCGTGGCCGGCGTCGGCTTCGTCTTGGTCGGCGCGTATGAGACCCCCGGTGCCCGCCTGGTAGTCGGATCGGTTGTCACCCTGGCGGCATGCGCCGGCTGTGTTGCGGCGCTCAAGTTGCCAGGCAAGCGTCTGTCGCCGGTCACCCGCAGGGTCATTGACCTGGTGGAATACCTGCTCATCCTCGTCATCCCGGTCATCGCTTTCTGGATCATGGGTGTGTACACCGCGATGCGAGCGATCTGATGAAACTTGGCAAGGCCGCTGTCGTGGTTCTGGCCGCGGCAGTACTCGGCATTACCGCCGCGCCGGTGGCAGCACTCGCGCCACCAGAGGTGGTCGTCGGGCTAACGCCGCCCGACGAGCCGCCGGGCCCGGAGGTTCCGATGAAGCAGAACCAGGGGTGCCAGTCGACCGGTGTACTGCGCGATAGCGATCTGACGCGTACGCCGCCCGCCGAGTTGGCGTTGGATCTGCCGCGGGCCAGGGCACTGAGCCGGGGTGCGGGAGTCACCGTTGCCGTCATCGACACCGGCGTGAGCCCGCATCCTCGCCTGCCGAACCTGGTTGGCGGGGGCGACTACATCGAAGCTGGCGGCGACGGTCTCTTCGACTGCGACGCCCATGGGACTTTGATCGCTGGAATCATCGGTGCCCAACCCGATGTCGCCGACGGATTCACCGGTGTCGCACCCGATGCGCGGATTCTCTCCATCCGCAATCGGTCCGGGGCGTTCACCTTCGACCGGGTGAGTCGCGATCAGACCGAGGCGACAGCCCACCATATTCGCGCGCTCGCACGGGCCATCGTGCACGCGGCGAACTTGGGCGCCGGGGTGATCACGGTGTCGTTGCCGATCTGTGTGCCGGTGCAGTCGCAGCCGGACCAATCGACGCTGTCGGCCGCCATCGGGTACGCCGTTCGCATCCGAGGGTCATTGATCGTCGCGGGCGCGGGAGGCTCGAGCACACTCGGCTGCGGAAACAATCCGGATATGGACTGGACCCGCCCCGAAGATCTGCGCAATTGGAAGTACGTGCAGACCATCTCCACGCCGGGCTGGTTCGCGCCCGAGGTATTGACCGTCGGCTTCACCACCGCGACAGGTGCGCCGATGAGTGATTCCATGAGCGGACCGTGGGTGTCGGTCGGCGCACCCGGTACGGGTATCGAGTCGCTCGGTCCCGGTGCCAACGGGCTGATCAACGGCATCGGCGAACCCAACAAACTCGTGCCGGTCGGCGGGTCGTCGTTCGCCGCGGCCTACGTCAGTGGCGTGGCCGCCCTGCTGCGATCGCGATTCCCCAACGAGACTCCCGGTGAGATCAGCGCGCGCCTGCAGGCAAGCGCGCACGGACCAGCTCGCGGCATCGACAACGTGATCGGTGCGGGCATCATCGACCCGATGGTCGCCCTCGGCTACCGCACCGCGCCGAAGGTGCCCGCCGGGTTGTTCATGTCGAGACCGCTGTCGATACCCGCCCCGCCACGAGCCAAGGATACGAAGCCCGCCGTCACGGCGACGGTCGTCATTCTTGCGGCGGTGCTGCTCGGTGTCGGCGGGACCTACGCGAGTTCGGTGAGCCGGAGGCGGCGGTGAGCTTTCCGAGTATTCGGGCCGCCGGTGTAGAACGAGGTCCATTCGCGGCGATCGTGATCGTCGGCAGTCCCTTTCTGGTCACGCTATATGCCCGCACACCGTTATGGGTCGGCGCCGTGGTCGTCACCGTCCTCCTGGTGACGGTGACGGTGCGGGTCAACGGCCGCACCGGGGCGCGGTGGCTGTTGGAGTGGGCCGAGTACCGGACCAAACGCACCGCAAGGGCGCGCGAACGTGCGCAGCTGGCGGAGATTCGGGACGTCGAGGCTGCGGCCGGGCTGTGCGGCATCCACGAGTCGGGTACGACGCTGGTCGCCATGATCCAGATTGCCCCGAATCTCGATCTGCCAACGGTCATTTCGGAACGCAGCCTCTATACCGAGGACACGATGTCGGTCGACATGCTGGTGCCGATGCTCGATCAGTACGGCATCGCCGTCGACATCGACATCGTGACGACCGGACAGCGCGTCCGCCCCAACGGTAGTTACAGCATGCTGTACGACCAGCTGATCGGCTCCCATCCGGTGGTCGGCGACAGGTTGACGTGGTTGGTGGTCCGGCTGGACCAGGAACGCAATCTGAGCGCGCTCGCTCGCCGCGGTCCGTGTGCTGTGACGGGTCCGAAAGCTCTGGCCACCGCGGCGCACCGGATCGCGGGTCGACTGCGCGAACGCGGCATCGAGGCCCAAGTGCTGCCCGCGTCGGCGGTTCGCGACGCGACGCGACTGCTGCACGGCGGGGTCGAGCTCTCGGACCTCCGTGAGACCTGGAGGCATCTGGAATCGTCGGCGCCTGGTCGCTGTGTGACGAGCTTCCTCATCGACTGGACCCGCCTTGACGGTGTCGGGTTGGACGATTGCTGGACGTGGAACCGCGGCCGTACGACTCTGGTCGTCAGTTTGACCGATGCCGGGTCGGGTCCGCGTGCGTTGGTTCGGTTCATCGGTCCTGCCGTCACGACCGAGCCACCCGATTACCTGCGGTTGCTCACCGGTAGCCAGTCGGTTGCGCTGATGGCCTCGCTGCCGACCTCGACGTCGATCCGCACGATCCGCGGCGACGAGGCGGGGTCCGATATAGCGCCCGCGGAACTCGCCGACGAGCTGGTCGTCGCCATCGGTCCCAACGGCCAGATTCTCGGATCCCTCAGCGGGCAACCGCGCAATACTCTCGCCCTTCCGCTGTTCGATCCGGCTCGCTACAACCCACGTCGCCGCACCATCGACGTACACGCCTTGCTGCCGGTCGCGCAGCAGATCGTCTTGCGTGCCATGGTGGTCGGCGCGGATGTGGAGATCCACTCGGCGCGACCACAGAGCTGGCAACAATTGGTGACCGCGGTCGGGGATTCCGGTTCGTTTCGCCTGGTCGCGCAGCAGGGGCCAGGGGGACCTGCCTCGGATGACGATGCCGACTCGCCGGCGACGATCGCCGTCTTCGATCACCTGCCTGCGCGGGCGTCGAACGCGCCGACGACGGTCACCATTTCTGACCCGGGCGCTCCGCGTCGACGAGTGGTGGACCTGACGATCAGTCAGGTCAGTGCGACCGCCGTAGATGTCAGTATCCCGATGCGCACTGTGCGGGTGGATTTGATCGAGCCGAGAGGCGAAACACGCTATTTCGATTCCGACGACGGCCAAACGGCCACAGGTTCTGGCGTTGCGGTTTCGTCGCAGCAACCCGGCGGCCGTCGCGTTAGCTGACAGGGGTCGGTAATGTCTATCACCGTGGTAGCGGATTCTCCTTCCGATGGCGGCGACCTGTCTCATCAGGACGGTGGCGATGCACTCTCTCCAAGACAGGCCGCAGCATCAATTTTTTCGAGTCGACTATCCGGTCTGATCGCGGAATCCGTGGTCTCGACCGAGGACGGATCGACGCGCTCGTTGACGCTGTATTCGCTTGCGCAGCACCTCGAATTGGCCTACCCGGATGTGCCGGTCTCGCAGTCCGGTCTTTACCGGCTCATCCATGGTGATGCGATTCCGCGGCTGGACCTGGTTATCGCGTTGGCCCGGGTTTTCGACGTGCCTCCTGAGTATTTCGTGACCGAGGACAAGAAGCGCTAATTCTGCTCGACCAACTGTTCTCCCCGGTGGGAATAGCGCCGAGCTGAGCGGGGCATCGGGCCGGATACGATCCGGTCCATGCCCGACCAGGATCCGGGAGATATTTTTCTCCGTCATCGAGGTGCGGTTCTGGCCACCTTGCTCTCAGATCCGGAGTTCGGGTATTCCGAGGTCGATCTCGGCGCTGTGCCCGGCCTCGACGGGCCGGATTCCAGCCGATCCGAGTCGGGCGCACCGGATTTCGGTGAGCCCGAGTTCGCATCGGAATTGTCGGCGCCGGTCCAGCGGCCGCGCTCCGCCGACGGCCCGAAGGCCAGCGAACGAATCCTGGCGTTGCTGAACGGTCAGTCCGCGGATTCCATGTCGTCGATGGACTATGCGCCCGACTACTCCGAGCCGAGCGCGGCGGTATCGAGCGGTCCAGTCGAGTCTGCCGACCCTCCGAAATCTTCGTCCAGCGAGCGCCCGAGTTCGTCCCCCTCGCGCCGGTTCGGACCGGTTGAGGGGTACGCCCGCGGGGCCCTTGCCGAGCTGCGTAAACCGAAGGTGGCCTTGGCGGTCGGCGCTGTCGTCGCCGTGCTGCTCGTGCTGGTGCTGATCACCACCGGTGGGAACGATTCGCCGCAGGATCGCGTTCTTGTCATCACCCCGCCCCCGACGTCCGCCGCGCCGTCCACGACGGGAACTCCGGTTCCTGCGGCGGGCGCGACCATCCAGGTGAAGTCCGCGCAGTCGAAGTGCCCACCGGGCAGCACATCGGCGATGGATGCCTTCGCCGGACAAGTGGGCAAAGCGTGGTCGTGTGTGCGCGCGTTCAAGGTCGACGGTCAGGTCCTGACCATCGAACTCGGCAAGACCTATCAGATCGACTCGATCGGCATCGTCCCCGGCTGGGACTATGTCGGTCCGGACGGTACGGACCAGTGGGCGAAATATCGTACTGCCAGCCGGGTTTCGTATCTGTTCGACGATGGCAAGGCAACCACATACACCCAACCGACGCTGGATCAGCGCACCTTGGTGGTCACGAAGATCGAGCCACCGGTGAGCGCCTCCAAGATCGTGTTGACGGTGCTGGAATCGAAGGGCGAACCCGCCATCAACATCACCGCGATCTCCTCGGTCGTGGTCACCGGACATTGACCGCTATGTCCGAGCTGATCTGCCAGTACTGTTCGCACCACAATATCGGCGGTGCGCTCGCCCGCTGTATGCACTGTGGTGCCCCGCTGCGCGCGGCTGCGCACAAGGTGGCCGCTGCCGTCGAATCCACTGCTCACGTGGTGGAGAAGACCGCCGAGAAGACAGTGGAGACAGCGGAGGCGGCGGTCAAGGTCGTCGCTGGGTATCCACGCTGGCAGTGGCGAGCTCTCGGGATACTCATCGCGGTCTTTGTCTTTGTCGGCGTGATTGTGGCCCGCTCGTGTTCGTTCTCGTTGCCTTCGATGCCGTTGGCGCCACCGCCGGCGGGCACCGGCACCGGCGTCAGCGCGTTGCCGGAGTCGATGCGTTCCGGCTCGTCGTGCGAGCATTTCGATGCCGCACAGCAGGTCGACAAGTGCGTGATCGTGGCCGGTAGTCCGTTGCTGGCGGGCGGAATTGCCGGTAGCAAAGAGTTGACCTTCTACGCGCAGTCGTCCTCGCCGCAGCATTTGAACGACATCATTCGCCGATGGCGGACCGCGGGAGGAACCGTCGTGTCGGACGGTCAGGTTTTCGCCGCGGTCGGCCCCTCGGCAACTGTGTGGTACGCCGACACTCGATCGGGCCTGAGCCTCGAAACCGGGACGTTCACCGGTAAGGCAGCCGCTCAGACCTTCCTGACGCGGGCTGGTCTAACCCGTTGACGGTGCACCACCCCGGCTCGGCACTCCTGTCCTGATCCGGACAAATCTGCAGTACACGCGACGTACATCCTTGTCGCATCGTTGAATGTACCGCTATACAACGGTACGTTGTTCAGGTAACGTATGGAAACCGTACGTTACGAGGTCAGTTCTCGGGAAGGCAGCGGTTCGATGGTGGCAACCACGCAGCAGACGATAACTTCGGGGCGGTTCCGCAACGATCCGACCGATCTGGAGGCGGCCTACTTCCGCTGGATCCAACCCGGGGCGTCGGCGTCGGCGTCGGCGATCACCGATCGGGCCGAGCGGATCTTCCGGCAGCATCTGGAGTTGGCGGCGGTTCGCACTCCCGGATCGGCGACGACCAAGGTGTACCGGCCCGACGACAGTAGTGGGCTCGGCGCTGCGGTCCAAATCGTCAATGACGATATGCCGCTGCTGGTCGATTCGGTCACCGCCGCACTGCGTCGGCTCGGTGCCACGGTCACCGAGGTCATCCACCCGGTCTTCGATGTGACCCGCGATGCCGACGGCAAGCTGCTGACCATCGTGGCTCGCGACGGTGAGGCGGATCCGGGGCCTGCGGCCGTCGCGGAATCATGGATCCACGTGCAGTTCGGACACGGCCTCGCCGACGAGCAGGTCAACCGGATCGAGCAGGCGCTCGACCCGCTGCTCAACGATCTGCGTCGCGTCGCGGACGATACGCCGACCATCGTCGGGGCGATGAACACCGTGGCCGACGGGCTCGAGAATGCCGCGCAATGGGCGGGTGATCCCGAAATCCCCGAGGCCGCAGACCTTTTGCGCTGGATGGCCGACGGCCACTTCACCGCGCTCGGCTACGGCTACTACCGTTTCCGCCGTTCCGCGCCGCGCCCCGACGCGCCCATGGAGCCGTGGCAGATTCCCGGAACCGGCCTCGGCGTGCTGCACAACGGATCGGTCGCCGACGTCAGCGCCCCTGTGCTGGGTGCCAAGCGGCCGGTGCTGCGCCTTGCCAACGGTTCGGTGGATTCGCTGCTGCCCGGTTCTCGCGACCTCTACTACGTCAGCGTCGCCGACTACGGCACCGGGGACGCGACCAGCGCGGGACCGGCCGGGGCCACCGTAGCCATGGTGAAGGGCGAGCACGTCTTCGTCGGCACGTTCACCGTGACGGGCCTGCACGAGAACATCCTCGACATTCCGGTCATCTCGCGGCGTGTGCTCCAGGTCATCGAATGGTCCGGCTTCGCGCTGAATTCCTTCTCCGGCCAGGCAATGCTCGAGATGATGCAGTCCTTCCCCCGGGTCGAGCTGTTCTCCACCGACGCGCGCAGGCTGTTCGAAACCGTCTCCGGTGTCATGAATCTCGGTGTGCGGCGGCAGGTTCGGCTGTTCCTGCGTCGCGACAACCGCAGCGGCACGGTCTACTGCCTGGTCTATATGCCGCGCGATCGCTACTCGACCGAGGTCCGGGTGCAGATGGGTGAGCTGCTGCGGGCGGAGTTCGACGCCGAGCAGCTCGCCTACTCGGCCCGCGCCACCGAATCGGAATTGGCCGTCGTGTACTTCACGGTGCATCGCAAGCCTGAGGCGGAACCGGCCGACATCTCCGATACCAATCGCGAGCGGGTGCAGGAGCTGCTGTTCGCGACGACCCGGACCTGGTCCGATCGCCTGGTGGCCGAGGCTGCCGGGGTGGCAGACATATCACCCACCGTCGCGCAGGATTACGCGTCCGCGTTCCCGGCGAGCTACCAGCAGGAATACCAGCCCGCCCGCGCGCTCGCGGATGTGCAGCGGCTCGAGCGGCTGAGCGACGGCGACATCGACACCAATCTCTACCGGAATCCCGAAGCTCCTTCGGGGGAGTGGCGTTTCACGCTCTACGTCGCGGGCGAGGGAGTGTCCCTGAGCCGGGTGCTTCCGGTCGTGCACAGTCTCGGCGTGGAAGTCGTCGACGAGCAGCCCTACCGCATCACCCTGTGGGACGGCGCGCAGCGCTGGATCTATGACTTCGGGCTTCGGGTGCCTGCCGCACTGCTGCGCGGTTCGCTCGACGCCGACATCGAGGCCGATCTCGCCGCGACCGCCGACATCGAGTCACTGCCGGAAACCAGTGTGCGCAAGCGCTTTCCGGAAGCTGTCGCCGCCATGTGGTTCGGCAAGGCCGAAGTCGACGGACTCAACGAGCTGGTGCTGCGCGCCGGCCTGCACTGGCGTCAGATCGCGATGCTGCGGGCCTACGCGAAGTACCTGCAGCAGGCCGGTTTCGCCTACACCCTCGGCAATATCACGCGCGTGCTGCTGACTCATCCGGCCACCGCGCGCTCCTGCACCGAATTGTTCGGCGCCTACTTCGATCCCGAGGGCACCGGCCCGGAGGCCGAGGTCCTCGCCGAGGGGATCGCGGAGCGGGTGCAGGCCGAGATCGACGCGGTCGTCAGCCTGGACACCGACCGGATTCTGCGCGCTGTGCTCGGGCTGATCAAGGCGACGCTGCGCACCAACTACTACCGTCGCGATGGCGCGGGCGACTCGCTGGAGTATCTGTCCTTCAAGCTGAACCCCCACGCCATCGCCGAGTTGCCCAAGCCGAGGCCGCAATTCGAGATCTTCGTGTACTCGCCGCGGGTCGAGGGCGTGCACTTGCGCTTCGGCGCGGTGGCGCGCGGCGGCTTGCGCTGGTCGGACCGTCTGGAGGATTTCCGCACCGAGATCCTCGGTCTGGTGAAGGCGCAGGCGGTGAAGAACGCCGTCATCGTCCCGGTCGGGGCCAAGGGCGGTTTCGTGGTCAAGCAGCCGCCCGCCGCCACTGGTGATCCCGGCGCGGACCGGCAGGCGATGCTCGCCGAGGGCGTGTCGTGCTACCGCACCTTCATCTCGGGCCTGCTCGATGTCACCGATAATGTCGACCACACGACCGGCGCTGTGCTGCCGCCCGCCCGGGTGGTGCGTCGCGACGCCGACGACACCTACCTGGTGGTCGCCGCGGACAAGGGCACCGCGACGTTCTCCGATATCGCCAATGGCGTTGCCCAGCAATACGGTTTCTGGTTGGGCGACGCCTTCGCCTCCGGTGGCTCGGCGGGTTACGACCACAAGGCGATGGGCATCACCGCCAAGGGCGCGTGGGAGAGCGTGAAGCGCCACTTCGCCGAGCTGAACATCGACACCCAGACCCAGGAGTTCACCGTCGTCGGCGTCGGTGATATGAGCGGCGACGTGTTCGGCAACGGCATGTTGCTCTCCAAGCACATCCGCTTGGTCGCGGCGTTCGACCACCGGCACATCTTCCTTGACCCGAACCCCGATGCGGCACGGTCGTTCCGGGAGCGGCAGCGCATGTTCGCGCTGCCACGCTCCTCGTGGGCGGATTACGACGGGTCGTTGATCAGCAAGGGCGGCGGCGTATACGACCGGTCGGCGAAGGCGGTGCCGGTCACCCCGGAGGTGCGCGTGGCGCTCGGCCTCGGGCCCGAAGTGACCAAGCTGTCGCCGCCGGAGATCATCAAGGCCATTCTGCTCGCACCGGTCGATCTGCTGTGGAACGGCGGTATCGGCACCTACATCAAGGCTGCCTCCGAGACCGATGCCGAGGTGGGCGACAAGTCCAACGACGCGGTCCGTGTCAGCGCGAACGCACTGCGGGTCAAGGTGATCGGTGAGGGCGGTAACCTCGGCGCGACCGCACTCGGCCGCATCGAGTACAGCCGTGGCGGCGGCAGGATGAACACCGACGCGATGGACAACTCAGCGGGTGTGGACTGCTCCGACCACGAGGTCAACATCAAGGTGCTGCTGGACGCGGTGGTCTCCAGCGGAGAGCTCGCGGTCGCCGAGCGCAATCCACTGCTCGCCTCCATGACCGATGAGGTCTCGGAACTGGTTCTGCGCGACAATATTTCGCAGAACTTCCGTATGGGCATGTCGCGTGCCGACGCGGTGGCCATGTCGGGTGTGCACCGGCGGTTGCTCGCCGATCTCGAGGCGCGCCGCGGTCTGGACCGCAGGCTCGAAGCGCTGCCGACGGATGCGGAATTGGAGCAGCGCGCTGCGGAGGGCCGTGGGCTGACCTCGCCGGAATTGGCGAATCTCATGGCACACGTCAAGCTTTCGCTGAAGGCCGATCTGCTCGCGGGCGACCTGCCCGACAGTCCGGCGTTCGCCTCGGTGCTGCCGAACTACTTCCCGTCACCGCTTCGCGAGCGGTTCGCCGCTGCCATCCGCCGCCATCCGCTGCGTCGGGAGATCGTCGCGACCGTGGTGATCAACGATGTGGTCGACTACGGCGGCATCACCTACGCCTTCCGCCTCGCCGAGGAGGCAGGTGCGACAACCGATGACGCGGTGCGGGCCTTCACCGCTGCCGTCGAGATCTTCGATCTGCACGCGCTGTGGCAGCGGATCCGGACGACCCCGATGGCCACCGCGGTGCGCAACGAGCTCGAGCTCGAGACCAAGCGGACCCTGGACCGGGCTTCCAGGTGGCTGCTGGCCAACCGGCCGCAGCCGATCGCGATCGGCGCCGATATCGCCCGCTACCGTGACGGTGTCCGCGCCCTCACCAGCAAGGCGCCTGCCTGGCTGACCGGTTACCTCGCCGACGATCTCATCGCGCGCTCGCACGGCTCGATCGAGCGCGGTGCACCGCAGGACCTGGCCGAGGAGGCATTCGGGCTCATCCATCTGTTCCCGCTGCTCGATGTGATCGACATCGCCGACATCACCGAGCGTGACTCGGTGGAGGTCGGGGTGCTGCACTCCGCGCTCAACGAGCACTTCGAGATCGAACGGCTGCTGACCGCGGTCGGCAACCTCGAACGCGGTGACCGGTGGCGTACGCTGGCCCGGCTCGCGGTTCGCGACGATCTGTACGATTCGCTGCGGTCATTGACGCTGGATGTCTTGAGCGCCACCGAACCGGACGAGAGCGCCGCAGAGAAGATCGCCTACTGGGAATCCACCAACCGGTCTCGTTTGGCAAGGGCCAGTGCGTCGCTCGGACAGATCTTCGACGTCGGCAGCTACGACCTTGCGACGCTGTCGGTGGCGGCGCGGCAGGTGCGCAGCATGGTGAGCGGTGGCGAGACCACCACGATCGCACCGACCGTCATCGGCTGATATATCGACCGCGGGTGTCCGGAGGTTCGACGCGAGAGCGTCAGCCTCCGGACACTTGCGTTCCGCAGCTTCCGCAGAACTTCGCCGCGGGCGCGGTTTCCGCGCCGCAGTTGGCGCAATGCCGCGGGGCCGGCGGGGTCAAAGGATTGCCGCAGTTCGTGCAGAAGCGAGCACCCGCCGGATTGGTGGCGTGGCAATGTGCGCACACCGGCTGCGCGTCGGCGGCAGGCAACTCGGCGGGGGATTGCGGCCGCTGCCACGGACTCGGGTGGCCGCCGCCCGTCTGCTGCTGGATGGCGCCCAAACCCAGTGCGGCTCCGAGGAATCCGCCGTCCATACCGTGACCGCCGTGCCCACCGTGCGCGAATCCTTGGCTTGCGCCGAGTGCGAGTTCACCTGCGGCATAACGCTGGAAGTCGCCGGCCAGCTGAATGTACTTGACGTCTTTGGCCAGTCGCTTGATGCGTTCGGCGTCTTCCGGATCGAGGGAGATGTCGAAATTGCCCATCCTCGGAATCCGCAGGCCGTATTCGTAGAGCGCGATATTGGTCTGCTTCATCACGGCGGATTCGATCGGCTGCAGCTGCGCCGACAACCCGAGCACCTGCCAGCTTCCCGCTGAAATACCCTGGGTGACGGCAACTTTCATGGACTTCAGCAGCAGGTCGCCACTCCAGCTTTGCACTCTGGTCGGGTCCGCGAGATCGGTGGTGCCGGTCAGCGTGGAGAGCATTTCGCGGGGATCGCGCACCGAGAGCGCGAACTCGCCGAAGGCGCGCAGGGTCACCACCTGCTCGCTGACCGGGTCGAAGATGTCGGCCAGTCGCCCGCCGAACTTGATGCCGGAGGTCTCCCTGGTGGACACGAAATACAGCTCGGCGCGATAGAAGTTCCCGCCCGTGGCGCGATCGACGAGGGCGCCGAGCACCGGCAGCTCATCCGCGTCGACGCGGTGGCGACCGGGCCCCATGGCGGTGACCACCTGTCCGGACTTGACGAACAGCGCCATCTCGTCCGCGTTGACGATCACCCGGCTGTAGCGGCGGATGTTGAGATCCGGCCACTTGTAGACCATCTGGTTCTTGCGGTCCTCGGGGACCGCAATGAACTCCCTTTCGAACCACGCCATGTCCGCTCCTAGCCGATTTTCCTACAGAGCGTACCGATATATAGCGGCTCGCTCAATCCTGCCGATGCCGATTTTCCCTGCTTAACGGCCATGACCCACGAATGTTCCTGATTGCCATCATGTTACGTCGGGTGTCCGCTATTGAACGTGCCGCTACTTAACGGTACATTGATCGCAGATATGATCGCCGTCACTTGAAAGGCCGTCACCATGACCACAGTTCGACCTCCCTCGGAGCAGGCCGCACCGGCCGACTCGCTCCATGACGAGGACGCGGGATATCACAAGTCTCTGCGCCCGCGTCAGCTGCAGATGATTGCGATCGGTGGCGCCATCGGCACCGGTCTGTTCCTCGGCGCGGGAGGCAGGCTGGCCCACGCGGGACCCGGGCTGTTTCTGGTGTACGCGGTCTGTGGCGTGTTCGTGTTCTTCATCCTGCGCGCGCTCGGCGAGCTGGTGCTGCATCGCCCCTCCTCGGGGTCGTTCGTTTCCTACGCTCGTGAGTTCTACGGCGAGAAGCTGGCTTTCGCCGTTGGGTGGATGTACTTCTTCCACTGGTGCATGACCGGGATCGTAGACATCACGGCCATCGCCACTTATGTCCACTTCTGGGGAGCCTTCGAGGCGATTCCGCAGTGGCTGATCGCGCTGGTCGCGCTCGCGTTGGTGGTCAGCATCAACATGGTGTCGGTCAAGTGGTTCGGTGAGCTGGAGTTCTGGGCCGCGATGATCAAGGTCGTCGCACTGGTCGCCTTCCTGATCGTCGGCACCATCTTCCTCGGTGGCCGGTTCAAGATTCAGGATCAGCCCACCGGCTTCAACGTGATCTCCGAGAACGGCGGACTGTTCCCGAGCGGCATCCTGCCGCTGGTTCTGGTCACCACGGGTGTCGTGTTCGCCTACGCCGCGGTCGAGTTGGTCGGCACGGCGGCCGGTGAGGCGGAGAACCCGGAGAAGATCATGCCGCGGGCGATCAACTCCGTCATCGCACGCATCGCGCTGTTCTACGTCGGTTCGCTCGTGTTGCTCGGGCTGCTGCTGCCCTACACCGCCTTCAAGTCCGGCGAGAGCCCCTTCGTCACCTTCTTCTCCCGGATCGGTGTCGACGGCGCGGGTTCGGTCATGAATATGGTCGTGTTGACCGCGGCGTTCTCCAGCCTGAACGCCGGCCTGTACTCGACCGGCCGCATCCTGCGGTCGATGTCGATGAACGGCAGTGCGCCCGCCATCGCGTCGCGGATGTCCAGCGGCGGTGTGCCCTATGTCGGCATCCTGGCGACCGGTGCTATCGCGTTGTTCGGTGTCGGCTTGAACGCGGTGGTGCCCGAGAAGGCGTTCGAGATCGTGCTGAACATGTCGGCGCTGGGCACCATTGTGGCGTGGACGGCGATCATCGTCTGCCAGCTCAAGCTGTACCGCTGGGCGAATGAGGGCAAGGTGGAGCGGCCCAAGTTCCGGCTGATGGGTGCGCCCTACACCAGCTACGCGACGCTGGTGTTCCTGGTGACCGTGGTCGTGCTGATGGCGTTCAGTGATGACGAGTTGCAGCGTGGCGCGGTGATCGCCATGGCGGTCATCGTGGTGCCCGCGATGGTCGGCGGCTGGTTCCTCGCCCGCAAGCAGGTGTTGCGCATCGCGGCGATCCGGGAGGGTTACACCGGTCAGTTCCCGGTGCTCGCGGAGCGGCCTGCCGCCCGTTCGGCCAACGACGCCGTGGTAGTTCTCGAAAAGCCAGACGAAGAGTGAGTCAGTATCCGCCCCGGGCGACACGCCCGGGGCGGACTTATTCCCAATGCTGAGAACAATGCTTGCGCGCGTCGACAGGTGGCGGACCAGAATGAAACCCCGTTTGCACGGTGGGTTTGAGAGGTTCGCATGCCGGAGCACCCCAACGCCTCCGACCGTCCGATACCGCACCCATGGGCGAATCGGCGTATGCGTGGCACCGAAGTGCCACGGCGGATGCCGCACCCATGGGCATCTCGGCGACCGTCCAAAACCGAGGTGCCTGCACGGTTGCCGCACCCCTGGTCGAAGCCCGCGAACCGTCCGGTGCCCGGCGCGACCTCGAATGCCACTGCCCCCGGCACTGTTGCGGCAGCGTCGACCTCGCTCCGCACGACCGGTGCCGAGCGCACCACCGATTCCGAGCGCGCTTTGCTCGCCGCGCTCGACGAACCCGCTTCGGGTCGCAGCGCCAGATCGCGGCCGAGCGTCCGACGGCTCGGCGACGGGCTGGTCGCGATGCCGCAGGTGAGCCCGCTCGATCCGCGGACCTCGGTGCTCGAGCGTCCGGAAGTGCCCGAGCACAAAAGGTTCTGCTGGAAGTGCCAACAGCCGGTCGGCCGGTCCACCGAGGCCGGACCGGGCGCGGTGGTCGGCGAATGCGACCGCTGCGGCTCGCCCTTCAACTTCCGACCGGCTCTGCAGCCTGGGGAGATGGTGGCGGGCCAGTACGAGGTGCAGGGCAGCCTCGCACACGGTGGCCTCGGCTGGATCTACCTCGCCATCGACCGCAATGTGAGCGATCGATGGGTGGTGCTGAAGGGCCTGCAGAACCCGCTCGACTTCGAGGCGCATGTCGTCGCCCTCGCCGAACGCCAATTCCTTTCCGAGGTGGCCTATCCCGGCATCGTCAAGATCCACAACTTCGTCAAGCACCGGTCGACGCGTGACGTCGCCGACGGCTACATCGTCATGGAATACGTCGGTGGCCGTTCGCTGAAGAAGATGCTCGATCTGCGTGCCCCGGAACGCATTTCGGTGCCGGATGCCATCGCCTTCATGATGGAGATCCTGCCCGCGCTCGACTATCTGCACTCGTTCGGGCTGGCCTACAACGACCTCAAGCCCGACAACATCATGGTCAGCGAGGACGAGGTCAAACTGATCGACCTCGGCGCGGTCGCCGCGATGGAGTCCTACGGGAGCATCTACGGAACTCCCGGATACCAGGCGCCCGAGATCACCGACACCGGCCCCACTGTCGCCTCCGACATCTACACGGTCGGGCGAACGCTGGCCGCGCTGATACTCGAACTGCCCAAGGACAAAGAAGGTCATTACCTGCCCGGCCTGCCGACGCCGGAGGATCAGCCGCTGCTGCGCCGAAACCCAGCGCTCTACCGGCTGCTGCAGCGCGCAACCGATCTGGATCCGCAGCGTCGTTTTCCTTCTGCCTATTCGATGTACAGCCAGCTCGCCGGCGTGCTCCGGATGGTGCTCGCGGGGGAGACCGGCCTCGAACATCCGCAGGCGTCGATCGAATTCGGCTCCATGCGTGGCGATTTCGGCATCGAAACGCTCATCGGCCAGACCGACGGCATGACCGACGGCAGGCACCGACTGCCTGCCCTCGACGCGCCGAGTGTCGTTGCCGCCCTGCCTGTTCCGATGATGGACAACGAGGACCCGAGCGCCGAGCTGCTGTCCACGCTGTTGCACGGTGATCCGAGACAGGCGCTGGACGCGCTGCGCCGTGCGGCCGACCGCATCGTTTCCGGGACGATCCCGGAACCGGAGTCCTTCGAGCTGGAAGGCACACTGACCGCGATCCGTGCCCACCTCGACCTCGGCGATGTGCGGCTGGCCAGCGATCGGCTCGCCGACCTGCGCCCGCGCTACAACGCCGACTGGCGCCTCGACTGGTACTCCGCGGCCGCCGCGCTGCTGGAGGGCCAGCATGCGCGCGCCTTCGAGTACTTCGACCTCGTGCACAGCATGCTGCCCGGTGAGCTCGCACCCGCCCTCGCTCTCGCCGCCACCGCGGAACTCGCACTGCAGCACCTGGATACGCCCGCCGAGGCCAAGCGCTGGCACCGGCTCGCGTCGGACTATTACGCGACGGTCTGGAAGACCAACCACGGAATGGTCAGCGCGGCATTCGGCCTGGCTCGCAGGCTTGCGGCCGATGGTGCGCTGCTCGAAGCCGTTGCTGTCCTCGATCAGGTACCCGAGGCCTCGCGCTATCACAGTGTCGCGCGCATGACCGGTTGTCTGCTGCTGGTGTCGCGGCCGGTCGCCGACATCACCGAGGCCGATCTCACCGAGGCGGCGACCCGCCTGGACGCGGCGCCGGATGAGCCGCGGGCGCTGCAGCTACAGGTGATCGTCGTCGGGGCGGCCCTGGAGTGGCTACGGGGAGGCGGGCGACCGGCCGGGCCCGATTCGAGGATTCTCGGCTTCCCGGTTACCGAGCTGGGACTGCAGGGCGGGCTGGAATCGAGCCTGCGAGCATTGGCGCGTATCGCACCGCACCGTCTGCATCGGTACCGGCTCGTCGATCTGGCCAACCATGTCAGGCCGCAGACCCGCTTCTAGGGCCGCAACGCGCCTGTTCGGACGGCGAGCGCCAGCACCGCGGGCGCGCCGAAGGTCACGAGCAGCGGCCACCAGGTGCCGGTGGCGAGGGCCAGGGCCAGGGCGAGGACGGCGATCGTCGCGACGGTCGCGACGAGCCTGCGCATCGGGTGCGGCTCCGGGGTCGGCGCGGCGGACGGCAGGTTGCCGGGGAGGTCGGCGAACAGCTCGGCAAGCTGAATCTTGGTGGTGGCCGCAGTCACCGCTGCGCTGCGTTCGTCGAACTCGGCAAGGTCCAGCCTGCCCGAGCCGAGATGGTGTGACAGTTCCAGTAGCGCGCGTTCACGGTCCGCGACACTGACGCGAGAGCCCGCAGAGTCGTCCATTCCGGAAGGATATGCGCAGGTGGAAATGTTGCGCGGGCGTCGTTTTCCATGGACGGGAAGACTGTGACCGAAATAGCGTTTGCTGATTCGTCGCTGGCGGCTATGTAAGCGGCCACAACGGCCCGTGTGGCGGCCGTTGATGCGGAGTCGGTGTGGTTTCCTTGAACCATGGCTGCCGCTGTTGAATACACGATCGACGAGCTGGCGCGCGAGGCCGGCACGACCGTGCGGAGTCTGCGGGTCTACCACGAGCGTGGTGTCCTGCCCCCGCCCCAGGTCAAAGGGCGAACCGGGTTCTATGGACCGGAGCATCTCAATCGCGTCCGCACGATCAGCCGGCTGCTGGATCGCGGGATCAAACTCAACGGCATCAGGGAATTGCTCGACGCCTGGGACCGTGGTGACGACCTGGGCGACATCCTCGGCGTCATCGAACCCGGCGCGGCGAAGTCGGAGGTTGCCGAGGAGGTTCCGGAGGCGGGCGAAACCATCGCGGCGACGGAGCTCGCCGAGCGCTTCCACGAGGTGCCCAACGGGCTCGCTCGCGTGGTCACAGCGGGCCTCTATGAGCCCGTAGACGCCGAAAACTACCGACTGGCGGACCGCAGGCTGGTTCGGATCGTCGAGAAGCTCGGCGTGGCGGGCGTTCCCGCCGCCGAGGTGCTCGACGAACTCGAGAAGCTGCGGGCCGATACCGACCGGATCGCCCGGCGTTTCGTCGACCTGTTCCGTCGCACGACCTTTGCGAAGTTCCAGCAGTCCGATAAGGATTCGGCCGACCGGGCGGAGCTCTCTGAGCGCCTCGCCGCGACCAAGAGCATGTCCGGCGAGGCGACCGCGGAGCTCGTGACGCTGTTCGTGGCACGGCATCTCGACCAGGACGCCGAAATCTCCGAGGCGCTGTCGCAGGCCTGACCGGGTCGAAATTCCCACTTCGATGCCCACTATTCCCACGGCTGAAGATACTGACCTGTAACGTGCCGTTAAACAGCGGTATGTTTGCTGGCAGGCAGCGACGGCATCGGAGCCGTCCGCGGAGCGAGAATCGCTGGGCCGGAATGTCATTCGGCTACGCGAAACACCCCGGACCCTCATCGCCCTCGAGGTTTTGTGCCACGCCCTGATGGGCCGACCGAGCAGGTCGGTGGCCGTCCAGCGCGCCCGGTCGTGTGATCACTCACGACCTACTTAGGTATGTCGTGAGTTAATCTACCGATGCGCGCTGCCCTCATTTCCCACCAGAATCTGACTTCGGCACGAGGGCAGCAGATGGGTTGGGTATGGGAAGCGTGACACTGTGGATGCAGATGTCGCTCGACGGCTTTGCGGAGGGGCCGGATCAGGAGATCCACTGGCCGATGGTGGACGAGGAGTTGTGCGAATCGTTTCTCGATGAGCTTCGCGCGGCCGATCTGTTCATCTACGGACGCAAGACGTACGAGATCATGGCATCGTTCTGGCCGACGGCCGACGGGGATCCGGCGATATCCGAGTTCTATGTCGACTTCGCGCGCTGCTGGAAACAGACGCCGAAGCTCGTCATCTCGCGCAGCCTGCGCAGCGCGGACTGGAACACCCGAGTCGTGCGCGACGGCATGGTCGACGAGATCTGCGCACTACGAGACCAGCAGGACTGCAACATGGTTCTGTTCGGCGGCGCCGAGACGGCTTCGGCCTTCATGCGGCACGAATTGATCGATGAGTACCGGCTGTTCGTCCACCCGCTCGTCCTGGGTGGCGGCGTGCCACTGTTCCCGGCGCCTGCCGCGATGGCGGATCTGCAGCTGGTCGATGTGATGACTTTCGACAGCGCCGTTGTGCAGATGCACTACCACCAGCCTGCTCATACGGCGATATGTCGGTCGGCGTAGCACCCCGGTAACCTGAAATTTCCAGCGCGTTCGCGTTGATTCGGCTAACTTTCGTCCTATGTCCCTGGTACAGGCACCCACCAGCGAATTCGTCGGCCGCCATGTGGAATTGGACCGACTAGGTGGCTTGCTGGCCGGGGGGGCGCGGCTGATCACGCTGGTAGGACCGGGTGGCATCGGCAAGACGCGGTTGGCGGGGGAGTTCGTGCGCCGCGTGCACCGCGCCAGGAGCCACCTGGTGTACTGGGCCAGCCTCGCCGAATTGGAAGGCGATTGCCGCGCTACGGCGCAGGACGTCGTGCAGTCGGCGGTGTGCACCTTCGGCGGCGGCAGCGACTACTCCGCGGACCGAGCGGTCTTGGTGCTGGACAACTGTGAACATCTGCTCGGCGCGGTCGGCCCGCTGATCGCTGATCTGCTCGCCGCGGCGCCGGGCCTGACGATCCTGGCCACCAGCAGGGAACCGATCGGCTGGGTCGACGAGTACATCGTGACGGTGCCGCCGCTATCGCCGGTGCAGTCACTCGAATTGTTCAGACAACGAGCCGAACTCGTCGGGTGGGTGATTCCGGATGATTCCCAGCAGCTCGCCGTCGCCGCGCGGATCTGCCGCCGCGTCGATCACAATCCGCTGTTCATCCGGTTGTCCGCGGCGCGGCTGCGGCATCAGCCGCCCGCGATGGTGCTGCGCGAACTCAGCGGCGGCGCCGACGACAAGCGACTACGGTGGACGCACGGCGCACGGGCGGGCACCGAAGCCCGCCACCGCGGGGTGTACGACGTTCTCGCCTGGTCATTCGCGCTGTGTGGCGTGCGGGAACAATTACTGCTCGAGCGGCTATCGGTCTTCGCGGCGGGCCATGAGACCGACGACGGCGAATCGCCGCACCGGGGCATCGAACTCGACGCCGTGATCGCGGTGTGCGCGGACGACATCCTCCCCGCGGGCGAGATCGAGCACCTGCTCGAACGTCTGACGGAACGTTCACTGCTGTCGGTGCACCTCACCCCGACCGCGATGAGCTGGTATCTGGTGGAAAGCGTGCAAGTCTTCGCGCGCGATCGGCTACATCACCGCGATCGCGCGGCGGCGGAACTGCTGTCCGCGCGGCACCGCCGCTACTTCCGTGACAAGGTCGCTGCCGGGCATGTCGTGTGGCACAGTCCGGCGGACAAATCGTGGATCGACTCGGTCGGTCAGGAGATCCGAAGCGCCGTTGAGGTTTCGCGGCCGCTGCCGGTGCCGGTGCCGGCGCGAAACCCCTCGTTGTGGAGCGAGTTATCCCAGGCAGAGCGTGATGTGGCGGTGTTCGCCGCGGCCGGCTGGCCCAACAGCGCGATTGCCGTCCGTCGCCACAGCTCGGTTCGGACCGTCGACGCCCAGGTCGCGACCATCAGGCAGAAGCTGATGATCGCCTCGCGCAACGAGATCGCCCGCTATATTCCCGAGGAACTCGCAGAGCGCGTTCGGCACGAATCCGAACGCAGGCCACGTCGCACCAGTAGAGTTGCTCGTTATCGATAGGCTACTGCTACATGTGGCCTCGAAATCGATAGGTGAGCAAGGATGTCTGCAGTGAGACCCGGCGATGAAGTTCCCGCCGCGGCGCATGAGTTCGTCGGCAGGCACACTGAATTGCAGCGGATCGGCACTCTGCTGGCCGCCGCGACCGCGCGACTCATCACCCTGGCCGGACCAGGTGGAATCGGCAAGACCACGTTGGCGACCGAAGCGCTGCGCCGATTTCGGCCGACGCCCGACCACACGGTCTATTGGACGCGGCTGTCCCGGCTGGCGGCGGGCGCCGACGCGGGCGTCGTGGCCGAAGAAGTGGTGCAGTCGGTGGTGACGGCGGACATCGCCGCAAGGTCGGCCTGGGACGGCCTGGTGGAGACATTCACCGGTGGTCACATCGCGGGCAGTCATCGGACGATATTGGTGCTGGACAACTGCGAGCATGTGCTCGCGGGGGTCGGCCCGTTGATCGTCGGTCTGCTGGAAGCGGTGCCGAGCCTGACCATCATCGCGACCAGCCGGGAACCGGTGGGGTGGATCGACGAACACATCGTGACGGTTCCCCCGATGTCGTCCGGTCATGCACTCGAGCTGTTCCGGCGGCGCGCGGAGCTCACCGGTCGGCCGATCTCCGGCAATCCGGAGGAACTCGCCGTCGCCAAGCAGATCTGCTGGCATGTGGACAACAATCCGCTGTTCATCCGGCTGGCGGCGGCTCGCCTGCTCCATCGGCCGCCCATCATTGTGCTGCGTGAACTCACCGGCGATACCGACGACCGGCGCATGCAATGGTCCACCGGCGCCCGGCTGGGGACCGAGGAACGTCACCGCAGCGTGCGGGATGTGATCGCCTGGTCATATGGACTGTGCACCGCGGGCGAACAACTCTTGCTCGACCGTATGTCGGTGTTCGTGACCGGGTGCGACAGCGACGGGGCCGAACTGCTCGGCAGCGGAGCGGAATCCGAGGCCATCGTCGCGGTGTGCGGCGACAAATCCTTACCGGCGGCCGAGATCGAGCCCTTGCTCGAGCGCCTGGCGGAGCGGTCGTTGGTCTCGGTCCGCATCGAGCCGACCACGGTCCGGTACTATCTCCTGGAAAGCGTCGGAGTTTTCGTGCGGGACCGACTGTCCCAGCGTGGTGACGGCATGGACGAAGCTCGGCTGCTTGCCCGCCATCGGCGCTACTACCGGGACAAAGTCGCCGCGGGCCAGGCCACGTGGTACGGCCCGCACGAAAAGGACTGGCTCGACTGGGCGCGTACTGCGTGGTGCAACATCCTGCTCGGCATCGAAACCAGTCTCGTCGAACCCACGGAAGCCGTCATCGGACTGGAGACCGCCGCCATTCTCATGGCGCTGCGCATTCCGTTCATCACCGGTGCCAACCGCGCCATCGGGGGCATCACCGAACAAGCCCTCGAAGCCATCAGGCAGGTCGATCCGCCGCCGACCCAGCTGCGGATCACCGCGACCGCGCTGGTCGGCTGGGTGGCGATCTGGCAGGGGAGACATGCCTATACCGCGCAACTGCTGGACGAGTGCGCCATCGAATGCCTCTCCGATCCGGCACTGCAACAGAACTGGCGCCAGACCGCGCTGCAAGATATCGGCTTGCCTGCCCCCGTGGAGTTCACCTGGGGCATAGAGCTGCTGCTCATGCACCTCGACCCGCGAGCCATTGATGTATTGACCCGGGCGAGTAGGAAGTTCGCCGAGGTCGACGACGCGGGCGGGGTGCAGCGCAGCGAACTGTTCGCCGCGCTGTCCTGCGCGAACCTGGGTGATGCCGAGCAAGCGCTCAGCGCCGCGCGGGAGCATCTCGATCGGGCCATCGCCAGCGATTCCCAATGGGCCATTTCTTGGGGGGAGGTGGCCTGGTTGATCGCGGTATCGAGGCACGGCGATCCGCGCGATGCGCTGGAAATCGGCCGCGGGGCGCTGGAACGTCTACTGATCTCGGGTGACCGATGGACGGCCGGCTGGATCATCCACTTCAGCATGATGGCGCTGACCTACATTTTGTCCGCCAGGATCGGCGCACGAGATGGCAGTCGCGCCGAGCTGCGTGCCGCGGCGACCGAAATCGCCTATCTCCAAGGCGGTATCGCCACATTGCACCGATCGATGGGTATTGCCTCCGAGCGGGTGACGCTGGTGGCTCGCGGCACCGAACAGGCGGTCGCGGTGGCGACCTCGATTCTCGGCACGACGGATTACACCGCGGCCGCCCGCCGTGGCGCGCGTATGCGGCCGGACCACGATGAGTTGCAACGGTTCATGCTCGGCAGGTTCACCATCGAAGAACTGCCCACCGATGTCCCCGCGGCGCGTGCGCCTGCCTCACGCTGGCAGGAGCTCTCGCCCGCGGAACGCGACGTCGCGGTTCTCGCGGCTGCGGGCTGGGCCAACAGCGCGATCGCCGCGCGTCGCGGTAGTTCCATTCGAACAGTCGATGCCCAGGTCGTGGCCATCCGTCGCAAACTGATGGCGGCCACCCGCGCGGACATCATGTGGCACGTGCCGGGTGACCTCAGCGAGCGGATCCGGCTCGAATCCGAGCAGCGGCCCGCGAGGTCCCCGGCACGTCCCTGAACGCGGCGCTGGGGATCTAGGCCAGGTTGCCGTCATAGCAGAGGCTCGCGGACCGCCAGGACCGCTGCGGCCCGGTTCCCCCGTCGAAGCTCCACATGTCGATCGACTCCGCGGCCTTCCAGTACACGAAGCCGTTTCGGTCCGCGACGACCTGGTACACGTCCTCGGCGCCTTCGATCAGTTGACTGCCGACGCAGTAGTCGTTGTACGAGGTTCCCGGCTGGCGCGCGCCCGGACTGAACAGACCGGCGGGGTTCGTGTACGCGCCGGGGTTGTGGACGGTGCTGTGCCCGTTGACCGCATGCCCGCGAACCCAATTGGGGCCGCCGAAGCTATCCGATCGGCAGGTGAAGCTCCAGCCTCCCGCATTCACCGTCTTGCCCTGGGAGTAGGTGTCGCCCGCCCACCGGCACGGCACTGCGGGCTCGGCCGCGGCGGTTCCCGCGCCGATACCGAGGCCGCCTGCCGTCACCGCGGTGATGGCGAGCACAGCCAGTGTCTTGGCCTTCGAAGGGCCCCGGTCAGTACACACCGGCGTGGCCTTCTCACGTCCGCTCTTTGTGAACATCGGCTTCTCTCTTTCGTCGTCTGTCCCATCAGCCGACGTCGCTCGGGCTATCCGGGTAGTTCATGCGTCATGCAATGTGCCGCTGAGTAGCGGCACGTTCGCTGGGGGGGTGTGGAGATAGTGATAGTCGACGCCGCAGCGTTGACCGCCGCCGGAGTTCGACTCCGTGGCGGCGGTCAATGGCATCGGCTTATTTGCAGTACCGCGCCTGGGGCTTGCAGACCTTCCAGCCACCGTTTTCGGAACCCTGAACCTGGTAGGTGCGGGCGTTATTGCCGACCTGGTTCTGATTCTGACGCTGGTGGTATTCGGTACGGGCGTCCTCTTGCTCGATCTCCCGCAGCGGATTGTTTTCGACGTGGTGGTAACCCATGGGGTCGATGTGATGCGCGCCGGTCGAATCGCCGGAGCTGTAGGAACCGGCGCGCGACCCGCCACCGGAATGGTCACCGGGAACTGCGGATGCCATACCCGCACCTGCGGTGGTGATCGCGCCGACGATGGCGGCGCAGGTCAGCAGGCGGCGGGTGTTGATATTGGTGGTCATTGGATTTCTCCATTCAATTTCGAGCTGCAATTAAGCTGGTGAGGTCTGGGTGCTAACTGGCGTTTCGCTGGTCAGTTAGTGAAGATTCCGCAGAAGAGCGGGCCGGGAATGAATTGCGTTCCGCAGTTCTGGCGACGTTGGTGCTCCTCGTCGCGCCTGCGGTGGCGCTGTAATTCGCGCCCCGATTTGTCACGTCCGTGGTGGCTGGGGGATTCGGTCCGCACCGTCGAAACGGCCGGGCCGGGCTGGGCTAGAACCTGCGCGGGCATCAGCACCGCAGGGGTCACCACCGTTGCGCTCACGATCAGCAGGCGAAGCAGGGTCTTTGTGGCCCGTCGCTGTGGGTTGGTCCTGGTCATCGTTTGCGTCCTTCACGATCTCTGGATCGCCCGGGAATCCCCGGCTAGCGACTCACTGTCTATCGTGCCGCTATATAACGTCACATTAATCGACGGTCCGATAGATGTCTAGAGGTTTCTGTCGGGAAATCGCAGTTACGAACAGGTTTCGCAGACGTTTCGAGGAGGGGTCGGCGGCTGTCCGGCCGCGGCGATCCGAAACCTGTCGTGAAGAGGGGAACCCGATCGGGTGCGCGCGCGTCGAAGACAGCACAGGGGATTCGAGGTGTTTCGATCGTGCGAGGAGGGGATGCACATGGAGCGTTGCCCGGGATGTCATACCGCGTGGCGGCGTGGGATCGGCGCAAAGTCGCGGTTGCGGCCGTTACTGCGGGCCGGAGAGGTATGTGAGCGCTACTCGGCGCGTCGGCGGCGGCCGTGGCCGGGGCCCGAATCGGGCTGAGGCCACGGGTAATTCGGTAAAGCTATTTCTTATTCGGGGTCCTTACTCCCTCCGGAGTTCCGGAGGGAGTAAGGAGTGGAGTGCGAACGCATTATTGCGAACGCATCCGATACGCCGTATAGATCAGCGGACGGCGGCCGCGGCGGCGACCATATTGCGCAGCGATGCTTCGACCTCGACTGGTCCCCTGGTCTTCAATCCGCAGTCCGGATTGACCCAGAGCCGTTCGGCCGGAACAGCTTTCAGTGCCGCGCGCAAACCGGCGGTGATCTCGTCGACGCTCGGCACCCGCGGCGAGTGGATGTCGTAGACGCCGGGGCCGACACCGAGGTCGAAGCCCGCGGCGTTGAGATCGTCGAGTACCTCCATGTGGGAACGGGCCGCCTCGATCGATGTCACGTCGGCGTCGAGGCCGGCGATCGCATCGATGACCTCACCGAACTCCGAGTAGCAGAGATGGGTGTGGATCTGGGTCGCATCCGAAACGCCCGAGGTCGCCAACCGGAAAGCCTGCACCGACCAGTCGAGGTACGCCTGCTGATCGGCGGCCCGCAGTGGCAGCAGCTCCCGCAGCGCGGGTTCGTCGACCTGGACGATGCGGATGCCTGCGGCCTGCAGGTCCACCGTCTCGTCCCGGATCGCCAGCGCCACTTGGCGTGCCGAATCGGCGAGCGGTTGGTCATCGCGCACGAAAGACCAGGCCAGGATCGTCACCGGGCCGGTGAGCATGCCCTTGACCGGCTTGTCGGTGAGCGATTGGGCGTAGGTGATCCAGTCGACGGTCATCGCAGCACGGCGTGCCACATCGCCATACAGGATCGGCGGCCGCACGCAGCGGGTGCCGTAGGACTGCACCCAGCCCGCTTCGGTGGCGGCGAAGCCGTCCAACTGTTCGGCGAAGTACTGCACCATGTCGTTGCGTTCGGGCTCACCGTGCACGAGCACGTCCAACCCCAGCTTCTCTTGCAGTGCAACGACATCCGCGATCTCCGCCTGCATCCTGCGGACATACTCCGCCTGATCGATCTCGCCGGTGCGCAGCGCCGCTCGTGCCAGCCGGATCGCGGAGGTCTGCGGGTAGGAGCCGATCGTGGTGGTCGGCAGCGACGGCAACTGCAACCGTTCGGCCTGCAGTACCCGACGTTGCTCGGCGGGCGCACGCCGGACGGCCTCGGGGCCGAGCGCGGTCAGCCTGGCACGCACCTGCGGATTGTCGAGCCGGGGATCGGCTCGCCGTGCCTGCAAGGCCGCACGGACGGTGTCCAATTCGGCGGCGATGGCCTGTGGGCCTTCGTTCAGCGCGGTGGCGAGCACTCGCACCTCGGCGACCTTTTCCGCACCGAAGGCCAGCCACGACCGCAGCTGCTCGTCCAGGCCGGTCTCGGTGTCGAGGGTGTAGGGAACATGCAGCAGTGAGCAGGAGCTGGACACCGCCACCGTCGCCGCGGATCCCAGCAGGGTGCCGAGAGTGGCCAGCGCCCGATCAAGGTCGGTACGCCAGACATTGCGGCCGTCGACCACACCGGCGACGAGCAGCTTGTCCGCCAGCGCCGGTACCGCGACCACCTCCGAGAGATCGGTCGGCACGGTGAAATCGAGTGCGATGCCCTCGATCTCGGTGTCTGCCAGTGCGCTGAGCGCGGCGCCCGGCTTACCGAAGTAGGTGGCCACCAGGATCGCCGGACGGTCCCGCGCCGCCGACAGCTCCGCGTAGGTGGTTCGCACCAGCTCGATTTCGTCGGCGGTCAGATCGGTGACTGTGATGGGCTCGTCGAGCTGCACCCACTCGGCTCCCGCCGCGGCCAGCAGCCGCAGCAGCTCACGGTAGAGGGGAACAAGCTCGCCGAGTCGATCCAGCGCGGCGCCGCCGGTCGTCTTGGCCAGCTTCAGGAAGGTGATCGGGCCGACGACGACCGGCCGCGCCGGTGTTCCCAGAGCGAGCGCCTCGCGCAGCTGCTCGAGCAGCTGCTCGGGATGCAGTGCGAATGTGGTGTCCGCACCGATTTCCGGCACCAGGTAGTGGTAGTTGGTGTCGAACCACTTGGTCATCTCGAGCGGCTCGACCGTGTCGGTGCCGCGTGCGGCGGCGAAATAGCGGTCCAGCGGATCGGCGATGCCTGCCACCCGCGGTGGCAGGGCGCCGAGCAGCGCGGCGGTGTCGAGCACCTGGTCGTAGTAAGAGAATGTCCCGACAGGAATCGAGTCGAGCCCGGCCGCCTGTAGTGCGGTGAGCTGGGTGCGCCGCAGATCGCGGGCGACGGTGTGCAGCTGCTCGGCGTCGATGCGCCCGGCCCAATAGGACTCGGTGGCGCGCTTGAGCTCACGGTGCGGCCCCACCCGCGGCAGGCCGAGAACCGTTGCGGTGAACGGTGTGTGATGTGAAACAGTCACGATGTTTCTCCAGTGCTGAGTTGAGAGCCAGACGCCCTACGAGCACACGGAAAACCAAGTGACATGCCGGAAAACCGACAGGAGAGCCCGACACGTCGCACTGGTGGTCCGCGCGCCCAATCCACGAGGCGGTGGCCGCCGGATACGGCGTATCCGGCACGGCTGGCAGGTCTTCGGACTTGCGGGCACGGGCCTTCTGGCCGACCCCGGCCTGCGCCGGGGCTCACCTACTGGCCGTCGCTTCCCAAGTCGCGGGGCAGATCGCCCGTGAACTCAGTGCCTGTGACGGCGGTCGTTCCTGCATACCGCTGCGGGACAGTCCCGGATTCTCACCGGGTTCCCTCTTCACCCGCGCACCCGGCATTCGAATCCGCGAGCTTCGACTCCGGCACGCGACGTCGGGGCTCCATCTCGTCTGCGCACCAGCGAACCAGCTGCACCAACCAGCATAGGGCAGCCCCCACCCCCCGCCATCGCGCAGCACAGACTGCGCGGAAACCCGCCCAGCACGGGGCAACGCATCCGCCAGGGTCGTAAGCCCCGCTACCGCCGCGCCCGTCGACGCGATGACGCCTTTCGGGTGGAGTTCGCGGCCCCGGTCCCGCGTCCACATCAGCCGATGTGCATCCCGCCGAAGTCGTGAGCATCCCCCCGAAGCTCCCACTTGGCGCGATGACGCCTTTCAGGTGGAGCATGACCGAGTACTGGAGTTCGCGCCCCTGGCCTCGCGTCCTCATCAGCCCAGGTGAATCCACCATGTCGCGACAATCCCCCCAACGCCCCCACTCGGCACGATGACACCTTCCGAGCGCAGCGAGACCGAGCCCTAGAGTTCGCGGCCCGCCCCGCCTCCCCAACAGCCGAAACGCATCGACCGAAGTCGCAAGCTCAGCTACCGACGCCCCCACTGGGCACGATGACGCCTTCCGGGCGCAGCGAGACCGAGCCCTAGAGTTCGCGGCCCGCCCCGCCTCCCCAACAGCCGAAACGCATCGACCGAAGTCGCAAGCTCAGCTACCCACGCCCCCACTGGGCACGATGACGCCTTCCGAGCGAAGCGAGACCCAGCACTAGAGTTCGCGGCCCGTCTCGCTTCCGAGCCGTCGAAGCGCACGCGCCGAAGGCGCAAGTCT
>NZ_JBHVDF010000014.1:101116-252524 GCF_042802915.1 Nocardia sp. NPDC057440
ACCCCACCCCCCCCCCCCCCCTCCCCAACACCACCCCTCCCTCCCCCACGCTCACCAAGGGGGCCGCGAACACGCAGCGCCGAAGGCGCTGCAAATGAACACAGCATTACCGCAACTTCGCAAGCTTGCTAGGTCGCGTTGTGAAGAACCCTGCGAAGGGGCCTTCTGTGTCAGAAGCATCGTCGGGGCCGGGTACCTTAGGCCAATGTTCTCGAAAGTCTTGGTTGCCAACCGCGGTGAAATCGCGATCCGGGCCTTCCGCGCG
This sequence comes from Nocardia sp. NPDC057440, assembly GCF_042802915.1. Lineage (NCBI taxonomy): Bacteria > Bacillati > Actinomycetota > Actinomycetes > Mycobacteriales > Nocardiaceae > Nocardia > Nocardia sp. NPDC057440. Next base: position 101,382 of record NZ_JBHVDF010000014.1, read on the forward strand.
GCCTATGAGCTCGGCATCGGAACCGTCGCGGTTTTCCCCTACGAGGACCGCAATTCGGTCCACCGGTTGAAGGCGGCCGAGTCTTACCAGATCGGTGAAGAGGGCCACCCGGTCCGGGCGTATCTCTCCATCGAGGCGATTATCGAGGCCGCCAAGTCGGCGGGCGCCGACGCGATCTATCCCGGCTACGGCTTCCTGTCCGAGAACCCTGACCTGGCTGCCGCCTGTGCGCGTGAGGGCATCACCTTCATCGGTCCTTCGGCGGAGGTGCTCGAGCTGGCTGGAAACAAGGCGCGCGCCATCGCGGCGGCGAAGGCGGCCGGGTTGCCGGTGCTGCGCTCCAGTGAGCCGTCGGCGGACGTCGAGGCACTGGTCGAGGCCTCCGAGCAGCTGGACTACCCGATTTTCGTGAAGGCGGTCGCCGGTGGCGGTGGTCGCGGCATGCGCCGCGTCGCCGCCCCCGAGCACCTGCGTGAGTCGATCGAGGCGGCATCGCGGGAGGCCGAGTCGGCCTTCGGTGATCCGACGGTGTTCCTCGAGCAGGCCGTGGTGAACCCGCGTCACATCGAGGTGCAGATCCTGGCCGATCAGCACGGCAACGTGATGCACCTGTTCGAGCGGGACTGTTCGCTGCAGCGGCGGCACCAGAAGGTGATCGAGCTCGCGCCCGCGCCGAATCTGGATCCCGCACTGCGCGAAAAGATCTGCGCCGACGCGGTCGCCTTCGCTCGGCAGATCGGCTACAGCTGCGCGGGCACTGTCGAGTTCCTGCTCGACGAGCGCGGTCGTCACGTCTTCATCGAAATGAACCCGCGTATTCAGGTCGAACACACGGTGACCGAGGAGATCACCGATGTGGACCTGGTGCAGTCGCAGCTGCGTATCGCGGCAGGGGAGACCCTCGAGCAGCTCGGCTTGAGCCAGGAGACCGTGCAGATCCGCGGCGCGGCGCTGCAGTGCCGCATCACCACCGAGGACCCGGCCAACGGTTTCCGTCCGGACACCGGCCGTATCACCGCCTACCGCACCCCCGGCGGCGCGGGAATTCGTCTGGACGGCGGTGCGAACCTTGGCGCCGAGGTCGGCGCCTACTTCGACTCCATGCTGGTGAAGCTCACCTGTCGAGGCCGCGATTTCGAGACCGCGATCGCGCGGGCCCGGCGCGCGGTGGCGGAGTTCCGAATCCGCGGCGTGGCAACCAACATTCCGTTCCTGCAGGCGGTGCTCGACGACCCCGATTTCCGTGCGGGCCGGGTCACCACCTCGTTCATCGAGGAGCGCCCGCAGCTGCTGACGCTGCGCGGGTCGGCCGACCGCGGCACCAAGATCCTCACCTATCTGGCCGATGTCACCGTGAACAAGCCGCACGGTGAGCGACCGACGACGGTCTATCCGCATGACAAGCTGCCCGCGCTCGATCTGACGGTGCCGCCGCCCCCGGGTTCCAGGCAGCGGTTGCTGAGCCTCGGCCCCGAGGGTTTCGCGCGCGCGCTGCGCGAACAGAAGGCTGTCGGCGTCACCGACACCACCTTCCGTGACGCGCACCAATCGCTGCTGGCCACCCGGGTTCGGACCAACGGCCTGCTCGCGGTAGCGGGGCATGTCGCGCGGATGACCCCTGAGTTGCTGTCCATCGAGGCATGGGGCGGCGCGACTTATGATGTGGCGCTGCGCTTCCTGTACGAGGATCCGTGGGAGCGGCTGGCCGCGCTGCGCGAGGCCGTGCCGAACATCTGCCTGCAGATGCTGCTGCGTGGCCGCAACACCGTCGGCTACACCCCGTACCCCGAGCGGGTGACTCGCGCATTCGTGTCCGAGGCCACCGCGACCGGCATCGATATCTTCCGCATCTTCGACGCGCTCAACAATGTCGATCAGATGCGCCCCGCCATCGATGCGGTGCGCGAAACCGGCACCGCCATCGCCGAAGTCGCGATGAGCTACACCGGTGACCTGTCCAACCCGGACGAGACCATCTACACCCTCGACTATTACCTCAAGCTGGCCGAGCAGATCGTGGACGCGGGCGCACACGTTCTCGCGATCAAGGACATGGCAGGTCTGCTGCGTGCCCCCGCTGCCGCCACCTTGGTGACCGCGCTGCGCCGTAACTTCGACCTGCCGGTGCACGTGCACACCCATGACACTCCCGGCGGCCAGCTGGCCACCTATCTCGCCGCCTGGCAGGCCGGCGCCGACGCGGTCGACGGCGCCAGCGCCGCCATGGCGGGCACCACCAGCCAGCCCGCGCTGTCGGCGATCGTCGCCGCCGCCGCGCACAGTGAGTACGACACCGGTCTGAACTTGCAGAACGTCTGCGATCTGGAGCCGTTCTGGGAGGCACTGCGAAAGGTGTACGCGCCCTTCGAGTCCGGGCTGCCCGCCCCGACCGGTCGCGTCTACACCCACGAGATCCCCGGCGGTCAGTTGTCGAACCTGCGTCAGCAGGCGATCGCGCTCGGGCTCGGTGACCGGTTCGAAGAGGTCGAAGCGAAATACGCGGCGGCAGATCGGCTGCTCGGTCGCCTGGTGAAGGTGACCCCGTCGTCGAAGGTGGTCGGCGACCTCGCGCTCGCGCTGGTCGGCACCGACGTCGATATCGACGACTTCGCCACCGACCCTGGCCGCTATGACATTCCCGATTCGGTCATCGGCTTCCTGCGTGGAGAACTTGGCACGCCGGCAGGCGGCTGGCCGGAACCGTTCCGCAGCAGGGCACTGGCAGGTCGGGGACCCGCGAAACCGGAGACCCCGCTGACGGCCGGGGACGAGGCCGGGCTCGCCGGGTCCTCGCAGGACCGCAGGGACACGCTGAACCGGCTGTTGTTCCCCGGCCCCACCGCCGAATTCCTCGCGCACCGCGAGCAGTACGGCGACACCTCGGGCCTGTCGGCCAACCAGTTCTTCTACGGCCTGCGCCGCGGCGACGAGCATCGGGTGCAATTGGAGAAGGGCGTGACTCTGCTCATCGGTCTGGAGGCCATCTCCGAGCCCGACGAGCGCGGTATGCGCACGGTGATGTGCATCCTCAACGGCCAGTTGCGTCCTGTCGCGGTTCGCGACCGGTCCATCGCCAGCGAGATCCCGGCCGCGGAGAAGGCGGACAAGACCAACCCGGGCCATATCGCCGCTCCGTTCGCGGGTGTGGTGACTCTGGCTGTGTCGGAAGGTGATTCGATCGGCGCGGGTGACACCATCGGCACCATCGAGGCGATGAAGATGGAGGCCGCGATCACCGCGCCGCGCGCGGGCACGGTCGGGCGGATCGCGATCGGCCGGGTGCAGCAGGTCGAGGGCGGCGATTTGCTCGTCGAGTTGGTCGTGCGCGAGTCCGCGGGCGAATGACGCGGATCGTCGCGGGAACAGCGGGCGGGCGGCGGCTACGGGTGCCGCCCGCGGGCACGAGGCCCACCTCCGACCGGGTGCGTGAGGCGCTGTTCAGCGCGCTGGAGGCCAGGATGGACTTCGACGGCGTGCGCGTGCTCGATCTCTACGCGGGTTCAGGCGCACTCGGCCTCGAGGCGCTGTCGCGTGGCGCACGGCATGCGCTGCTGATCGAATCCGACCGCAAGGCCGCGGCGATCGTGCGCGGCAATATCGCCGACCTCGGCCTGCCCGGCGCGGAACTGCGTGTCGGCGCGGTCACGGCCGTCTTGGCGCACGCAGGCGCCGGTGACTACGACCTGGCGCTGTCCGATCCACCGTATGACTTGGACACCGCCGCGGTGACCGACGATGTCCGTGCCCTTGCCGAGCGCGGCTGGCTCGCGCCCGGCGCGCTCGTCGTGGTGGAACGCTCCATCCGCTCGCCCGAGATCGATTGGCCCGCAGGGTATGTCCCGGCGAAGGTGCGCAAGTACGGCGAGACCAGGATCGAGCTCGCGGAATTCGCCTGCGGGCCGCCTGCTAGCGTTTGAGCTATGGCAGGAGCGTTGTGCCCGGGCTCGTTCGACCCGGTGACCAATGGGCATATCGACGTCTTCAACCGGGTTTCGGCCCAGTTCGACGAGGTCGTGGTGACCGTCATGATCAACAAGAGCAAGAAGGGCATGTTCAGCGTCGAGGAACGCATGGAGATGCTGCGCGAGGCCACCGCGCACTTGCCGAATATCCGGGTGGAGTCGTGGTACGGCCTGCTTGTCGATTTCGCGCGGGAGCAGGGCATCACCGCGATCGTCAAAGGCCTGCGCGACGCGAGCGACTTCGGTTACGAGCTGCAGATGGCGCAGATGAACAAGAAGCTCTCCGGAGTCGACACCTTCTTCATCGCCACCAACCCGTCGTTCAGCTTCCTGTCCAGCTCTCTGGTCAAGGAAGTGGCGACCTTCGGCGGCGATATCACCGACATGCTTCCGCCTTCGGTCCACAAGCGCCTGCTCGACCGCCTCGCCGAGCAGCGCAGCTGAGTCGTCCGCGTCTTCAGGCCGGCTCAGACGCGGTAGCAGTGGCGTTGGCGGCAGGCCGTGAGGCGATCGGTCGGTTAGCTGGTTCCCGGTGAGTTACCCATGTACTCACGAAACCAGTTCCTAGAAGACCAAATCGCGCAGCGCCAGGAAGCGCATTCCGCCGACTACGGCGGTGATTGCGAGGATGGCGCCGGCTTCTGCGGCGCCGCCGATGCCGGGTGTCCAGACATCGAGGGCGGCCAGCCCCGCTGTGGTGATGCCGAGGCCGATCAGCGCCAGGCCGCCGCCTTCCCACTGTGCGGTGAACCAGCCGACCCGGCCGGATGCGTGGAAGGTGAGCTGACGGTGCAGCTCGTTGGCGATGATGGTGCTGACGATCGACCCGACCACGTTGGCGATCAGGGGACCGATGCCGTGCATCGCGAAGAACAGCAGGACGTAGGCGATATTGCTCGATCCGCCGACCAGTGCGAAGCGGATCAGCTGGGCGAAGGGACGGTCGCCGCGCAGGTACTGCATGAGCTGTTCGAACCGGGGGGCAACCGATGCTGCCGACCGCAGTACCGGGTACGGGCCAACCCAGGGGGTGTAGATGCTGGCGGCCGCCGGTCGCGGGATTTCCAGAACAGTCATTGTCTTTCCGATCGAACAGAGCCTTTGGTTGGGACAACAGCGATGGTCATCGCTTTCCTTCCCGCCGACTTCTCACGCAAGTTCCTTGGTTACTGCTTGTTCAGTATGTACTGAACAATTGGAACTTGTCAATCATCAGCTTCCGGATGTCCAGCCTTCGGCGTCCTCCTGTCCCACTGTCCCGGTGGGGGCCTGGGATTCGCTTACGAAGATCTTGTTGCGACCTTCTGGATAAATGTAACACCAAGTGGAGGTATATCCTCCACTTGATTTTGTGGCGTGCGAGACACTGGCACGACACACCGGAGGATGGCTCGGTACTTACGGTGACGAGGGGCACACTGGGCTTCGGTGAGAAAGTTCGCCGTAGTCCGCAGGAGAGTGGGGTAGTGAGCATGTATCGCGTATTCGAAGCACTCGACGAGCTGGTCGCCATCGTCGAGGAGGCGCGCGGCATCCCGCCGACCCGCAGCTGCCTTGTACCGCGCGGTGACGTGCTCGAGCTGCTCGACGACGTGCGTGACGCGTTGCCCGGCGAACTCGACGACGCCCAGGACGTGCTCGATCATCGCGACAAGATCGTCTCGGACGCCCGTTCGGCCGCCGAGACGACGGTGACAAGCGCCGATGAGCAGGCCCGTGAGACCCTCGAATCCGCGCGCGAAGAGGCTGATCGGATCCTCGCCGACGCCAAGGCGCATGCCGATCGCATGGTGGCCGAGGCGAGCGCGCACGCCGATCATCTGGTGAACACCGCTCAGGCCGAGGCCGACCGCGTCGTCGCCGACGGCAATGCGGAATTCGAGGCCGTCACCGGCCGGGCCCGCGCGGAATCCGAGCGCATGGCCGAGGCGGGCCAGGCCTCCTATGACCGCTCGGTCGCGGAGGGGCAGGCCGAGCGGGATCGCCTTGTCACACAGACCGAGGTGGTGCGGGCCTCGCACATCGAGTCGGCGCGCGTGATCGACGCGGCGCACGCGGAGGCCGACCGCATGCGCGACGAGTGTGACCACTACGTCGACAGCAAGCTCGCCGAGTTCGAGGAGACCCTCGACACCACCCTGCGTCTCGTCGGTCGTGGGCGTCACCAGCTGCGTTCCGGCGCGGGTGCGCCGGACTATGCGGGGGACTATCGCCACTAGCCGCCTACCGGCAGGACGGCGGTGGCGTTTTGGGCTTCGGGTGACCCCTCGCGTATTGTGGTGTGGTTGCCCATTTCCCTTCGAACGTGAGTGAGTTTCGTGATGTCCGCCGGTTCCGGTTCTGCCTCGCGTCCCTCTGCGGCTGCGCGCCGCAATCCGGACGCGTTCTTCGTGCTGGACACTCGCAGCCTGGGCCGTCGCCCAGGAACGATGCAGGAGTTCCATCGCATCGTCACCACGAAGGATCGAATCGGGCTGGACCTGATCGCCATACCGGCGGGCTCCGATGTCGAACTCGACCTGCAGGTGCAGGCGGTATCCGAGGGTGTGCTGGTCACCGGAACGGTGGCGGCGTCGACGGCAGGGGAGTGCACGCGCTGCCTGGAACCGTTCGCCGGCGAGGTCGAGCTCAACCTGACCGAGCTGTTCGCCTACCCGGACAGCGCGACCGAGCAGACCACAGAGGACGACGAGATCCACCGTCTGATCGACGACACGATCGACCTGGAACCGGTGATCATCGACGCCATCGGTCTCGAACTTCCGTTGCAGCCGTTGTGCTCGCCGGACTGCGCGGGACTGTGCTCGGAATGCGGTGTACGGATGGCGATTGCGGGTTCTGGCCATGGGCATGAGATACTTGACCCTCGCTGGGCCGGGTTGGCGAAGTTCGCCACCGAGTCGCCCGGCAGTGGCAGCCCCGATTCGGGTGCCGCCGACCCCGATCATTAAGACCCGGATCAGCAAGACCGATCTGTGAACTGGCAAGCAATAAGACAAGAGGAGAAGTAGTCGTGGCCGTTCCCAAGCGCCGGATGTCCCGTTCCAACACCAGGTCGCGGCGCAGTCAGTGGAAGGCCACCGCGCCGACCCTGATCACGTGCCCGAACCGCGCCTGCGGCGAGAAGACCCTGCCGCACATTGCGTGCCCCTCCTGCGGCACGTACAAGGGCCGCCAGGTTACCGCCGCTGTCTGATCGTTCGACCTGTCGTATCGACGTGACCGTCAGTAAGGACGAACCGGGCCTAGCCGGTGATCATGACCGGCTGCTCGCCGCGCTCGGCGTCGGCGTGCAGCCGGATTTGTTGCGCCTCGCGCTGACCCACCGGTCCTACGCCTATGAAAACGGTGGACTGCCGACCAATGAGCGCCTGGAATTCCTCGGCGACTCGGTCCTCGGCCTGAGCATCACCGAGCGGCTGTACCACGAGCACCCGGAGAAGTCCGAGGGCGAACTGGCAAAGCTGCGGGCGAGCGTGGTGAACATGCACGCACTCGCCGAGGTGGCGCGCGGGCTGGGCGAAGGCGGCCTCGGCGTGCACTTGCTGCTGGGTAAGGGCGAAGAGCTCACCGGCGGCCGGGACAAGCCGAGCATCCTCGCCGACGGTATGGAGTCGCTGCTCGGCGCGGTGCATCTCGAGCACGGCATCGATGTGGCGCGCGAGGTGGTGCTGCGGCTGTTCGCCGACCTGCTCGAGCGCGGTCCCCGAATGGGGGCGGGCCTCGACTGGAAGACCAGCCTGCAGGAGCTCACCGCCGAACGCGGTCTCGGCGTGCCCAGCTACGAGATCACTTCGACGGGTCCCGACCACGACAAGGAATTCACCGCGACCACGGTGATCGGTGGCCGCCCGTACGGTTCCGGTATCGGCCGATCCAAGAAGGAAGCGGAGCAGAAGGCCGCGGGCGCCGCCTACCAGGCGCTGACCGCCGAAGCCTGACGTGCCCGAACTCCCCGAGGTCGAGGTCGTGCGGCGGGGACTCGCCGAGCACGTGGTCGGCCATGCCGTCGAATCGGTGACGGTGACTCACCCTCGTTCGGTGCGTAGGCACCTCGAGGGTCCGGCAGACTTGGCCGCCAGGATGACCGGTCTGCGCGTGGCCGCGGCCGAGCGCCGCGGCAAATACCTGTGGCTCACCTTCGACGATCCCGACACCGCATTGGTCGTGCACCTGGGGATGAGCGGGCAGATGCTGGTGCAGCCCGCCGATACTCCGGTGGAGAAGCACGCCCACATCCTCGCCACCCTCGACGACGGCACCCAGTTGCGCTTCGTCGATCAACGCACCTTCGGCGGCTGGGCCCTCGCACCGCTGGTCACAGTCCATGGCACGCTGCTGCCCGAGCCCGTCGCGCACATCGCTCGCGACCCGCTGGATCCGCTCTTCGACTCCGAGTCCGTGGTGTCCACGCTGCACGCCAAACACAGCGAGATCAAACGGCTGCTGCTCGACCAGTCCGTGGTTTCCGGTATCGGCAATATCTATGCCGACGAATCCCTGTGGCGAGCCAAAATACACGGCAACAGGCCGGCTTCCGGACTGACCAGACCCGCCCTGCGCACCCTGCTCGCCGAGGTCGGCGTCGTAATGGGCGAGGCGCTCGCCGCGGGCGGCACCTCGTTCGACGCCTTGTATGTGAATGTGAACGGTCAATCCGGCTACTTCGAGCGCTCGCTGGCCGTTTATGGCCGCGAGGACGAACCGTGCCGCCGCTGCGGCGCGGCGATCCGTCGTGAGCGTTTCATGAACCGCTCGTCCTATTCCTGCCCCCGCTGCCAGCCGAAGCCTCGCCCCCGGACACGCTAGCGAGCTACGGTTCTTCTAGGCGGTTCGGGAGTCGCGCCCGGCCGTGGAGGAAGGACATATGCGCAAGCTCACCTACTACGTCGCATCGACCATCGATGGATTCATCGCCACCGAGGACGGCTCGGTCGATTTCTTCCCGGTGGGAGGTGATCACGGTCCGGCGATCATCGCGCAGTACCCGGAAACGCTGCCGACGAAGGTGCGGGAGTCCCTCGGCATCGACAAGCGCAACCGCTACTTCGACGCGGTGCTGATGGGGCGCAAGACCCACGACTTCGGAGTCAGGACCGGGACCTCGAGCCCGTATGCGCACCTGCGGCAGTTCGTCGTGTCGACGACGTTGCCGGAGAGTCCCGATCCCGCGGTGGAGCTGATCTCCGCCGACCCGCTGGCGAAGGTGCGTGAGCTCAAGCGCGAGGACGGTCTCGGGATCTGGCTGTGCGGCGGTGGTGAGCTCGCCCAGGTGCTGCTGCCGGAGATCGATCAGATCTTCCTCAAGCTGTATCCGGTGGTGCTCGGTCGGGGCCGGTCGCTGTTCGGTTCCGGTCCGCGGCTGCCCGACGCGGCCAGGTTCCGGATGATCACCAGCCGGGTGTTCGAGGACGGGGTGGCCTTCATGAAGTACAGCAGGATTCGATAGCCGCTGTGGCAGACCATGATCCGATCGCCGAATCGGACCCGAGTGGTGTGCCGGGTCCGGTGGAGGCGCTGCGCGAGATCGGTTTCTGGCTGGAACGTTCGCGGTCGCAGACACATCGAGTGAAGGCCTACCGGCGCGCCGCCGACATTGTGGCGGAGCTGCCTTCCGATGAACTGTCCGCGCATCGGGCAGCGCACAGCTGGCGTGACATCGCCGGTATCGGACCGAAGACCGCAGCCGTGATCGAGCAGGCGTGTTCCGGCGCGATGCCGCAGTATCTGCTCGATCTGCGTGCGGCCGCGCAGCCCATCGGTGTGCCGGGCAAGGCGCTGCGAGCCCGGTTGCGCGGCGATCTGCACACCCATTCCGACTGGTCCGACGGTGGCAGCCCGATCGCGGAGATGATGGGCGTCGCGGCGGCGCTCGGCCACGAATACTGTGCGCTCACCGACCATTCGCCACGGCTGACCGTCGCCAATGGGCTCTCGGCGAGCCGGTTGCGTCGCCAGCTGGACGTCATCGCGGAATTGAACGACCAGCTGGCGCCGTTTCGCATCCTCACCGGCATCGAGGTGGACATCCTCGACGACGGCGCCCTCGACCAGGACGCCGATCTGCTCGCCGCGCTCGATATCGTCGTCGCCAGTGTGCATTCGCACCTGCGCGCCGACAGCGAGACGATGACCAAGCGGATGGTCTATGCCGTGGCCAACCCGAATGTCGACGTGCTCGGGCACTGCACAGGACGACTCGTCGAGGGGTCGCGCGGCACCCGTCCCGAGTCGACGTTCGACGCTGAGGTCGTGTTCGAGGCCTGCCGCCACTACGGCACCGCCGTCGAGATCAACAGCCGCCCCGAACGCCGCGACCCGCCGTCCCGGCTGATCCGGCTCGCGGTCGAGATGGGTTGTGATTTTTCCATCGACACCGATGCGCACGCGCCCGGCCAATTGGACTGGCAGGGCTACGGCTGCGAGCGAGCGGTCGCGAATGGCGTTGCGGCGGAGCGGGTTATCAATACATGGCCGTTGGATGACCTGCTGGCCTGGACCAAGTCGGCGTGACACCCGGACGGGTTTGCGTCGCTGTCCGCAGCGTAATTCCGGCGCGGCAGATCGGCTCGATCGCGGCACCCTGACCACGCGTCGCGGGTGGCCGCCGGGTTAACTGTTGTCGAATAATGGTGCCGTCCATGGGCCGATCGCCGATCTCACCCGAAAATGGTTGGTACGACGATCTCTTGGGGAGTGGATTTTCTGGTGGGCGGCGACTTTCCGGTCGAGATCGTGCTGGCGATCATCGCAATCCTGTTGTCGGCTGGTGCTTTCTTGTGGGAGTTCGTCTTCGTGGGGCGCAGGCAGCTCGGCTACCGGGTGCAGATGGATACGCCTGTCACCGGTGAGATCGAATCGGTCTTCCCCGGGGTGCTGCCGCAGCTTCGCCCGGATCTGGACGGTTCCAGTCCGGAGCTGAAAGATCTGTCTGTGGTCTTGGTCCGCATCGAGAACAGCGGTGCCACGACCATCGACAGCCGCGACTATCAGGCCCCCGATGTCGGCCGGGTCGGCCTGCACCTGCATTTTCCGCAGCGCCGAGTCATCGGCATGGCGGTGACCGAGCTGAGCGAACCTGGCCTCGCCGACAGTCTGGACCGCGACTCGGGAATCGCGGTGCGGGAGGACATGATCGGGCACATCGGCGTGATCGACCTGCCGAAGGTGTCGTTGAACCGTGGCGATCACTACAAGATCCTGGCCATCCTGCAGCGCTCCGAAGGGACGGGGGAATACCGCGCGCCGGTGCTGCAAGGCGGTATCAAGGGCGGGACGGTCACCGAGACCCAGAGTCGTACCGGCGCGTCCCGAGTGATGCTGGCGCTCACCGCTTTTCTGGTGCTGGTGATCGTCGTCCAGCTCGTCGTCGCCGCGGTCGAGCCGGATCCGACACCGCTGGACTGTGCCGCGGGCAAGCTCACGCTGGTCGGGTCGTCCGCGTTCGCCCCCGTCATCCTGGATGCTGCCGCGCAGTACCGGAAGCGCTGCACCGGAGCCGAATTCACCTTCGCCTTCGAGGGCACCGAACGCGGCCTCGACCGGCTCATCGAGGAGGGCAAGAACAACCGCGAACTGCTGGCGATCACCGACGGGCCGAAGGGCGAGGGGTACGCGGCATTGCTCAAGCGACCACTCGGATTGTCGTTGTTCACCATGGTCGTGCACAAGGACGTGGGTGTCCGCAGCCTGACGGCCGCACAGATCGAGGACATCTACCAGGATCGCATCACCAACTGGCGCGACGTCGGCGGACCGGATCTGCCGATCGTCCTGGTCAATCGCATCCCCGGTTCCGGGACCAGGAATACCTTCGAACGGCGACTGCTGACCCAGCCACAGGTCATCCGTTCCCACGTGAGCTGTAAGGCGCTGGAGGACCTCCCGCCGCCGGATGCCGCGCATTGCGACGTACAGGTCACCAAGGACATGCTGCAAGCCGTCGCGGACCTGCGCGGCGCGATCGGCTACAGCGAGTTCTCCGAGGCGACGAGGGTGGGGGTGCCGACCGTGGCGATCAATGGCGTCGCCGCGTCCCGTGACAGTGCGATCGACCGCACGTACCCGTTCTGGGGGATCGAATTCGCCTACAGCTATGGGGAATTGCCCGGCGACTCGCTGGCGGCCGCTTTCCGGCGCTATCTGACCGACGAGGCGGGGCGGAATGTGCTGACCGCACACGGCAATGTGGCCTGCGGTGATCTGCCGGATCCGACTCGATGCCAGCCGGATGTGTGAGGGCGAGGTCCCCGGGTGTCACAGCCGCGGCGGCTGTGTCGTCTCCAAGGTGCAGGAGTAAGCACCGAGGAGAGGACGAACACCGTGGCACGAATGAATATGGCCGAGGTTGCCCCCGAGATCTACCACGCCTGGTTTGCCGCGGAATCGGCGATCCGCCGTGGCCCGTTGGATGCGACGATCCGCGAGTTGGTGAAGATCCGCGGCTCGCAGATCAACGGCTGTGTGTATTGCATCGATATGCACACCACCGATGCCCGCCTGGCAGGCGAAACCGAGAAGCGGATCTTCCAGCTCGACGCCTGGCGGGAATCGGCGTTGTACACCGAGCAGGAGCGTGCGGCGCTAGCCTATGCCGAGGCGGTTACCAAGCTCGGTGAGCATGGCGTGAGCGATGAGATCTGGGCGGATGTCGAGAAGCACTTCGAGACGGGCGCGCGCGCCGGTCTGGTAGCGATCACCGCGATGATCAACCTGTGGAATCGGATCGGTGTGCCGCTGCGGATGCAGCCCGAGTTGCCCTGAGGCCGGTAACCCGGCCGAGCGCTTGCTCGGTCGGGCCCAAAATTGGGACCGGCTGCGTGGTTTGAATAGTTGATCATGAGGTACGTCTCTGTCGGCCCCCCTGCTCGCGCCCCGGCGCGACCAGGCCAACCAAGCCCTGATGGACGGCGGTGCAGGCATTGTCTCCACCTCCGCCGCGGCGGCCGCCACGTTCGGCGCCCAGTGCTCCGAGTGCTGGGTGGATGCGAGTGCCAACGGTTGCTTGGAAGGATGGTCATGAGTCAACGGTTATCCGCGCCCAGCTCGGCGCCGATTGCGTCTTCGGATCTGCTGTCGGTCGACCACGTCGGTGAGCGATTCCGCATCGCGATGGTTGTTCCCCCGTATTTCGACGTGCCGCCCAAGGCGTACGGCGGCGTCGAGGCGGTCGTCGCGGATCTGGTCGATGCGCTGGTCGCCCGCGGCCACGACGTGACACTCATCGGCGCGGGTGAACCCGGCACCAAGGCCAAGTTCGTCCCGGTGTGGGATCGGGCGCTGCCCGAGCGGCTCGGCGAGCCGTTTCCGGAAGTAGTCCATGCGCTCAAGTCGCGACGGGCCATCGAGCACATCGCCGCCACCTCGGGTATCGACGTAGTGCACGACCACACCTTCGCAGGACCCCTCAACGTGCCCGCCTACCAAAAGCTCGGACTACCGACAGTGGTGACGGTGCACGGCCCGGTCGAGGACGATTCCTATCGGTACTACCGCGAACTCGGCAACGAGGTCGCGCTCGTGGCGATCAGCGATCGGCAGCGCACACTGGCGCCGGACTTGAATTGGGTTGGGCGCGTGCACAACGCGCTGCACGTGGACCAATGGCCATTCCGCGCGGACAAGGGCGACTACGCGTTGTTCCTCGGTCGGTTCAACGAGTGCAAAGCACCCCACCTCGCGCTGGAGGCCGCGCACGCGGCCGGTATTCCGCTGGTGCTCGCAGGCAAATGCAGTGAACCGCCGGAGCAGGCGTACTTCGAGAAGGAGGTGCGACCGCTGCTGACCGAGCACGATCATGTTTTCGGGCTCGCCGACGCGGCGGCAAAACGTAAGCTGCTCTCCGGTGCGCGTTGTCTGCTGTTCCCCATCCGCTGGGAGGAACCGTTCGGCATGGTGATGATCGAATCGATGGTCTGCGGCACTCCGGTGGTCGCGCTGCGCGGCGGTGCGGTCGACGAGGTGATCGTCCACGGCGTGACCGGCTGGATCTGCGACGATCCGGCCGAGCTACCCGCGGCGATCGCTCAGGTGGGCGAGCTGGATCCGGCCGCATGCCGGGCGCATGTCGAGGCGAAGTTCGGCGCCGACACGCTCGGTTACGGCTACGAGCAGGTCTACCAGCGGCTACTGCGGCAAGGACGCAAGGCCCGAGCCGCCCGCTGGGGCGACGAGACCATTCCGGTCCGGGTCCCGGCGAGCGAACTGGCATGACAGCAGAGATCGGCGCGGCGCCGAACTCCGAATCGCAGAGCCCACGACCGTTGAACTCCGGCGAGCCCACCGGCCTCGGCGGCTGCGATAGTTCGGTGACGCTGGTCGAGGGCGCGACGTTCTGTCTGTCGAACCGGCTCGGCGATGTCGAGCCGGGCCGTCCGCACGGTCTGTTCTTCCGGGATGCCCGCGTCATTTCGCGCTGGGAGCTGCTGGTGGACGGCAAGCCCGCCGAACCGCTTTCGGTGCTGAGCCCCGAAGCGTTCGCGGCGCGGTTCGTGCTGCGAAGACCGCCGCAGGCGGGGCTGGCCGACAGCACGCTGCTCGTGGTGCGCGAGCGGCTCATCGCCGATGGGATGCACGAGATACTGACGCTGGAGAATATGGGCCGCGAACCAACGGCTGTCACGTTGGAACTGCATGTCGACGCCGATTTCGTCGATCTGTTCGCGGTCAAAGAAGGCCGGGCCGGGCACGGGAGGGCCGATGTAGCGGTGGCCGAAGGCGAGCTGTTGCTGCACGATCGCATCGATCGGATGCGTGGGCTCTCGGTCACCGCGACTGTCGAACCCGCGGTATTGCCCGGCACGTTGGTCTGGCGGGTCGTGGTGCCGCCAGGGGAGAGCTGGCAGACCGAGATCATCGCCCAGCCGACCGTGGGAAACCAGCGTGTCCAAGCGCCGCTGGCACCGGGTGAGCATCATGGGCTCAGCGCACCGAGCCGCAAGATCGAGGCGTGGCGCGATACCGCGACGAAGATCGCCGCGCACGACCCGCTGCTCTCCCAAGTGTTGCGGCGCTCGGAAAGTGATCTCGGCGCCTTGCAGATTCACGACGAAACCGGCGAGGGCAGGCCGTTCGTCGCCGCGGGGGCCCCGTGGTTCATGACGCTGTTCGGTCGCGACAGCCTGTTGACCGCATGGATGGCGCTGCCGCTGGAGGTCGACCTGGCGCTGGGCACGCTGCAACAGCTGGCCGAATTGCAAGGGCAGAGAGTCGATCCGCTCACCGAGGAGGAACCCGGGCGGATCATGCACGAGATGCGCCGCGGCCCGGCGAGCGGACAGGCGCTCGGCGGCAACATCTACTACGGAACTGCCGACGCCACACCACTTTTCGTGATGCTGCTCGCCGAATGCCATCGGTGGGGCGCGGATCCCGATGCGATCAAGGCCTTATTGCCCGCCGCCGACGCCGCGGTCGGCTGGATAACCGAGTACGGCGATCGGGACGGCGACGGTTTCGTCGAGTATCGCAGGGCCACCGATCGAGGTCTGATCAACCAGGGCTGGAAGGACAGCTTCGACGGAATCAACGATGCCGCAGGGCATCTCTCCGAGGCCCCGATCGCACTGTGCGAGGTGCAGGGCTATGTGCACGCCGCGTTGCTCGCGCGGGCGGAGCTCGCCGACGCTTTCGGTGAGCTCCGCGCCGCGGGCCTGCTGCGCGAGCGGGCCGCCGAGCTGCGCGGCAAGTTCGCCGAGCAATTCTGGCTGGCCGACAGAGGCTGGTACGCGGTGGCGCTGGACGGCGGCAAGCGCCAGGTCGATGCGCTGACAAGCAATGTGGCGCACTGTCTCTGGGCCGGGATCGCTACCGACGAGCATGCCGCCGAGTTGGTGCGGCGGTTGTCCGGCGCGGACATGGACACCGGTTTCGGGTTGCGCACGCTGTCGTCATCGATGGGCGCCTACAACCCGATGAGCTATCACTGCGGGTCGGTGTGGCCGCACGACACCGCCATCGCCGTCGCCGGGCTGTTCCGGTATCGGCAGGTCCCCGGTGCGGTGGAGTTGGCGACGCGCATCGCGGGCGGATTGCTCGATGCCGCATCGGCTTTCGGCGGTCGACTGCCCGAGCTGTTCTGCGGATTTCCGCGTGATCAGTTCGCGGTGCCGGTGCCGTACCCGACCTCGTGTTCACCGCAGGCATGGGCGAGTGCGGCGCCATTGTTGCTGGTGCGCTCCTTCCTCGGGCTCGACCCGAATGTGCCCGCCCGCACCCTCACGCTGCATCCACAATTGCCGCCGGAGTGGGGCCGGATCTCACTGACCGATCTGCGCCTCGGTTCGGTGACCGTCGATCTGGAGGCGGAGGGCACACAGGTGATCTCAGTGCGGGTGCCCGAGGACTGGCAGGTGGTCACCCGCTGATTTCCGCCGCGGGGCAAGCCTCGGTCCGCAATGCTCGTTGTGGGGTCGCGTGTTCCGGCTCGGCAGGTGTCGGTGGAACGACGGTCCGGGTCTACTCCGCAGGCGGCAGGATCGGCCGGGCGAAGTAGTCCTCGATGGGCGTCGGCCCCGTATACCGGCGGCAGCCGCAGCGAACCCATTCGCGCAAACCGTAGCTGCTCTTGCGGGAGCTCTCCGCGTGACAGATGCCTTCGTGCGGGTCATGCATGGCGAGGTCGTGGCCGCAGCCGCAGGGGGCGGGCGAGGCGGCCCGTTTGCCGCGTCGGCTGAATCGACCCACCGCCCAGCCGACTCCGGCGACCGCCGCGCCGACGGTCAAGGTGATGGGGTCGAACATGCAGTCAGTATATGTATGCGTATATCGACGGTCCAGCTGTGGGGCGCCGAGGTGTCGGTGGCATCGGCCAGGATGGCGGGATGACCGAACTGTCGCTGCGTGAGCTCAATCGAACCCTGTTGACGCGCCAGCTGTTGGTGGAGCGGGTGTCGATGGCGCCGCTCGAGCTCGTGCAGCACCTGGTCGCGGTGCAAGGGCAGGAACCGAACTGGCCGTACGTCGGACTGTGGGCCCGGCTGGCGCAGTTCCGGCACGACGAGCTCGAGCAACTGCTGCGAGAGCGGAAGCTGGTGCGCTCGGGCATGATTCGGCGCACTGTGCACCTGGCCGCCGCCGAGGATTTCCGCTGGCTGCGGCCGACGGTGCAACCGGTCGTCAGCGCGGCGTTGCAGGCGCCGTACTTCCGCGACGAGATCGACGGCGTCGACCACCACGCGCTCGCCGCCGCGGGCCGGGAGCTGCTCGCCGGCCGGACATTGACCCGCAGCGAGCTGGGACTGCTACTCGCCGAACGCTTTCCGGACCGGCACACCCGCAGGCTCGCCGAGGCGGTCGAGCTCATGGTTCCACTGGTGCACGGCCCGGATACCGGCGCATGGGGCAAGTGGCGCAACCGCACTGTCACCATCGGTCTCGCGGAGGAATGGATGGCCGCGCCGATGTCCGCACAACCACAGCGGGAGACCCTCATCCTGCGCTACCTTGCGGGCTTCGGTCCGGCGAGCGTCGCGGATATCCAGGCCTGGGCGGGCATCACCCGGCTGGCCGGAGTGGTCGACGGCATGCGCGCGAGCCTGCGGGTCTTTCGCGACGAGCAGGGCAAGGAGCTGTTCGATTTGCCCGACGCGCCGCTGGCCGACCCGAATCTGCCTGTCCCGGTCCGCTTTCTGCCCGCATTCGACAACTCCCTGCTCGGCCACAAGGACCGCCGCCGAATCATCAGCGACGAAGACCGCCGCCGGATCGCCACAGAGGCATCCGGCGGTGTCCCGATGTACCTCGTCGACGGTTTCGTCCATGGCCGCTGGGTGCTCGACGACGCCACGGTGCGCATCATCCCGTGGCACCCGCTCTCCCCCGCCGACGAGCAGGCTGTCCGCGCGGAAGCCGAACACCTGCTCACCTTCGTGGTTGCGGAGGCGACGGGCAAGGTGGTCATCGACGCTTGACCCGCCGCGGGCTCGACGATCAGGTGTCGCCAACGGTGACTCCCCGCAGAACGTCGCCAATCGTAATCGCTGGGTAAGGGCGTGCAGCTGGAACTGTCCACCGGCCAACGGCCCGCGCTCGATCTGGGAGTGGGTCGGCCGCCGAGTACTTTCCGTCCAACTCCGGACTCAGCTCATTCCTAGGGATTGGTGCAACTTGTCGTCAGCTGTATTTCGATGTCGCGGAGCTCATTTCGGCGCAGCTTTCCGGCGTCGTCACGCAACGGCACGTTGCTGAAGCGGTAGCTGCGCGGGCACTTGTAGCGGGCGAGCCGCGCCTCGACATGGGCCCGGATATCAGCCTCGATCAGCGGCTCATCGGTTTCGACCACGGCGTGTACGCGCGCGCCGAGGTCGTTGTCGGGCAAACCCAGGACCGCGCATCCCCGGACGCCGGGGTACTCGGTGACGACGGCCTCCACCTCGGCAGGGAATACATTGGCGCCGCCGCTGATGATCAGATCGGTGCGGCGGTCGCTGAGGTAGAGGTAGCCCGCCTCGTCCACGTGCCCGAGGTCGCCGAGTGAATCCCACCCCGGCCAGTCCGGATGGGTCCGTGGTTCGGCGCCGATGTAGCGGTAGCTCGGACCGTTGCCTTCGGGCGGCCGCAGGAAGATTTCGCCGACCTCGCCGGGGGCGCACGGACGACCCGCGGAATTCAGGACGCGGAACTCACCGAAGACGGCCCGCCCGACGGAGCCGGGATGGGAGAGCCACTCGCGGCCGTCGATCAGCGTCATCATCTGATTCTCTGTCCCGCCATACATTTCGAAGATCCGATCGGGCCCGAGCAGATCGATCCACGCCCGTTTGAGCCAGGGCGGGCAGAGTGCTGCCATGTGCCAGAGCGCACGGATGGAGCCGAGGTCGTAGCCGGTCGGCCGGGCACGTAGCTCGGTGAGCATGCGCGACATCATGGTCGGCACCACCGTGAGCCAGCTGACGCGATGGCGAACGATGGCATCGAGCGCGGCACGGGTCTCGAATTTCGGGAGCACGACGAGGTGTTGGCCTGCCATGAGCCCGAAGAACGAGGTGTTGAAGGGGGCGTTGTGATACAGCGGTCCGGTGACCAGTTGGACGTCGTCGGGACGCTGGCGCAGGATCGAGTTCAGCGACGCGATATCGAGCTGCCCGTCCTGGCCGGACACGATCAGTTTGGGGCGACCGGTGGTGCCGCCGGAGGTCGGCGCCTTCCACGCTGGTGCGATCGGGTAGCTGTCGAACGGCGCGTCGGAGATCTCGGCACCGCCGTCGTACTCGCCGGGCAGCGTGGGCAGGCCCGGTTCCGGTGCGCCGACGACCAGCCTCGGTCGCGCGAGCCCGATAACCGCGGCGCGTTCGGGTGCGGGCAGCCGTGGCGAGATGAGTTGCGGTGTGGCGCCGAGCTTCCAGATCGCGAAGACTGTTGCGTAGAAGTAGGGACCGTTGGCCAGCGCCACGGTGACATAGTCGCCGTGACCGACGCCCAGCGCGGCGTAGTACCTGGCCCGGCGGTTCGCGGCGGACTCGAGGTCTCGTCTTGTCCAGGTTTCGCCGCCCATGGTGATTGCCGCGGCCTCCGGAGTGTCGGCGGCCAGCTCGGTGAGAATCTGCCCGAGCGGTCTCGGGCCCGCGAGTTCAGCCACGACGAGTGAACCTCGAGAGAAAGTCCGGATCCACGATCTCGCCGTGCACCTGGACGTTGTGGCTGTGCGCGAGCTGATGCAGGGCGAATGCCGTCTGCTGGGCAGTCAGTCGCCCCTGGGCGTCCTGCGCGGCATTGACCGACCGCTTGGCGAGCTTCAGCGCGAACAAAGGCATGGCGGCGATCGTCGCGGCCAGCGCCATCGTGTGCTCGGTGAGCTCCGCCCGCGCAACCACGCGGTTGACCATCCCGATCCGTTCGGCATCTATCGCGCTCAATGTCCCTGCGGTGAACAACAATTCCTTCGCCTTGCGTATCCCGAACTCCCACGGGTGGTTGAAGAACTCCACTGCATTGGCGCCCATCGCGACGACATTATCGACGAACTCGGCATCCTCGGCGGCGACAATCAGATCGCACGGCCACACCAGCATGAGACCGCCCGCTATCACCTTTCCGTGCACCTCCGCGATGGTCGGTTTCGGAATGTTGCGCCAGCGCTCGCTGAATCCGGCGTAGATCTCCTCCTCGCGACCCATGAGCCCTTCGGCGCCGGGGCTGCCGAAGCCGGCCCACGTGCCGACCGGCTCGTGGCGGCGCATGTTGTCGCGCCAATCGTGTTCGCGCAGATCGTGGCCGGACGAGAAGTGTGGACCGTTGGCTGCGAGCACGATCACGTGGATGCCGTCGTCGCGCGCTGCGCGGTCGAAGGCATCGTTGAGGGCGTAGAGCAGTTCAGTGTTCTGCGCATTGCGTGCGTCGGGACGATCGAGGACGATCCTGGCGACCTTGTCGGTGCTGTCGTCATATTTCACCAGGTCGGTCATCGCACACCGTCCCACAGCTGTCGTTCCGTGGCGTCCGGGTCTTCGACGATCGTCACGGTGTCCGCGATGAGGCCGGTGGTCCGGCGCAGCGGGTCATAGGGCGCCCAGCCCGGGTCTGCCTCGGCGGCGAACGCGCGATATGCGCCGTGCAGGGTGTCGGCGACTCGATCGGGCGCGTGGGCGCCGACCAAGGTGTGACTCTCCGCGATGGTGTGCGTTTTGAAGACGAAGGGCAGATCGACCGCGTGCGCCGCGCCGAGCCTGCCGCCGAGGCGTGGTGAGCGCCAGTCGAATCGGAATGCCCATGCCGGTCCGCCCGCTGCCGCCTGCGCCTCCGCGAGCCGGATTGCCGGGATGCGGAAGAACCAGTCCGTGACCACCGCACACAGCAGGTCTCCTGGGGACGCCTCGCGGCGGGATCGGCGGTATTCGGGCAGGGCGTTGCCGACATCCAACCCATAGGCGCTGCCTGCGGCGGCGAGGGCGGCCTCGTCGATCTGGTCGATCGCGCCCGAGGAGACCAGGATCAGGCGCGCATCCTCGGCGTTGCTGCCGGACAGGATCGCGACATCCGACGCCGCACCCGCCGCGATCGCGGCCAGCGGCTCCGCCGTGACGATCGAGCCGTCGACCACCGGGGCGAACGGCAGGATCGTCAGCGCCAGCCTGCCCCATTTCGTCGGGTCCGCCGCGGTCTGCACCTCGTGCAACACGTCACGGACGTGCACCGACAATTCATCGATCGAGAGCTTCTCGAAGGCCGCGAGCGTCGGCTCGATACCGATGTGTGCGGCGAGGTTGTCGATCAGCAGACGCGCCTCGTCGGGGCTGATCGTGTTCGCCCCGGCGCCGGAGTGCGCGATCAAGCCGTGGAACAGGCCGCGAGCGCGCGGCACAGCGGTCAGTGTGGTGGCGAGCATGGCGCCCGCGGATTGGCCTGCGATGGTCACTCTGGTCGGGTCCCCGCCGAATGCCGCGATGTTCTCGCGCACCCACTCGAGTGCCGTCACCACATCGAGAATGCCGAGGTTGACTGTCTCACCGCCGAAATGGAGCCACCCCTCGCCGCCGAGACGGTAGTTGACGGCGACGACGACCACGCCGCCGGTGGCGAATGCCGTGCTGTCATAAGTCGGCAGGGCGTTGGATCCGTTGGTGAACGCACCGCCGTGGATCCAGACGAGAACGGGCAGCGCACCGTCGGTCGCCGGTGTCCAGATGCTGAGGTTGAGCAGCTCGTCGCCCGGGATCGACAGCTCGGGAACCAGACCGTCGTAAGCGGGTACGTACGGCGCTCGTGCCGCGGTGGGTCCCGGTCGGGTCGCATCCCGCGGTTCGCGCCACGGCGGTGGTGGGCTCGGTGGAAGGAAACGATGCTTTCCGACCGGGGCCGTCGCATACGGGATGCCGAGGAACGCGTGTACCGGGCCGCGTTTCTGTCCGCGCACCGGGCCGTACCGGGTTTCAACGGTGTGCAACAAATCTGTCATCTGTTTCATCCTTGATCAGAAGTCAGTGCATGTTGCAATCAAGCCCCATGGAAATGCCCACGTCAAGAGCGGTGTCAGTGTGGTTTCGTCCCACTTGTGCAACAAGGTTGCTCTAATGGTGGCAACTGCAACATTATGCGTGCATGTTGCATTTCGGGTAGCCTTCGGGCATGAAAAACACCACGCCACTGCAGCGAGCGCTGTCGGACACGGTGCAGCGGCGGCCGGAGCCGCTGGATGCTTTCCGGTTGGCGAAACGAAAGTTCTTGCGTGGGGAGCGGCTCGATGTCGGCCAGCTCGCGACCGAGCTCGCAGTCAACCGGGTCACGCTCTATCGCTGGGTCGGCAGCCGCGACGAACTGCTGGTGGAGGTCATCTGGTCGCTGACCGACGCCACGCTGCGCGACGAATGGGAGCGGCTGCGGGATGCGCCAGGGGCGCGGGTGCCCGCGCTGCTCGCCGCCTACCTCAGGTCGATCCTGACGCAGCCGGGAGCCCGCAAGTTCGCGCTGGAAGAAAACGAGCGCGCGATGAAGCTGCTCACCTTGGCGAGCAACGGGTTTCAGCCGCGGCTCGTGCGTGCTGTCGTGGACTATCTCGCCCGCGACCTGGAGGAGCAGCGCATTACGACAACACTCACGCTGGACGAACTCGCCTATGCGAGTGTGCGAATCGCCGAGTCGTTCCACTATCTGCCGACGATCGTCGGTGCGCCGCCGGATCCCGACGGCGCCGAGCGCGTGCTGACAGCTCTCCTGCACGGTCGTGAACAGTGAGCGCTCATGGCCGGAGGCCACCTGCCGTCCAGCACGGGAGGTGGCCTTCGGTGTGCGCCGTCAGCCGCGGAAGGGATAGCGGCTGTCGAGGGCGAGGTTCAGTTCGACCACGTTGACGCGGGGTTCGCCGAGGAAGCCGAGGGTGCGGCCGTCTGTGTTCGCCGCGATGAGCTCACGTACTTGATCCGCGGAGATGTTGCGGGCGCCCGCGATTCGTGCCACCTGAATGTCCGCGAACCGGGGGGAGATGTGCGGGTCGAGGCCGCTGCCGCTGGCCGTGACCGCGTCGGAGGGCACCGGGGTGTCGGTGGTGGCGTCACCGTGGATCGGGACGATCCGGCCGACCGAGTAGTCTTCGCCCGGTTTGGCGCATTCGACCTGAACGCCCTTGTAGGCGGCCACGAACGGCGTCGCCGGGCACGCCTCGTTGATGCTGACGACCTGCACCGGATGCGAGACATCACCGTCGGCATCGCGCGGGCCGATCACCGAGAGCACCGCGCCCACACCGTCCTTCGTGCAGAACGGACGGCTGCCGTCGACCCCCTCACGGTCGCCGATCGCCTTGCTGCGCGAGCAGACCGTGGACAGCAGACTCAGCTTCACATTCGCCGGATCGACGTCCAGCGTGTCCACGATGCTCTCGGGACCGAGGTTCGACGCCGCGGTGGCAGTCGGGTCGTACCCGTCACCTGCCGCCGACGGGCGGCTCTGGAAGTACTGCGCCAGCGCGTTGCCGTCGGTGTCGGTGAACGACTGCCCGATCAGGCTGGAGCCGACCACCGCGCCGTCGGACTCGATCAGCGACCCTTCCGCGTTGTCGCGCAGGCCGGGTAACTGGGCTATCGCGAAAACTGCTAGCGGATAGACGATTCCGGTGATCGCGGTCAGCACGAGCAGCGCACGCACTGCGGCCAGATGCTGCCGGATCCAAGTTGACATACGCATATCAGGACATCCCGGGGAGGAGTTGGACGACGAGGTCGATGAGCTTGATGCCGATGAACGGCGCGACGATGCCGCCGAGTCCGTAGATGGTCAGGTTGCGGCTCAACAGTTTCGACGCGTTGGTCGGTGTGTAGTTCACCCCGCGCAGCGCCAACGGGATCAACGCGATGATGACGAGCGCGTTGAAGATGACGGCCGACAGGATCGCCGACTGCGGGCTGGCCAGCCGCATGATATTCAAGGCATCGAGGCCGGGGAACAGCACAATGAACAGCGCGGGCAGGATCGCGAAGTACTTGGCGATGTCGTTGGCGATCGAAAACGTGGTCAGCGCACCACGGGTGATGAGCAGCTGCTTGCCGATCTCCACGATCTCGATGAGCTTGGTCGGGTCCGAATCCAGATCGACCATATTGCCGGCTTCTTTGGCCGCCGACGTGCCGGTGTTCATGGCGACACCCACGTCGGCCTGCGCCAGCGCCGGGGCGTCGTTGGTGCCGTCACCGGTCATCGCGACCAGCCTGCCGCCGTCCTGCTCCTTCTTGATCAGCGCCAGCTTGTCTTCCGGCGTGGCCTCCGCGAGGAAGTCGTCCACACCCGCTTCGTCGGCAATCGCCTTGGCGGTCAACGGGTTGTCACCGGTGATCATGACGGTGCGAATGCCCATCCTGCGCATCTCGTCGAATCGCTCGCGCATGCCTTGCTTGACGACGTCCTTGAGATGGATGACGCCGAGCAGGCGGGCCTTGCCGTCCGTGGCCTCTCCGACGACCAGCGGCGTGCCACCGGATGCGGAGACGCCGTCGACGATCACGCCGATCTCGTGGGGTACGTCCCCGCCTTGTGCGCGAACCCATTCGACGACGGCACTGGCCGCGCCCTTGCGCAGCTGGTGTCCATCGGACAGGTCCACACCCGACATGCGGGTCTGCGCGGTGAACTCCACCCAGGTCGCGCCGGTCAGCTCGCCGGGGGTGCGCTCGCGTTTGTTGAACGCCTGCTTGGCGTAGACGACGATGGAGCGGCCCTCGGGGGTCTCGTCGGCGAGGCTGGAAAGCTGGGCGGCATCGGCCAATTCGTCGTCCGGGATGCCAGGCATCGGAACGAACTCCGAGGCCTGCCGGTTGCCGAGAGTGATGGTGCCGGTCTTGTCCAGCAGCAGGGTGTTGACGTCGCCCGCGGCCTCTACCGCCCGGCCCGACATGGCCAGCACATTGCGCTGGACCAGCCGGTCCATGCCCGCGATGCCGATGGCCGACAGCAGTGCGCCGATGGTGGTCGGGATCAGACAGACCAGCAGCGAGACCATGACGATTCCGGTGATGCCGTGCACATCCAGTGCCGAGGTATCCGGCACGCCCGGGTTGTTCGCCTTGGCGAAGATCGCCAGCGGCTGCAGGGTGACCACCGCGAACACGAAGATGATCGTGAGCGAGGCGAGCAGGATGTTCAGCGCGATTTCGTTCGGCGTCTTCTGCCGGCTGGCGCCCTCGACGAGGGCGATCATCTTGTCGATGAAGCTCGCGCCGGGCTCCTGGGTGATCTTCACGACGATCCGGTCCGACAGCACCGTGGTGCCACCGGTCACCGCCGAGCGGTCGCCGCCGGATTCCCGGATGACCGGAGCGGATTCGCCGGTGATGGCCGACTCGTCCACCGACGCAATGCCTTCCACGACGTCGCCGTCGCCGGGGATGATCTGGCCCGCCTCGACGACTACGTAGTCGCCGCGCTGCAGCTCGGGTGCGCCGACTTTCTCCTCGACCACGCGGCCGCCGGGCGACCAGTCGACAAGGCGTCGGGCGATGGTGTCGGTCTTCGCCTTGCGCAGCGTGTCGGCCTGCGCCTTGCCGCGCCCTTCGGCGACTGCCTCGGCGAGGTTGGCGAAGATGACGGTGAGCCACAGCCACACCACGATCGCCCAGGCGAAGAAAGTGGGGTCGGCGATTGCGAGAACGGCCGACCAGACGGCGCCGATCTCGACGATGAACATCACCGGGTTTTTCCACATGATGCGTGGGTCGAGTTTGCGTGCCGCGTCCGGCAGGGACGTCAGCAGCATCTTCGGGTCGAGCGCACCACGCGCGACGCGACCGCCCTTGGGCTCGACCTTCTTCTTCGGGTGCTCGGACGCGGCCGCGGAGCCGGTCGATTCGGTAGTGGGACTGGTCATTTCAGTGGATTCCTTCAGCGAGCGGCCCGAGTGCGAGTGCGGGCAGGAAGGTGAGCGCGACCAGGATCACGGTCACGCCGACGACCATGCCGACGAACTGCGGCCGGTGTGTGGGGAGCGTGCCGATCGACTCGGGGGTGGTGCCCTGCCTGGCGAGTGAACCGGCGAGTGCGAGGACGAAGATGATCGGCAGGAACCGGCCGAACACCATCGCGAGGCCGAGGGCGGTGTTGTACCACTCGGTGTTTCCGCTCAGACCGGCGAACGCGGAGCCGTTGTTGTTGGCCGCGGAGGTGAAGGCGTACAGCACCTCTGAGAGCCCGTGTGGTCCGGTGTTGGCCATACTGGCTCGCTGGCCGGGCATCGCCATAGCGACGGCGGTCCCGACGAGCACGATCAGCGGGCTGATCAAGAAATACGACGCGGCGAGCTTGATTTCGCGCGGCGTGATCTTCTTGCCGAGGTACTCCGGTGTGCGGCCGACCATCAGGCCGGCGACGAAGACGGTGATGACCGCGAGGATGAGCATGCCGTAGAGACCGGAGCCGGTACCGCCGGGCGCGACCTCACCCAGCTGCATGTTGAACATCGTCATCATGCCGCCGAGGCTGGTGTAGGAGTCGTGGAACGAGTCGACGGCTCCGGTGGAGGTCAGTGTCGTCGCGGACGCGAAGGTCGCGGAATCGGCCACGCCGAAACGGGTTTCGACGCCCTCCATCGACGCGCCGACCGCGGTCGGCACGGTGCCGTGGTGCGCCAGCTGGAAGACGTTCTGCAGCACCGTGCTGATCAGCGCGATGGTGCCCATCACCGCCACAATGGCGTAGCCCTGCTTCTTGCTGCCCACCATGCGGCCGAAGGTGCGCGGCAGCGAGAAGCTGATGATCAGGATCAGGAAGATCTCCACCCAGTTCGTCCAGGTGGTCGGGTTCTCGAACGGGTGCGCGGAGTTGGCGTTGTAGAAGCCACCGCCGTTGGTGCCGAGTTCCTTGATGACCTCTTGGCTGGCGACCGGGCCGCCGGTGATGGTCTGTTCGGCGCCGTTGAGTGTGTGCGCGACCTGATCGTGCAGGTGGAAGTTCTGGATCACGCCACCGGCGACCAGCACGATCGCGAAGACGAAGGCGATCGGCAGCAGGATGCGGATGGTACCCCTCACCAAGTCCACCCAGAAGTTGCCGAGATCGCCGGTGTGCCGCCGCGCGAAACCGCGGACCAGCGCGACGGCCACGGCCATGCCGACCGCGGCGGAGACGAAGTTCTGGACCGCGAGACCGGCCATCTGCACCAGGTGTCCCTGGGTCGACTCGCCGGAGTAGTTCTGCCAGTTCGTGTTCGTCACGAAGCTGATCGCGGTGTTCCAGGCCAGCGCCGGAGTCATCTCCGTGCCCGGATCGTTCAGGTGCAGCGGCAACTTGCCCTGGAGCAGCTGGAAGAAGAACAGGAATACCACGCTGACCGCCGAGAAGGCCAGCACACTTCTGGCATACACGCCCCAGGTCTGCTCGACCTCGGGATGGACGCCGATCGCCCGGTAGATGACGCGCTCGGCGCGGGAGTGCTTCTTGTTGTTATAGACCCGGTACATGTAGTCGCCGAGCGGTACATGGACCAGCGCGAGCGCGATGATCAGGGACGCCAGAAAGGCGATCCCCGCGGTAGTCGTGTTCACCTAGAACCTCTCGGGGAAAAGCAGCGCCGCGACCATGTACACCGCGACGCCGATGGCCAGAATCAGACCGATCAGATTCGCGATCACAGCTTTTCCACCCCCCGCTGGATCAGGCCCAGCAGCGCGAAGATCGCCACGGTGAGCACCGTGAACACCACGACAGACATCTTTACAACCTCCATTGGCGCTCCTTCATGGAGCGCGACAGGGTGAGTCAATCGGTCATTTGAGCTGGTGCGTAGCTTCCTTACGGGTCCTTAGCGCCGCGTCGGTGAGCATTGACGCTTCGTTTACGGGGTGCGTGCCCGACAGGTGAAAGGATGCCGTCAAGGTGGGGGGACAACCCGTCAACACACCGTAAAAATCCAGTTCATGGCGCGATCGCGAGGTAGAAACGACAACACCGGCCAGGCGGATCGATCCAGCGCGACCGGGTGTCTTATCGGGTGTGGAGAGGATTGCTCATGTCGGCTGTCACGGTTGCTGTGATCGTCGGATTCGTGTGTTGCGCGTTGGTCATCCGCGCGCTGGCGACCGCGAACTTGCGCGAAGGCCGCTCATGGGAAACTGACATGGCGACGAGCCGAATACGGGTTACCGGTGGGACGACATCGCGCGCGATGATGGACGAGTGAAGCGCGGGCAACTTCGTATCTACCTCGGTGCGGCACCGGGAGTCGGCAAGACCTTCGCCATGCTCGGCGAGGCGCACCGACGGCTCGAACGCGGCCGCGACGTGGTAGCTGCGGTAGTCGAGACCCACGGTCGCGCCAAAACCGCCGAGTTGCTGGCGGGGATCGAGCGGATACCGCCCAAGATGATCGAGTATCGAGGGTCGAGCTTCCCGGAACTCGATGTCGAGGCGGTGCTGCGCAGGCATCCCGCGGTCGTGCTCGTCGACGAGTTGGCGCACACCAACGCACCGGGCAGCAAGCACGAAAAGCGCTGGCAGGACATCGAGGAGCTGCTCGACGCCGGCATGGACGTCATCTCGACGGTCAATGTTCAGCACCTGGAGAGCCTCAACGATGTCGTCGAACAGATCACCGGCATCCAGCAGCGCGAAACGGTGCCCGATGCGGTGGTGCGGGGCGCGGACCAGGTCGAGCTCGTGGATATCACGCCAGAGGCGCTGCGGCGCAGGCTGTCTCACGGCAACGTCTACGCCGCGGAGAAGGTGGACGCGGCGTTGCGCAATTACTTCCGCCCCGGCAACCTCACCGCACTGCGCGAGCTCGCGCTGCTGTGGCTCGCCGACCAGGTCGACTCGGCACTCGCGAAGTACCGTGCCGATCACAAGATCACCGAGTTGTGGGAGGCCCGCGAACGCGTCGTCGTCGCGGTGACCGGTGGTCCGGAGTCGGAGACGGTGGTGCGCCGGGCGAGTCGCATTGCCACCAAGTCGAGCGCCGAACTCGTGCTCGTGCACGTCGTGCGCGGCGACGGGTTGGCGGGGGTTTCGACCGAACGGATGGCACGGTTACGCGAGCTCGCCGCCAGTCTCGACGCCAGTCTGCACACCGTGACCGGTGACAATGTGCCGACGGCACTGCTGGAATTCGCGCGCGAGGTGAACGCGACCCAGTTGGTGATCGGCACTTCCCGGCGTTCGCGATGGGCGCGCATCTTCGACGAAGGCATCGGGTCCTCGGTGGTGCAGCAGTCGGGCCGGATCGACGTGCACATGGTGACGCACGAGGAGGCCAATCGTGGCCTGCGCTGGCGCTCGTTCTGGCCGCGTCAACCGGTCCTCGCCTGGCTCGCCGCGGTGCTGGTGCCCGCCGTCGTGTGTGGGGTCAGCGCCGCGTTCCTCGACGGTCTGCTCGAGCTCGGTGGTCTGAGCGCGATGTTCTTCATCGGCGTCGTCGCCGTCGCGCTGTTGGGAGGCGTTGTCCCCGCGGCATTTTCGGCGCTGTTCTCCGGTGTGCTGTTGAACTGGTTCTTCGCCGATCCCCGTTACAGCCTGACCATCGCCGAACCCGACAGTTTCGTCACCGTGGTGGTGCTGCTCATTGTCGCGGTCGCGGTGGCGGCGCTCGTCGATGTGGCGGCGAAGCGAACCCGGCAGGCGCGCAAGGCTTCCCGGCAGGCCCAGCTGCTGACGATGTTCGCGGGCGCGGTGCTGCACGGCGCGGATCTGCCCAACCTGCTCGAGCAGGTCCGGGAGACCTACGGCTTGCGCGCGGTCAGCATGGTCGGCGGCAGCCAGGTGGTCGCCGCGGTCGGCGTCGACCCGCCACAGCGGGTTGCCGATGCCGAGACCGCGATCGAGGCGGGCGACACTACCAGTTGGTTGCTGCTCGCAGGCAGAACGCTCGACTCGGGCGACCGGCCGGTGCTCCACGCGGTCGCCAATCAGGCCGCGGGATTGGTCCGCCAGTCCCGGCTCGCCGAGGAGGCGAGTGCGTCGGCGGCGCTGCTGGAGGCCGATCGATTGCGGCGAGCGCTATTGTCCGCGGTCAGCCACGACCTGCGCACGCCGCTGGCCGGGGCCAAGGCCGCGGTCTCCAGCCTGCGAAGTGACGACATCGAGTTCTCCGCGGAGGACACCACCGAATTGCTGGAAACCATCGAGGAATCGGTAGACCAGCTGACCGCGCTGGTCGGCAATCTGCTCGACTCGTCGCGACTGGCGGTCGGTGTGATCACCCCGCAAATGCGGCGGGTGTACATGGACGAGGTGGCGCACCGGGCACTGGTGAGCGTCGGGATGGGGACGCGCGGACTGCGGCGCGCGGCGATGGATCGGGTGAAGGTGGAGGTCGGCGAGGTCTCGGTGCTGGCGGACGGCGGTCTGCTGGAACGGGTCCTCGCCAATCTGATCGACAACGCGCTGCGCCATTCGCCGCGCGACACCCCCGTGCGAGTGACCGCCGAAAACACCGGTGACCGTGTCTCGATCGCGGTGATCGACGCGGGTCCCGGTGTGCCACCCGGCGCCGAGGAGCAGCTGTTCGAACCGTTCCAGCGCCTCGGCGACCGGGACAACACCACTGGTGTCGGCTTGGGACTGTCGGTGGTACGCGGATTCGTGGAGGCCATGGGCGGCACCGTGCACGCCGAACCGACTCCGGGCGGCGGATTGACGATGCTCGTGGACCTACCTGCCGACGACACCACCGGGCCGCCGGATGACGCCGCGTCCGCTGGGCGCTCGGATATCCCGTCCGCCGAACCGACCTCGACACCCGGGCCGAGTGCCTCCGCCGGCCGAGCAGTGCCCGGACGATCTGCGGGTGCCGGTTCGACATCGAAGGTCGGCGTGCCGAGACATGATCCCTTGCACGCCGAACCGACGATGAATATCGGCCCGGGTATCCGTGCCGATCCGGCGAGCGGCGATCGCGGGCCGGGTGATCCGCCCGCTGACCGGACTTCGGATCACCGACTTACGACACGTATCGATGTGCCTGCCGACGATCACGAGGCTGGGAGCCGATGATGACAGCGAACGTAATCGACGGTGGCACTGTGGTCGACGGTGGCGCCGCAGCTCACACGACACAGGAAGCCGCGATGACCGACAAGAAACAGGAAGCGCCCGCGACCAGGGTGCTGGTGGTCGACGACGAACCGCAGATCGTGCGCGCTCTGCGGATCAACCTGTCGGTGCGCGGATATGAGGTGATCACCGCGCCGACGGGTGCCGCGGCTTTGCGCGCGGCGGCCGACAAACATCCCGACGTGGTGATCCTGGATCTCGGGCTGCCCGATATGGACGGCATCGAGGTGCTCGCGGGTCTGCGCGGCTGGACCCAGACGCCGGTGATCGTGCTGTCCGCGCGCACCGATTCGGCGGACAAGGTGGAGGCGTTGGACGCCGGCGCTGACGATTACGTCACCAAGCCGTTCGGCATGGACGAACTGCTGGCCAGGCTGCGCGCCGCCGTCCGCCGCGGCGCCACCGACGGCGAAGCGGGGGACCCGGTGGTGGTGACGTCCTCGTTCACCGTCGACCTCGCCGCCAAGAAGGTCACCAAGAACGGCGAGACCGTGCACCTCACGCCCACCGAATGGGGCATGCTCGAAATGCTCGTCCGCAATCGCGGCAAACTCGTCGGCCGCAAGGAGCTGCTGCGCGAGGTCTGGGGTCCGTCCTACGCCACCGAAACCCATTACCTCCGTGTCTATTTGGCGCAGCTGCGCCGCAAACTGGAAGTAGACCCCTCGCACCCCAAGCATCTGCTGACCGAAGCGGGCATGGGCTACCGCTTCCAGGAGTAGCCACCGCTTCAAGCGACGCGGCATCCCCCTCCGGGCCCGCACCCGACGTCCTGGGAATGATCCGCATCCAGGCCCGGGGGCTGTGTCCCGTGTCGCACACCCGGACACGAATCCGCGTATTTCCGGGTGGCCGCGGCGGGGGCGTATCTCGACACAAGAACGCCGCAGCGCGGTGTGACGTGCACTCGGTGTGGAATGCGGGCGGACGCCGGGGCGTTGCCAGGCGTGCTCCGTTTCCGACGAGGATGGCAGGATCGAAACCATGTCTGAGCAGACCGTTGCACCCGCGCCCCAGATCACCGCACCGACCGCGACCGGGGAGACCGCCCTGTGGGTCGAGCGCACCGGGACCCGGGCCTACACCGGCCGTAGCTCGCGCGGCGCCGAGGTGTTGATCGCCTCACAGGGTGTGCCCGGCGCCTTCACTCCCGGCGAGCTGCTGAAAATCGCCTTGGCCGCGTGCTCGGGTCTGAGCGCGGACTTCCCGCTCTCGCGCAAGCTCGGCGACAGCTTCGACGCGACCATTCGGGTCTCCGGTGACGCCGATCGCGAAAACGAGGTGTACCCGCAACTGGACGAGGTCTTCGAACTCGACCTCAGCGAGCTCGACGAGCAGGCCCGCGAGCGGCTGCTGGTGACCGTACAGCGCGCCATCGACAAGGTGTGCACCGTCGGTCGGACCTTGAAGGCAGGCACCAAGGTGACGTTGTCCTTCGACGTCGAGGGCTGAGCCGCGCCGGGCCCCTCGGTGTCCGGTCGGGCGATTGCGCGCCGACTATCGGTATCGTCCGGTGCGGGTATCCCGACAGATGCTGGAGGCTGGATGAGATTCGATCGGGCAATGCGGATCCGCGCCCGCCGGGTTCGGGTGTCTGTCCTGGCTGAACGGACACCTGAGGCCCGATGAGCGAAACATCGCATGTCGACGCGGCGTCCGAGGTCGCCCGGCTCAGCGCCTGGGTGCACGGCTGGGTGCAGGGTGTCGGATTCCGCTGGTGGACCCGGGCTCGCGCGCTGGAACTCGGCCTGGTCGGGTACGCGACCAACGCCCGCGACGGACGAGTGCACGTGGTGGCCGAGGGTCCGCGGCGCGACTGCGTGCGGCTGCTGGGTTTGCTGCGTTCCGGGGATACGCCTGGCCGGGTGGACCTCGTTGTGGAAAGCTGGGACGCCCCGCGGGGCGATGTGACCGGATTCGAGGAGCGTTGAGTGGTGCGAGCGGCGACCAAGGGGAGTGATCGTTGAGTACGCAGGATCCGGGCGGCGGACACCGTGGCGACCGGCCCGCTGCCGACGACCCCGATTCGACCCCCGGTACGCCCGCGCCCACCCCACCCGTGACACCGGATCCCACTCGCCCACCCGCCGATTCCGAATCTACGCGGGGATCCGGATCGGAGACGCCGGATACCTCTGAGTCGCAGCCGGACGTGCCGACGCTCGCGGAGTACACCGAGCCCGAGCCGGGGCCCCCGACGCTAGCCGAGTATTCGCCGACATCGCCGGAAACAGCTGTGCCGCAATGGGATACACCGACAATCGCAGAGTATTCGGGACCCGGGCCTGCCGCTGCGACACCGCCGGGATCGGATTCCGGCGCCCAGGAAGCGGGTTCGCCCGCGCCCGGGTACCCGCAGACCGGCCAGGAGCAGCGCCGTTTCTCGACGCCGCCGCGGCCCGGCAGCATTCAGCGGCAAGAGCCAGGTGTCACACAGCCGCGTCCGCCGACCGTGGCGGAGGCGCGAGCGCGGGACAAAGCGCGCAAGCGGGCCGAGGAAGAGCAGCGTGCTGCCGTGGTCGCCGAGGAGGCCAAGAAGCGCACACGCAAGCGGATACTGATCGGCGGTGTCGCGATTGTCGGTGTCGCAGGGCTGGTCGGCGGTGGGTATCTCGCCTACCGTGCGCTCACCAAGCCCGATCAGGTAACCGCGTATTGCACCCAGATCGACCAGAACGGCAAAGAGGTCGTCGTCGACGATGATGTCTGCGACAAAGCGTCGGCCAGTTCCAGCGGCGGCCACAGTGGTCTCAACGGCATCTTCATCTATAACGGCAGCCAGTACCGGTACTACTACGGCGGCAACAACTCGGTCGGCAAGCCGCCGACCGGCGGCACCACCATTCAACCCAAGGGCGCCGACATCACAACCAAGAGCGGCACCAGCATTCAGCGCGGGGGCCTCGGTAGCAGCAGCAAGAGCGGGAGCGGATCGTAATGCGGCGCGTGCGCGGTACGCCACGGCAGGGCTGGCAGCAGATCACCGAGGAGCAGGGGCTGGTCTACGGCTCGCCGGGGCGCGATGCCAGTGGCCAGCCTCGGCCCTACTGGGACGAATCGGTGCACTACGAATTCGAGATGGCGGAGATCCTCGCGCTGGAGGCCGATGTCGAGCTGCTGCATTCGATGTGCCTGAACGCGGTCGAGCACGTTGTGCTCACCGAGCGGTTCAAGGATTTCGGTCTGCCCGAATGGAGTTGGGGTCCGATCGCCGAATCCTGGCGGCGCAGCGACCCGCACGTCTACGGCCGCTTCGACCTGCGCTATGACGCGCGGCGTCCGGCGAAACTGTTGGAGTACAACGCCGATACGCCGACCTCGCTACTGGAGGCGGCAATTGTGCAGTGGCACTGGCTGACCGCGCGGTACCCGGGCGGTGACCAGTGGAACTCTTTGCACGAGAAGCTCGTCGAGCGCTGGACCGAGTTGCGTGACACCCTGCCGTCACCGCAGTTGCACTTCACCTGGTCCTCCGCGGACGCCACCGGTGAGGACAATGTCACCACGGCCTACATGCAGGAGACTGCGGCAGAGGCGGGATTCGACACCATCGCGCTGCCGATCGAAGAGATCGGTGTCGACACCGACCTGGACCGGTTCGTGGATCTGGCCGAGTCCCCGATCGATGCGATCTTCAAGCTCTACCCGTGGGAGTGGGTGCTCGACGACGATTTCGGTAAGCGGGTCGTCGAGAGCCTGCCCCAGACCATGTGGATCGAACCGCTATGGAAGACGCTGCTCAGCAATAAGGCGATCCTCGCTGTGCTGTGGGAGATGTACCCCGGTCATCCGAACCTGTTGCCCGCTTACCTCGATCAACCCAACGAGCTCACCGAATACATCCGCAAACCGAAACTCGGCCGCGAAGGCGCGAATATGACGATCGTCGGCGCGGGCCTGGAGACGGCCACCGGTGGTGTCTACGGCGAAGAGGGCTTCGTCTACCAATTGCTCGACCCGCTCCCCGAATTCGACGATATGCGTCCGGTGCTCGGCGCGTGGATCGTCGGTGACACCGCCGCGGGGCTCGGCATCCGTGAAACCGCCGGTCTGATCACCGACGACGGCTCGGCGTTCGTCCCGCACCGCATCATCAGCTGACTATTCACTTCACCTCGGAAGGACCATGATGACCGCAGTCGCCCTCGAATCGGGGTACTGGAACTCGCTCGGCGAGGGCGTAGGGGCGATCATCCTCTATGCCATGATCGGGCTGGCCCTCATGCTCGTCGGCTTCTACGCCATCGACCTGACCACCCCCGGCAAACTGCGCACGCTGGTGGCCGAGGGCAAGCCCAACGCCATCATCGTCACCGCCGCGGGCATGGTCAGCATGGCCCTCATCGTGGTTCTGGCCACCTACGCCTCGGCGGGCAAACTGTCCGAGGGCCTGATCGCCGCCCTCGTCTACGGCCTCGTCGGCATCATCGCGCAGGTCATCTCGGTCCGCGTCATCGAACGCGCCCTCGGCATCGATATCGGCGCCGCTCTGCACGCCGAGACCTACACCACGGAAGTTCTCGTCGTAGCCGCCGCCCACTTCGCCCTCGGCCTGGTCGTCGCGTTCGCCATCCTCTAGCCGCGCCGAGTGGCACACCGTGGAGGGTGTTCCCGGCCTCGAGCACCGCCATGTGCCACTCGTCGGACGTCTTTCACGAGACTTGGCTGCCGTCAGAGTCCCAGTAGCGCCCGCGGAGGTCGCGTTTGAGGATTTTGCCGGCGCCGGACATGGGGAGGGCGTCGGCGAATTCGATGCTGCGGGGGATTTTGTAGTTGGCGATCAGTTGTTTGCAGTGGATGGTGAGTTCGTCGGGGGTTGCTTGCCGGTCGGGTAGCAGGACGACGACCGCGTGGACGCGTTCGCCCCACTGGTCGTCGGGGATGCCGATGACCGCGCACGTCGCGACGGCGGGGTGCTTGGCCAGCGCGTTCTCGACCTCGATGCTGTAGACGTTCTCGCCGCCGGTGATGATCATGTCCTTGAGGCGGTCGACGACGGAGATGTAGCCGTTGTCGTCCATACGGCCGCCGTCACCGGTGTGCATCCAGCCGTCGCGGATCGCCTCGGCGGTGGCCTCCGGCTTGTTCCAGTAGCCGAGCATCACGTTGGCGCCCTTGACCACGACCTCACCGACGGTGCCGCGCGGAACCTCGTTGTCGTCGGCGTCCACGATCCGGACCTCCACGTGCGGCGCGGCGCGGCCCGTTGTTTTGGCAAGCACCGGATCGTCGTGGTCGGCGGGGGAGAGCAGGGTCGCGATCGGCGACAATTCGGTCATGCCGTAGGCCTGGGTGAACCCGGCGGCCGGGAAGGTCTTGCGCGCCTTGGCGAGGACCGATTCGGAGATCGGGGACGCACCGTAGACGAGGTGCTCGACGCTGCTGAGATCGACATCCGCCGCCGCGGGGTCGTCGACAAGCATCTGGATCATCGTCGGCACCAGCAGACCGTCGGTGACCC
This sequence comes from Nocardia sp. NPDC057440, assembly GCF_042802915.1. NCBI lineage: Bacteria > Bacillati > Actinomycetota > Actinomycetes > Mycobacteriales > Nocardiaceae > Nocardia > Nocardia sp. NPDC057440. The sequence goes on from NZ_JBHVDF010000014.1 coordinate 137,769, forward strand.
GGTGCTCCGAGATGGCCCGCAGCACACCGGCGGGCGTGAACATCGGGACGATGACGTGTGTCGAGCCCGCCACGTTGCCGCACCCCCAGACCGCGAAGTCGGCGAGGTGGAACATGGGGGCGGCGTGCAGCAATCGACCGCCGATGGAGATGACATGGTTGGTGGCGAGCGAGCCGAGCGCCGAGGTGACGACGTTGGCGTGACTCAGCATGACGCCCTTGGGGAAGCCGGTCGTCCCGCCGGTGTAGAAGACGCCGAGCAGTTCGTCACCGCCGACCCGAACGTCTTCGACCGGCTCGCTTTGCGCGATCAGCGTTTCGTAATCGAGGGTTCCCGCCGGTAGTGCGCCGTCGCCGATGAAGATCACCGTGCGCAATTGCGGGAACTCCGCCAGGATCGGCCCGATCGCCTGCGCGAACGCGTCGTCGACAAGCAGCACCCTGGTGTCCGAATCCCGTAGGGAGTACACGACTTCCGCGGGACTCCAGCGAATATTGACCGGGTTGACCACCGCGCCGAGCCACGGCACCGCGAAGAAGTATTCGTGATAGCGATCGGAGTTCAATGCCAGGATGGCGACCCGGTCGCCCTGCCGCACACCGAGATTGCGGAGCGCGTCGGCGAACCGGGCAATGCGGTTGTGGGATTCGGCCACCGTGCGAACTCGATCACCGAAGACGGTGGCGATCGAATCCGGGCGCTGCTGCACCGCGCGATGCAGCGACTGGGTGAGATACATCGTTTCCTTACTTGCCGTTTGCGCGACCTTGTGATGCGGCCGCATCCCGGAGCTGGTTAATCAGTATTCACTTAGGTGGCGGAGCCTAACGTGACGCAGACCACTCGCGCAATAGTCGACTCGGGCTGTTGCCGCGGCGACCTTCTGCCCTGGTGGGTGGTGCCGCGCGCGCCGAAACGGGCCGAATGGCCGTACGTCGCGCGGGTGGGCCGCTTCGGTGTGAGCTTTGTCGTCGTTCTCGCGTCTTCGACGCCTTGACATTCCACATTGGAGGGTGCATTCTGATGTCACCTTCCACTGTGGAGCATTGAACTCGTCGTTAGGACCTGGAAATGGAAATCTCACCCGGAACTCGGGCTTCCGACGCGGAGCGTGACAAGGTCGTGAAGCTGCTCAGCAGGCATCTGGCGGACGGACGCATCGATCTGGTCGAATACGACCAGCGCGTCGCGCGCGTCTACGCCACCGCCACCCGCGACGACCTGCAGTTGGTGCTGTCGGACCTGCCCAAGCTGTCGAAAGAGTCATCGGCTCCGGCCCAGGCGCCCGCCAGGTTCCCGATCTGGCAGCAGATCGAGGGCACCTCGTGGCTCGGGGTCAGCGTGCTTGTCCTCGCGATCTGGGGCGCTATCTCGCTCAGCGTCGGTGAGTTCACCTACCCCTGGCCCATATGGGTGATCGGCCCGTGGGGCGCGGTCCTCGCCTTTCGCATGCTGGCCGGTTTCGAGTCCGGCCGCTTCGGTCGCCGAACGAGCTGAAACGTCGCCATGCTCGGTGATCCGGTGGCGCTGGGCTATCCCTCCTGCACTTCACCTACCGCGCCGCCCTCCGGGCGGCTCGTTCCGACGTCCGCCTTGCTTTTCTTCGCGGTGGTGCCTTGGTGGTTCGTTGCGCTGCGCGCCCGACAAGGCATGCCGGTGCGCGTTCGGCGACTCGTCCCGACGGCTCGGTAGCTCGCCGCGCCGCGGGATTGCGGGTTCGTTCCAGCGCTGATCCTGAGATCGGGGCCGGTGGGAAGTCGGCGACTGGTCCTGGTCTGCCGGTGCTGTCTTGCTGCTGCGGGACGTCCGCGAACGATCGCGGTGCGACGTGGACGCGTTGTCGCGGTGTGCGGTGGAGGCGTTGTCGCGGTGGGATGCTGCCGATCCGGGGCGGTGCGAGGTTGCCGGCTTATCGCGTCGCGCTGCCGAGGAACGATCGTGACCGGACGAAATGGGCTGGGGCAAAGCGGGTTTGATCACCGGTAGCTTACGAGTGGGATGCGCGGGGTCGACGCCCTTCTCGCGGTAGCGGGCCGGGATGCCGTGGTGGCGTAACCAGGCTCCAGGATCGTAGCGGCAGTGGTGGTCGAGTTCGGGGACGGTGTCCTCGAGGAGGACGAGCAGATCGCCGTCGCCGCCGCCGAGCGCCGCCCGAATAGCGGGGAAGGACGTGGGGCGGAAGGTCCAGGTCCATTCGTATTCCGGATCGGGGCCGCCGAGGTCGTGTCCGTGGAAGACCAGATTCCCCGAGGTGGAAATGCCTGCGCGCACGGACCGGCCCGCGGAGGCGATCAGGAACTCGTGCTCCCCGACCCGCTGCGCCACCGTGATCTGGAAATATCCTGCGGCAAGGCCCGTGATCCCCAACCCGGTCGCGACGCCGATTTCCACCCACCAGCTCGTCGATTTCGAGCTGTCGCCGAACTCGCAGGCATAGAGGAAGAGCAGGCTGCCGAGCACCAATGCGGTAATCCGGGCAAGCCGCAGCGCCACGATGGTTGTGGCCGACGCGGCTGGCATGCGCTGTGCTCCCCAATGAATTCCGGCGGGCGATCAGAGTGGATCGTATGCGCCGCCCGGGCATCGCGACAGGACAAGCCGGAACTGCGGTCGCCGGTCACGTGACCGGTGTGAGGTTGGCGTCGAGATCGAGGAACGCGCGGTCGAGAATGCCGCTCGACGGATCTTCTCCCGAATGTTCGCGGCGCCGCGAACAAGGACGGTGTCGACGAACTGTTCGAAGCGGACGATGAGCCCGCCGCAGACGGTGAAATGGTGTGCGACAAGGACATTCAGCCGCGCACCGGTCGCCCTGTTGCGCGCGCCATCAGGTGTTCGACCAGGCCGGACGGTCGGACGGTGACGAATCGATAGGTGGAAGTGGTCGGTTGGCGCGATGGGCTCGGCTGAACGTTGCGCCGAACAGCTGATCGATGAACCTGTCGTCTCGAAGCCGGGCGCTTGCTGACAAATGCGCCGGATTCGGTCGCGCAGATCGCCGACCGGCTCGGTTTCGACGATGCCTCGAACTTCCTCGAAGCACTTCCAGCAGCGTGCGGGCCGGACCCCGGCCGTCTTCATCACCACCGGGACCGCTCGTGGCCGACAAGCGCCACTCGATCCGCGCGGCCACATGGCAAATCTCGAGCACACCCAAGTGCTGGAAATCCCGGGACGACTCGATAACCTACCTGTGTCCGTGGTTGCAGTATGGGGAGAACTCGTGCACCGGAGTGCACCCCGTTCGCGTGGTGCCGCCCGCTGACGAGGTAACCGGCCGGCGACGGATACCATGACTGGTCGCTCCGCAGGGCTGGGCGACCAGTCCGAATCTCCGGCCACCGCACGGAAGGGTCGTCGAACTTGCACCTGAAGAGCCTGACGTTGAAGGGCTTCAAGTCCTTCGCGTCCGCGACGACGCTGCGCTTCGAGCCGGGCATCACCTGTGTGGTCGGCCCGAACGGCTCGGGCAAGTCCAATGTCGTCGACGCACTCACGTGGGTGATGGGGGAGCAGGGCGCGAAGGCGCTGCGCGGCGGCAAAATGCAAGACGTCATCTTCGCGGGCACCTCCGGCCGCGCGCCGCTCGGCCGCGCCGAGGTCACGCTGACCATCGACAACTCAGACGGTGCGCTGCCGATCGACTACGCCGAGGTGTCCATCACCCGGCGCATGTTTCGCGACGGTGCGGGCGAATACGAGATCAACGGCAGTTCCTGCCGCTTGATGGACGTGCAGGAACTGCTCAGCGACTCCGGTATCGGGCGGGAAATGCACGTGATCGTCGGGCAGGGCCAGCTCTCGGCCATCTTGGAATCGCGTCCCGAGGACCGCCGTGCGTTTATCGAAGAAGCCGCGGGCGTGCTCAAGCATCGCAAGCGCAAGGAGAAGGCGGTCCGCAAGCTGGAGGCCATGCAGGCCAACCTCGCCAGGCTCACCGACCTCACCACCGAACTGCGTCGCCAGCTCAAGCCGCTCGGCAGGCAGGCCGAGGTGGCGCGGCGCGCGCAGACCGTGCAGGCCGATCTGCGCGACGCACGCCTGCGCCTTGCCGCCGACGACCTGGTCACCAGGCGCGGCGAGCTGGAGAGTCAGCAGAGCAAAGAGGCCTACGCGCGCGAGCAGCACATCACCGTGCACACCGAGCTCGATGCCGCGAACGCCGCACTGGCGCAGCAGGAATTCCAGCTCTCCCGGCTGACACCCAGCGCCGAGGCGGCAGGTCAGATCTGGTTCCAGCTTTCCGCGCTCGCCGAGCGGGTGAACGCCACCATCCGCATCGCGGGCGATCGGGCCCGGCACCTGGACACCGAAACCCCGGTCGGCACCGGCCGCGACCCCGATCAGCTCGAGGCCGAGGCGCAGCGGGTGGAGGCCGAGGAGGCCGAGCTGCGTGAGTCGGTCGAGATCGCGGTCGAGACGTTGGAGGCCGCGCGTGACCAGCTCGGCGAACGCGAGCAGGCTGCCAAGGCCGCCGAGCAGGCGCACCTGGCCGCGGTACGGGCCATCGCCGATCGACGCGAGGGTCTGGCAAGGCTGTCCGGACAGGTCGACACCCTGCGGACCAGGGCGCAGTCGGTGGACGCGGAGATCGCCAGGCTCTCGGTCGCGATCACCGAAGCCAGGTATCGCGGGGATGCCGCGCAGGCCGAATACGACACGGTGCAGGGTGAACTCAGTGAACTGGACGCGGGTGAGGCGGGTCTGGACGCGCAGCACGAGCATGCGGTGCAGGCGCTGACGCTGGCCGATCAGCGCGTCGCCGAACTGCGCGAACAGGACCGCGACGCGACCAAGCGGGTCGCCTCGCTCAGTGCCCGCATCGAAGCGCTCGGCATGGGTCTTGCCCGGCGTGACGGCGCGGCCTGGCTGGTCGAGCATCGCGCCGAGGGTCTGCTCGGGCCATTGTCGGGCCTGATCCGGGTGCACGGCGGATTCGAGGCAGCGGTCGCGGCGACGCTCGGTCCGCTCGCCGACGCGGTGGCGGCCGATACCGGTGCCAGCGCGCATGCGGCGGTGCGGGCGTTGAAAGAAGCCGATGGCGGTCGCGCCGCACTGGTATTCGGCGCGTCCGATGCCTCGATCGCGCAGCGCGGCGCGCTTCCGGGCGGTGCCCGTTGGCTGTCGGACGTCGTGGACGGCCCGGACACCGTGCGCGGTGCCATCGTGGCGTTGACCACCGGTGTCGCGGTGGTCGATGACCTGGCCGCCGCTGTCGAACTGCTGGGGGTCCGGCCGGAGCTGCGGGTCGTCACCCGCGACGGCGACCTCACGGGCACCGGTTGGGTGCTCGGCGGATCCGACCGTGCGCCGAGCCAGCTGGAGATCCAGGCCGATATCGACACCGCCAAGGCCGACCTCGTCGCCGCCCAGCGCCGCGCGGAGGAATTGGAAGCCGCGCTGTCCGGCGCGCTCGCCGAGCAAACCGATCGCAAGGACGCCGTCGACCACGCGCTGCTCGCGCTGCACGAATCCGATCAGGCTCTGGTGGCGATCTACGATCGGCTCGGCAGGCTCGGGCAGGTCGCGCGCACCGCGCAAACCGACTTCGAAAAGCTGACCGGTCAGCGCGCCGACACCGAGGCCAGTCGCGAGGAATCGCTTGCCTCGCTCGCCGACCTCGAGACCAGGCTGCGCAACGCCGAACTCGAGCACGCTGACATCGACGCCGACGGCATCGGCGCGGCAGGCACCGAATCCGCGGGCCGGGACCGCGAAGAAGCCGCCGCCGCGCTGGCCGAGGCCCGCTCGATGGAGGTCGAGGCACGGCTCGCGGTGCGCACCGCGGAGGAACGCGCGGAATCGGTTCGCGGTAAAGCGGATTCGCTGCGCCGGGCCGCCCGCGCCGAGCGTGAGGCTCGTGAACGCGCCGAACGCGCCCACGCGGCACGGCGCAAGGCCGCTGAGGTGGCGGCCGCCGTCGCCGAATCCGGCGCCCGTGTCGCCGCCGAATTGGAGATCGTGGTCGCCGAGGCCGCCACGCGCCGTGACGATCTGGTGCGACGTCGCACCGAATGCGCCGCGCAGGTCGATCAGGTGAAGGAGCGCTCCCGTGCCCTCGCGACCCAGCTGGCTCAGCTCACCGACGCCGTGCACCGCGACGAGGTGGCGAAAGCACAGGCGGCATTGCGAATCGAACAGATCGAAGCGACCATCTCCGAACAGTTCGGCATCGCGCTGAACGACCTGGTCGCCGAGTACGGCCCCGACGTGCCGACACCGCCGTCGGATCTGGAATGGCTGGAATACGAGCAGGCCAAGGAACGCGGCGAGCAGGTCTCCGCGCCCGCGCCCATGCCCTACGACCGGCAGACCCAGGAGCGCCGGGCCAAACGCGCCGAGAAGGACCTCACCACCCTCGGCAAGGTGAATCCCCTTGCGCTCGAAGAGTTCGCGGCGCTGGAGGAGCGCTACAACTTTCTGTCCACACAGCTCGAAGACGTCAAGAGCGCCCGCAAGGACCTGCTCGATGTGGTCGGCGAGGTGGATGCCCGCATCTTGCAGGTCTTCACCGAGGCATGGGAGGACGTCGAACGAGAATTCGTCGGCGTGTTCGCCAAGCTGTTCCCCGGCGGCGAGGGCAGGCTGCTGCTCACCGACCCTTCGGACATGCTCACCACCGGCATCGAGGTGGAGGCCCGCCCGCCCGGCAAGAAGGTCAAGCGCCTCTCGCTGCTGTCCGGTGGCGAGAAGTCGCTGACCGCGGTCGCCTTGCTGGTGGCCATTTTCCGGGCCCGCCCCTCACCCTTCTACGTGATGGACGAGGTCGAGGCGGCGCTCGACGACACCAACCTGCGCCGATTGATCGGCTTGTTCGAGCAGCTGCGCGAGAAGAGTCAGCTGATCGTCATCACCCACCAGAAGCCGACCATGGAAATCGCCGATGCTCTCTACGGTGTCAGCATGCGCGGCGACGGCATCACCCAGGTGATCAGCCAGCGATTGAGCCGGGAGAACCTGGCGCCGGCCGGCTGAGCCCGGGGAATCGGGCAATTGTGCCGCTGGTGCGGCGTCCGGGTCGAAAGCTGCTGTCCTGGGATGTTTTATCGCTATCGTCGTGCTCATGAGCAACAGCCGCGGGTGGGAAATGGGTGGCCTTGCCGCCATCGTCGGGTGCGCATTGCTGACCGGCTGCGGCTCGGACGATCCGCATGCGGGCCACTCGGCGACGACTTCGCATGCGCCGGGGACGGCGACATCTGTACTGCCGCAATCGAGTTCGACGACGGGCGCTGCTCCGTCGGCCCCGACCTCGAACGTGCCGATCGGCGAGGTCCCCGGCAACGCGAACGCCGCGACGGCGTTGCAACCGTGGGCACGGGATCTGGTCGCCGATGACATCGACCGGCTGGTTCGCACATGCTGGACCATCGACCCGAAGAATGTCAGGGACATGTACGCCGACAAGGACGGGATCCTCGCCGCGATCGCGCAACCCGGCATCGATGGTCAGTTCGCGATCATCTGGAAGGGGCCGACCGAGACCGTCAGCGTGAAGCGCAGCGAGGTCGCCTCCGGGTACGCGTGCCCGAGGGTGGCTCCGGCCGGGTCCGATACCAGCCTCGACGAAGGCGACGCCCGCTACGCCGTCCAGCGTTACCTGTCCCGATGGATCGGCAAGCCGGTGCATCCGGACGACACCGAGGGCAAGTACCCGCTCGTCTGCCCGGGGTCGGTGCCGGCAGCCAACCCGGGAAGGCTCACGGGCGTCACCGCATTCGCCGACAACCAGCTGACCTCGAGGTCGACGGGTATCGCCGACGTCGAGGTATCGGTGCCGGTGACGAATTCGTCCGGCGCCACCCAGACCATGGTCTTCACGCTGAACATCGGTCCGGAGGGCTACTGCATAAACGACATCAGCGGCTGACCCGGGTGACGCCGAGCAGGGACGCAACCGGGCGATGAGCGAAGCCTGTTGTCGGGCTGATCCTCTCGCGTATCACGCTCGTGTAGTCGGGACCGGCGGCATGAGACGGGTTCCGGGCCAACGGAGCGAAATGTCCGGCCGCAACCTGCGTGGGTGTCAGTACGTCGAACCCACCTGGTCGCTGCCCAGCAGCGCCTTGATTTTCGCGGCTCCGGTTGTGGCGAGCCAGGATTCGAAGGTTGTCAGCTCGGGGTAGATGTGCCGCAGCTGCGGGAGATCGGCATGCCAGCCGCCGGTCTCGCGGACCAGCCGCCACGTGTTGCCGATCTGTTCGCCGATGGCGTCCGCCTCGGATTCTTCGAGCTCGTGGTAGCTGACTTGGTGTCCGATGGCCGCGCTGATCAGCGCGACTGCTGTCGAAGGCAGGACTGCGTCGCTGGCCAGTTCGATGGTGCGGCCGTGCAGGCGGTCCGGATCGGCGAAAGCGAGCGCGGCGAAGGCCGCGATATCGGCCAGTGCCACCACCTGCAGCGGCTGATCGGCAGGGAAGATGTGCTTGTGGACGCCGTCGATGATTCCGTCTACCGGTGAGGTGCGCAGCAGGTAGTTCTCCATGAACCGGACTGGTCGCAACAGGGTGTATCGCAGGCCGCTGGCTGCGACGGCGTCCTCGATGACTCGTTTTCCGTCCTGGCCCCAGGCAGAGTCCGCGCCCATCGAGGCGACGCCCGTGAACACGATCTGCTCGACATTCGCGCGCTTCGCCGCGTCCAGCACCGCGAGGCCGCGTTCGGCCTCCATATCGCTATTCCACCCGGTCGGGCCGAAAGCCGCAGGGGGGATGAGGAATACGCCACGAACGCCTGCGACGGCGCCGTCCAACGTGCTCGGAGTGTCGAAGTCGGCGACTGCCAATTCGGCGCCCGCGTCCGCGAGGGCGCGTGCCGCGGGCGCTGCGGGATCGCGCACCAGCGCACGCACCGCGACGCCGTCGGCCAGCAGTCGGCGGGCGGTGGCGCCGCCCTGCCTGCCGGTGCCGCCGGTGACAAGAATGGGGTACTGCTGAGGGGACATTCGTGCCTTCTCTGCTCGATCGAACTGTGCTCGATAGAATCGGGTCGGGCGACCCGTATTCGAGACCATACGGGCGCGTCGACCCGGTTGGCCAGGTCAGGAATGGAAGGCCGTAACGAATGTCCGCTCCGATATCACCGCTCAGCAGTGCTGCGCGGGCCGACGCCCGACGCAATCGCGCGCGCGTGCTGGCCGCCGCGCAACGGGCCTTCGCCGAGCAGGGCACCTCGGTGTCGCTGGCCGAGGTCGCGCGCAGGGCAGGGGTCGGCGCGGGCACGGTGTACCGGCATTTCCCCACGAAAACCGATCTGCTGGAAGCGGTTATGCAGCAGCGCGTCGACCGGCTCGCCACGTTGGCGGCCAACCACCTCGACGCGCCGGACCCGGGCGCCGCCTTCTTCGCGGTATGCACCGAGGTGGTGTCCAGCGCCCCCGGTAGTCAGGCATTATGCGACATGGTGCAGTCCGACGACGGCTGGCCGAAAGCCCTGGTGCGCAGCGCGGGAGAGCGGTTCCATCAGTCACTCGGCGCGTTGCTGGCCGCCGCGCAACGGCAGGGCGCGGTCCGTGCCGACATCGCCCTTGCCGATGTGCTCGACATCTTCACCGGATGTGTTGCGATCCAGCGACATCAGCGCCCGGACGGGAGTCTGGTCCGCGCCGCTGTGCTCGTGTTGGACGCGATGCGCGCACACCCCGCAGCGCCCGTAACGAAATTCGACATCGAGTCGGGGAGTCGTAACGAAATTGCGGAACGTAACGAAACTGTCGACGCCGCCCGCTGTCCGATCTGCGGCTCGGCAGTGCGGCATACCGGCACCGGCAGGCCGGCCCGCTACTGCTCCCCGGCTTGTCGCCAGAAGGCGCACCGCCTACGCGCTACCCGCGCGGCACTGATTCGGGCCGGGGCCGCGAGCTGACCTGTTCCGAGCCCACTCGGTATGGCCGCAGCGACGACGTAGTCCAACCATCGCCCCTCCGGGCAGGCCACGGCCGGATCCTCAGCGCTGCCATGCTGCTGCGGTCGCGATGTGCGCAGCGTCACAGACGAGGCATGCGATGTCCGCCGCATTGGTGGCCATCTTCGCCACACGCGGTGAGACGGCGTCGAGATGCTGATCCAGCGGTCCGGAATGCCGGAAGCGACTAGCGGACGCTCGCTCGCGGGCGACCCGAGCCTGCTCGGATTGTCGCCGGACGGCGGCAGGCCTCAGAGCAGGTCGCTGACGTCGTCGGGCACGTCGACGGCGTATTTGCGCAGGATATCCATGGAGATCACTTCCAGCGCGTTCTCATGGGTGGCGGCCAGCACGATGGGTGCGGCGACACCGTCCTCGTGGGCGTGCAGCCAGCGCACGGCCACCACGCACCACCGGTCTCCGGGTTGCAGGCCCGGGAAGTTGTTCTCCGGGCGCGGCGTACTCAGATCGTTGCCGATGGACGCCTGATGTTCGAGGAACTCGGCCGTGACGACAGTGCACACCGTGTGGCTGCCCAGATCCTCCGGCCCGGTACTGCAGCAGCCATCCCGGTAGAAGCCGGTGAGAGGATCGGTGCCGCACTCTTCCAGCGGTCCCCCAAGCACGTTTCGATCGGTCACGTCGACGATCCTATTGTCAGTTCGCGAGAAGTTCCGCAGGACAAGAAATCTCGGGGGTTGTGTGTCGGTGCCCGGGCGGCGTGGTAATGCGGACCAAGCGGTTCTGCAAGGATGGTCCGCGTGAGTTCCGAAGCCTGGATCCTGATCGCCGCGGTTGCCGCCCTGCTGCTGGTGGTGTTTGTCGCCGGATTCGTCCTGTACAAACGCCGTCGCATCACGCTGACCCCGGCCGCCCCCGAGAAAGAACTGACCGACCGGTCCGGGGGTTATTCGGCGTCGGGCGGCTTCAACTTCAGCCAGGGCGGTACGGCCACCGCGACACGCCCCGAACCCGCGCCGATCGAGCGCACCGACACCGACGGGCAGCCACATGTCGGTGACGATGCGGCGATTCCGCGCGACGCGCCCAAGCGCGGCATCACCAATGTCCCGCTGCCCGAGGGCGATGTCGACCTACTAGAGCCCGGGTCGGCCGCGGCGGCCGAACAGACCGCCGTCGCGGACGACTCGGCTCCTGCTGTGGCCGCGACGACAGCGGTCGAATCGGATACCGCCGCCGCAGCGCCGGAGGCCGAGGCGCCGGAGGCCGAGGCTCCGACAGTTGCCGCGCCGACCGAGAGCGCGCCGGCCGAGACCGTCGCACCCACCGACACCGCAGCGCCTGCCATAACCACGGCCCAGCCCGACGCTGCCGCCCCAGCAGCCCCGGCTCCCACCCTCGACGAGATCGAGCCCACCGAAGGTCGCCTCGTCCGGCTGCGCGGACGGCTGTCCCGGTCGCAGAACGCCGTCGGCAAGAGCCTGCTCGGCCTGCTCGGCGGCGGCGACCTCGACGACGACTCGTGGGACGAGGTCGAGGACACCCTCGTGCTCGCCGATCTCGGCACCGCGAGCACCGCGGCGATCGTCACGCGGCTGCGTGAGGAGATGGCCGCGCGCAGCGTCCGCACCACCGACGAAGCCCGTGCCGTACTGCGTGAGGTGCTGATCGAGGCGCTGCGCCCCGAACTGGACCGTTCGATCCGCGCGCTGCCGCACGACGATCATCCGTCGATCCTGCTCGTCGTCGGGGTCAACGGCACCGGAAAGACCACCACCACCGGCAAACTCGCGCGTGTGCTCGTGGCCGACGGCCGGCGCGTACTGCTCGGCGCCGCCGACACCTTCCGCGCCGCTGCTGCCGACCAGCTGCAGACCTGGGGCGAGCGCGTCGGCGCGGATACCGTGCGAGGGCGCGAGGGCGCGGATCCTGCGGCGGTCGCGTTCGACGCGGTCAGCGCGGGCATCGAACGTGGCGTCGACGTGGTGCTGATCGACACCGCGGGACGGCTGCACACCAAGACCGGCCTGATGGACGAGCTGGGCAAGGTCAAGCGTGTGGTGGAAAAGAAGGCGGTAGTCGACGAGGTGCTGCTGGTGCTCGACTCCACTGTCGGACAGAACGGGCTGATGCAGGCAAGGGTCTTCGCCGATGTGGTCGACATCAGCGGTGTCGTGCTCACCAAGCTGGACGGAACGGCCAAGGGCGGCATCGTCTTCCAGGTACAGCACGAACTCGGTGTGCCGGTGAAACTGGTCGGACTCGGCGAGGGCGCCGACGACTTGGCTCCCTTCGAACCTGGCGCTTTCGTCGACGCACTGCTCGGCTGAGCGGCCAACCAACTCGGCCGAGCGGAAGATTTGCCAGACCTACCCATCGGTAACCGAGTGTGCTGATCCTCCGACACGCACCTCACGACAGGGCAAAACGTCCGGTTTGCATCGCGAAACGTGTTAGCAACACAACTGCGTCATGCGTTCACCTAGGTGAAACACGACAGCGCCGCGGATGAAACACCGAATGAGGACCCTTTCGTTCAGGTCCATTTGCCGGAGTCGGCTGGGCCCGAGATGAGGAGGACATTAAGGTGGCATTTCCCCTTACCGGTGCACCGGACACCGGTGACACCGCATGGATGCTGGCAAGTTCAGCACTCGTGCTGTTGATGACGCCGGGTCTGGCATTTTTCTACGGCGGCATGGTGCGTTCCAAGAACGTGCTGAACATGATCATGATGAGCATCAGCGCAATGGGCCTCGTCGGCGTGTTGTGGTCGCTGTACGGATACTCGACGGCCTTCGGCGACAACAAATTCGGCGTGATCGGTGATCCCGCGCAGTTCTTCGGACTGAAGGGCCTGATCGGTGGCAACGCCACTGCCGAGGTCAAGGACGCAGCCGGCGCGGTGACCACCGAGGCGGTGAACATTCCGCTCGCGGGCACGATTCCCATGAGCGTGTTCGTCGCGTTCCAGCTGATGTTCGCGATCATCACGGTTGCCCTCATCTCGGGTGCGGTTGCTGACCGGCTGAAGTTCGGTGCCTGGCTTTTGTTCGCGGGTATCTGGGTGACGGTCGTGTACTTCCCGGTGGCGCACTGGGTATTCGATTTCGATGTGAAGGACGCCGACGGCACTGTTGTGCACGAAGGCGGCTGGATTGCCAATAAACTCCTCGCGGTCGACTTTGCCGGTGGCACCGCGGTCCACATCAATGCCGGTGCGGCCGGCCTGGCTCTGGTCCTCGTGCTCGGTAAGCGCAAGGGCTGGCCGACCACGCCGTTCCGTCCGCACAACCTGCCGTTCGTCATGCTCGGCGCCGGTCTGCTGTGGTTCGGCTGGTTCGGCTTCAACGCGGGCTCCGCGATCACCTCGGGTGGTCTCGCCGGTTCCACCTTCATCATCACCACCGTCGCCACCTGTGCCGCGATGCTGGCCTGGCTGCTCGTGGAGAAGTTCCGCGACGGCAAGCCCACTTCGCTGGGCGCGGCCTCGGGCATCGTGGCCGGTCTGGTCGCCATTACTCCGTCCTGCTCCTCGGTCAACGTGCTCGGCGCGCTGATCATCGGTGCGGTGGCGGGTGCACTGTGTGCGCTGGCGGTCGGCCTGAAGTTCAAGTTCGGCTTCGACGACTCGCTCGACGTGGTCGGTGTCCACCTGGTCGGCGGCATTGTCGGCACCCTGATGATCGGCCTGGTCGCCGCTCCGGAGACCGGCGCGGCCAAGACCGGCCTGTTCTACGGTGGCGGTCTCGATCAGCTGTGGCGGCAGGCGGTGGGCGCGGGCGTTGTCTTGGCCTTCTCCTTCATCGCGACGCTGGTCATTGCCTATATCGTGAAGTTCACCATTGGGCTGCGCGCCAGCGAGGAAGCCGAGGCGGTGGGCATGGACGAGTCCGAGCACGCTGAAACGGCATACGATTTCGCTGCTGTGGGTGGCATGGCACGTACGGCCGTCAAGGAGGCATGACGACAATGAAACTGATCACCGCAATTGTCAAACCGTTCACGCTCGAGGACGTCAAGACCGGACTCGAGCAGGCGGGTGTGCTCGGGATGACCGTCAGCGAGGTGCAGGGCTACGGCCGCCAGAAGGGCCACACCGAGGTCTACCGCGGTGCCGAGTACTCCGTGGATTTCGTTCCGAAGGTTCGCGTCGAGGTAGTCGTGGACGACGCCTCGGTCGACAAAGTAGTCGAGGTGATCGTCGAGGCCTCTCGCACCGGAAAGATCGGTGACGGCAAGGTCTGGGTGACCCCGGTGGAATCGATAATCCGGGTCCGGACCGGCGAACGCGGGACCGACGCTCTGTAACACGGAAAATCGAATCGAGCGGCGGCCCCGCTCCCACCGGATCGCCCGGTCGGGGCGGGGCCGCACGTATTGAATGGGCGGTGGGTTTGTGGCTAGTCAGGACGCCAAAGACGGAAAAGTTTCCAATGGCGCGGCAGATCTGGTCCGCGCTCGGACCCAATTGCTCGACGGCGGGCTGCCCCGCAATCCCCGACTCGATGCCGAATCGCTGCGGCTGGCCTTGGTCGATTTGTTCGAACTCTGGCTGACAAGTAAGGGCGCCGAACTCGGTATCACCGCGGATAGTGGACTCGCTGTTGTGGCGGTCGGCGGCCTCGGCCGTAAGGAAATGCTGCCGTATTCCGATCTGGATCTGGTGCTCTTGCACGACGATGTCGACCCCGCCAGGGTCGCCGACGTCGCCGATAAACTCTGGTATCCGTTGTGGGACGCCCACATCAAGCTCGACCACAGCGTGCGGACCGTCCCGCAGGCACTGCGGGTCGCCTCCGATGATCTGATCGCCGCGTTCGGCATGCTCGAGGCCAGGCACATTGTCGGTGACGCGGAATTGAGCAACCTGCTCATCGGCGGGGTGCGCCGCGAATGGCGGACCGGCATCCGTTCCCGGTTCGACGAATTGATCACGCAGGCCGAAGCCAGGTGGCAGCGCAGCGGTGAAATCGCCCATCGGGCCGAGCCCGACCTGAAGAACGGCCGCGGTGGCCTGCGCGATATCCAACTGCTCGACGCGCTGTCGATCGCCCAGCTGACCGACGCCATGCCGGGGCTCGGTCCCGAGGTACCAGGAGGTGGATTCAAACAGGCTCATCGCCGTTTGCTGGATGTTCGCACGGAGCTGCACAGGGTGGCCGGTCGGGCCCGCGACCAGCTTCGCGCCCAGGACGCCGACGAGATCGGCGGCGCGCTGCGGATCGGTGATCGCTTCGATCTTGCTCGCACACTGAGCGATTCCGCCCGGACGGTGAGCTACTCCGTCGATGTCGGGCTGCGGACCGCCGCGAACGCGCTGCCACGGCGCGGCCTCGCCCGATTGCGGCGGATGCCGGTGCGTCGACCACTCGATGAGGGGGTGGTCGAGCACGCGGGCGAGGTCGTGCTGGCACGGGACGCGCGGCCGCAGCGCGATCCCGGGCTCATTCTGCGGGTGGCCGCTGCCTCGGCGCAGACGATGCTGCCGATGTCGGCGACCACATTGAACCGGCTCTCCGAAGACGCGCCGGAACTGCGCGAGCCATGGCCGAAGGACGCGCTCAACGACCTACTGGTCCTGCTGGGCACCGGGCGCGGTGTCATCGACGCGATCGAGGCGCTGGATCGAACGGGCTTGTGGGGCAGGCTACTTCCCGAATGGGGCGCCGTACGCGACCTGCCGCCGCGCGACGCCGTGCACACCTGGACCGTCGATCGCCACCTGATGGAGACGGTCGCCTACTCGAGCGCGCTCAGCACCAGGGTCGCTCGCCCCGACCTGCTTCTGCTCGGTGCGCTGCTGCACGACATCGGCAAGGGCCGCGCAGGCGATCACAGCGTCGTCGGCGCCGAACTTGCCACCCATATCGGCCGCAGGCTCGGCCTGTGGCCCTCGGACGTGCGGACGCTCAGCGCCATCGTGCGCAACCACCTGCTGTTGCCCGAAACCGCGACCCGCCGCGATCTCGCCGATCCCGACACGGTGCAGTTCGTTGTCGATGCGCTCGGTGGCGATGTGCAGCTGCTCGAGCTGCTGCACACCCTTGCCGAGGCCGACTCGCTGGCCACCGGACCTGGTGTCTGGGGTGACTGGAAGGCCTCGCTGATCGGCGAACTCGTCCGCCGCTGCCGCCTCGTCATGGCGGGTGAACAGCTGCCGGTACCCGAGCCGATCGCGCCGGAGCTGCTCGCCAAGGCAGCGGCCGGCGGGGTACACGTCGATCTCCGGCCGGGCGAGGGCAAATACACCTACACCGTTACCGTCATCGCACCCGACGCTCCCGGCCTGCTTTCCGATGCCGCGGGCGTGCTGGCGTTGCACTCGCTGCGGGTGCTCTCGGCGGCTCTCGGCGGCGAAGGCGCTGCGGCAGTTAACACTTTCGTGGTGTCGCCCAAGTTCGGTGACCCGCCGGATGCGGGGCTGTTGCGGCAGGAGCTGATCCGCGCCATCGCGGGCGATCTCGACCTGCCCGCGCTGCTTGCCAAGCGAGAACGCGAAGCCGCCGGAGTGGGCCCGAGCCCGTACGCGCAGGCACAACCGCGGCTGATCTGGTCGGCGACTTCGACGCCGGGTCAGGTAATCCTCGAGCTGCGTGCCGAGGATCGGATCGGCCTGTTGAGCCGGCTTGCCGCCGCGCTGTCCGGCTGCGGGGCGGGGGTACGCTGGGCAAAGGTGGTCACGATGGGTTCCGCGGTGGTCGACGCCTTCTGCCTCGACCTCGGCCCCGACGATGGTCCTGGCCGTCGCGAAGCCATCGAAAAGGCCATTATGGGCGTCGTTCCCCGGCCCGCGCCGAAGCCGCCCGAGGGCGTTGGTGCGCCCGGCTCCGGGAGCGGCTCCTGACACGGCCGGACGAATAACCAAACTGTTGCGCACAATTTGCTAGAAGTCGTATGCAGGGTGGTCGGTGGGCCCTAACATCAGAGCGTCTGGCTGTCGCGAGCATGAGGGGAGCAAGTCGGTGGCAATTGAAGTCGTATCAGCGTCGATGATGACGAGTGACGAGACCACGCACATGGCACGGTGTGTCGGCGGCGACCGGTGGGTCGTCTCATGGCTGCCCGGCCGGACGCTCACCGGCCAGCAGGCGGTGACGGCGATGACGATTGCCACCACGGTCGAGGCGCACGACGAGCCGACCGAGGCAGCGTGGGCCATGCTCGACGATCTGGCCCTCGACCTGGGCCTGACGGCCCGCGAGGCGGTCTACATGGTGGCCATCGAGAATCGCGACTATCGCAAGACGGCCAAACCGCGCCGCCGTACCCTCGAGTAACCGTTCCTCGAATAGCAGAGCTCTTCTACCTCGAAGGACACACCGCCTGCGCGAACAGGTGGGCGGCCCCATTACCCTGGGATACCAAAGTGACGTCCCTCGAGATCAGGAGCGCGATCGGTGTTCGAATCCCTGTCCGACCGGCTTACCGGTGCCCTCAAGGATCTTCGCGGTAAGGGGCGTCTGTCACCGGCCGACATCGACGCCACCGCTCGCGAGATCCGTCTTGCTCTGCTCGAGGCGGACGTCGCGCTGCCCGTCGTTCGCGGTTTCATCGCGAAGATCAAGGAACGGGCCAAGGGCGCCGAGGTGTCCGGGGCGCTCAATCCCGCGCAGCAGGTCGTCAAGATCGTCAACGAGGAACTCGTCGGCATCCTCGGCGGTGAAACCCGCAGGCTGACCCTCGCCAAGAATCCGCCGACGGTGATCATGCTCGCCGGTCTGCAGGGTGCCGGTAAGACGACCCTTGCCGGCAAGCTGGCGAAATGGCTGAAGGGCCAAGGGCATCAGCCGTTGCTGGTGGCCTGCGACCTGCAGCGCCCTGGCGCTGTCACCCAGCTGCAGGTGGTCGGTGAGCGTGCGGGCGTGCCCGTGTTCGCGCCGCACCCGGGCACCTCCATCGGCGGCGGAGAGAACGCGCTGGGTGTCTCGGCCGCAGATCCGGTGGCGGTGGCCGAGTCCGGTATCGCGGAGGCGCGCAGCAAGCAGTACGACGTCGTCATCGTCGACACCGCGGGCCGTCTCGGCATCGACGCCGAGTTGATGGCGCAGGCCGCGGGCATTCGGGACGCGGTGCAGCCTGACGAGACGCTGTTCGTGCTCGACGCCATGATCGGCCAGGACGCGGTCAACACGGCGGAGGCCTTCCGCGACGGCGTCGGCTTCACCGGTGTCGTGCTCACCAAGCTCGACGGCGACGCCCGCGGTGGCGCGGCACTGTCGGTGCGCAATGTGACCGGCGCGCCGATCATGTTCGCCTCCACCGGTGAGAAGCTCGAAGACTTCGACGTCTTCCATCCCGACCGGATGGCCAGCCGCATTCTCGGCATGGGCGATGTGCTCACCCTGATCGAGCAGGCCGAGCAGGTCTACGACGCACAGCAGGCCGAAGACGCCGCCCGCAAGATCGGCAGCGGTGAGCTGACCCTCGAGGACTTCCTCGACCAGATGCTGGCCATCCGCAAGATGGGCCCGATCGGCAACCTGCTCGGCATGCTGCCGGGCGCGGGCCAGATGAAGGACGCGCTGGCCCAGATCGATGACAAGCAGCTCGACCGGGTTCAGGCGATCATCCGTGGCATGACCCCCGCCGAGCGGGACAACCCGAAGATCATCAACGCCTCCCGCAGGCTGCGCATCGCCAACGGCTCCGGTGTCCAGGTCTCCGAGGTCAACCAGCTCGTCGACCGTTTCTTCGAGGCCAGGAAGATGATGGCCGCGATGGGCCGTCAGATGGGCATGCCCGGAGCGCGGCGCGCCAATGCCAAGAAGGGCAAAAAGGGCAAGAAGGGCGGTCGCGGACCGACGCCGCCGAAGGTGCGCGGCGGTTTCCCGGGCCTGCCTGCCGGGATGCCGGGAATGCCCGGTATGCCTCCCGGGATGCCGGATCTGTCGGGGATGCCCGCCGGACTCGACCAGCTGCCCCCGGGTCTGGAGGGCATCGACCTTTCGCAGCTCAAGTTCCCCAAGAAGTAGTCCTCCAGTCCGCAGATCGTGGTGTGCCGCATGTGATTTCGCGTGCGGCGCACTGCTGTTTCATGGTGCTCGAACGCATGCTCCACTGCCGTGCCGACGGATGCGCCCGAGATGGCGTGCCACGCTCGTGGCCGTAACCCGGGGGCGACAGTGTGAGCGGCGGCCCATCACCGTCGGGGCAGTCGAGGACGGACCGGTTCGTTCGGTGTCAACCGGCCTGCGGCCGATCGGGCGTCCGCCCCGAACGTGCCGTCAGTGGTCGAGCGTCCGGTGACTGCGCAGGACGCTCGATTTGCGGGGGAGAGGCGGGAGTCCGTCCGGCCTGTCGGGTAGTAGCGGTGGCTGCGTTGCGAGGGTGGGCTCGACGCACTCCCGACCGGCCGTACGCATTCGGAGTGCCCTCGCTCCAGCGTGACTGTCCTGCGGCGTGGACAGTAGGTTGTAGGCAGCCGACGCCGTCCAGGAGGTAGCTGTGCATCTGCGAGGTGTGGTTCTCCCTGATGACGACATGCGTGACCTGTGGGTGCGCGACGGGCTGGTGTCGTTCGAACCGGTGTCCGGTGCCGAAACACTGTGCCGCTCAGGATGGATCGTGCCGGGGCTGGTCGACGCGCACTGCCACGTCGGTATCCGGTACGGCGGGGGAGACGAGGACCGGGACGGCGCGATCGCGCAGGCCGAGACCGAACGCGATGCCGGCGCGCTGCTGCTGCGCGATGCCGGGTCGCCGATCGACACCCATTTCATCGACGACCACGAGGACCTGCCGCGGATCATCCGAGCGGGTCGCCACATCGCCCGCCCTCGCCGCTACATCCGCGAACTCGGCATCGAGCTCGACGACGAGCGCGACCTGCCCGAGATCATCGCCGAGCAGGCCCGATTCGGGGACGGCTGGGTGAAGATCGTCGGCGACTGGATCGACCGCTCCGCCGGCGACCTGCGGCCACTGTGGAGCGACGCCATCCTGAAGGACGCCATCGCCGCCGCCCACGCCAACGGCGCCCGCGTCACCGCCCACGTCTTCGGCGAGGACGCTCTCCCCGGCCTGATCAACGCGGGCATCGACTGCCTCGAACACGGCACCGGCCTCACCGACGACACCATCGAGCTGATGGTCGAGCACGGCACCGCCCTCGTCCCCACCCTCGTCAATATCGACACCTTCCCCGAGATCGCCGACAGCGCGACCAAATTCCCCGCCTACGCCGCCCACATGCGGGACCTGCACCGCCGCGTCCGCACCACCGTCGCCAATGCGCACGACGCGGGCGTCCCGATCTTCGCGGGCACCGACGCGGGCGGTTCCGTCCGACACGGCCGCATCGCCGACGAAATCGCCGCCCTGTCCGGGGCCGGGCTCTCCGCCCACGATGCCCTCGGCGCCGCCTCCTGGAATGCCCGTGCGTGGCTGCGCCGCCCCAGCATCGAGCACGCTGCGCCCGCGGACTTCGTCGTCTACCTGGACGACCCTCGCGTCACCCCGGCTGCCCTCACCGAGCCCTACGCGGTGGTCCTGCGCGGGCGGGTCGTGAAGGCCAGGAACCCAGTGACCGGACATCGGTGAACGTCGACCGGAGGTAGGCCGCATCCGAGCGCCCACCCAATCCGCGTTGTCACCGGGTTGGTGCGTTCCGCCGGGTCGGCGCGTCCGCGGGGTTTGCGTTCCAGTGGGGTCTCTCGTGGCGGCTCGGCCTGCGGTGGCGAGCGCGGGCTTTTCTGCGGCAGAGGCGGGCGATCGGCCGGAAAACGAGAGGTCAAAGGCGTAGGGTCGATCGATGTGACCATTCGCCTCGGTTATCAGATGCCCAACTTCAGTTACGGCCGGTCGGTGCGGGAGTTGTTCCCGACCGTTATCACGCAGGCCGGGGAGGCCGAAGCCGCGGGCTTCGACACCGTCTTCGTGATGGACCACTTCTATCAGCTGCCCGGTCTCGGCGCGCCGGATGCGCCGATGCTCGAGTCCTACACCGCGCTGGGTGCGCTGGCCACGGCGACCGAGCGAATTCAGTTGTCGGCGTTGGTCACCGGCAACACCTATCGCAATCCCGCGCTGCTCGCGAAGACCGTCACCACGCTCGACGTCGTGAGCGGTGGCCGGGCCGTGCTCGGCATCGGCGCGGGCTGGTTCGAGCTCGAACACCAGTCCTATGGTTTCGAATTCGGCACCTTCACCGAACGGTTCGAGCGGCTCGATGAAGCGCTGCAGATCATCCACCCGATGCTGCGCGGCGAACACCCGAGCTTCGCGGGCAAGTGGTACCACACCGAGAAGGCCATGAACGAGCCAAGGATTCGCGACGATCTGCCGATCCTGCTCGGTGGCGGCGGTGAGAAGAAGACCTTTGGTCTCGCCGCTCGCTACGCCGATCACCTCAACATCATCTGCAATGCCTCCGAGCTGCCCCGCAAGATTGCGGCACTGAACGAGCGCTGCGCCGAAATCGGGCGTGACCCAAAGACGTTGGAGGTCAGCTACCTGTGCTTCCTGATGATCGATGAGGACGGCGACCGGGTGCGCAAGCAGCAGCAGGACATGATGCGCGGCATGGGTGTCGACCTCTCGACCCTCTCTGAGCAGGAGCGCAGGCAAACTCCCGCCGACCGCCAATTCGTGGGCACGCCAGCCGAAGTCGCCGAACAACTGCAATCACGGGTGCTCGATCACGGTGTCCAGGGACTGATCGTCAACATGGTCACCAACGGCCACGAGCCCGGCGCGGTCGATCTCGCCGGGCGCACTTTGGCGCCACTGGTCGGCTGACCAACTCGGCGTCGGCAGTCGACGCGCCGATCGACGCGAACGACGGCCGACCAGCGCGTCGCGGGAATACCCTCGGCGCGTGACGATGTGGTGTGTTCCCGGCCCTCGCGATCCCGCGGATCGCTGCCGCGTATCCCTCGGGTCATCAATGGTGATGCGTCTCGAAAGGATTGGTCGGTGGCGGTGAAGCGAGCGTCCTACGGTGTCGATGCGCCGTTTGTGTTGTTCATGCTCGCCGCGATCGCGGGTGTGTACGCCGTCACGACGGTCGTTGTCGGATACGCCCA
This sequence comes from Nocardia sp. NPDC057440, assembly GCF_042802915.1. Classification (NCBI taxonomy): domain Bacteria; kingdom Bacillati; phylum Actinomycetota; class Actinomycetes; order Mycobacteriales; family Nocardiaceae; genus Nocardia; species Nocardia sp. NPDC057440. Next base: position 159,659 of record NZ_JBHVDF010000014.1, read on the forward strand.
GCATGTGGGCTGGATCTGGGTCTGGCTGCTGATCACCGCCGCGATGGCCGCGCAATTCGCGCTGTATCTGCACGCGACTCGACGCGGCAAATTCCAGGTCTGGGATCGGCTGCTCGACGAGCTCGACCTACGTGGTGACGAGTTGCTGCTCGATATGGGCTGCGGCCGCGGCGCGGTGCTGCTCGCCGGGGCCCGCCGACTGCCCGACGGTCACGCCGTCGGCGTCGACCTGTGGCGATCGGTCGACCAGTCCGGCAACAGTGCGGCGACCACCGAATGGAATGCGGCTGCCGAAGGCGTCGCCGATCGCATACAGCTGCACACCGGTGACATGACCGAGCTACCGTTCGCGGACGGCGACTTCGACGTGGTGGTCTCCAGCCTGGCCATCCACAACATCAAGACCGCGGCAGGCCGTGCCGCCGCGGTTCGGGAGGCGCTCCGGGTCCTGCGCCCCGGCGGCCGCCTCGTCATCGCCGACATCGCCAAGACCCGCGAATACGCGGCGGTACTGACCGACCTCGGCGCCGTGCGGGTCGCTGTCGCGCCGCTCGGATGGCGAATGTGGTGGGGCGGCCCGTGGATGTCCACACGTGCTGTCACCGCCACCGCCCGCAGCTGACCCGGCGACGAATTCCGGCGGCAGGCCGCGTCTACATCCACAGACCTAGCGCCGAGCGGAATGCCGGAAGAACCGCCCGTCAGTGGCACCTGACCGCGGCAAATGCTCAGACCGGCGCTCCGTCGTGCGCCGCACACCGAGGTGTCAGGGCTCGGGAGGCGATTTCAGGGGAGGCGGGGGTGTCTGGCACAATGGACCACCGTCCTTCCTGGACAGTGTCAGCCCGTCTCCGGTTACGCACCGCGCGGCGGTCACACACTCCATGCGCAAAACCGGGCTCGCAGACCATGCGGGTCGCTGAATTGCGCCGTGACCACACTATGAAAGGCAATCAGCACATGGCTGTTCGCATCAAGCTCACCCGTCTCGGCAAGATCCGCAACCCGCAGTACCGCGTGGTCATCGCGGACGCCCGCACCCGTCGTGACGGTCGCGCCATCGAGAACGTCGGCAAGTACCACCCGAAGGAAGAGCCGTCGCTGATCGAGATCGACTCCGAGCGTGTGCAGTACTGGCTCGGTGTCGGCGCGCAGCCGACCGAGGCCGTGCAGCGTCTGCTGGAGATCACCGGTGACTGGCAGAAGTTCAAGGGCCTGCCGGGCGCCGAGGGCACGCTGAAGGTCAAGGCTCCGAAGACCTCCAAGCTGGACCTGTTCAACGCCGCGCTGGCCGCTGCCGACAACGCGCCGGTCGCCGACGCCGTCACCCCCAAGAAGAAGGCCGCCAAGAAGGACGAGGCCGCTGAGGCGCCCGCCGCCGAGGCCGCCGAGTAATGAGTGCAGTCGTCGCCGATGCCGTCGAACATCTGGTTCGCGGCATTGTCGCCAATCCCGATGACGTCCGCGTCGAGCTGATCACCGGCCGTCGCGGACGCACCGTCGAGGTGCATGTCCATCCCGAGGATCTCGGCAAGGTGATCGGGCGCGGCGGTCGTACCGCGACCGCGCTGCGCACCCTTGTCGCCGGTATCGGCGGGCGGGGCATCCGGGTCGACGTGGTCGACACCGACGCCTAGATGGAACTCGTCGTAGGGCGGGTCGCCAAGTCGCACGGTGTGCGTGGCGAACTCGTCGTCGAGGTCCGCACCGACGAACCCGAGGCACGTTTCGCGCCGGGCGCCACACTGCGTGGCCGCCTGGCGCGATCCAAAGAAGTCCGTGACTTCACCGTGGATTCGGCCCGAGAGCACTCGGGCCGACTTCTCGTGCATGTCGCAGGCGTCGCCGACCGCACCGCCGCCGACGCGCTGCGCGGCACGTTGTTCTTCGTCGACAGCGCCGACCTGCCGCCGTCGGAGGATCCGGACGAATACTACGATCACGAGCTGGAGGGGCTGACCGTCCAGCTCACCGACGGCACCGTCGTCGGCAAGGTCACCGATGTGCTGCATTCCGCTGCGGGAGAACTGCTTTCGGTGCGCGCCGCCGAAGACGGCAGGGAGATCCTGATCCCGTTCGTCAATGCCATCGTGCCCACGGTGTCGCTGGCCGACGGTCTCGTCGTCATCGATCCACCCGAAGGTCTCCTCGATCCGGAATGAAGGCGGGATGAGACACAGTCACCCAGTGCTTGTGCCGCCGAGGTGTGGGAACTCCCGGGCCGTGGGGTCGGCATGAAACTCGATGTCGTCACGATCTTTCCGGAGTATCTGGAGCCATTGCGCACCGCGTTGCTCGGCAAGGCGATCGACAAGGGCCTGATCTCCCTCGATGTGCACGATCTGCGCCGCTGGACGCATGACGTGCACAAGTCCGTCGACGATTCCCCCTATGGTGGTGGGCCCGGCATGGTCATGAAGCCGACCATCTGGGGCGACGCCCTGGACGAAGTCTGCCCCGACGACGCGCTGCTGGTCGTGCCGACCCCCGCCGGCGTCCCTTTCACCCAGGCGACCGCGCAGCGCTGGGCCACCGAGCAGCACCTCGTCTTCGCTTGTGGCCGCTACGAAGGCATCGACCAACGCGTCTTCGATGACGCGGCCCGCCGGGTGCGTGTCGAGGAGGTCAGCATCGGCGACTACGTCTTGATCGGCGGCGAGGCCGCCGTCCTCGTCATGACCGAGGCGGTTGTGCGTTTGCTGCCCGGCGTCCTGGGCAATCAGCAATCCCACCAAGAGGATTCGTTCTCCGACGGCCTCCTGGAAGGCCCGAGCTACACCCGCCCGGTGAATTGGCGCGAGTTGGAAGTCCCGCCGATCCTGCTGTCCGGCGACCATGCCAAGGTCGCGGCATGGCGCCATGAGCAGTCACTCGAACGAACGCGCGCCCGGCGCCCGGACCTGCTGCCGCCGGACTGATTTCGCGCCACTCGCGGGGTTCGTCGATCCGGCGACAGGTCGACTACCGCAGGTGCTGGTGATCCGGTTCGGTCACTGTCGACCGGTTCGCCCGGACGATCTAGGGCAGCAGGCCATGGCGGCGGGCGATCACGACGGCCTCGTGCCGTGAATGGGTATCGAGCTTGCTCATCGCATTGCGGAGGTAGCTCTTCACCGTTTCCGGGCCGAGGGAAAGGCGTTGTGCGGCTTCCTGATTGGTGCATCCGAGCGCGATCTGAGACAACACGTCAAGCTCACGGCGCGATAGTCGCGGCGCATCCGGCGTCGGCGCCCCGGTCATGACGCGGGTCAGCCGTTCGCACACATCATGCAGACGCGTGCGCAGCTTCTCGTCCTCGGCCGAGCGCGCCATGCCGCGCAGTTCGGCATGGATATCGCGCAATTCCTCGGTGACCGCGGGCGCGGTGTCCGGGGTCGGCGCGGCCAGCTCGAGCAGTCGGATGCGCCGATCCACCTCGTCGCGGATGGCGATCTCGGCGGCGAGCCGCCGACCTGCCTCGACCATGAGATCGGCGGTCCGGTCGCCGAGCGGTGAGCCGCCGCGATTGGCAGCGTAGATGACCGCGCGGGAGTGGTCGTCCACGACAACCGGGACCGCGACAACGGAGCGGATGCGCTCGCCGGAGACCGGCCCGTCGTAGTGATGGGTGATCGAGGACGCGTTGCGGTAATCGGCGACCGACGCCGGTCGTCGCATGTCCATGACCCGGCCGCCGAGCCCGGAGGTGCGCAGCACCGACAGTCCGCGCAGTCCGTTGGTCATGGTGCCGACGAATTCCGTCAACAACAATGCGTCGTCGTGCACCTCGCCGCCGAACACCACCGGGACCCCGGCCTTGTTCGCCACCCAGCGGATCTCTGCGCGCAACGCGTCACCGTCGCGCGGGCGCAGCAGGGGGGTGGTGTGGGTCAAACGACTCACCCCTTTTCGGGGGTAGTGGCGAACATGATGTGACCCACATCCTATTCGACGAGGGGTGAGGTGGATCACGGATGAGGAGAGGCGACATGAGCACGGACCTGAATGCGCGGGTGCGCGAGCTGCTGGAGCGCTACGACGGGCCCGGCGCGTGTGCGGCGGAGCTGTTGTGCGACCGGCATTCGGAGGCCAAGGTCGCGTTCACCGTTGTCGATGCCGACCTCGGCGCGATCGACCTCACCTACGGTGAACTTCGCGAGCGCTCGGCGCGGTTCGCCGCGGCGCTGGCCGAGCAGGGCGTCGGGCCGGGGGATCGGGTCGCGACGCTGATGGCCAAGTCGGTGGATCTGGTGGTTGCCCTGCTCGGTATCTGGCGGCGCGGTGCGGTGCACGTACCGCTGTTCACCGCGTTCGCGCCGCCCGCCATCGCATTCCGGTTGGCTGCCAGCGGCGCGGTGCTCGTTATCGCCGATGCCGATCAAGCGGGAAAGCTGGCCCCAGGTGCGGACATTCCGGCCGCTGCGCCGTGGACGGTCGTGGTCGCCGGCGACGAGGCGACCGCGCAGCTGCGGTTCGCCGATCTGCTCGCCGCGCACTCCGCCGATGATCCACGGGCCGCGGCGGTCGCCGTCGGCGGCGACGGTCTGCTCGTGCAGCTGTTCACCAGTGGCACCACCGGTACGCCGAAGGGCGTCCCGATTCCGGTCCGCGCGCTGGCCTCCTTCCACGCCTATCAAGAGTTCGCGCTGGATGTCCGTGCGGAGGACGTGTTCTGGAATGCCGCTGATCCGGGCTGGGCCTATGGGCTCTATTACGCGATCCTCGGCCCCCTGGCCGCGGGCATGCGCAGTCTGCTGCTGCACGCGAGCTTCTCGCCCGCGCTCACCTGGCAGGTGCTCGCACGCTTCGGCGTTACCAACTTCGCCGCCGCACCGACGGTGTATCGGGCACTGCGAGCCGACGACACCCCGGTGCCCGCGGGCGTGTCGCTGCGCCGGGCCTCTTCGGCCGGTGAGCCGCTCACCCCCGAGGTCGTCGCATGGTCCGCGCAGCATCTCGGGGTGGCCGTGCGCGACCACTACGGGCAGACCGAGCACGGCATGGTCATCTGCAACGCCTGGCACGACGAACTGGACACCACGGTGCCGATCGGCTCGATGGGCAGGCAGCTGCCAGGCTGGACCTGCGCGGTGCTCGCGGACGACGCCGACATCGAGGCGGAGCCGGGACAGCTCGGCCGGGTCGCCATCGACACCGAAAGCAGCCCGCTGCTGTGGTTCCTCGGCTACCTCGATGCCCCCGAACGCACTGCGCAGCGCTACACCGCGGACGGGCGCTGGTATCTCACCGGCGATGCGGGCTCGCGGGACGCCGATGGCTTCTTCCGCTTCTCCTCCCGCGACGACGACGTGATCATCATGGCGGGCTACCGCATCGGCCCGTTCGAGGTGGAGAGCGTGCTCGTGTTGCACGAGCAGGTCGCGGAGGCGGCGGTGGTCGGCATGCCGGACGAGCTGCGGGGTGAGGTGCTCGAGGCATTCGTGGTGCTGCGCAACGGCTCCGCGGGCGACGAGGATCTCGCCGAGGAACTGCAGCGGCTGGTCAAGGAGAAGTTCGCCGCGCACGCGTATCCGCGCCGAGTGCATTTCGTGGCAGAGTTGCCCAAAACGCCGAGCGGCAAGGTGCAGCGGTTCGTGCTGCGGCAGCAGGGGAGCAAGTGATGCTGTCGGCACCGCTGCCCAGCTACGCGTCGGGCATCTCGGACACGCCCCTGCTCGGCGACACCATCGGCGCCGATTTCGATCGGACGGTGGCCGCTCATCCCGACCGGGAAGCGTTGGTGGACTGCCTATCCGGTCGCCGCTGGACCTATCGCCTGCTCGCCGACGCGATCGACACGCTGGCCACCGGCCTGGCCGCGCGCGGAATCGGTAAGGGTGACCGAGTCGGTATCTGGGCGCCCAACTGCCCGGAATGGTTCATGGTGCAGTACGCGACGGCGAAGCTCGGCGCGATCCTGGTGAATATCAATCCGGCATACCGCACCAGCGAATTGGAGTACGTGCTGCGCCAGGCCGGGGTGCGGATGCTGATTGTCGCGCGCGCCTTCAAATCGTCGGACTACGTCGCGATGATCGAGCAGGTCCGGCCGGGATGCGAAGGACTGGAGCAGGTGCTCGTGCTCGGCGCACCGGAATGGGATGCGTTGGCGCAGGGGGATATCGACGTCGATGGGCTTGCCCGGATCGCGGCGACATTGTCCACCGACGACCCGATAAACATTCAATACACCTCCGGCACGACAGGATTCCCAAAGGGTGCGACGCTCAGTCATCACAACATCCTGAACAACGGCTACTCCGTCGGGGAGCTCTGCGGCTACACCGAGCAGGACCGGATCTGTGTTCCGGTCCCGTTCTATCACTGCTTCGGCATGGTCATGGGCAATCTGGCGAGCACGAGCCACGGTGCGGCAGTGGTGATTCCGGCGCCGTCGTTCGACCCGATCGAGACCCTGGCGGCGGTGGCGGCGGAGCGTTGCACCTCCCTGTACGGGGTGCCGACCATGTTCATCGACCTGCTCACCACACTGGACAGTGCGCCCGCCGACGCCGCGCCGGACCTCTCGAGTCTGCGCACCGGCATCATGGCCGGCTCGCCGTGCCCCGTCGAGGTGATGAAGCGGGTGATCGACCGCTTGGGCATGCGTGAGGTCTGCATCTGTTACGGCATGACGGAAACCTCGCCGGTGTCCACCCAGACCCGCCGCGACGACAGCATCGAGCGGCGGACCGCGACTGTCGGCCGGGTCGGGCCGCACCTGGAGGTCAAGATCGTCGATCCGGCAACAGGTCTGACGGTGCCGCGCGGCGAACCCGGCGAGTTGTGCACCCGCGGTTACTCGGTGATGCTCGGCTATTGGGAGCAGGCCGAGAAGACCGCCGAGGTGATCGACGCCGCCCGCTGGATGCACACCGGCGATATCGGCGTGATGGACTCCGACGGTTATCTCGCGATCACCGGCCGGATCAAGGACATGGTGATCCGCGGTGGCGAGAACATCTATCCCCGGGAAATCGAGGAGTTCCTCTACGCCCATCCCGACATTCTGGACGCCCAGGTGATCGGCGTGCCCGACCCGAAATACGGTGAGGAGCTGATGGTCTGGATCAGGATGCGTGCGGGCGCGGCGCCGTTGGACGCCGACGCGGTGCGCGCGTACTGCACAGGCAGGTTGGCGCACTTCAAGATTCCGCGGTACGTGCACATCGTCGACGAGTTCCCGATGACCGTCACCGGGAAGGTGCGCAAGGCCGAGATGCGGGAGCTGGCGAAGGACTTGCTGGGGTGATGACAACCGTGTCGAACCGACCGGGGCGACGCCACATACACGTCGGTTCACCTGGGTGCGGCCTCGTTGTCAGCGGACGACGGTAGTGTCTGCGGACGTGACGACAGCGCCCGAGACCGCCAGTGCAGAGTCCAGCCCCAGTTCCGACAGTGCGAACCAAGCCAGCGTCAACCGTCGCATCGCCGACGAGCTGGCGGTGCGCGAGAGCCAGGTCCGCGCGGCCGTCGAGCTGATCGACGCAGGCTCGACCGTGCCCTTCATCGCGCGTTACCGCAAGGAGGTGACCGGCGGTCTCGACGATGCGCAGCTGCGCCAGCTCGACGAACGCCTGCACTACCTGCGCGAACTCGATGAGCGCCGGGCCGCGATCGTCGAGTCGATCCGAAGTCAGGGCAAGCTCGAGCCCGCACTGCACCAGCAGATCATGCTCGCCGAGACCAAGGCCAGGCTCGAGGACATCTACCTGCCGTTCAAGCCGAAGCGCCGCACCAAGGCGCAGATCGCGCGCGAGGCGGGCCACGAACCGGTCGCCGACGCGCTGATCACCGATCCCGGCACCGATCCCGCCCAGTACACCGCCGAGCAGCTCGACGGCGCCCGCGCCATCCTGGTCGAACGATTCGCCGAGGACGCCGACCTGGTCGGTGAGCTGCGTGAGCTGATGTGGAACCGCGGTCAGATCAGCTCGGCGGTGCGCCCGGGCAAGGAGGAGGCGGGCGCCAAGTTCGCCGACTACTTCGAGTTCAGCGAGCCGTTCACCAAGCTGCCCTCGCACCGGATTCTCGCGCTGCTGCGCGGCGAGAAGGAAGACGTGCTTTCGCTGCAGCTGGAGCCGGACACCGAGGAACTCGCGCCGGGCGAGCGCAGCATCTTCGAGGGCCGCATCGCCGTGCAGTTCGATATCGCCGACCGCGGTCGCGCGGCCGACAGCTGGCTGCTGGACACCGTGCGCTGGGCATGGCGCACCAAACTGCAAGTGAGCCTTGGCATCGACACCAGGATGCGGTTGCGACAGGCGGCTGAGAAGGATGCCGTCGACGTGTTCGCCGCCAACCTGCGCGACCTGCTGCTCGCCGCGCCCGCGGGCACCAGGACCACCATGGGCCTCGATCCTGGCTACCGCACCGGTGTGAAGGTCGCCGTCGTCGACGCCACCGGAAAGGCTGTCGCCACCGAGGTCATCTACCCGCACAAGCCGCAAGGCCAGACCGAGAAATCGCTCGCCGTGCTGGGTGCGCTGGTCGCCCGGTTCGGCATCGAGCTGATCGCCATCGGCAACGGCACCGCCTCCCGCGAGACGGATGCGCTCGCCGTCGAACTGATTTCGCGAATTCCGGAGAACAAGCCGACCAAGATCGTGGTGTCCGAGGCGGGCGCCTCGGTCTACTCCGCCTCGGCCTACGCCACGCAGGAACTACCGGATATGGACGTGTCGCTGCGCGGTGCGGTGTCGATCGCGCGCCGCCTGCAGGACCCGCTCGCGGAACTGGTGAAGATCGACCCGAAGTCCATCGGCGTCGGTCAGTACCAGCACGACGTGTCCGAGACCCTGCTGGCCCGCTCGCTGGGCGCGGTGGTCGAGGACGCGGTGAACGCGGTCGGCGTCGACGTCAACACCGCGTCGGTGCCGCTGTTGGCGCGCGTTTCCGGCATTGCCGGTTCGGTCGCGGAAAGCATTGTGGCGCACCGGGATCAGAACGGCCCGTTCCGCAGCCGCACCGCGCTGCTCGAGGTGCCGCGGCTCGGGCCGAAGGCGTTCGAACAGTGCGCGGGCTTCCTGCGCATCCGCGGCGGCGAGGACCCGCTCGACACCTCCGCGGTGCACCCCGAGGCGTACCCGGTGGTCCGGCGCATCCTGGAATCGACCGGTAAGGGCGTCACCGAACTGATCGGTAACACCGGGACGCTGCGCGCGCTGCGGGCCGCCGAGTTCACCGACGAGAAGTTCGGCGTGCCCACCGTCACCGACATCATCGCCGAGCTCGAGAAGCCCGGCCGTGACCCGCGCCCCGAGTTCAAGACAGCCGAATTCGCGGCGGGTGTGGAGAAGGTCGCGGATCTGAAGCCGGGCATGGTGCTGGAGGGCGTGGTCACCAATGTGGCCGCGTTCGGCGCGTTCGTCGATGTCGGCGTGCACCAGGACGGTCTCGTGCACGTGTCGGCGATGTCGCACAACTTCGTCAAGGACCCGCGCGAGGTGGTCAAGTCCGGTGACGTGGTCAAGGTGAAGGTGCTGGAGGTCGATGTCGCACGCCAGCGCATCGGGCTGTCATTGCGCCTGGACGACGAGCCTGGCACCCCGGTCAAGGGCGAGCGCGGTGAGGGTCGCGGCCGTGGTCAGGGCGAGCGCGGTCCTGGTAGTCCCGGCCGTGGCGGGTCCGCCGCCGGTGGACAGCGGCAGAATGGTCAGGGTCGGTCGCAGGGACAGGGCCGTGGCCAGGGGCAGGGTGGCAACCAGGGGCAGGGTGGCAACCAGCGCCGAAACGCGCCCGCGCCGACCGGCTCGATGGCCGATGCCCTGCGCCGGGCCGGTTTCGGACAGTAGGACCACAGGCGGAGGTATGTAGGCGGCCATGCGACGGTGGCTCGAAGACGATGTGATCGCGCAGGGCAGACTTCCGCTGCTGTGCTTTTTGCTCGGGTTCATCGTCGGGTTCCTGTTGATCAGGCTCAGTGTCCGGCTGATCCGTAAGCGGGTGCGCTGGTGGCCGGGCAATCTGCGCTCCGGTGGGGTGCACATCCACCACATGGTGTTCGGGGTCATCCTGGTGCTGCTGTCGGGCATCGGGATGGTCACCATGTACCAGAACGCGGACACGCTCACCGCAAGCCTGCTCGCGGCCGCCTTCGGCGTCGGTGCGGCCCTGACCCTCGACGAATTCGCGCTGATCTTCTACCTGCGCGACGTGTACTGGGAGGAGCAGGGCCGCACCTCGGTGGACGCGGTGTTCGTCGCGCTGGCGGTGACCGGGCTGCTCCTGCTCGGCTTCCACCCGCTGTGGTTGTTGGACATCAACGACTTTCGCCGCGATCCCAGCATCGAGATGCGGGTCTTCGTCGTCGCGTTCTCGGTGGTGAACCTGGCGCTCGCGGCCATCGTCATTGCCAAGGGCAAGATCTGGACCGGCCTGTTCGGCATGTTCTTCCTGCCGTTGCTCTTCGTCGGTGCGTTCCGGCTGAGCAGGCCGGGCGCGCCGTGGGCACGCTGGCGCTATGGCGACCGACGCCGGATGATGTACCGATCGATCGTGCGAGAACGGCGTTATCGACGCCCGATGATCCGAGCCAAGATCTTCGTGCAAGACCTGATAGCGGGCAAACCCGACGTAGAGCACGTCCGTACCGCCGCCGAGGCGGAGCTGACCAGAACGGTCGTCCCCGCCCCGCCTGCACCGCACCATCCCCACCGCCACCACCTCCCGTGGTCATCGGAGCACGACACCCCTCGCTGAGCGCTGTCACGACGAGTGGGCGGCGCACCACGGCGACCGTCGGCGCTGTGTCGCGGTCAGACGCCGCCCGCCGAGGCCGCGTTCGGATCTACTGGTTGTCCTGGGAGATGGTGTCGAGGCGGGGCAGGCGGGCCGGGTCCGACAACAGGGCGGATGGGTCTCGAAGGCGTCCTCGCGGCGGGACTTGCGGGCGCGCAACATGTCCAGGCACACCCGGCTGACCGCTGTGGTCAGCCAGCCACCGAGATTGTCGATTCCACCGGGATGACGCGGCCCAGCCGCAGCCAGGCTTCCTGCACCGCATCGTCGGCCTCGGTCAGCGAACCGCGCGCCGAGGAATGGGCTTACGCGGGCCTGACCTTCGTTTACGGCGGCGCTGCCGCCTCGCGCATCGCGGTGGGCGACGAGCCGAAGGCCCGGCTGGCACCGCTCGGTTTCGCCGGCCTGCGCCTCGCCTCCTGGGCACTTCGGGCGGCGATATTGCTGCGCTGCGCCGGCGAGTAAGATCGACGGCGGCAGCTCCGGAGACCGCGGTCCGATTTCGTTGTCGACGGTGCACCGAACAGCCGCCAGCAGGGGCCGATTTTCGTCGCGACCCGCTGATCTGGCACAATGCTCAGGTTGCCCTGGGTGTTTGTCGACCCGGTGCACCCCCTTATTCGGAGCATGAACCGGTCGAGCACGTGCAGTGCCGCCAGGGTCCTCTGTTCGCGCAAACATCAGAAGGATGGACATGAACACCCTTGACTTCGTCGACGAAAAGTCGCTGCGCAGCGACGTCCCCGACTTCCGGCCGGGTGACACCCTCAATGTGCACGTGAAGGTCATCGAAGGCTCGAAGGAGCGCATCCAGGTCTTCAAGGGCGTCGTTATTCGGCGCCAGGGCGGTGGCATCCGCGAGACCTTCACCGTCCGCAAGGTGTCGTTCGGTGTCGGCGTGGAGCGCACCTTCCCGGTGCACACCCCGAACATCGACCACATCGAGGTCGTGACCCGCGGTGACGTTCGCCGCGCCAAGCTGTACTACCTGCGCGATCTGCGTGGCAAGGCTGCCAAGATCAAGGAAAAGCGCTGAATCTTTCCACCGGGCCCTCGGCACGGCGGGTTCGCGGTCGCAGTTAGCCGCGAATCGAATTGAATACTCGGTTAGCCCGGCACTACGCGGTTCGTCGCGATGCCGGGCTAATCTGTTCCGCGTGGCAGACGAAAGTGGGTCGATGACGGTTTCGGAGTCGGACGACGAAGGATCGGGTCGCCGCCGCGGTAAGCGGCGCGCCAAGAAAAAGCAGCGCCCGTTCTGGCAGGAGCTACCGATCCTCATCGTGATCGCGGCGGTGATCGCGGCCTTGACGGTCAGTTTCGTCGGGCGGCCGTATGTGATCCCGTCGGAGTCGATGGAGCCCACGCTGCACGGCTGCAGCGGTTGCACCGGCGACCGCATCTATGTGGAGAAGCTGAGTTACTACTGGGGCGATCCGACGCCGGGCGATGTCGTGGTGTTCGTCGGTCCGCCGTCCTGGAACACCCGATACCAGTCGATCCGCTCGGGCAATACCGTTGTCCGCGGTGTGCAGAACTTCTTCTCCTTCTTCGGGTTGGTGCCGCCGGATGAGAACGATCTGGTGAAGCGGGTGATCGCGGTCGGCGGTCAGACCGTGCAGTGCTGTGATGCCCAGGGACGCATCCTGGTGGACGGAAAGCCGTTGGACGAGCCGTACGTCAAGAGCGACTTCGCCTGGGTGCCCGGCCAGCAGAACGCGACCTACCCTTCGGGCCGGGTGTTCGGCCCGATCAAGGTGCCGGACGGCAATGTGTGGGTGATGGGCGACAACCGCAACCATTCCTCCGACTCGCGCGCCCACGTTGCCGACGAGCTGCAGGGCACCGTCCCGGTGGACAACATCCGTGGCAAGGCCGTGTTCAAGATCTGGCCGCCCGGACGGATCGGTCCGGTGCGCGCTGAGGATCCCCAGACGAATTGACGGGCCGAGGCGAGGCGATTCGCGCGGCCGCAGGATAATTGAACGGTGGGGCAAGGTCGAGTGGCACAGGCTAACGGCGGGACGCCGACCAATGGTTGGCCGCCGCGTGTCGTGATGCGCCGGGCAGGTGGATTGCGCACGCTCGAGGCGGCATTGATCCGCAGCGGACTCGGTCCGGTCGCCGGCGTCGACGAGGCGGGCCGCGGGCCGTGCGCGGGACCGCTGGTGGTCGCCGCGTGCCTGCTCGCGCCCAAGGCCTACGACAAGCTGGCCGGGCTCGACGATTCCAAGAAGCTCGCTGAGCCGGTGCGCGAGGAGCTCTATCCGGTGATCACCCGGCTGGCGCTGGCGTGGAAGGTCGTTGTCATCCCGGCTTGGGAGATCGACTCGATCGGCATCCACGTCGCCAATATCGAGGGCATGCGCCGGGCCGTCGCCGGGCTCGGGCAGACGCCCGGATACGTGCTGACCGACGGATTCCGGGTGCCGGGCATTCCGGTGCCGTCACTTCCGGTGATCGGCGGCGATGCCGCCGCGGCCTGCATCGCGGCGGCGAGCATCCTGGCCAAAGTCACCAGGGACCGAATGATGGTCGAACTGGACGAGCGACTACCCGGGTACGGTTTCGCGGCGCACAAGGGTTACAACACGCCCGAGCACACGGCCGCGCTCGAGCGGCTCGGACCGAGCAACGAGCACCGGCGGTCGTGGCGCAATGTGCGCGAGGCCGCCGGCCTTCGCCCCGCCGTCAGCGCGCCTGCGTACGCCGATGCGGTGCTCGCTGCCGGCGGCGGCGACATGGCTTCCGAAGTTCCCCAGGCCTTGGGTGGGGATAGCCGAGTGGCTACCGACGCTGCCCATGCGCGATGATGTCAGCACACGCAGTGCGGCGAGAAGGAGGACGTCCCACCCGATGAGTGCCGAGGACCTCGAGAAGTACGAAACCGAGATGGAGCTCTCGCTATATCGCGAGTACAAGGACATCGTCGGTCAGTTCTCGTACGTGGTGGAGACCGAGCGCCGCTTCTACCTGGCCAACTCCGTAGAGCTGCGGCCGCAGAACGCCGACGGCGAGGTGTACTTCGAGGTGCGTATGAGCGACGCGTGGGTCTGGGACATGTACCGACCCGCCCGCTTCGTGAAGCACGTTCGAGTGATCACCTTCAAGGACGTCAATATCGAAGAGCTGGAGAAGCCGGACCTGCGCCTGCCCGAGTAGCACGTCGCACTGACCGTCCGGGGCCGGACCAGCCGATATCGCGCGAGGTTGTCCACAGCTGAGCGGCTATCAACAGGGACGCAGTGCGCGCAGGTCGGCTCGGCGGCGCCGGGGACGGCTCGGCGCACGCTGGCTCGGTGACTGATAAACAGGCGCTCGGCGCGCACGGGGAAGAACTGGCGGCACGGTTCCTGCAGGCCGCCGGGATGGAAATCGTCGGCAGGAACTGGCGATGCAGGTACGGCGAACTCGATCTGATCGCCCAGGACGCTCGCATCACCGCCTTCATCGAAGTGAAGACCCGATCCGGACTGCAGTTCGGCACACCCGCGGAAGCGGTCACCTTCACCAAACGGCAGCGGATCCGGCGGCTGGCCCTGATCTGGCTCGCCGAACAAGACGGCCCGTGGCGACACATTCGGTTCGATGTCGTGTCGGTGTTGGTGACTCGCGAGCACGGCCCCGTCATCGACCATCTGAAGGCGGTCTTCTGATGGCTCTGGGCAGAGCGCATTCCGTCGCCGTGACCGGGGTGGACGGCCTGCTGGTAGAGATCGAGGCGGATATCGGACAGGGGCTGCCCTCGGTGCATCTGGTCGGGCTGCCGGACACCGCGCTGCAGGAATCCCGCGACCGGGTGCGCTCCGCCGTCGCCAACTCGGGAGAGAAGTGGCCCGACGGCCGCGTCATCCTGGCGTTGTCACCCGCGACCCTGCCGAAGGTCGGCAGTGTGTACGACATTGCCTTGGCCACAGCCGTTTTGGATGCGGCGGGTGTGATCCCGTCGGAGCGGCTCGCAAAGACCGTCCTGCTCGGTGAACTCGCGCTCGACGGTCGGGTTCGAGGGGTGCGGGGCATCCTGCCTGCGGTGATCGCCGCACGCAACGCGGGCAGGCAGACGGTGATCGTGCCCGAATCCGCCATGGCCGAGGCGGGTTTGGTGGATGGGATCACGGTGTACGGAGCGGCAAGCCTGCGCACCCTCGTCGCGTGGCTGCGCGGTGAAGGGACGCTGGCAGAGCCAGACGGTGTGCTGCCCGATGTCGTACGTTCCGGTGGCGATCTGAGCGAAGTCGTCGGCCAGGAAGAAGCCAGGTGGGCGTTGGAGGTAGCCGCGGCAGGTGGCCACCACCTCTTGCTGACCGGTCCACCTGGCATCGGTAAAACAATGCTGGCGCAACGCCTTCCGAGCCTGCTGCCGCCACTGTCGGAAACCGAGGCACTCGAAGTGACGGCCATCCACTCGGTGGCGGGCGCGCTGTCCTGCGACCAGCCATTGATCACGATGCCACCCTTCGTCGCACCCCACCACTCCACCTCGGCGGCCGCGATGATCGGCGGCGGCTCGGGCTCGGCCCGGCCCGGCGCGGTGAGCCGCGCCCATCGCGGTGTGCTGTTCCTCGACGAATGCGCCGAGATCGGCACGAAGGTGCTCGAAGCGATGCGAACTCCGCTGGAGGAAGGCGAAGTGCGCATCGCTCGCCGCGACGGCGTCGCCCGCTATCCGGCCCGCTTCCAGCTCATCCTCGCGGCGAACCCGTGCCCGTGCGCACCGGCCCGCGACATCGACTGCATCTGCGCTCCCCTCGCACGCCGCAGATACCTCGGCAAACTCTCCGGTCCGCTGATGGACCGCATCGACATCTGGGTGCAGATGCACGGTCACGTCGGGGCAGGCTTCAGCACCGAGGCCGCCGAAAGCAGTGCCACCGTCCGTGACCGCGTGGCCGCGGCCCGCGGAGTGGCTGCGCAACGATGGCGCGAATACGGCTGGGCCACCAATGCCGAAGTCCCCGGGCACGTACTACGCCAGCAATTCCGCCTACCGCGCGAGGCGGTGGCCCCGGTAGAAGCCGCCCTACGTCTCGGCCGACTGTCCGCCCGCGGCGCGGATCGCGCCATGCGAGTCGCGTGGACCATCAGCGACCTGCGCGGCGCCGGCCAACCTACCGCCCAAGACGTCATGTCCGCATTGAACTTTCGCCAGCGCGGCGCACAGTGAGCGAGGTGATGGCGGGCGAGCCGCCGGGTGTGCGCGGTGGCCGAGGCGAGACATCTACGTCCGGTCCGGTGGCTGTGGGTGGTGATGAGGCGGCAGTCGAGGGTTCGGGGGCCGCCTGTGTGTCAGGGGATTCAGGTTGCGGCGTGGTTGTGGCGCAGAGTGCGGTGCTGGTTGGTGGACGATATGACGCGTCCGGTGCCGAGCCGAGGGTGGGCGGCGGGGGGACGTCGATCGGCCCTGGGCAGGAGTATTCGGGGCCGTCGGTCGTGAGTGGGGGTGAGAGCGGGGCTGTGTGGGCTGTTGTCGGGGGCGCGCGCGGTGGCGAGGTCGAGGAGCGGAGGTTGGCTTGGGCCTATTTGTCTCGGGTCGTCCAGGGGCCTTGTGCGGCACTGTCGGCATTGATCGAGTCCGTGGGGGCGGTCGAGGCGGCGCATGCTGTGCGGGGGTGCGCGCTGCCGGAGTCATTGCGGGGGCCGACCGAGCAGCGGCGTGGAATTGACAGTGCCGCAAAGGATTTGGATCTGATGCACCGGATCGGTGGGCGGTTGGTGACACCCGATGATCCGGAGTGGCCTGCCTGGCGGATGTTGGGGCTGAGTCAGCTCGACCCTGGGCGCGACCGGGATGGTGCGGCGCCGCTGGCGTTGTGGGTGCGTGGGCCGCGCTCGCTGTTGGAGTCGAGTGAGCGTGCGCTGGCGGTGGTCGGAGCTCGATGTAGTAGTGGCTACGGCGATCGTGTCACCGGGGAGATCGCCGGCGACCTCGCGGCACAGGGGTGGACGATCGTGTCGGGTGCGGCGTTCGGGATCGACGGTATGGCGCACCGCGCAGCGCTGGCGGTCGGTGGTGCGACTATCGCGGTTCTCGCCTGTGGCGTCGACCGGCCGTACCCGGCTCAGCACGCCCGGCTGCTCGCGGAGATCGCCGAGTGCGGACTGGTTGTCAGCGAATATCCGCCTGGCACGGTCGCGCACAAGCACCAGTTTCTGGCTCGCAATCGTCTGATCGCCGCATTGGCCGATGGCGTTCTCGTGGTGGAAGCGGGTCTGCGCAGCGGCTCTCGCAATACCGCGAAATGGGCTCGCCGCCTCGGCCGCCCGGCATTGGCGGTCCCCGGCCCGATCACCTCCGCGTCCTCCATCGGCTGCCATCGGATGATCCGAGAAGGAGAGGCGGTACTCGTCACCCGCTCCGAGGAGGTGATCGACGAGGCAGGCCCGCTGCGACTATCCCTGTCGACCGATCGGCGACCTGATCCGGGAGATCGTCTGTCCGGCGCCGAATCCGCGGTCTTCGCCGCCCTACCGAAGATCGGTTCCCGCCTACCACGAGACCTCGCCGACCAGTCCGGTCTGGCACTGGCCATCGTCCGGGCCGTCCTACCAGCACTCGAGCTGTCGGGGCTGGTCGGCACGGATGGAAACGGCTGGTACCGAATAGCAAGGCCACCGAAATCTTGAGGGCTCAAAGGCAAATATCGAATAGGCCTCGCTACCACGTGTCACTCGTAGAGCAATGAGGGCGAGGGGTCCGCCGGGGGCCACTCGGTGGGCTGAATGGAGTTGGACCGGGCGACGGTTCGGTCGCTCGAGGGGAGGGGTGACCGGGTGCCGATCGGCGCGCTGGCTTGCCAAGCGGGCTGATGCGGGCGACGGTGGGTGGATGGAGTTGCCGGAGGATCTCGAGGCGTTGCTGGGGGAGTTCGGACGGCACCTGCGGCTCGGGCGGAACCGGTCGGCGCATACCGCGCGTGCTTATCTGGGTGATGCGCGGTCGCTGTTGGCGCATCTGTATGAGCGGTCGGCGGATTCCGCGGTGCGGGAACTGGATCTGGCATTGCTGCGATCCTGGCTCGCGCAACA
Organism: Nocardia sp. NPDC057440; assembly: GCF_042802915.1. Classification (NCBI taxonomy): domain Bacteria; kingdom Bacillati; phylum Actinomycetota; class Actinomycetes; order Mycobacteriales; family Nocardiaceae; genus Nocardia; species Nocardia sp. NPDC057440. Next base: position 177,407 of record NZ_JBHVDF010000014.1, read on the forward strand.
GGCGAGTGCGGGCGTCGCGCGCACGACGATGGCACGGCGCGCGTCGTCGGCTCGGACCTTCACCGCCTGGCTGACCAGCACCGGCCGGTTGGAAACCGATCCGGGGTTGCGGCTGGGGTCGCCGAAGGCGCATCGGGTGCTGCCTGCGGTGCTCGGCGCCCAGCAGGCCGTCGCGGCCATGGACGCGGCGGAATCCGGTGCCGTGCAACGTGATCCCATGGCGCTGCGCGATCGGCTGATCGTGGAGCTGTTGTACTCGACCGGGATTCGAGTGAGCGAGCTGTGCGGGCTCGACATCGACGACATCGATCGGGAGCGACATCTGGTCCGGGTCCTGGGCAAGGGAAACAAGGAACGATCGGTGCCGTTCGGTGTGCCTGCCGACGACGCCATCGGGAATTGGCTGCGGTACGGCCGGCCTGCGTTGGCCACCACGGACTCGGGGCGTGCGCTGCTGCTGGGCCGCCGCGGCAAGCGCCTCGATCAGCGCCAGGCCAGAACTGTTGTGCACGAGGTGGTTTCGGCGATACCCGGCGCGCCCGACATGGGTCCGCATGGGTTGCGTCATTCGGCTGCCACGCATCTGCTGGAGGGCGGCGCCGACCTGCGGGTGGTGCAGGAACTGCTCGGCCACGCCAGCATGGCCACGACCCAGTTGTACACACACGTTTCCATCGAGCGGCTGAAGAAGGTGCACGACCAAGCTCATCCGCGGGCCTAGGCTGCCGCGCCCCCATCAACGGCGATCTTTTCTGGAACGTGTTCTTATGCTTGGAAGCCATGTCGTAGACATTGAAAGCCGCTATTCTGACACGAGTTCTAGTTTTGGAGGATTCGTGGACGCCGCATCATCGGGTGATCGGCAGCCGGTCGCCCCATGTCCGGGAGCCGGTACCGGCTCGTGCGAGCTGGTGCGTTGATGACCACTCACACCATTCTCGGCAAAGACATCCACATGCCGGTGCGGATCCGGCTTGCGCGCACCTTCATGACTACCTACGCGGTGCCCGCCGACGCCGCGCAGCGGCTCATCGACTACTCGGGTCTGGATATCCTGCGCCTGCCCGGCGGCCGTGCCGTCTGCACGCTCGTCTTCGTCGACTACCTCGACGGCGATCTCGGCCCCTACAACGAATTCGGCGTCTCCTTCATGGTCCGTCACCATCGCGCCGCCACCACCCGGTTCGGTGACCTGCGTGCCGTGCTGACCGGTGGCGCCGGTGTCTTCATCCACCGGCTCCCTGTCGACGGCGAGTTCACCCTCGCGGCAGGCCGCGGAATCTGGGGATTCCCTAAGGAACTCGCCGACTTCACCGTGCATCGCGACAGTGGTTCGCGCCGCGGTGTGCTGCACCAGGACGGCAAGCTCGTCGTCGACCTGGCGGTCCGTCCTGGCATCGCGCTGCCTTCGTGGCGCAATACCGCAACGTCGTTCGACGCCTACTCGCACATCGACGGCGTCACGCGCTGCACACCGTGGCAAATGGCACCTGTCGGCATGCGCGCCCGTGTAGGCGGGGCCGACCTCACCCTCGGCGACCATGCCTGGGCGGCCGAGCTGAGCTCGGTGGGATTGCCCAAGCGTGCGCTCATGACTTCTGTCGTCGATCACCTCGCCATGACCTTCCAGGACGCCGTGCCCGTGTGAGGCAATCGAGCCGTCCCGGGTTCGCTGTCGCGCAGCGAGGTTCGTGGACGGTCATCCTGGTGACGGTTACGCTGACGTTGCGGATTGTTTGCTTACGGCACGAAACCTGACCAGAGATGGAGTGGCGCCCGTGAACCCCGACGATCGGCATCGCACCGCAGAAAGACCTCGTGAGCTGGAGGAGCATCACGGTGTCGACGCCGAGATGTGGGGGAAGTTCCGGGCGATACACGGTCCCAGGCACCTCCTCGATGGCGCGGCGCCCGCCAGCGGGTTTCTTCTCGGCTATTCCGTCGCCGGTGCTGAGGTCGGTGTTTTCGTCGCCATTCTGATCGTTGTCGCCCTGGCCGCCGTCCGGCTCGTCCACGGCGATTCGGTGCGTGTCGTCGCGGTGTCGGTGCTGGTCATCCTGGTGTTCTCGTTGTTCGTCGACATCACGGGCCAGGGTCGCGGCTTCTACCTCCCCGAAGTCGCGCTGTGCGTGGTGATGACCGTGCTGTTCGGTGCGACCCTGCTCACCGGCAAGCCCCTCAGCTACACCATCTGCCGCCGGATCCGGCTCGAGCCCGCCGTGCTCGCCGATCCGGCCACGCGGCTGCGACTGCATCGGCGAATCACAGTGGCCTGGTTCGTATTCTGGGCGGCGCACGTCTTGGTGATGTTGCCGCTCTACCTGGCCGACAGCACTGTTGCTCTCATCCTCGGCAAACCCGCGCTGGTCGTCATGCTCGCCGTTACCTGGCTGTGGGTCCGCGAGAAATCGGGTGAGCCGACCAGCCGAGCCGAGGCGGCGTGACGCTACCGAGCCCGGCCGAAGAGTCCGGCGACGATGAAGAGGAAATCGACTACCGCTTCACTCTCGCGAACGAGCGCACCTTTCTGGCCTGGATACGCACCTCGCTCGGTCTGCTCGCAGGCGGTGTCGCCGTGCACACTCTGGTCCAGCCGTTCCGGATGTCCGGGTTTCGACGAGCGATCGCGCTGAGCTGCATCGTGCTCGCGGTGATCATCGCGATCGGCGCGTATACACACTGGCGACGCGTCGGCGCCGCGATGCGCCGCGGCGATCCGCTGCCCGTCACCATCATGGTGCCGATTCTGTCGGTGGGCATCGCGCTGGTGTCGGTGCTGGCGTGTGTGGCGGTGTTGCTGCGATGAGCTCGGCGAGCCTTGCCGTGGAGCGCACCGCATTGGCATGGCGGCGCACCGCGATCGCCGCGATGGTCATCGCCGCGTTGTTCCTCAATCATGCGGCGACCAATGGCTGGCGCGCGGCCGCAATCGCACCGCTCGGTGCGGCCATCACGCTGGCCGTGCTGGCGGGGGTCTGCTACTCCCGCAATCGCAGTCTGCACGAAGGTCGCTTCGGTCACGGGAAAGGCGTTGTCGCCGCGACGGCGCTGGCGGTCGTGGCCGTCGCCTGTGTAGCGGCGGCGATCGAGATGACGGATCCGCAATCCTAATGCGTTCCGGCCCAGGTGATTCCGCAACCACACAGGAGGATGAATATGAGCGCAGCAACAGAGCCGAGCGACTTCATCATCGCCGAGCAGCGGCGCGCGGCCGCGGCGCTACCACTCGCGGACACGGCCGATCTCGCGGATGTCGATCGCGGGTTCATCGCGGCGCTGGAGCCGGGTGTGGTCACTACCTCGGACGGAACTGTGGTGTGGGACAACGACTCCTATGGCTTCCTGCGTGAGCCGTGCCCCGCCTCGGTCAATCCGAGCCTGTGGCGGCAGTCCGGGTTGGTCATCAGGCAGGGTCTATACGAAGTCACCGAGGGGATCTACCAGATCCGCGGCCTCGATCTGTCGAACATGACACTGGTCGAAGGCGACACCGGTGTGATCGTCATCGATCCGCTGATCTCCGCGGAAACCGCCGCCGCCGGGCTGGCGCTGTATCGCACGCATCGCGGTGACCGGCCGGTGACCGGGCTCATCTACACCCACTCCCACGCCGACCATTTCGGCGGCGCGCTCGGCGTGACGACCACCGAAGATGTTGCGGCAGGGCGTTGTCCAGTGGTGGCTCCCGCCGGATTCCTGGAGCACGCGGTGGCCGAGAATGTCTACGCGGGCACCGCCATGGCGCGCCGGGCTGCCTACATGTATGGTGCCGCGCTGCCGCGCGGTCCGCTCGGACAGGTCGGCGCCGGACTCGGCCAGACCACCTCCCTCGGCACCGTGACCCTGATCCCACCCACCATCGACATCATCGCCACCGGTCAGGAGGAGGCAGTCGACGGAGTTCGGATCGTCTTCCAGATGACTCCGGGCACCGAGGCGCCCGCCGAAATGAACTTCTACTTCCCCGATCATCGGGCGCTGTGCATGGCCGAAAACGCCACCCACACACTGCACAATCTGCTCACCCTGCGCGGTGCGCTGGTGCGTGATCCGCACATCTGGGCGAAGTACCTCACCGAGGCGATCAACATGTTCGCCCGCGATTCCGATGTCGTGTTCGCCTCGCATCACTGGCCGACCTGGGGCACTGAGCGCCTCGTGGAATTCCTTGCGCTGCAACGTGATCTGTACGGTTACCTGCACGATCAGACGCTGCGGCTACTGAACCAGGGTTATGTCGGCAACGAGATCGCCGAGATGATCGCGCTGCCACCGGCCATCGAGAATGCCTGGCACACGCGCGGGTACTACGGTTCGGTCAGCCACAACGTGAAGGCCATCTATCAGCGGTACATGGGCTGGTTCGATGGCAATCCGGCCCATCTCTGGGAACACTCGCCGGTCGAATCCGCTCAGCGCCATGTGGAATTCATGGGCGGTGCCGAGGAGGTGCTGCGCAAGGCGCGGGTTTCCTACGATGCGGGCGACTACCGCTGGGTCGCGCAGGTGGTCAACTACGTCATCTTCGCCGATCCCACCAATGCGGCCGCGAAGACCTTGCAGGCCGACACCTTCGAACAACTCGGCTATGGCGCGGAAAACGCCACCTGGCGGAACTTCTACCTCAGCGGCGCCTACGAACTGCGCAACGGCACCTTCGGCACCCCGACCAAGCCCGACTCGCCGAGCGTCATCGCCGCGTTGACCGTCGAGCAGATCTTCGACGTCATGGCTTTACGTGTGAACGGGCCGAGGGCATGGGACCGGCGTGCGGTCATCGACTGGCATATCAGCGACGAGAACCGGATCCACCGCCTGGAGTTGCGCAACGGACTGCTCACCCACTACGACCTGCCCACCGGCGTAACCATGCCCGACGCATCCGCCTCGTTCACCCTGTCCCGCGCAACCCTCATCCGGGTCCTGGTGGCGGGCGGGGATTTCGGCGCCGCCGTCGCCGCAGGCGACATCAGCCTGAGCGGTGACCCCACCAAGCTCACCGACATCGTGGGCGTCATCGACAATCCCGACCCGAACTTCGCCATCGTCACCCCGTGACCGCGAGCGACGCCACCTCAACCGCGCGATCATCGTTCGTGGCGGGGTGGGATGGTCGCTGGGTACGAGGCACGACTGTCGCTCAGTAGTGGTCTGTGACGTCGTTAGTGGGCGGTGCGCAGCCGTCATGCCGAGGCCATCGACACCGTCGACGTCCGCGCAGGCACCGTCGAGTACAGCGCCGTCGGCCTCGGTGCCGCCGAGGCCCGTCGCCGCGACCTCACCGAAGCCGATATCGAACAGATCGTCCGCGTGGAAATCGCCGACCGACATACCGCCGCAGACGAATACGACAGCCTGGGTCGCACCGACCATGGCGACTCGCTGCGCGCCGAGGCCGCGACCTTGGACGCTCTGCTGTAACCACGGCGACTCGAGAGGCAACCATGACCGGTCGGCGCATGGATGTGCAGCCGAGGCGCGTACCCGGCCGCCGCGCTGGACGCCCTGCTGCGACCGAGCGCCTACAACTATCGCTCGGTCGGCGCCTTGGTCGGTAGCGCGCCGATGTACTTGCCGGCGATGAAGCGCTGGACGAGCCGGACCACCGGCCCGCCGATGCGCGCGTACCAGGCTGCATTGCGGGAGAACGCGGTAACCAACCCGTACACGGTGTCATCGGCGGGGTCGTACTCCACGGCGAAGAGTTCCTCGCCGATTTCCGGGTGGCCGGGCAGCGTGCCATAGGCGAAGCCGCGCCGGTCGGACTCGTCGAGCACGTACACCACGCGGCAGGGCGCCGTTATTGCCAAGGGGCCGAAGCCCAGTCGCACTGTCAGCCGAGTGCCGGGCTGGGCGGTCGGTGTGGTCGCCTGTCGAAAGATGCCGGTGCCCTTCTGCATTCGATATGCCAGGATCTCCGCGCCCGCGTGCTCGAACAGTGTTCGTCCGTGCCCGATCCGTCGCCGCAGCCGGAAACGGTGATAACCATCCGGCAGCGGCCCCTTGGTGGCACCGACCTCGGAGTAGGTGAACGAAGGGTCACCGAGCGCGTTGTCCATACGTCGATCTTCGCCGTCGGAACCAAGGTTCGGAAGCGATCGTCGACAAACGCACCGTCGTCAACCGCTGGGTGCTGGTTGATGACGGCTCAGCCATTGTTGAGCACAGGCTTGAGCCGAAGCGGAACCGCATGCAACAACCCGAGCGGATCCACATACTCACGCCGGTTGCGTCCGCCGGCCTCCCGTCGGGCGCCCCAATGCAGGCACGCCGCCGCGGTGCAGCCCTCGTGACCGGCCTCCAGCTTCCCGATCGGCGTCCCACGCCCGACCCGGCTTCCCACCGAGACCGTTGCCTCGACCGGCTCATAGGTGGTCCGCAACCCACCGGGATGGTCGATCGACACCACCGGCTTGTCCGCAACCTTCCCGGCGAACACGACGATCCCGTCCCCGGCCGCCAACACCACCTGCCCGGCCATACCTGCCAGATCGACTCCGCGGTGCCCGGGTAACCAATCGTGTTCGAGCTTGTCGAACCGCCTCTCGATCGGTGGCCGCGGCTGCAACGGCCACCCGAACTGCCCGGCCGGAGCCGCGGCGACCGGCCGCTGCACCGCACCAAGCAGAGCGGCCACCCCGATGACGACGAACACCGCCCGCCGCCCGCCGCCGCGTCGACCGGCTTGCGCGCACTGTCCCGCGCTACCCGTGCCCGCCCTGCTGATGCGATTCATCCGAGATTCAGTGCGGAGGCAGCGGAAGCGGAACCTGCCGGACAAGATCCAGCAGCCGGAGCAGATCACCGGCCCTTCGCGGCAAGTCGCCCGCCGAACCGGTCCCGACTCCGAGCAGAGCTCCCGACCGCGACGGATCGGGACGCAACAAGCCAGGCGAAGTCCCCAGGCCGGGGACCGGCTGAACCAAGACGCCGCCCATCGAGCCCGTGCCAGCGGCGAGCCCGGCCTCCCAACTGCTCGGCGCAGGGCGTGGCGGCAAAGCGGCGTGGATATCGGAGGAAACAGGCCCAACAGGCCAGGGCGATTCCGGTGGCGCTGCGGCAGCGCTCGGCGCCATGACCAGCGAGCCCGCGAACAACAGTGGAATGAACATTGTCAGGAAAATGCTGATGCGATTCATTCCTCAACCCTCATCCGCCCGCCTCCTCGGCAGTACCCCGATCCGCCGATTGTGGACAACATTCGCAACTGTGGAGATCACGCGTTTCGCCTGCACAGGAACCCTGCAGGAAGCTTCCTTCGAGGCCGATTTAGCCGTGGGCCGCCCAAGACGTAGACTGATCGAGCGGTCTGTGCGTGCATGGGCCGACTTCGCGCGCTACCCAGTGCTTGTTCGCAACGGCGCTGTTCGAACCGGAGCTCAATCCGTTCGCGGCAGTGCATGTGCGGAGCAGGGAATCGTCGGCTGGTCCTGATCTTCGTGGTCGGGTCCGACGATTCGGAGGCGCCAGGGCAGTAGATCGCCGATCTGCTGCGTCAACCGGCAATGAAAGAGAGATACGGGAGCTATGGCTGTCGTAACAATGAAGCAGCTGCTCGATAGCGGCGCGCACTTCGGACACCAGACTCGACGCTGGAACCCGAAGATGAAGCGGTTCATCTTCACCGACCGCAACGGCATCTACATCATCGACCTGCAGCAGACGCTGACCTACATCGACAAGGCCTACGAGTTCGTCAAGGAGACCGTCGCCCACGGTGGCACCGTTCTCTTCGTCGGCACCAAGAAGCAGGCCCAGGAGTCGATCGCGGCCGAGGCGACTCGGGTCGGGATGCCCTACGTCAACCAGCGCTGGCTGGGTGGCATGCTCACCAACTTCTCCACCGTGCACAAGCGCCTGCAGCGCCTCAAGGAGCTCGAGGCCATGGAGCAGACCGGTGGCTTCGAGGGTCGCACCAAGAAGGAAATCCTCATGCTCACGCGTGAGATGAACAAGCTCGAGCGCACCCTCGGTGGTATCCGTGACATGGCCAAGGTGCCTTCGGCCATCTGGGTCGTCGACACCAACAAGGAGCACATCGCCGTCGGCGAGGCCCGCAAGCTGAACATCCCGGTCATCGCGATCCTGGACACCAACTGCGATCCCGACCTGGTCGACTACCCGATCCCGGGTAACGACGACGCGATCCGTTCCGCCGCTCTGCTCACCAAGGTCGTCGCCTCCGCGGTGGCCGAGGGCGTGCAGGCGCGGGCCGGCATCTCCTCCGGTGACGACAAGCCGGAAGCCGGCGCGGGCGAGCCGCTCGCCGAGTGGGAGCAGGAGCTGCTCGCGCAGGCTGCCCCCGCCGCTGCCGAGGCCGAGGCCCCTGCCGCTGCCGAGACCGAGGCCCCTGCCGAGGTCGAGACCGCCGCTGACGCCGCGGTCGCCGAGGTTCCGCCGGCCACCACTCCGGCCGACTTCTGAGCCTCTCGACGGCTTTTGTTCACCTTGCCGGCCTCTTCCTGTACGGGAGAGGTCGGCAAGGTGGTGTTACCACCCATTGACAACACACAGGAGGATCGCCACCGATGGCGAACTACACCGCCGCTGACGTGAAGCGGCTGCGGGAGCTCACCGGCTCCGGGATGATGGACTGCAAGAACGCGCTGGTCGAGACCGAGGGTGATTTCGACAAGGCCGTCGAGGTGCTGCGCATCAAGGGCGCCAAGGACGTTGGCAAGCGTGCCGAGCGCGCCACCGCCGAAGGCCTGATCGCCGCCAAGGGCGGCGTGCTGGTCGAGATCAACTCCGAGACCGACTTCGTCGCCAAGAACGACGAGTTCCAGGGTCTTGCCGACAAGATCGTGACCGCTGCCGCGGCCGCGAAGCCTGCCGACCTGGACGCACTCAAGGCCCTCGACCTCGGTGGCCAGACCGCCGACGACGCCCTGCAGGGGCTGGCCGCCAAGATCGGCGAGAAGCTCGAGCTGCGTCGCGTCGCTTCCTTCGACGGCCCGGTCGCCACCTACCTGCACAAGCGGGCCACCGACCTGCCGCCCGCCGTTGGCGTGCTGGTCGAGTACCAGGGCGAGGGCGATGCTGCCGCCGAGGCCGCGCGTGCTGTCGGCATGCAGGTCGCCGCGCTCAAGGCCAAGTACTTGACCCGCGACGATGTTCCGGCCGAGGTCGTGGACAACGAGCGTCGCATCGCCGAGGAGACCGCCCGCGAAGAGGGCAAGCCCGAGGCCGCGCTGCCGAAGATCACCGAGGGCCGCGTCAACGGCTTCTTCAAGGATGTCGTGCTGCTCGAGCAGTCGTCGGTCACCGACTCCAAGAAGACCGTCAAGGCCCTGCTGGAAGAGGCCGGTGTCACCGTGACCCGCTTCGCCCGCTTCGAGGTCGGACAGGCCTGATCACCCTTCGAGACCCCTCGCGCTCCGCATCGGTGTGCGAGGGGTTTCGGCTGTCCGGGCTCGCTTGCCCCCGATTCCATGGTCCGACCGGGCGAGCCCGGCGGTTCGGAGGGGGCCTTTTGCCGCCGGGGAATCCGAATAAGGCAGGATAGGTTCGCTCTACGTTGCTGTCCGGCCGACCTGCTTGCCGTGAGACCGAATCCATCGCCGAAGGAGAAGTACACCCATGACGGACCCGGGGATCGACCGCCCAGGATATCGCCGGGTGCTGCTCAAACTAGGCGGGGAGATGTTCGGCGGCGGCAAGGTCGGGCTCGATCCCGACGTCGTGCAGGCGGTCGCCGAGCAGATCGCCGAGGTTGTCGGCTCCGGTGTTCAGGTGGCCGTGGTTATCGGCGGCGGCAACTTCTTTCGCGGCGCCGAGCTCGAGGAGCGCGGTATGGAGCGGGCCCGTTCGGACTACATGGGCATGCTCGGCACCGTGATGAACAGCCTTGCGCTGCAAGACTTTCTGCAGCAGCAGGGGGTCGACACCCGGGTGCAGACCGCGATCACCATGGGTCAGGTCGCCGAGCCGTACCTGCCGTTGCGGGCCAAGCGGCATCTGGAGAAGGGGCGCGTGGTCATCTTCGGCGCGGGGATGGGCATGCCGTATTTCTCCACCGACACCACCGCCGCCCAGCGTGCCTTGGAGATCGGCGCCGATGTGGTGCTGATGGCGAAGGCGGTCGACGGGGTATTCACCGCCGACCCTCGGGTGGACACGAGCGCCACCATGTACACCGAGATCACCCATAAGGAAGTCATCGAGCGTGATCTGAAGGTCGCGGACGCGACGGCTTTCAGCTTGTGTATGGATAACCAGATGCCCATCCTGGTGTTCAATTTATTGACGAAGGGCAATATTGCCCGGGCGGTCGCCGGTGAGAAGATCGGCACATTGGTTCGGTCCTGACCCCGCGACCTGCGGATCATGACGCTGACGACGCTGTGGAGGAAACGGTCGTGATTGATGAAGCGCTCTTCGATGCCGAGGAGAAAATGGAGAAGGCTGTCTCGGTTGCGAAGGACGATCTAGGTTCCATCCGGACCGGTCGCGCGAACCCGGGCATGTTCTCCCGGATCGTCGTCGACTACTACGGGTCGCTGACCCCGATCACCCAGATGTCGAGCATCACGGTGCCGGAGCCGCGGATGGTGGTGATCAAGCCCTATGAGCAGGCGCAGATGGGCCCGATCGAGACCGCGATCCGCAATTCCGACCTCGGGGTGAACCCGACCAACAACGGTGACATCATCCGCATCTCGATCCCGCAGCTCACCGAGGAGCGCCGCAGGGAACTGGCCAAGCAGGCCAAGAGCAAGGGTGAAGACGCCAAGGTGTCGATCCGAAATGTCCGCCGCAAGGCCATGGACGAACTGTCGCGCATCCAGAAAGATGGCGAGGCGGGTGAGGACGAGGTCGGGCGCGCCGAAAAGGAGCTCGACAAGACCACCGCCAAGTACGTCGGCCAGATCGACGAGCTGGTCAAGCACAAGGAATCTGAACTGCTCGAGGTCTGACGCCCTCGGCGTATGCCGATGTCATCGGACACAGCCGAGCGCCCGCCCCGGGCGGGGAACGAACGGAACGACGAGTGAGCGACGGGACAATCGTGGCCGAGAACGGCGCCGCGACCGGTGCGGCCGGAACGCCGCCGCCGGCGAACGGCACACCTGATGCAAAGCACGGGGACGTGCGTGACGCCGCGACCGCCGACAATGCCTCCGATGGTGTGTCCATCGACCAGGATGCCGGTGCGGCCGACGCGACGACTCCGGAGGCCGTTCCGGCGGCGGTGAAGTCGCGGGCAGGCCGGAACCTGCCCGCCGCGCTGGCCGTCGGATTCGGCCTCGGTTTATCGCTCATCGCGATCCTGCTCTTCGTGCCGAAGGTGTTCATCGGAGTTGCCGCCGCCGGCGTCGGCGTCGCCACCTGGGAGGTCGCCAAGCGGCTGCGCGAGGCCGACGTGCTGGTGCCGAGGATCCCGCTGATCTTCGGCGGCCAGGCGGTGTTCTGGCTCGGCTGGCCGTGGGGCGCCAGCGGTGTCGCGGGCGCCTTCGCCGCCACCGCTCTGGTCTGCATGGTGTGGCGGCTCTTCGATCACGGACTACAGACCGCGCCGCGAAACTTCCTGCGCGACACCGCGATCGCGATCTTCACCCTGGCGTGGATCCCGCTGCTCGCCTCCTTCGCCACCCTGCTGCTGCTGGAACCGGACGGCAACCTGCGGGTGCTGACCTTCATGATCCTGGTGGTGTGCTCCGACGTCGGCGGCTACGTGGCGGGCGTGCTGTTCGGCCGCCATCCGATGGTGCCGTCGATCAGCCCGAAGAAGTCGTGGGAAGGCTTCGGCGGCTCACTGGTCTTCAGCGTCATCGGCGGTCTGCTGACGGTCACCCTGCTGCTGGATGCCAATTCGATGATCGGTGTGGTGCTCGGCATCGGCCTCGTCCTTGTCGCGACGGTCGGTGACCTCATCGAGTCGCAGATCAAGCGGGAACTCGGCATCAAGGACATGGGCACCCTGCTGCCCGGCCACGGCGGCATCATGGACCGCCTCGATTCGATGCTGCCCTCGGCTTTCGTTTCCTGGCTGGTGCTTTCCACGTTCCTCTGACGCCCGACGCGTGCGTGCCGGGAGCGTCCGGATACGCTCGGCGCGTTGATCTTCGGACGGAGTGGCTGCAGTGGGATTGTTTCGTCATGTGCCCCAGCGTGATTCGGCAGATATGCCGCGTGATGCCGAGTTCGAGTTCTTGTCGGCAGGCGAGGGCGGCAGGTTACGCGAGACGGTGTACCGAGCCTTCGCCGAACGTGGCTTCGAGGTAACAGTTTTCGGCACACACGTCACCGATGACTCGGGCAACGAGTTCGGTCTCTACAACATCGCGGCCGCATGCCACAACGCCGCCGAAGGTCCCGAGATCTGGCCCGCGCTGATCGAACGCCACGTCGACCTCGTACTGCGCGGCATCGACGGGGCGCCCGACACGCCCGCGATGCCGACCGCCGAGGTGTGGTCGCTGCTCTATCCCAAAGTGGCGGGCGAGCATCAACTGGCCACCGGCGGGGACTACGGCTACGCCGCCGAGCTGGCTCCGGGTCTGCACGCGGCGCTCGCACTCGATCTGCCCGACAGCGTCCAGACCTTGCCGTGGCAGTCGCTGACCGACCTCGGCGATCTGGATCAGCTGCGAGCACGGGCGATGGACAACCTGCGCGAGTTGCCCATCGAGCAGCACGATGTCATCGAAGACCAGGACGGCACGCGATTCGATGTGGTCGCGGGCGACTCGTACCTGACCGCATCCTGGGCGCTACTGCTGGATGAACTGGTGGCGAAGCTCGTCGGTGCGCCGCTCGGCGACGACGGCGCGCTGGTGGCGGTGCCCTTCCGGCATCTGGTCGCCTTCCACGCCATCGAGGGTCCGGAGCTGATCCCGTCACTGAACGCCATGGCCGGATTCGCCGCAGCCGAATACGCGGACCAGCCCGGCGCGATCAGCCCCTACGTGTTCTGGTGGCGTCGGGGACGATGGACCCAGCTCACCCGGATCGACGACGAAGGTCTGGCCATCGTCGTCGACGAAGAGTTCCACGAGGTGCTGGAGCGCATGGTCGGCGACTAGCCGCTCACGGGCGCTTGGCAACCCGCCTGAGCTGCACGATGCGGACGCCGCCGACGAGTGCCATCACCAGAGCGCCCGCGATCGCCGACAAGAGCACCAGAATTCCGACCGGCAGCGAGAAATTCCAGAACAGCAGATCCACCCGTTGCTGTTCGAGGTTCTGCAGGATGAAGATCAGCACCAGTATGCCGATCAGGGCCGCGACGATGAGAGCGATCCAGGTGTCTCCGGTCCTGGACTTCTGCAAAGTCTTGGCGACGGGCTTCGGCGGCGTGGGAGGGACAACAGGTTCAGTCGGCCGACCGGGCTGCGGTTCGGACGACTCCTCGGCGTGGCTCGTCATGGTCCGATCATTGCCGATCGCTATGACCCGCGCACGTATTTGCGCGCGGGGGATCCGGATGTCGCCGGATCGGAATCTGCCTGCCTTTCGGCACTGTGATCCGAGCCTCGAGCAGTGACCTTCGTCGCCTCGGGCGTCGCGATCGTCACCTTAGGTCGGCAGCGCGCCGAGGGGATGGGACACTGGAGAAACTATGACCGTCTCCCTTCCGCTTGTCTTCGATGCTCCGCGCCGTGGTATGCCCCCTCGGCACCTCGCCGACCTCGATGCCGACGGCCGTCGCGCGGCGGTCGAGGAACTGGGACTGCCGAAGTTCCGAGCGGACCAGATCGCCAGGCAGTACTACGGTCGCCTGCAAGCCGACCCCGAGCAGATGACGGATCTGCCCGCACCGGTGCGCGAGAAAATCGGCGAGGCACTCTTCCCGCCGCTGATGTCGGTCGTGAAGCACGTGGCGTGTGATGCGGGTGAGACGCGAAAGACCTTGTGGCGAGCAGGCGACGGCACCCTCCTCGAGAGCGTCCTCATGCGTTACCCGGATCGCGCCACCCTCTGCATCTCCAGCCAAGCGGGTTGCGGCATGGCCTGCCCGTTCTGCGCCACCGGCCAGGGCGGCCTGAACCGCAATCTGTCCACCGCCGAGATCGTCGACCAGGTGCGCGCCGCGGCCGCCGCCATGCGCGACGGCGAGGTTGCGGGTGGACCCGGTCGACTCTCCAACATCGTCTTCATGGGTATGGGCGAACCGTTGGCCAACTACAAGCGCGTCGTCGCCGCAGTCCGCCGCATCACCTCACCCGCCCCCGACGGCTTCGGCATCTCCCAGCGCAACGTGGTGGTCTCCACCGTCGGCCTGGCCCCTGCGATCCGCAAGCTTGCCGACGAGGATCTCTCGGTGACCCTCGCTGTCTCACTGCACACCCCCGACGACGAGCTGCGCGACACCCTGGTCCCGGTGAACAACCGCTGGCCGGTGTCCGAGGTCCTCGACGCCGCCCGCTACTACGCCGACAAGAGCGGCCGCCGGGTCTCCATCGAGTACGCGTTGATCCGCGATATCAACGACCAGCCCTGGCGCGCGGACATGCTCGGTCAGAAGCTGCACAAGGCGCTGGGCTCCCGGGTCCATGTCAACGTGATCCCCTTGAACCCGACCCCCGGCAGCAAGTGGGACGCCAGCCCCAAACCTGTTGAGCAGGAATTTGTTCGGCGCGTCAACGCGCAGGGCGTCCCCTGCACCGTCCGCGACACCCGTGGCCAAGAAATCGCCGCGGCGTGCGGGCAGTTGGCCGCGGAGGGCTAGGGCCTTCCCGGTGATTCAGCGGCGTAGCCGCTGAACCGCGTCGTCCATGTGCTCGACCAACAGGGTGCGGGCACGGGATGCCGGTCCGGCCCCGATCGCCTCCCGCAACTCGACGTGTTCTCGGGCCTGCTCGCGCAGGTCTGGATAAGCTGTCTGTAAGGCGCCCAAGCACATTCGTGTTTCGATCAGCAGCGTGCGGGCCGCGCGGACCAGTCGCGGGCTGCCCGCGCTGTCGACCAGGGCCTCGTGGAAGGCTTGGTCGGCATCGGACACCCCGACGGCGTCGCCGCTTTCGGCGCGCGCGCACATGTCGGTCACGCTGGGACCGAGGGCGGTATAGGCGACGTCCCGGCGGCCGTCGAGGATGAGCGCGAGCGCTCCGCCCTCGATGGCGGTCCTGGCCCGATAGATGTCGATGACATCGTCGAGAGTCAGTTCGATGACGAAGATGCCGCGATTGCGGATGCTGTAGAGCAGACCTTCGGAGAGCAGTCGCTGCATCGCTTCGCGCACCGGACCACGTGACACTCCGAACCGTGCCGCGAGATCGGCTTCCCCGAGCTGGGCGCCGGGCACGAGATTGCCTCGCATGATGGCCTCCCGCAGCCGGTCGGCGATCATTCCGGCGGTCGACTGCAGGTTCACCGGCTCGAAATCAACGGCCGACATAGGTGTGCCTTTCCGAGAAGAGAGTGCCGAGTGCCGCGGCTGTCGCAGTGTCGCCGCCGGCCAGTCGCAGGCCCTCCCAAATGGTGACCTGGTTGGCGGTCAGCACCGTCTTGCCCACGGTGGCCTCCAGTTCCGGGAGCACCGCAAGGGTGTGCATGGCGGTGTCGGGAATCAGCAGAGCTTGCGCGTCGGGGTGATCGTTGGCCACCGCGAGTTCGCGCACCTGCGCGGGGGTCATGGTCCCGACCTCGGCGGCGGTGTCGATGCCTGCGCTCGACAGCGAAACCACCTGAATTCCGGCGTCGGCCAGGAACTCCACGAACAGTCGTGCGACCTCATCGGGGTAGCTGGCGGCGATGGCGACGCGGCGTACGCCGAGCGCGTGTGCGGCCGCGATGAAGGCGAGGCTGGTGCTGGACGCCGGCACGCCCGCGGTCGCTGACAGTGCGCGCACCTGGTCACGGGCGCCCTGCGGTCCGTACACGAAACTGCCCGAGGTGCAGGCCCAGACGACCGCGGCGGGCCGTTGTGGTGCGAGCAGTTCGGCGCCGTGGCGCAGCTTGTCCGGGCTGCCCAGATCGAGCAGTTCGGGAATGGCGTGCAGATCCGTGCCGTAGATGTGGGCCACCGGTAGCCGTGCGCCGAGGACCGCCGCGGCCAGCGGGTAGTCGTCCTCGGCCGCGTGGTCGGGGTAGATGAAACCGACGGTGGGTGCCTGCATGCGCTGTTCTTCCAGTCAGAAAACGTTGAGTAGCCACTTTCCCGGACCCGTCATCGGCAGCTTCATCCGGCCCAGGCAGGCCCACATGGTGAGCTGGTTCGCGGTGAGCACGGGCTTGCCGAGGGCTTGTTCGAGTGGCTCGATGACGTCGTAAGTGGGCAGGTTGGTACAGCTGACGAAA
Source organism: Nocardia sp. NPDC057440 (assembly GCF_042802915.1). Classification (NCBI taxonomy): domain Bacteria; kingdom Bacillati; phylum Actinomycetota; class Actinomycetes; order Mycobacteriales; family Nocardiaceae; genus Nocardia; species Nocardia sp. NPDC057440. The sequence continues at coordinate 193,649 of NZ_JBHVDF010000014.1, forward strand.
ATGGCCTGGGCGCGAGGGTCATCGGCGCCGACGATGCGTTCGGCGATGGTGCGGTAGTTGACCTTCCAGATGCCGCCGCCCAATCCGAGGTGGTCGGAACGGATGACGGTGCAGCCGGCCTCGGCGAGGAAGTCGTGCAGCTTGTGCGTGAGGATCTCGTCGTAGGGGGTGATCACCGAGACTCTGCTGATATCCAGATGCCCGATCGCCTCCACGAGTGCACCGGAGGTGGTGACGGCGTCTTGCGCCCCGGCCAGGCAGATCGTGTCGCGCAGTGACTTCTCGTACGACAACCCCCTGATGAAACTGCCCGAGGTGCACAGGTAGGCAACCACTTCCGGCTCCACGTGCAGCACGTCGCGGGTCGCGGCGGTCAGGTGCGTGGCGTTGGATACCAGTTCGGCCATTGCCAGTGAAACCGGGACCGGTTCGTAGGGTGTGCGGGCGAGGTGCAGGCTGACGTCCAGGGGCGCCCAGCGCCAGAGCTCGCGTTCGAGCGCGAGGTCGAACGGTGCGATGATCCCGATACCTCGCTGTGCGACGGGCCCTTCGATATCGGGAATGCTCAGATGCAATGCGGCCCCTCTCGCGCTCAGCCGGATAGACCTCCGAGAACGATCGGATTGTTGACAATCATACGATGTGATTTTAGTGTGTCAATGTGGAACAGGGCCCGATTGTCACCGTCCTGCACAGTGACAGTGTGCCCGGCGCGGACCTCATGGCCCCGGTGGCCGGACGGGCCGAAGTGCGCTACACCACGGCGCCCGGGCTCGCTGATGCGGTGCGTGGCGCCGACATCTTGTTCGTCTACGACTTCTCGACTCGCGCGGTTCCCGGCGCCTGGGACGCGGCCGATCGGCTGAGCTGGCTGCACATGGGGTCGACCGGAGTGGATCCGGTGATGTTCCCCGAGCTACGGGAAAGCGAAGTGATGGTCACCAACACGCGCGGCGTATTCGACACTGCTATAGCGGAATACGTGCTGGGTCAGATCCTCGGTTTCGCCAAGGATCTGCCCGGATCGCTGCGCTTGCAGCAACAGCACGAATGGCGCCACCGTGAGTCCGAGCGGATCGCGGGCGCCAGCGTTCTGATCGTTGGAACCGGCACGATCGGCCGCGCCATCGCGCGGCTGCTGCGCGCGGCCGGGATGACCGTGCGCGCGGTGGGCAGGCAGGCGCGCGCGACCGATCCCGATTTCGGCGCCGTCGGCACCGATCTGCATGCCGAGCTGCCCGCGGCAGACTACGTCGTTGCGGTCGCGCCGTTGACGCCGCAGACCCGGGCAATGTTCGATGCCAGGGCATTCGGCGCGATGAAACCGCATGCCAGGTTTGTCAATGTCGGACGCGGGGAACTCGTTGTTACCGACGACCTTCTCGCCGCGCTCACTACGGGATCGATTGCCGGAGCGGCGCTCGATGTGGTGGATCCGGAGCCGCTGCCGATGCGACATCCGCTGTGGGATATGCCGAATGTCCGTATCACTCCACACAATTCGGGTGACTTCATCGGCTGGCGAACCGAGATCGTCAGAGCGTTCACCGAGAACTTCGACAATTGGATCGCCGGCCGGCCATTGGACAACGTGGTCGACAAGGAGCTGGGCTACGTTCCCGGCTGAAGGAGCGCAGGCATGAGCTACCCCGACATCAACAGCGCCACTCAACCGGATGCGATGAGCGCCGTGGAGTTGGTCTCGGCCTACGCGGCCGGAGCCCTCTCGCCGGTCGAGGCGACCGAAGCAATCCTGGAGGCCATCGCGGCCCGTGACGGCGAGTTGAACGCCTTCTGCCTGGTCGATCCCGATCGTGCGCTGGTGCAGGCCAAGGATTCGGAGGCGCGCTGGCATTCCGGCTATGCCCGTGGGCTGCTCGACGGTGTGCCGATCTCGATCAAGGACATCTTCCTGACCGAGGGCTGGCCCACCCGGCGCGGCTCCACTGCGGTCGATCCGAGCGGTCCCTGGCTGGTGGACAGCCCTGTCGCGGCCCGGCTGCGCGAGGACGGCATGGTGTTTCTCGGAAAGACGACGACGCCCGAGATCGCCTGGAAGGCGGTCACCGACAGCCCGCTGACCGGTATCACCCGCAACCCGGCCGATCCGGCGACGACGGCAGGCGGCTCCTCCGGTGGCAGCGCCGCCGCGGTGGCGGCAGGTATGGGCCCGGTGTCGGTCGGCACCGACGGCGGCGGCAGCATCCGCATTCCGGCCGCATTCTGCGGCATCGTCGGCTTCAAACCGACGCACGGCAGGATCCCGCTGTATCCGGCGAGCCCTTTCGGTCCGCTGGCGCACGCGGGCCCGATGACCCGGACAGTCGAGGATGCGGCGCTACTGATGGACATCCTGTCGCTGCCCGATCCTCGCGATCCGACCGCACTGCCGCCCACGGTGACGACCTTCCGTGGCCAGATGCTGCGCGACGTGCGCGGGCTCACCGTCGCCTACTCGCCGACCCTCGGTTATGCCGAGGTCGATCCGGAGGTCGCCGCGATCGTTGACGCGGCGGTGCGGCAGTTGGCCGAGGCCGAGCTGCGGGTCATCGCGGCAGACCCGGACTTCGGCGACCCGCGTGAGGCATTCGAACTGCTGTGGGCCGCCGGCGCGGCGACCATGCTGGCGAAGTTCCCGGACGGCGCGCGCGAACAAGTGGACCCGGGCCTGCGCGCGGTCTGGGAACGTGGCGAATCCATCGGTGCCGTCGACTATCTCGGCGCGCGCGATGTGGCCGCCCAACTCGGTATCGCCATGGGCGCTTTCCACGCCACCTACGACGTGCTGATCACCCCGACGATGCCGATCACCGCATTCGAGGCGGGTCACGATGTCCCACCCGGCAGCGGGCTTGATGGCTGGCCACAGTGGACACCGTTCACCTACCCGTTCAACCTCACCCAGCAGCCCGCGATCAGCATCCCCGCGGGCACCACTCGCGCGGGGCTGCCGGTCGGCCTGCAAATTATCGGGCCGCGCCACTCCGACGATCTGATCCTCGCCGTCGCGCGCTACGCCGAGCAGGTGTTGGCTGCCTGACCGCTGGGATCGGATCGTAGGAGCCCGCAGGCGATTACGCGCGGGCGAACGCCAGAGTTTCGCCCTGGACGCCGTGTAGCCAGAGGGCGTTGCAGGCAGTCGCGATGTCGGTCAGGCCATCGTCGATGGTGGCGAAGACATTGCCGGGAACCCAGCCCATATCGCCATTGATGAGCAGGTTGTTGCGGCCGTAGAAGATAGCCAGATCGGTGGCGCCCTGGTCGTGGTGCGCTGCCGAGCCCGGCTCGTAGCCGTAGGCCGGGTTGCCGATCTCCCACGGTTCGAAATCGAACAGGCACACGTCGCCGGGGATGGGGGTGACGGTCGGGTTCTCCCGGTGCGGCGCCGCGCCGATCCGTGGCACGAGGGTGTACACCTCGTTGCGGGCGTACTTGGCGTGGAACGCATCGCCCTCCTGCGGCAGCGCATCCCACACCGCGTCGCACGTTCGGGGTGCTTCCGCGTCCAGCAGTCGGGCGCGGCAGGTCACGCCCGCCTTCGTCAGCGTGATGGTGATGTAGCGGGCCATCGGTCCTGCTTCCTGGTCATCGCTCCGAGGCGAGCTCGGCGGGTACGGGGCAGCCACTAGCGGGTCCTTTCGAGCGACCTGCAAGCAGTCGCTAGCGGACGGTGCGCATGCGGTCGGTTCACAGCGTGGCGAGAACTGCCGCCCAGATCGCGAGCGCGTCGTCGATCTGAGTATCGGTCACGATCAGCGGCGGGATCATTCGCACCACGTTCATATGCGCACCGCAGGTGAGCAGCAGCAGCCCTTTCTCCACCGCCGACCGCTGGGCGGCGGCGGCGGTGGCAGGGTCGGGTTCGCCTGTCGCAGTGGTGAATTCGGCGCCGGCCAGTAGTCCGAGGCCACGCACATCGCCGATCGCCTTGGTGGCGCTGTCCCGCAGACCGGCCAGCAGCTGTGCGCCGCGGGCGGCGGCGTTGTCCACCAGGCGCTCCGATTCGATCACGTCGAGTGTGGCGACCGCTGCCGCGCAGGCCACGGCGTTGCCGCCATAGGTTCCGCCTTGGGATCCCGGCCACGCCTTGGCCATCAGCTCGCGTGACGCCGCGATCCCCGACAGCGGGAACCCGCTGGCCAGCCCCTTCGCGATGGTGATGACATCGGGGCGGACCCCGAAGTGCTGATGCCCGAAGAACTTTCCGGTCCGGCCGAAACCGGTCTGGATCTCGTCGAAGACGAGCAGGATGCCGTGCCGGTCCGCGCGTTCGCGCAGCCCGCGGAAGAACTCACTATTGCCCGGGATGTATCCGCCCTCGCCCAGCATCGGCTCGACCACGAAAGCGGCGGTCTCGGCGGGGGAGGTGACGGTCGCGAAGAGATAGTCCAACTCGCGCAGCGCGAAGGCGGTGGCCTCCGCTTCGGTCCAGCCGTAGCGGAACGCGGTGGGGAATGGTGCCACGTGCACGCCGGACATGAGCGGGCTGAACCCGGCGGAGAAGCGGGTGCCCGAGGTCGTCATGGTCGCCGCGGCGACAGTGCGGCCATGAAATCCGCCGTGGAAGACGATGATGTTCGGCCGTCCGGTCGCCTGGCGGGCCAGGCGCAGCGCTGCCTCGATCGCCTCGCTGCCGGAGTTGGCGAAGAACAGCGTGTCCAGGCCGTCCGGCAGTATCGCGCCGAGCCGCTCGGTGAGCTCGAGCAGTGGCCGATGCATGACGGTGGTGTATTGGCCGTGGATCAGGCTGGCGACCTGGGCCTGCGCCGCCGCGACCACGTGCGGGTGGCAGTGCCCGGTGCTGGTCACGCCGATGCCCGCGGTGAAGTCGAGGTAGCGGCGTCCGTCGGTGCCGTACAGGTAGCAGCCCGCGCCGTGGTCGACGGTTATCGGGGTGGCCTGCTTGAGGACGGGGGATAGCTCGGTCATGGTGATCCGCCTCCCGGGGCGTGGGTGGAACGCATATCCGCAGATTGTCTATTGTCGGATTGTCGACAATATGCATAACATGGGCGCGGGGGTCGCAGCAATGGGTGGTTGCCTAGCCGGTGCTCGGCCCGGCGCGGTCCGCAGGCGGACTTCGTCCTGCTGCTTCCATCAGACGGAGGCCGCGTCAGCAATGAAAGGAGCCCTGCGCCATGCTCACCGAGACCACCCTGACCGCGGCGGAACGTGCCGCGATCGACAGTGTGCCGACAGGTCTGTACATCGGCGGACAGTGGTGTGGCACCTCCGGCACGCTGCCGGTCACCGATCCGGCGACCGGGCAGCTGCTGTGCGAGGTGGCCGACGCCGAACCGGGCGCCGGGCGCAACGCCCTGGCCGCGGCCGACCAGGCGCAGGCGGAGTGGGCGAGGACGCCGCCGAGGCAGCGCAGCGACATCCTCATGGACGCCCACCGGGAGTTACTCGCCGATACCGAACGACTCGCGCTGATCATGACCCTGGAAATGGGCAAGCCGTTGGCCGAAGCCCGCGGGGAAATCGCCTATGCGGCGGAGTTCTTCCGCTGGTTCGCCGAGGAAGCCGTCCGCCTCGACGGCGGATACCTCCCTGCTCCGGCGGGCGGATCGCGCTTTCTGGTGACCAGGCAGCCGGTCGGCCCCAGCCTGCTCATCACGCCGTGGAATTTCCCGCTGGCCATGGGCACCCGCAAGATCGGTCCGGCACTGGCCGCGGGGTGCACCTGCGTGGTGAAACCCGCTGAACAGACGCCACTCTCGATGCTGGCGCTCGCCGACATCCTGGCTCGGGTCGGCGTCCCCGCGGGTGTCGTGAATGTCATCACCACGTCCGACCCGAGTGCGGTGATGACGCCGCTCATTCTGGACAGCCGCTCCCGCAAGCTGTCGTTCACGGGTTCGACCGCCGTCGGCAAGGTACTGCTCGAACAGTGCGCGCGGACCGTGATGCGCACCTCGATGGAGCTTGGTGGCAACGCGCCGTTCATCGTGTTCGACGATGCGAATCTCGACGAGGCCGTCGAGGGTGCGGTCGCGGCGAAGATGCGCAATATCGGGCAGGCGTGCACCGCCGCGAACCGAATCCTCGTGCAGCGCGACGTCGCCGAGGAGTTCGCCGACCGGCTCACCGCCCGGCTGGCGGCCCTGCCGATGGGTTGTGGCACCGAGCCGGGAGTCGTCGTCGGTCCGCTCATCGACGCCGCGGCGGTGACGAAGGTGGAGAGCCTGGTCGCCGATGCTGTCGGCCGCGGCGCGACCGTGCGCACCGGCGGAGCGGCGGTGGACGGGCCAGGGAACTTCTATCCCGCGACCGTGCTGACCGGTGTGCCGGACGAGGCCGAGATGTGCCACACCGAGATCTTCGGACCGGTCGCGGCGATCGGCACGTTCGACACCGAAGCCGAGGTCGTCGCGCGCGCCAACGACACGCCGTACGGATTGGTGGGTTACGTCTTCACCGAGAGTCTGCGGCGCGGATTGCGGGTGTGCGAGGCACTGGAGACCGGCATGGTGGGCCTGAATCAAGGAGTCGTGTCGAATCCCGCCGCGCCGTTCGGCGGGGTGAAGGAATCCGGGCTGGGCAGGGAAGGCGGCCTGACCGGCATCGATGAGTTTCTGGAGACCAAGTACATAGGAGTGCGGTTGTGAGCGAGCGACCCGACGACATAGCGACGCCTGTCTGCGCAGCGGAGCCGAGTGACAGAGAGGCGGAGCTGTGAACACACATCACATCGCAACCATTCCCGGCGACGGCATCGGCGTCGACGTGACCGCCGAGGCCGTCAGGGTCCTCGACGCGGTGCTGCCCGGGATCGAATGGACCGAATTCGACTGGTCGTGTGAGAACTACCTGCGCACCGGAGCGATGATGCCCGCCGACGCGCCCGACCTCCTGGCCGGGTGCGACGCGATCCTGCTCGGTGCGGTGGGATTCCCCGGTGTCCCCGACCATGTGTCGTTGTGGGGGTTGCTGATTCCGCTGCGCCGGGCCTTCGGCCAGTACGTGAACTTGCGTCCGGTCCGGTTGCTGCCCGGCACCGAATCGGCGTTGCGCGACCGCACCGCCGACGACCTGGACATCCTGATTGTGCGGGAGAACTCGGAGGGCGAATACTCCGCGATCGGCGGCGTGCGCAACCCCGGCCGCCCGGACGAATTCGTGCTGCAGGAATCGGTGTTCACGCGGGTCGGCTGCGAACGGATCATCCGCTACGCCTTCGAACGGGCCACTGAACGCGACGGCCGGTTGTGCTCGGCCACCAAGTCGAACGGCCTGCTCCACTCGATGCCGTACTGGGACAGCGTGTTCGAGCGAATCGCCGCGGAGTACCCGCAGGTGGCGACCCGGCAGCTGCATGTCGACGCGCTGGCCGCCGAAATCGTGCTGCACCCCGATCGGCTGGATGTGATCGTCGGGTCGAATCTGTTCGGCGACATCCTGTCCGACCTTGCCGCCGCCGTGACCGGTGGGCTCGGCCTCGCCCCCTCGGGCAATATCAATCCCGACCGCACAGCGCCGTCCATGTTCGAGGCAGTGCACGGCAGCGCGCCCGATATTGCTGGGCAGGGCATCGCCAACCCGGTCGCGCAGATCCTTGCTGGAGCCATGCTGCTCGACCACCTTGGCGAACACGCCGCCGCCGCCGCGGTGGACCGCGCGGTCTGCGACGTTCTGCGCGAGGGTCGTGTCCGCACGCCCGACCTCGGCGGCACTGCGACGACCGGCGATCTCGGTAGCGCCATCGCGCGCCGTGCGGCCGAGTTGACGGCTGCCCGCCGCGAGGCGGTAGAGGCGCGGTGATCGCCACACGACAGTCGGAATGCGGTCACGGTGAGATGCGCTTCGTCGTTGCCGCGAAGCACCACCTGCCATGGCCGGGCCAAGCGTTGTGTCGTTCGCGGTCAACAGCGTTGGTGTGTCGGGCAGTTGGGCTGCGCCGCGGCGGCGGTGACCTACCAGGACGCCAAGTCATCGGGCAAGGTCAAGGTCGGTTTCGCCGCCGGTGAGATCGGTGCGGCACCAATTCTGTGCGACCGAGCTGGTTGACCCGACGGACAGGTGGGGCTCCTCCACCGCTGTGGACAGGCGACGTTTCCGATTTCCGGTTACGCTCCCGCCATGACGCTCTCGACCCGGTCGGATGGTGGAACCGTGCTCGGGCTGTCTTGCGGACAGCCCGGCGGCAGCGCGGAGCTCCTGCTGACAGCAGCGCTGTCCGCCGCCAGGGACGGCGGCATGGACGCGCGGCTCGTCAGGCTCGACGACCTGGAGATCGCACCCGGTCCGAACACCGGAACAGCCGACGACACCGCATGGTTCTGGGAACAGCTCATCGAGTGTGATGCGCTGATCGTCGCGGTCCCGGTGCTGACCAGGACCATCCCCGGCCGCCTGAAACTTCTGGCCGACCGCATCCTCGGCCCCAACGCCGACGCCGCCATCACCACCGAGTTGCTGCGCCTGCAGGCCTCCGGCGTCACTCCCGCGGTGTCCTTCCGGGTGGACGAACGGGTCCTCAGGCCGCGGGTAGCCGGATTCATCGCTGTCGGAGGGTCTTTGACGCCGCGCTGGACTACCTTCGCGCTGCCGCTCCTGCACACCCTGACCTTCTCCATGCGGATCGCCGTCGTCGATCAGGTGCAGTTCGCGGGCGCGGGCATGCCTCGATCCATCGTGCTCGACGACAGCGCCATCGCGCGAGCGACACAGCTTGGCCGCAACGTGACGGGACAGGTCGGCGCGCGTTTCGAGGACGCGAAATACCTCGGGGACCCGCCCGGCCTGTGCCCGTCGTGCCATCTGGATGTTTTCGTTCTACGCGGCCAGGAAGCCGAGTGCGCTACCTGCGGGGCGAGCGGCGAGCTCGTCGTCGTCGACGGCACTGTGACCGTGCGCTTTCCTGCGGGCCGAGCTCGCGGCTCCGTCACATCGATGGAGGAGCTGCGCGACCACTTCTTCGAGATCCAGCAAACCGCCGCACGCCAAGGTGCGCAGGCTGACGAGATAGATCGGCGCGCAAAGGCTTACGAGCCGTCTGCCTTCACCGTCCGTCCCGAGCGTTAGCAGTTAACCGTGTCAGGCTTCCCTGATGCCGATCCACACGTAGTCCCTGGCGCGGGTGATCGCGACCAGTTGCCGGCGTGCGGCGATCGCGGCGCGATCGCGCTCAGGCCCGGTGAGCGGTTCTGGCGGGCGGGGTTCCGCGGGGTGTAATACGGCGGCGAAATCGAGGCCCTTCGCCCGATGAATCGTGCCGACTTTCACTGCATCGCAGGATGTTCCGTCGTAGTTCTCCAGCAGGCAGATGGGAATCCCGACTGCTTCCAGCGCCCCGGCCAGTCGTTCGGCCATCGTGCGCGTAATGGTCAGTACGGCAATGTCCGACAACTGTTTGCCGCAGGTGCGGACGGCGTCGACGAGCCCGGCTTCGAGGTAGTTATTCGGCCCACGCCAGGTGACAACCTCCCCGTCCGGCAGAGTGGCTTCGGCATCACGCAGGAGGACGACGGGCTCGTTGTCGAAGTCACCGAGCGAGTTCACCGCGTCTATCTGTGCGGCGTGTGCCCAAATACGTTGCCGGTTACGATAATTCACTCGCATCACCGCGCCCCGGCCGCGCAGGCTGGTGCCAGCATCCGCCAGCCGCCGGCGTAGACCTGTTGCTGGCCGTCGCCGAGTAGCAGCAGCGAACCCGCGCTGTCGCCGCCGGCGATGGCGTGTGCCAGCCGTAGGCCGGCGAGAGTCATATCCTGTACCTCGTCGACAACGGCCATCTCATACGGATCTGCGGGTTTGTTCTGAATCTCGGCCAATGCGAGGCTGATGACATCGCTGTAGTCGGATACCGCGAGTTCGCGCAGGCTGCCTTCGCTACCTTGGCCTGCCACCTTCGAGAAGCATCGCCGAGCATCGATCCCCCTTGTATCGAACTACGCCGAACCTTCGACGGTAGGGACGAGGACCGGGGAGCGAGGAGAGTTCGTCACTTTCGGATGGAACAGTTACTTGCACTTGCGAACTGAGTGCCGGAATGTTGTCGGTCTGCTACCCGAATGTGCTGTTGATGCTTGCCAACCGCACCGCGAAGGGATAGAACGTTGGTTACCACAGCCGACGGGGGATTATGCGGTCGCCCAGGGGATTTCGGACAGCGGGGCCAGGCCGCATTGTTGCGTAGTCGGTCCGCATGCAACTCGGTCAGGAGTGCAGTTGTCTCCGACTCTCTATCGGAACACCGGCTACACGCTCTTTCAACTCATCGAAGACATCAAGTCCGGACGGGTCGCGCTGCCCGACATTCAGCGACCGTTCGTATGGCCGTCGGTGAAGGCGCGCGACCTGTTCGACTCGATGTACCGCGGCTACCCCATTGGTACGTTGATGTTCTGGGAAACCGGTGCCGAGGTCGGTAGTCGGCAGATCGGGCTGACGGACGCCGAACGCGCACCCCAACTGCTCATCGTCGATGGTCAGCAGCGGCTGACGTCCTTGTTCGCGGTACTGACCGGTCGTAGCGTGATCACGAAAGGTTTCGAGGAGAAACGCATTCGGATCGCGTTTCGTCCGGAAGACCAGGCCTTCGAGGTCACCGATGCTGCGATCGAACAAGACCCACAGTTCATCCCGGACATCACCGCGCTCTGGACCGACGGGTACCGCGCCACCGCCCGTAACTTCCTCCGACGCCTCCGCGACGCTGGCAAAGTGCAATTGACCGAGGCCGAGGAGGATTCGCTCGAGGACCGGATCAACCGCGTGCACGACCTGCGCGACTTTCCCTTTCAGGTAGTCGAACTGGCGGCTGGTGCGGGTGGTGAACAGGTCGCGGAGATCTTCGTCCGCATCAACTCACAGGGCGTCAAACTCAATCAGGCAGACTTCATCCTCACACTGATGTCGGTGCACTGGGAGAAGGGGCGACGCGATCTCGAGGAGTTCAGTCGCGCGTCAGTGGACCCATCGGTTCGCGGCGCCGGTCCCCGTAACCCGTTCATAGATCCGAGTCCCGACCAGATGCTGCGCGTCGCAGTCGCTTTCGCCTTCCGACGGGCTCGCCTCCAGTACGTGTACAACATCCTGCAAGGCAAGGACCTCGAAAGCGGCGCGGTGGGCGCCGAGCGCCGCGACGAACAGTTCGGTCGGCTGGCCGCCGCACAGGAACGGGCTTTGGACCTCGGCAACTGGTTCGAGTTCCTGAAGTGCCTGAAGTCGGCCGGTTTCCGTAGCAAGAAGATGATCACCTCGGAGAACGCGTTGCTCTTCTCCTATGCGCTGTGGCTGATCGGCCGGTTCGACTTCGGCCTTGACCTGCAATCGCTCAGACCTGTCATCGCGCGTTGGTTCTTCATGGCGCACACCACCGGCCGCTACACATCATCGCCTGAGTCCCAACTCGAGTCGGATCTCGGCCGGATCGCTGGACTGGCACCCTCCGATGGGTCCGCGTTTGTCGCCGAACTCGACCGTATTGTGCGGGCGAACTTCACCAACGACTACTGGGAAATCTCGCTTCCCAATAAGCTCGACACCTCGGCGTCACGGTCGCCTGCTCTGTTCGCGTACCTCGCCACACTGGATCTGCTGGACGCGGAAGCGTTGCTCAGTACGGTCCGTGTGCGGGACCTTCTCGACCCCGGCTATACCCCACCGCGCGCCATCGAGCGCTGGCATCTGTTTCCACGCCGACATCTCGAGCGAAGCGGCGTCGCCGGCGCCAAACTTGTCAACGCGATCGCGAATATGGCCTTCATCGACTGGCCTGATGGCAGAGCGATCAGAGATGCCGCACCCACCGATTACTGGCCGCGACTGACAGCGAATCTTCCGCCCGAGCAGCTGGTCCGGCAAACCAAACTGCATGCCCTGCCTATCGGTTGGGAGCAGCTGGACTACCAAAGCTTCCTCGAACGTCGCCGAGCGTTGATTGCCGCGGTGGTCCGTAAGGGCTTCGCCACCTTGTGGGGCGAGCGCACCGTACCTCAACCATTGACTGCCGCAGAGCTGATCGAGGCAGGTGAATCGCAGACCGTCGAATTCAAGTCGACTGGCTTCCTCAACATGCAGACCCGAGAACTCGATCCCCAGAGGCAGTACGTGATCGTCAAGACGGTATGCGGTCTGCTCAACGCCGAAGGCGGGTCGTTGTTCATCGGCGTGCACGACAGCGGTAGCCCGCTGGGAATCGCGGACGACATGGCGGTGCTCGGGACTGCACCGAACCCCGACAAGTACGAGCTGCGACTGCGCGAGATGATCGAGCTCAATCTCTCCGCCACCACAGCGGCGACCGTGCGTATCTCGTTTCCCCAGGTGAAGGGCACGATGGTGTGCCAGATACACGTGGCTGCGGCCGCTCGGTCAGTCTTCGTCACACCCACACAGAAATTGGGTGGGCGAGGTGGATCGGAGTTCTGGGTTCGACGGGGAAACGCGACCGTTCAGCTTCATGGAGAGGATATGGAGCGGTACAAGGAGGAGCACTGGGGGTGAGCGCGGTAGGTGCCGGGCGCAGATGCGGTGAGGCCGGTCTCGGCCAGTATCGCTGCTGGTGCTCGCAGGCAGCCGAGTGCCTCGGAGGAGCTGGCATTCGCTGGCGCTGGGATCACTCGCGCAGTGTCAGCGTGAGTTGGGATGCGTTTGCTGGCTCAGTGCCGATACATCACTGAACGACGCACGGCAGAGCCGTTCACGGACTACCGTCATGATCCATGACTCGTCGTGGACGTTGGTTCTCAGCGATAGTCGCTGTCGTCGCCGTGCTGCCTGTGAGCTGCAGTTCATCGACGACAAGCGGGTCGGGTAGCGCCACGGCGACGACAGCGCAACTTCCGCCCGACCAGGTCTCCGGCCTCGCATTGCCCGACCGGGCCGTAGAGGTTGCCGTGGAGAAACTGGATGGCCTTGTCGCGTCGTTGATGGCGGACACCAAGATTCCAGGTATGGCGGTCGCTGTGGTGCATGGCGGGAAGACGGTGTACAGCAAGGGTTTCGGCGTTCGTGAAGTCGGGCGCGACGATAAGGTGGATTCCGACACGGTGTTTCAGCTTGCTTCCGTGTCCAAGTCGCTTGCGGCGACCGTGGTGGCGCATCAGGTGGGGGCGGGATCGGTCGGGTGGGAGATGCCGGTCGTGTCGAAGCTGCCTTGGTTCGCGTTGCGTGAACCGTATGTGACAGCGAATGTCACGATCGGTGACCTCTTCGCGCATCGCAGCGGGCTGCCCGACCATGCGGGTGATCGATTGGAGGATCTGGGTTACGACCGCAGGCAAGTGCTCGACAAACTGCGTATGGACCCGCTTGATCCATTTCGAATTACCTACCACTACACCAACTTCGGACTGACTGCCGCAGCCGAGGCGGTCGCCGAAGCCGCAGGCGCCGAGTGGGCCCAGCTGTCGGCCGACGTGCTCTACACCCCGCTCGGAATGAGCTCCACCAGTTCACGATTCGATGACTACAAGGCGAGATCCAACCGTGCGGTTGGGCATATGTCGGTCGATGGGAACTGGGTCGCGCAGGCGGTACGGAATCCGGATGCGCAGGCACCTGCGGGCGGGGCCAGTTCTTCGGTGCGCGATATGGCGCAGTGGCTTGCCATGATGCTCGGCACGGGTGAGGTCGGAGGGAAGGTGATCGCGCCCGAGTCGGCGCTATTGCCTGCGATCACACCGCAAGTGGTCTCTGGCCCGCCGACCGCGCCCGCCGCGCGGGCCGGTTTCTATGGGTATGGGTTCAATGTGTCCAGTACCTCGGCTGGTCGCGTCACCTATAGTCACTCGGGCGCTTTCGCGTTGGGGGCGGCTACCAACTTTCTGGTCATACCGTCGGCCGACGTGGCCATTGTCGCGCTGACCAACACCGCGCCGATCGGAGTTCCGGAAACCCTGACCGCCGAGTTCGCCGACCTCGTGCAATACGGCAAGGTGCGCGAAGACTGGCGTGCGCTCTACCGGCATGCGCTCGCGGGGATGGGTAAGCCCGAGGGGGAGTTGGCCGGCAAACAGCCGCCTGCGAATCCGACTGCGCCGCAACCACTCGCGTCCTATGCCGGAACCTATGCGAACGACTATTGGGGACCCGCTGCGGTGTCGGATGTCGGCGGCACACTGGTGCTCGCACTGGGTCCTGCCGGACAGACGTATCCATTGAAACACTGGGACGGAGATACGTTTGTCTTCACGCTGAGCGACGAGAACGCCCCGCCGGGGACCATCTCCAAGGCGACATTCACGGCCGACGCGCTCACGCTCGAGTATTTCGACGAGGACGGACTCGGGACGTTCAAGCGATGACATTCGCGATGTAGGTCGACCTCGCCAGAACACCGGAGGGCCGGTCGGCAACCGAGGCGATAGGTGCTGGCAGGTGACGGTCGCTGAGTCGGTCATATCTGCGGATCCGGGTGCAGCTGAAGGCTCTCGGCGGTTCGTTTGCCGATCGCGGCGCTCAACGCGTCGAGTTCGGCCAGTACGTCGAGTTCGGCCAGTACATCGGTGGCGGCCCAGATACGGATGCACGTGCTTTCCGACAGCACATTCGTACTGACAGGCAGGCCTGACCGACGCTCTAGCGGTAATTCTTCGCAGGCCGGTTCGTCGCCGCACGCCGCTCGGCCTGCTGCTCCTTGATGCGCTCGTTCTCCTTCAACACCGTGGCGTAGCTTTCGCGCTCGCGGATCAACCACTCCGGCGGGTCAGCGAGCAGGGCGGTGATTTCTTCGGTGGTGAGGGCGTCGGATACGTCGGCGCGGGCCAGGCCGGTGTTGGAGACGCCGAGTTTACGGGCGACCACGTCGCGGGGGAAGGGACCGGTGCGGCGGAGTTCGGTCAACCATTCCGGGGGGTTGGTGCGGAGCTCTTCGAGGTCGGCACGTGAGATCGGCGAGTTCCGGAATTCTTCGGGCGCCGCCGGAAGGTAGATGCCGAGCTTGTTTGCCGCGGTCAGCGGCTTCATGGTCTGCGGTTTCTTGTCCGGGCTCACCGATACAGCCTAATGGGCGTCGTCGGAGGTAGTTCGTCCGGAGTCTGCTCTGGGTGAGGGTGAGGGTGAGGTTTGCTGGTCGGCACCAGGTGCGGTTGGTCTGGAACCTGCGCTGGTCCCTCGGCCATCGCCCGATGGGAGCACTTGGGAGCGGTTCGTCCGGAGTCCGCGGTGCGCGGGAGGGTGGGCGGGACAGCTGCGTGTCTGCCCCGCTCGCAGGTCGTGACCAGTCCGGGCAATACTCTTGACCGAATGAGCCGGTTCGAGTCCATCGACGTAGCGCGGCTGCGCTGGTTTGTTGCGGTTGCCGAGGAACTGCACTTCGCGCGGGCGGCCAAGTCGCTGAACATCGCGCGCCAGAAGTTGAGCCAGACGGTGATCGATCTGGAGCACGAACTCGGGACCAGGCTGTTCGTGCCGGGGGCGCAGCCGACGCAGCTGACCGACGACGGACATGAACTGCTGCGGAAGGCGCGGGAGCTGATCGCTCGCGCCGATGAGCGCGCCGCAGCGCCGGTCGCCACGGATACCCCTGGGCTGCGTGTCGGTTTCGTGCCCGGCGTCACTGTGTCCAAATGGACCCGGATCTGGGGTGAGCGATTCCCGGATACTCCGCTCGACGTGGTCGCGATCGCGGCGGCCGAGCAGTCGGCGGCGTTGCGTGACGGGCGCGTCGATCTCTGCTTCGTTCGCCTGCCCTTCGACAGCGACGGCATGAGTGCGATTCCGCTCTACCGCGAGCTCCCCGTCGCCGTGGTGTCCAAAGACCACCCGCTCTCGGTGTTCGAGCAGGTGAGCACGCCGGACCTGGCCGACGAACAGCAGCACGACGCCACCGATATCGATGCGGCGGGAAGCACCATCGAACTGGTTGCGGCAGTGGGTGGCTTCGCCATCGTCCCGCATTCGATCGCCCGCCTGCATGCCCGCCGTGACCTCGTCTACCGAACCGTCACCGACGTTCCCGACACCGAGATCGTGCTGGCCTGGCCGACCGATGGGACAACTGAACTGGTCGAAGAGTTCGTTGGGGTCGTTCGCGGCCGCTCGGAACGAAGCTCGCGATCACCCGCCGCGCGCAGTAAGCCCGTTCAGCAGCCGAAGAAGACCCCACCCAAACGAGCCACCGGGCGCCCCACACCGTCCAAGAAGAAGCCCGCCAAGCGCCGGGGACGCTGACGGCGTTCGGCACATTCGGCTGCGGAGTACGAGGTCGCCCAGCGGGTTCCTACAGTGCGGCCGAGCACGGCATGTTTCGGCCAATGAGGACGAGCACTGGACTCGATGGGCAGTCGGGCCCGTCATCGGATGCGAATCCTTTCGGATCGCTCATGTCTCTCATACTTGTGTCGGCAACACCGTCGGCACGAGATCGGGAGGTTGTTGTGATCATTGCCGCGATTGTCGTTGGTGTGCTTGCCGTCTGTGCGTGCAGTGTTGCCGTGCTGCGGAAGCGGGGGTCCCGTGGCTGACGTGCGCTGGCCGGATGAGCATCTGGTGGCTGCGGCGCAGTCGGGGGATACCGAATCGATTGCCGCCCTGGTATCGGGGGCGCATCCGCATGTCCGACGGTTCGCCTACTCGCTGTGTGCCACGCCGGAGGACGCCGAGGATGCTGCGCAGGAGGCGCTGATCATCCTGTATCGCAAGATCGGGACATTGCGCGCGTCGGGTGCGCTGGCGTCGTGGATGTTCCGGATCGTTCGCAACGAATGTCTGCGCCAGTTGCGCCTGATGTCGCGCCGCTCCGAACCGGTCTTCGACGAAGGCGCGGTGTCGGCGGAGGACGCGGCGATGCATCGCCTGGAAGCCGAGCGGGTCGCGGCGGCGATTGCGGCATTGCCCGGTGATCAGCGGCGAGTGCTGATCATGCGGGACGTTCAGGGCTACAGCGGTCGTATGGTCGCGGATCTGCTCGGGCTCAGCACCGCGGCGATGAAGTCACGGCTGCATCGAGCCAGGTCGGCCGTGCACCACACCTTGCAGGATCCGATGTACGGAGGCACCGATGACTGAGGGGCAGGCAGTGCCGGCAGGCCCATTCGTCACCACTTGGATTGCGGTGCAGTGGTATTCGGCGTTCGGAGCTGGGGAATGAATGGTGAGTCCAGCTTTGCGAGCAAGTCTGTCCCACGTCACTTGGTCCGTGGCGCAATAGGGTTCGGCGCCTTGGTGAGTTCGGTGGCGTTGCTGCCGGTGACCGGGCCGTTGAGCGTGCTGTTGGCACCGGTCGGTCTGGTTGTTCTCCGTGGTTGTCCGACCTGTTGGGCGATCGGGTTGGCCCAAACCATTTCGAGGGGTCGTCTGCGGCGGTCGTGTGTAGATGGTCGCTGTCAGCTGACGGTCACGGCTTCCGGGGTGGGCAGCGGCGGGGAACGGGCTGGTTGAAATGGGTCCGGCCTGAACGGCCGTGCCACTGATGGACACCAGTTCCCGGATCGTGTGGCGGCAGGGTCTGGTTGAAGCGGACGGCCGCTGTCGGCCGGCCCGATCTCCCCGGTGGGGTGGCCGGCAGCCAGGGCCTGGCTGAAGCGGATTGCGTAACCGGCCCCAGCTGTGTCACCGAGCTGCCGCCGGCGGCCGAATCCGGGCCGCCACCTCTGCGGCTGATCAGCCTGCGCAGGATCGGTTGAAGTCGACCGTCGCGGCTGCCATATCGGGGACCTTGTCATCGACCAGCGCGCGTGCGTATGCGGCGATCGCGTCTTTGTCGGTGCCGCTGGCGTTGACAGCCAAGAGTTTTGTGGACAGTGAGTTCGCTGTCTCGGGATCCAGATTCCCGCCGGACTCGGTGATCGCAGCATTGATCAGATCGATGGCGGTGCTGCACGCCGTCGACTGCGCTTGCGCGGGTCCGGCGGGCAGGAACAACAGCGTTCCTACGGTGGTTGCGCTGAGCATGGTGGTCGCCAGGATTCGGTTCATGGCCGGAGACCGTACCCCACCGAGGCGGCGCTGCGGCGCGTCTTGCGCTGTAGCGCACCGGGTCTCGGGATCACGGGCGCGTTGCTGCCGCGCACCCGCGTGGCGGATGCGCGGCGGGCGATCGTGGCGAGATCAGCCCAGTTACCTCGGCTTGCGACGCAGAATCGAGTCGCGGATCAGAATGCCCGCGATGGCAAGGGCGAAGCCGACGAGGAAGACGTCTTCGACCCGGCCCTTGTGGTTGCCGATGGTCATGGCCAGCAGGATGAACGCGACGATCCAGCCCGCGGCACGGAAGGTCCGGCGGGACTCGCCGCTCCAGCCCCAGGCGGCGGACGGAACCTCGGCGGTGTCCACACGGGTGAGGACGCCGCTGTCACTGTGGGTGGTTTCGAGTTCCGTGGCGGCCACGATCGCTCCTTGGTGGGTCGAATACTTGTCGATATCGTGGCATACGACCGGTCGTCGTAGCCAGCAGGCCCTGCCACAATGGGGCCGTGTCCGACATTGTGAGAGTCCTACTGCTCGGCAGCACCGGTTCCATCGGGACCCAAGCGCTCGAGGTGATTGCGGCCAATCCCGACAAGTTCGAGGTGGTCGGCTTGGCGGCCCGCGGTGGTAACACCGAGTTGCTTGCCGCGCAGATGGCCGCGACCGGCACTCGCAATGTCGCTGTCGCCGACCCGGCCGCGGCACAACAGCTCGACCTCGCTCTCGGTGGTCCGGGTGCGGTGACCGAGCTGGTGCGCCGCACCGAGGCTGATGTGGTGCTCAACGCACTGGTCGGCTCGCTCGGCCTCGAACCGACCCTCGCCACGCTGCAGTCGGGCACCAGGCTCGCGTTGGCGAACAAGGAGTCGCTGGTCGCGGGCGGATCGCTGGTGACGCGTGCCGCGGCCCCCGGCCAGATCGTTCCGGTCGATTCGGAGCATTCGGCGCTCGCGCAGTGCCTGCGCGGGGGTCGGGCCGACGAGGTCGACCGCCTGATCTTGACCGCGTCGGGCGGTCCGTTCCGCGGCTGGACCGCCGAAATGCTCGAATCGGTGAACCCCGCCGAGGCGAAGGCGCATCCGACCTGGTCGATGGGTTTGATGAATACGTTGAATTCGGCGTCGCTGATGAACAAGGGTCTGGAACTGATCGAAACCCATCTGCTGTTCGGCATTGCCTACGACCGGATCGACGTCACTGTGCACCCGCAGTCGATCGTGCACTCCATGGTCACCTTCACCGACGGCTCAACCCTGGCGCAGGCCAGCCCGCCGGATATGAAGCTGCCCATCGCGCTGGCGCTCGGCTGGCCGGATCGGGTGCCGGGCGCCGCTGCGGCCTGCGATTTCAGCACAGCATCGACGTGGGAGTTCGAGCCGGTCGACAACGCGGTGTTCCCCGCTGTCGAGCTGGCCAGGCAGGCGGGCATGGCGGGCGGCAGTGTCACGGCGGTCTACAACGCGGCCAATGAGGTTGCGGTGCAAGCCTTCCTGGACGGCGCCATTCGGTTCCCCGACATCGTGCGCACCGTCGCGCGCGCGGTCGACGCGGCGCAACAGTGGCGCGCCGACCCGGAAACGCTGCACGAGGTGCTCGCTGCCGACACCTGGGCGCGGGACTACGCCAGGGCGCTCGTTCACGCCTGACCGGCACACTTCCAGGGAATCGCCGACGCGCTCCGCGCCGAGCAGGCCGCCGCCCGGCAACTCGGGATGCGCGGGAGGTCGGTGCGACCGCAATGGGCGCGGGTTCGAAGGGATCGGGCGCGCCGTTTTACGGCGGCCTGGCAGACTGAGCCGAGAGAGTCGGCCGAGGTCCGGTTACTGTTGTCGGAGTGCTCGCGACCATGACCGGACGCGTGCGTGCGGTACTCGCGACTGTGGTCGCATTTCATCGAGGCGAGCTGCGCAATGCAGGAGGGCTGTAAACCACATGGTGTTCGCGTTGGGGTTCGTGCTGTTCGCCCTCTGCATCACGATATCGGTCGCGTTGCACGAATGTGGGCACATGTGGGCCGCGCAGGCGACCGGCATGAAGGTGCGCCGCTACTTCGTAGGCTTCGGCCCGAAGATCTTCTCCTTCCGGCGCGGTGAGACCGAGTACGGGCTCAAGGCGCTGCCGCTCGGTGGTTTCTGCGATATCGCGGGCATGACCGCGCTGGACGAGCTGGCGCCGGAAGATCTCGACCGGGCGATGTACCGGCAGGCCACCTGGAAGCGCCTGGTGGTGATGTCCGGCGGCATTGCGATGAACTTCCTGCTCGGCTTCATCCTGGTGGTCATCCTCGCGATCGGCTGGGGGCTGCCGCGCTTCGATCAGCCGCCCGCCACCTCCATCGGCAAGATGAGCTGTGTCGCGCAGCAGAATGCGGACGGCACGCTGCAGGCATGCAGCGGCGCCGGCCCGGCACAGCAGGCCGGGCTGCAGACCGGCGACGTGGTGACCGCGGTCAACGGGGTGAAGGTGAAGACCTGGCCGGAGTTCCAGGCCGAAACCCAGAAGCAGAACGGACCGTTCGCCTACACGGTCGAACGCGACGGGCAGACTCTCACAATTCCGGTCAATCCGGACCGGGTGGTGCGCTATCCGGCCGATGGTGGGCCCGGCCGTGAGGTGAGCGCCGTCGGCGTCGGCTCCGAGTACTACGAACCCGTGAAATACAATGTGCTGGCGGCGATTCCGGCCGCAGGCGCATTCACCGGTGACATGTTCGTGCGCACGTTCCAGTCGCTGGCTCAGATGCCGCAGAAGGTGACGGCGCTGTGGACCGCGGTGACCGGCGGCGAGCGTGACCCGGAAACCCCGGTCAGCGTCTACGGTGCGAGCAAGATCGGCGGCGAGACCGCCGAGCGTGGGCTCTGGAACCTGTTCATCCTGGTCTTGGCCAGTCTGAATTTCTTCCTCGGCGCATTCAACATCCTGCCGCTGCTGCCGCTGGACGGCGGGCACATCGCCGTGGTGCTCTACGAGAAGCTGCGCAATTCCATCCGCGGCTTGAAGGGCCTCGCGCCAGGCGCCCCTGTCGACTACCTGAAGCTGCTACCGGTGACCTACGTCGCGGTGGTGATCGGCGGTGCGTACATGGTGCTCACGCTGGTCGCCGACATCATCAACCCCATCAAACTGTTCCCCTGACGCCGACATCGGTCGCCCACTTCAGCTGTTCGCCCTGACGCGGTACCCTGTCGCGGGCACCGGGGGATAGCAACATGTCATGGTCGTCACAGGGTCAGCGGCTGCCGCGCGACTAAGCTCGGTAGGCGAACGGCTCACCAGAACGCACGAAAGTAGGCAGCCGGAAGTGACCAGCACAATCGGATTGGGGATGCCGACCGCACCTGCGGCCGTTCTCGCGCCACGTCGCAAGACCCGCCAGCTGATGGTCGGCGGTGTCGGCGTCGGCAGCGATCATCCGATCTCGGTGCAGTCGATGACCACCACCAAGACCCACGACATCAACGCGACCCTCCAGCAGATCGCGGAACTGACCGCCTCCGGGTGCGACATCGTGCGTGTGGCCTGTCCCCGCCAGGAGGACGCCGACGCGCTCGCCACCATCGCCCGCAAGAGCCAGATCCCGGTCATCGCCGATATCCACTTCCAGCCGCGCTACATCTTCGCCGCGATCGACGCGGGCTGTGCGGCGGTGCGCGTCAATCCCGGCAACATCAAGGAGTTCGACGGTCGCGTCGGCGAGGTCGCGAAAGCCGCAGGCGCCGCGGGCATTCCGATTCGCATCGGGGTGAATGCCGGTTCGCTGGACAAGCGGATGCTGGAGAAGTATGGCAAGGCGACTCCCGAGGCGCTCGTCGAGTCGGCGCTGTGGGAAGCGAGCCTGTTCGAGGAGCACGGCTTCGGCGATATCAAGATCTCGGTCAAGCACAACGACCCGGTGATCATGGTCGAGGCATACCGGCAGCTCGCCGCGCAGTCCGACTATCCGCTGCACCTCGGTGTGACCGAGGCGGGCCCGGCGTTCCAGGGCACGATCAAGTCGGCGGTGGCGTTCGGTGCGCTGCTGGCCGACGGCATCGGTGACACGATCCGGGTGTCGCTGTCCGCGCCGCCCGCGGAAGAGGTCAAGGTCGGCGGGCAGATCCTGCAGTCGCTGAACCTGCGCCCGCGCAAGCTGGAGATCGTGTCCTGCCCGTCCTGCGGCCGCGCCCAAGTGGATGTGTACACCCTGGCCAACGAGGTCACCGCCGGGCTGGAGGGCATGGAGGTGCCGCTGCGCGTCGCGGTGATGGGCTGTGTGGTGAACGGTCCCGGTGAGGCCCGTGAAGCCGACCTCGGCGTCGCGTCCGGCAACGGCAAGGGCCAGATCTTCGTCAAGGGCGAGGTCATCAAGACGGTGCCGGAGGCATTGATCGTGGAGACGCTGATCGAGGAGGCCATGCGCTTGGCCGAGCAGATGGGCGAGGACGCGGGTGCGGGGGAACCGGTCGTCACGGTCGGCTAGGTGTTGCTATTCGGCATCGGCATATCACATCTGCGCGATTCGTGGCAGGCTGTCATTCGTGCGGAGTCTGCTGGAGCCGGCGCGACGGGCGAAGTTTGCCCCCGCGCGTCAGCTCGCGAACCGGGATCTGGCACAGGTCCTGAGAGTGCTCGATACCGATCCGGTCGCCTCCTGCATGGTCGCCGCGCGGCTGCAGGAGTTCGGGCTGGAAACCGGTAGCGGGCAGGGCGAGCTCTGGAGCCGTGGCGGCCCGTCGGAGTCGCTGTGCTTCTCCGGCGCGAACATGGTGCCGCTGCTCGGCGATCAGGACGCGTTGCGCGCCTTCGCCGATCGGGCGGTGCGCTGGCCACGCGTGTGCTCCTCGGTGGTCGGGCGTCGAGAGCTGGCGCTGCCGCTGTGGGAGATGCTCGCCTCGCATTGGGGACCGGAGCGGGAGGTGCGTGGTGAGCAGCCGCTGCTCGCACTCGGCCAGCCCGCGCTCGCGACCGCTGATCTCGAGGTCCGCCGGGTCCGCCCCGACGAATTGGACCGCTACCTCAACGCGGCCATCGCCATGTTCATCGAGGAGGTCGGGGTCGACCCGCGCGCGGGCGATGGCGGTCGTGGCTACCGTCGTCGGATCGCGAGTCTGATCGGCTCCGGGCGGGCTTGGGCTCGGTTCGAGGACGGCGAGGTCGTATTCAAGGCCGAGGTCGGTTCGCTGTCTCGGCGCACCGGCCAGATCCAGGGCGTATGGGTGCATCCGGAACGCCGCGGCGCGGGCCTCGGCACCGGCGGCACGGCAACGGTCGCCAATGCGGTGGTCGCCTCCGGACGGACCGCGAGCCTGTATGTGAACGACTACAACAACATTGCCCGCCGGGCCTACAGCCGGGTCGGCTTCCGCCAGATCGCCACCTTCGCCACGGTCCTGCTCGATTGAACTTCGACCGAACATCGGTGCGCCACAGGCATTTGCTCGCGATTGGCTATTAACATCGGTGCCGATGTCGACTCGCATGCTCATCCCGCTGGCTGTCGCGGTGCTCGCCGCCACGGCGGGGAGCGGCTGTTCGGCGCGCCCGCAGGGGCCGGTCCCCTCGGCCGATGCTTTCGTCTCGGCCTTCGCGGACCGCGATCTCGACACGGCGGCGCAGCTCACCAGTCAACCCGAGAAGGCAACCGCCGCTTTGGGTTCCGCATGGGATCAGCTCCAAGCCGAACAGTTGATCGCGCACACCGGCGCGGCCAGGGTTACCGGCGACACCGCGACTGTCGACTACACCTACGAGTGGCGGCTGCCCAAGAACCGGACTTGGCGCTACACCGGCCAACTGCAGATGGGGCGCAGCGACGGACGCTGGATGGTGCGCTGGACTTCCTCGGATATCCATCCGAAGCTCGGCAACACCCAGACGATGGCGCTGCGCGCCAACCCCGCGCCCCGCGCCAGGGTCAACGAGCAGTCCGGCAGCGACGTGCTGGTGCCCGGCAAAGTCTCCCGTATAGCGTTCACCGCGACGGCCGCCTCCGACCAGCGCTTCGTGGCGACGTCACTGGCCGCGGCGCTGCGGCGGTTCGACGAACGGCTGACACCGGAGGTCATCCTGGGCGCGGCGCGATCCGCCGACGGCGCCTATACCGTCGCGCTGTTGAGCGAGAACGAATTCGACGAGGTGAGCGCGGACCTTATCGGCTTGCCCGGCGTGACGCTGAGCCAGCAATGGGACATGGTCGCCACCGACCGGAATTTCGCGCCGGATCTGCTCGCTCAGGTCCGCAAGACGGTGATCGCCGAGGTGGACGGCAAGGCGGGGTGGAGCGTTGTCACGATGAACGCCAACGGTGCCGACACCGACGTGCTCACCGAGGTGGCCTCGCAGCCGGCGCCGTCGTTCTCGCTGAGCGTGGACCGGTTCGTGCAGAATGCCGCGCAGCGCGCCGTGGATGCGCGCACCGAGCAGACCATGATGGTGGTGCTGCGCCCCTCCACCGGCGCGATTCTCGCGGTCGCGCAGAACAAGGCTGCCGACCGGGACGGCCCGGTCGCGACCATCGGACAGTATCCGCCCGGCTCGATTTTCAAGACGGTCACCGCGGCCGCCGCGATGTCGCGCGGAATGGCCACGCCGGACACACTGCTGCCCTGCCCGAGCCGAATTGTGATCGGGGAGCGCACGATTCCCAACTACAACCTGTTCACCCTCGGCGAGGTGCCGATGGCGACCGCGTACGAGCGCTCCTGCAACACCTCGTTCGCGAAGATGGCCAGCCAGCTGCCGGGTGACGCGCTGCACGCGACGGCCGCGAAACTGGGCGTCGGACCCGGCTACACGATCGCCGGGCTGCCGGCCACGTCGGGTTCGGTGCCGCTGTCGGATGACCTGATCCAGCGCACCGAGGACGGAATCGGCCAGGGCAAGGTGGTGGTGAGCCCGTTCGGGATGGCGGTGATGGCGGCGACGATCGCGCACGGGTCGGCGCCGGTGCCGTTTTTGATCTCCGGTCGCACCACCGCGATCGAGGGCGAACGCCCGGCCATCGCACCCGAGGTGATCGACGGGCTGCGGACGATGATGCGCAAGGTGGTCACCGGCGGCACCGCCGAACGCATCGCCGACCAGGGCGAGGTGTTCGGCAAGACGGGAGAGGCCGAGGTCGACGGTGGGTCGCACTCGTGGTTCGTCGGCTACCGAGGCGATATCGCGTTCGCCACGCTGCTGGTCAGGGGCGGCAGCTCCGACCATGCGGTAGCGGTCACCCGCGATATGTTCACGGTGCTGCCCTCGGGGTACTGACACTCGTCGGCCGACACCGATAGCTTTACCCGGTCGCCGCGCTCATCCACGATCGGTGCGGCCCGCCCGGCGTCGCCGCTGTCGAGTGCCTGGATCGTGGCAGCGCCGCCCAGGATGAGACCGGCGGTGGCGAGAATGGTGGTGGAACGCTTCATGTTCGGCTCCTTCGGGTCAGGGGCAATCGACGGAGAAGGGAACGAGCGGTCCCGCGAA
Source organism: Nocardia sp. NPDC057440 (assembly GCF_042802915.1). Taxonomy (NCBI): domain Bacteria; kingdom Bacillati; phylum Actinomycetota; class Actinomycetes; order Mycobacteriales; family Nocardiaceae; genus Nocardia; species Nocardia sp. NPDC057440. Next base: position 218,957 of record NZ_JBHVDF010000014.1, read on the forward strand.
GGGTGTTTCGCGAAGAGTTGTCTGATTGTTTGCTGCCCTGTGAACGGTAGACCGAAATCAGCCGGGCGGGCAAGGTCGAAGTTCCCCGCCCCACATCAGGGCTTCGATATGTGCCGTAGCTCACATTTTATCGAGGTGGTTTCGGGTTCCTGCGATCGGGCATCTCGTACTGGATCACGGTGGACCCGATCCTGATCACATCGCCGTCGCACAGGGCGGTGTCGGCGCCGATCGGGGACCCGTTCAGGTAGACCCCGTTGGCCGAATCCCGGTCCCTGATGAACATGCCGTCCGGCCTGGCCAGGATGCGTGCGTGTTTGCGGCTGACCCATGAGTCGTCGAGCACGACGTCGTTGTCGGGATCGCGGCCGATGCGCAGCCCCGCTGCTGGGACGGCGATCGGCTCGTCGTCACCGACCCGTAGCCACGCCTGGCGGCGGAGGTCGGGCAGGTCCCTTGTCGTCGCGCCCGGCGACGAGGAGAGCGTCGGCAGCGTCTGCTGGCTGCGGACCGCCTCCTCCAGTGCGACGGTTTTCGGGTCGGGGTCGATGCCCTGCTGGTCGGCGAGATTGCGGCGAATGCGCAGGCAAGCGGTCAGCGCGTCGGCCTGACGTCCGCTGCGGTACAGCGCGGTGATCAATAGCCGCCATAGTCGTTCGTTCACGGTGTGTTCGGCGGTCAGCGCGGCGAGCTCGCCCAGTATCGCGCCCTCACGCCCGCAACCGATGTCGGCGTCGAAGCGGTCGGCCACTGCATTCAGCCTGCGCTCGTCCATATCGGTCGCGAAATTGTCGGCGAAGCGCAGCATGCGAAGTCCGGCGACGGCTTCGCCGCTCCATTCCGACAACGCGTGTGCGAAACACTCCGCCGCAGTCTCCAGGTCGCCGGTGCGCAGGGCCAGTGTCCCTTGGTTGCGCGCGCGTTCGAATCGGCCGACATCACACTGGTCTTCGCTGATGTCGAGGAGGTATCCGTCGCCGACCGTGCGCAGGATGGTCCGGTCGTCCACCCCGGCCGCGCGCAGCACGGTGCGTAGATTCGAGACATAGGCGTAGAGGCCTTCGACCGATCGGCTCGGCGGACCTTCGTCCCAAATTCCCTTGGCCAGAGTTGTTTTCGCCACGGCGTTGCGTCGATTGATGACCAGCATCGCGAGCAGGGCGCGAAGTTTGGCGCCACGTAGCGCAATCGCGCGACCGTCGAAGAGCAGGCGCACCGGTCCGAGCACCCGTAGATCGAGTGCCACTCGTCCGATACCCGCAGCCGCCACGTTCTCGCCTCCGAATCACTCAGTGCGCGGAGCTGTTTCGCACGCATCGAGCGCCGTGCGATCGGTCCCAGCATACGCATTGACCCGGAAACGGTACTCGTGCATCCGAAATCTGTTGTGTGCCAATCATGTTAAGTACTGAACCAGGAAGAATTCGTGATCGGCTCGCGGCCGGATCCCACCCGGAACCGGCCCGCGCCTCAGGCCCGGTGCAGCGTTGCGGCCAGGTGGTGCTGGAAGTCTTGGCCGACGGCGGCCATCCGCAGCGTGTAGTCGATGGTGTTGCCGGACAGCCGGATCGAGCGGCCGAGCGCGGTCACCAGTTTCGCGGTGCTGCTGCGGCCGATGCTCGTCGAGTCCAGCTCCATGTGCACCTCGCCGTCGGTGACCGACAGCGCGCCCTCACAGATTTCGGTAATGCCGGTCGGGTGGGCGAGGATCAGCTCCACCCGGTCCGGTTGCGGACAGCGCAGATAACCTGTTTCGGCGTGCATCGGCCTGCTGCCGTCGGCGGAGCGGGTGCGTTGGCGATACGTGAGGAATGGCCGGCCGAGATGGCCGAATTTGATTTCCTCCACATAGTCGAACGGCTCGATGGTCGGATATTCACCGTGCCCTGGGCCGCGCCACGTGCCGAGCAGCGGCGCCAATGGTGCGATATCGGGATGAGGAGCAACGGGGGTTTGGGGTTCGACCACGGCGGACAGCCTAAACCCGCGAATGGTGGGGTGTTCCAATACTCCCTAAATTTCGTCAGGCTAAGGTTAGCATCGCCTAATCGCCAAGAGGGTGGCGGGCGGCTGAAAGGACAATGAGTTGAACGGACGCTGGAGTGAATTGCGCCGAAACGGTGCGTGGCGATCGGGGACCCGAGATGGTCTGTTGCGCGTATCCGTACTCGGCGCGGCGCTGGTCGTCGCGGCCGCATGCTCGGATTCGAAGTCGAACGACGAAGTGCCTGCCCTCGATGGCAATCACTACACGCAGACCAACCTCGCCGCCAGCAACGCCGAGTACAAGGCCGAGTTCACCTTCCCCGACATGGTGAACGCGTGGGGCCTTGCCGACCGCCCGAAGGGCGCAGGCGGTCACTTCTGGGTCGGTGGCGGCGGTAAATCGTTCCAGTTCGTCGGCGATGTGACAGCATCCTCGGACCCCAAAGTGCAGAAACTGTTCCAGGATCCGCTGAAGATCGTCACCATTCCCGGCGCCGATTCCGACACTTCCGACAACAGCATCGGCAAGACCACCGGTGTCGTCTTCAACGGCGCTCCGATCACCTCCGACCTGTTCGTCGTGCGCGATCAGCCGGTCGAGGTGGACGGCGCACCGCAGCTGCTGACCGGTTCGTCGCGGTTCATCTTCGCCACCGACTCCGGCAAGATCGCGGCCTGGACCGAACTCGGCCCGGAGGGCCAGATCGTCCGAGCCGACGGCCCGGCCAGCCTGATGTTCGACGGCCAGCCGCAGGGCATGCAGTTCTTCGGCATCGCGCTCGCACCCTCGGGTGACAAGCTGCTCGCCGCCGATTTCGGCGCCGACCCGCAGGTCCGCACGTTCGACCAGAACTGGCAGCTGATCCCGACCGCAGGTTTCGCCAACCCGTTCGCCACCGGCGACCAGATCGACCCGGCCGCCCCTGACCAGGGCAAGAAGGCCAAGCCGGGCGACCCGGCCCCATTCAATGTGACCACCGTCGGCAAGCGGGTGTTCGTCTCCTACGCCGCCACCAAGCCCGACGAGCAGGACGCGACGAAGTTCGATGCGGGCGAAGAGGATTCCCTCGACAAGGACCAGGAGAAGGACGCCAAGGGCAAGCCGGCCAAGGGCAAGGTCGCCGAGTTCGACGAGACCGGCAAGCTGGTCCGCATCCTCGACGACGGCAGCCGCCTCAACGCCCCATGGGCTGTCACCGTGGCCCCCGCCGACTTCGGCCCGCTCAGCGGCAAGCTCCTCGTCGGCAATTTCGGCGGCGCGGGCTACGTCCTCGCCTACGACGACACCACCGGCAAGTTCGTCGACTACCTGCGCGACGACAGCGGCAAGCCCGTCGAAATCGAGGGTCTGTGGGCCCTGATGTTCGGTAACGGTGAAAGCCTCGGCGACGCCAACTCCCTGTACTTCACCGCAGGCCCCGACGACGAAAAAGATGGTCTCTTCGGCAAACTCCGCCTGAAGTAGCCCAGCACAAACTAGGCGGCTCCCGACCATCGACGGGAGCCGCCTTCGTCGTATCCCGGCCACCCGCTGAGAGCTTCGGCGAATGTGACACGGTTGCGGTTACTCGATGTTTGCTGCAGAAGTGTCCAGTTCAGTGTGGGTATCGGGGATGGGGGAGGATGACCGAGGGTGGGGTGTGGTCGGGAGGCGCGGGTTCGGCATTCGGCCCGAGCGCGGGCGAGGCCGCCGCTCAGCGGTTGCGGCCGAACAGCCGGAAAGACCGACTCTTTCGCTGTGGCAGCGTCGCGTACACCATTGTCATATCGGCGAACACCTCCGCTTCGCGTTCGCGTTCGGTGCCGAAGTCGCTGCGGCCGAGGATATGCCGGATCGATACCGGCGACAGCGAGGGCAGCAGCGCGGCCAGGGTCGGTGGCAGCGGTGTCGCGGGATCGGAGTCGTCCTTGCCGTGTCCGAACAGCATGTGCCCCACCTCGTGCAGGACGATGTGGTCGGCATCGCGCTGGGAGGTGTCGGCGTCGTAAACGATGATGTCGTCGTGTTTGCGCGCGACCCACAGTCCGCTGCCGCGGCAGCCGGTCTCCGCGAGTATCCCGGCCGGGACGGGGTGGAGCGAGATCGAGCGGCCGCGATGTGCGGCGACACTCGCCAGGTAGGCCGACAGGTTCCATGGGCTGGGGAGGGGCACGGTCCGGGCAGCGTCGCGGAATCGGGCTTCCATGCTGGTCATCGCGGCTCACATTACCGATACCCTGGTCGGTCGTCATCTTACGATTTCGGACAGACCCGTCGTGATCGACTCGAACGTCACACAATTCGATCGTCGTCGGGCCTCGGCGTTTCCTCGGCCGGGAGTTCGGTGGGCAGGCGCCGGATCGCAAAGTGGTTGAGCGCCCACAGTCCGACGCCGATGGCGAGCAGTACGCCGGCGATCGTGTACTGCTGCGGGTTGCGATCGGTCCATGGGGTGACCAGGAATCCGCAGGCCACCACACCAATGACAGGCAGCACGGTGGGTGTGTGGAAATGTTTGTGCGACACAGTGTCTCGGCGCAACACCAGCACCGCCACATTGACCACCGTGAAAACGGCGAGCAGCAACAGCGCTGTGGTGCCGCCGAGTTCGGGCACCTCGCCGACGAACGCGATCAGCCCGAGGGCGAGCACGGTGGTGAAAGCGATGGCGATGTAGGGGGTTCGCCGCCGTTGGTGTACCCGGCCGAGCGGACGCGGCAGCACGCCCTGCCGGGCCATCCCGTAGAGCAGACGGCTGGCCATCAACATATTGATCAGCGCCGAATTGGCGACCGCGAACATCGTGATGAACGCGAAGATGTCGGTGGGGAAGCCTGGCGCGCCCATCTCGACGACCTGCAGCAGCGGAGTATCGCCCGCGCCGAGTTGATCGGTGGGGACCAGCGCGACCGCCGTGATCGAGACGAGCACGTAGATCGTCCCGGTCATGATCAGACCGCTGAGCAGGACCTTCGGGAAGATGCGGCTCGGCTCCTTGCACTCCTCGGCCATATTCACCGAGTCCTCGAAGCCGACCATCGCGTAGAAGGCCAGCGTAGTGGCCACGATGACGCCGCCGAGTGCGGTGCGATTGCCGGTCTCGAACTCGGTGATGCGCCCGAAGTCGCCGTTGCCGAACCCGAGGGCCCATAGTCCGATGCCGATAACGATCAACAGCCCGGTCAGTTCGACGCAGGTGAGCAGGACGTTCAGTTTCACGCTCTCGCTCACACCACGCAGATTGATGGCCGCGACCACGGCCATGAAGGCCAGTGCTATCAGGGTGATGCCGATACCGGTGCCGAGGTCGAGTTCGAAGGCTTCGGCGAAGTTGGCGGCGAAGGCGCGCGAGGCGGTGGCGGCCGAGGTGATTCCGGAACTCATCACGGTGAACGCGACCATGAAGGTGAGGAACTGGATGCCGAAGGCCTTGTGGGTGTAGAGCGCGGCGCCCGCGGCGTGCGGATATTTGGTGACCAGCTCCAGGTAGCTCATGCCGGTCAGGAGCGCGATCAGGAAGGCGACGAGGAACGGCACCCACACCGCGCCGCCGACCTCGTTCGCGACCTTGCCGGTGAGCGCGTAGATCCCGGTGCCGAGGATGTCTCCGACGACGAACAGCAGTAGCAATCCCGGTCCCATCACCCGCTTCAGGCTTGGTTCCTGCGTAGTGCCGGATTCGGCGTCGGTACTGGACATGTTTGATATGTACCCGTTGGGCGTGCAAATTAGTCGGCGGTTATGTGTCGTGTTGGCCGCCGCGGGGCGCGAGTGTCACGCACGATGGACGTGTGCAGATGAGCAGCGATCGGTTGGTCGCCGCGCGGCGACCGCATACCGCACCGGTGGCGCAGTGGTGGGTGCTGGCGCGGCGGCTGATCCGGCCCTCGTGGCGCAACGGTGAACTGTTCACCGCTGTGCTGGCGCCGACGCTGTTCACCCTCGGCTTCTACACGCCGCTGAATCTTGTGATGTCCGTCTACGGCCACGGGCTGAGCAGCTATGCGCAGTTCCTGATGCCGATGATCGTGATGCAGGCGGCTGCCTTCTGTGCGATCTCGGCCGCCTTCCGCTCGGCCACCGATGCCAAGGACGGCCTCGACCAGCGGTTCGGGTCGATGCCGATGCCGGCGGTGATGCCGCTGGCCGCGCGCGTCACCGCGGCGCTGTATCGGGCGTTGGTCGCTTTGTCGGCGGCGCTGGTCTCCGGGCATGTCATCGGGTTCAGATTCTATGGAGGCTGGTGGCACACACTGGGTTTCCTCGGCTATGCGTTCTTGATCTCCTTGGCGTTGTGCCTCGGCGCCGACCTGCTCGGCAGCCTCGCCAAGCGTCCCGAGGTGACCGCCCAGTCGCTGATCCTGCCGCAGCTCATCTTCGGCATGGTATCGACGGGCTTTGCGCCTGCCTCCCAATTCCCGGCCTGGATACAGGGTTTCGCGCGTAACCAGCCGGTGTCGCAATTCGTGAACGGGTTGCGCGCGCTGGCGGGTGATTCGACACCCAATGCGGGCGCGGTGGACTGGTCGTCGCTCTGGCCGCCGCTGGCGTGGGCGCTCGGTCTTGCCACGGTGTTCGGTGGCGCGGCCACGATCGTGGCGATCCGGAGGTCGGCATGACCTCGGCGCCGACGCAGGTGGTGGCCTTGACGAAGGTGGCAGGCGCCACCGAGACCTGGCGACTGTTTCTGCCGCAGACGATGATTCAAACCAAGCGGCTGCTGATGCGATGGTGGCGGGATCCGCTGACGATCATTCAGTCGCTTGCCTTCCCCGCGCTGTTGCTGATCATGCTCAACACTATTCTCGGTCGTCAGATTTCGTCGTTCGCCGGCTCCAATGCGCTGTACGGGTCGGTGCCGATGGTCTCGCTGGTCGGTGTGATGGCGGGGTCGGTGGCCGGCGCCGTCACCCTCGGCAGTGAACGAGACCAGGGACTGCTGGCCAGGTTCTGGGTGCTGCCGGTGCACCGCGCCTCGGGGCTTGCGGCACGGATCGTGGCCGAGGGGGTGCGCATCCTGGCATGCACGCTGGTGTTGTTCGCGGTCGGAGTGGCGCTCGGGTTCCGGTTCGAGCGCGGGGCGGCGGCCGGTATCGCGCTGCTCGGTGTGCCGATGCTGTTCGGGCTCGCGTTCGCGACGATGGTTACCGCCGTTGCGGTGTTCTCTGCGAAAGCCGCTCTGGTGGAGGCAGTTTCGCTGGGATCATCGCTCCTGATGTTCTTCTGCACCGGGTTCGTGCCGCTGATCGCCTATCCGGCGTGGGCACAACCGATCGTGAAGCATCAACCGATGACCTACGCCATCGATGCGATGCGCGGACTGTCGCTCGGCGGCCCCGTGCGCACGCCCTTACTGGCGACCATTGCCTGGTCGGTCGGCGCGATCGTGGTGTTCGCGATCCCCGCCGCTCTCGGCTACCGGCGCGCCAGCCGCGCCTAGCGCATGTGCGCCGCGGCCTCGTTGATGAGGCTGACGGAGTCGCGCGGGCTCAGGGCCATGGCGCGCAACTGGTCGAAGATCACGCCGAAGCGGCGGATTTCGGTGTGACCCTCGATCAGTTCGTCGCCCGCGATGCCTTCCACGTACACCAGTTCCGGGTCGGCCGGGTTGGGGAAGTCCAGCAGTGTGAAGGATCCGGCCATGCCGGGGTGCGCGCCCGCTCCGAACGGCAGGATCTGCAAGATCACGTTCTTCTTCTTGATCTCCTCGAGCAGTCGCGTGAGCTGCCCGTTCATGACCTCGGGTCCACCGACCATCCGGCGGATGGCGGCTTCGTCGAGCACCACCCATAGTTCGAGCGGATCGGTCTTGCTCAGTACGGCGGCCCGGTCCAGCCTGGCCCTGGCGCGGCGTTCCAAAGCCGATGCCTCCAGCTTCGGCATGGAGGTATCGATGACCGCGATGGCGTATTGCTCGGTCTGCAACAGCCCTGGGATGAACGAGGTTTGGTAGTGCCTGGCCGAGAGCGCCTCGGATTCGAAGTTGATATAGGCGGCGTACACATCGGTCAGGCTGGCCTCGTACGGTCGCGACATGCCGGGCTTCAGGGCGTCCGACAGCAACTCCAGCGCGTCCTCGCGCTGCTGCTCGGTGACGCCGTATAGGTCGAGCATCGCCATCAGGGTGCGTCGCTGCGGGCGAGCCTGAGCGGTCTCGATGCGGTAGAGCGTGGTGATGTTGATCCCGGTCTTGCTACTGACTTCCTCTTTGCTGAGACCGGACTGTTCGCGCATGTCGAACAGCAGCACCGAGAGTCGGCGCAGTCCCGCGGTCAGGACCGTCCGCTTGCCTGCCATGACATTTACCCCTTCGCCGGGCGTCCTACACGGAACGCACTACTGCGTTCGCACATCGGTAAGAGTCCACCCAGTCCAGCAGATCCACACCGAGAACGTGGTCATTTCGGCCGAGCTTACCGCCACCGATCCTGCTAGCCGCGTGCCGACAGTTCCAGGCTGGCGGGTATTGCCGCGAACGCGCCGTGCAGCCGCTCGATGAAGGTCTTCCGCCCGCCTTCCCGTCGTGGCGGACCGGTCCCAGTCCGGCTCGAGCGCTGTGGCGGCCTCGATCAGCGCATCACGCAGCTCATCGATAAGGATGCCGGACAACTCGCGATCCGCCAGTGCGGCAAGGTAATTCGACCAGATATCGGTTTCCGCATCGCCGGTATGACGCAGTGGGGCCCGCCGCAGTCGAAGCGGCATCGAACACGCCGGTCGAGACCGGACTTGTCGCCGAATTGCCCGGTGCTCGGGTCGAGGTCAGCCAGGCGGGTCGCGCACCGGTCGCTCAAAGATGAGTTGGCCTGCCTCTGAGCGCGGTCACAGTTTCGTGTTCCAGCACTTCGCTCGCCGCCCGTTCGCCCGAGCGAATGGCTCCGTCGACCCAACCGCACATGACCGCAGAGCTCTCGGTTCCGGCCCAGTGAACGCGGCCGCAAGGTTCGCGCAGGGCATGACCGAACTGTGTAAGGACACCGGTTGGTGCGTGACTGAGCATCCCGCCACCGGAATAACGCTCGCCACCCCAGTTCTGCTCGATGTAGTCGACGGGGGAGCGGGCCTTGTCGCCGAACCGCTCGGCGAGGGCGCCGAGGATCGCCGCCCTGCGCTCGGCATCATCGAGTTGCCCGATCTGCCGCGCGATGGGCCCCTCGGTGATGACGCACATGACCCCGGGTCGCCCGGTGTCGGTGCAGGCATCGATGGTGACGGTCGCGGGCGATCCCGGTGCGGCCGACTGCCCCGACAACCCGTCGTGACGCCAGAACGGCTCGTCGTACACGGCGGCAATCTTGAAGATCGCGCCGCTCGGCATTCGCTGATGCAGGAACGATCGATCGACCGGCAGCATCGGCTTGTACCGGATCTGGCTCGCGATCGCCAAGGGAACCGCCACGATCGCCCGGCGTGCGCGCACGGTCAATTCGTCGGAGCGCACTGTCACCCCGTCGGCATCCTGATCGATGTCCCGCACCGGCTGCGATAGGTGGATCGAGTCGCCGATCTCGGCCGCCATCGGCCGGTAGATGGCACCCATGCCCCCGACTGGTCGAGCATCCTCGGCCGCGTCCTTGACGCCGAGGACGAAGCTCGGCCCACCCCCCGACGCCATCTGGTACAGCACGAAGAGCAGCGATACCTCCGAGGCGGCCGAGGTGTAGCAGCCGGCGATGGCGGTCTCGAGCAGCTCATGGGCGGGTTTGGACAGGATGTTGCTGTCCAGCCAATGCGCCAGGGTGATCTGATCCCACTTGTCGGCGTTCTTCGCAGTCCATGGAGCTTCGAGGGGAATCGACTTGCACATATGTCCCAGCTCGAGAAACACCGCACCGAGGTTCAGCGCTGCCCAGGGGCTCATCGTCCAGGGGATCGTGCCTGTGTAGCGGAACTGCTTGCCATCGACCACCATCATGGCCTCACCGTCGGTGTACTGCTTGTAACTCGGCACCCCGAACTCATTCATCAATGCGTAGATCCGGTCCTGCCCCGGCCCTATCCAGGCGCCGCCACGATCGATCCAGGACCCGTCCTCGCGCACCTCAGTGAACGTGCGCCCGCCCAGTCGGTCCCGGGCTTCCAGCACCGCCACCGATCGACCCGCCTGTTTCAGCCGCAGGGCGGCCGTCAATCCCGCGAATCCCCCACCAACCACGCAATAGTCGACGTCTGTCATGGAGCGCCGTCCTCGTGTTGAAGTTCTGCGTCTGGCCGCCGTGCCGCCGCACACCAGTGGCCGCACCATCGACACACCGGGCGCGAAATCGCCGTCAATTCGGCCTACTCTCGAATCTGGCAATTCTATAGCAAAGCCTAAACTGCTGATCAAGTCAGCAGTACTGCGCGCCGCGAGGTCATCGGCGTCCGTCCCTGGCCGTATCGGGTTGCTGTCCCTGTCGCGGGGAAGGTGTTGCCGTGTCTGCTCGTCGAGCTGTGCCGGTGGCGGCGATTCTCTATGCGGTATCGGTGCTGGGTGCGCCGCAGGGGCAGGCTCAGCCGGGCAGCGGCGGCAGTGGGGGCTGCCGGCAGGGCAGCCTGATGAGTGGCCGATTGAGAGGTAACCCCGAACTGTCGCCGACATCGCGTTCCAGAGCCCGGGGTCGCTCGACATCGACTGACTCGTGGGCACGCCAGTAGATGTGCGGCCAGGAGCGTACTCCGCGGAACGGTCAACATCCCAATGTGCCAGTGCATTTCGAGCTAGTCTCTTCACGAAGTGGCCAGTGTCGCCGGACGTACAGGGGAACGGATGCAGAACGCGGGTCCCAGCACTAGTCGTGACGAGAACGATCACCAGCGTGAAGGGAGTCGAAGCGAAGGCACGTGGACGAAAGTCGGTGGCGCCGCTGGGGCTCTCGGCGTCGTCGCTACCGTCATCTTCGGAATCACGCAGTGCTCGTCGGACTCTTCCCCGGCAACGATTCCCGCCAGGTCCGAAACTCCGACGGGCACGACCATTCTCGGATCGACCGTCCCGCTGATGCCAGCGATACTCAATCAGGGACGTCAGAAGCTGGAAAACGTTCAAGGCCTGGACCTGGACACAGGACAGATCCATGACCAAGACCAGCCCGGGGTCGATGTAAGCCCGTCGAAGAGCGCTGACGGTCTCAATGCCATGAGCAATGGCACGCCACGTTTCGCTGTGCTCGGCACCCGTGCGGCAGGTTCCAGCGCGCACGACCGGTGCCGCGAAATCGCCGCAGGCTCTTGGACCAAAACCCTGGCCAATCTGTATTCTCTGCACGTGGGCGACACGATCTGTGTGCGTACCGATCAAGGCAACCTGGCGGCGATGACACTCGCCCATATTCCGTCCGTTGCCGAGCAATACCTCGATTTCGACTTCACCACTTGGCGTGATCGCTGAACGTCGGCGTTGACCATGCCGCCCCGAAGGCCATGGGTCAGTGATCACCACTCGAGTGGTTCCAGAGGGACTACCCGGTCAGTCGAGCTGGCCTCGGCATCGCTCCTGAGTTGTCAGTGCTGTGGTTCAGGGGTCTCGGGCTCCAGCGCGCGCGACATCTCGATCTCGAACTGTTCAGGCCGGTCGATGCACTGCTTCCGATTGCTGGTCCTGGTGAATCCGTTTCTGCGATAGAGGGACTCGGCACTGGAATTGCTGTGGAGCACCCACAGTCTAGGCCAGAATCGTCGGATCAAGGTGGCGTGCAGAGGGGTTCATCGGAGTACCGGGGCTTCAGCGGCCAGCTTCGGCGGTGGCCTTCAGGTCCTTCAACCAGGCTTCGAGCCCGGCTCCGAGGAAGGCCGTGGAGGTGGGTATGTCGGCCTCGACCTGTGCGCCGGTCCAGTTCTCTTCGGTGCGCACCAGGACGCCACCGTCGACCTCGGTGAAGTTCCAGACGTGGACGCCGTTGTCGATGCGCAAGCCGTCGCCGATCGCGGGACCGCTCCATCGGATGCAATTGTTCGGCTGCAGTTGCTGGACGGAGGAAGTGATGACCAGAGTGGTGGCAGGGGTCGTGGGCGTAGCGGGCGCCGGAGTTGTCCATTGAAACTGCGAGCCTTCCCGTAGCACTCCCTGGTCCACGCGCTTGATGCTTGTTACGGGCTGCTGCCAGGAGGGCCAGTGCTCCACGTCGGTGTGCAGTTCCCAGATGGTGCTCAGCGGTGCGTTGATCAAGGTCTCGGTGCGGTACCTGATCTGGGCGGCATCATCGATGCCTGCTCCTTGACAGGTCAGCGAAGCCGTGGCGGGGGCGGCGGTCGTGGTGACCTGACCGGTCCCGCCGCTACTGATGTCGTTGTTGTCGCCGCTGCACGCGGTGGTGGCGGTTAGCGCGACCGCGGCCAGCGGGATCAGGAAATGGGCAGTGCGCGCGCCGGTCCGGCGGCGGATTTTCGGGTTCGACATGGTTGCTCTCCTCGTTCAGGGCCTCGAGCCGACTGTCCATCTAGTTAGGGTTGCTCGATTTAGTTAGAAGCTATAACCAATAGTCGTGAGTGTCAATAGAGAAAGTGATAGGGTCTAACAATGATGCTGTGGCGCAGGAGATGCGGTTGACGATGGGAACCAAGGGGACGGGTTCGCGGGAGCGTTATCGGATCCAAGTGCGCGAGGAGATCAAGCAGCACGCGTGGGAGCAAATCGCCACGGCAGGCGTATCTGCGCTGTCGCTCAACGCGATCGCCAAACGCGTCGGCATGAGTGGCCCTGCCTTGTACCGGTACTTCGCCAGTCGCGACGAGTTGATCACCGAGCTCATCCGCGACGCCTACCGAAGCCTTGCTGACAGTCTCCAGGCAGCGCTCGACTCCGGTGCCGACGTGGCAGGGCTGGCCTGCGCGGTGCGGGAATGGGCCCTGCACGACCCGCAGCGGTACTTCCTCATTTACGGCACGCCTGTCCCCGGCTACCGCGCACCTGAGGACACCACCGAGATCTCATCCGAAATCATGACGGTGCTGATCGAGGCTTTCTCCGCGTTGTCCCTGGAAAAGCAGGCGACGCCGTTCGACGCCCACCTCGAGAACCACCGCCGATGGGCCAACGGCCACTCGGTGTCGGCCACGACCCTCCACCGCGCCGTGTCCTTCTGGACCCGCCTCCACGGTGTCCTCTCACTCGAACTCGCCGGCCACTTCACCGGAATGGAGTTCGACCCCGCCTTACTGTTCGCTGACGAACTGAACACCCTTCTGACTCCCTGACCGCGACCGAGTGGCGGCCCAGTTGCGGCGGCATCCGCACGATCGCCTCGAATTCGGTCGCGCACGCGAGTTGCCGCGTCGCAGTCTCATGGCGTCGACGAATACCTTCTGCCTCGCTGTCCGGCCGCGATCGGCGCGTCGGGGGTGTCGGCTGGGCGCGTGAGCTCACCCGTATCGGCGATGGCCCCGAGTCGTCCGGGCGGACCCGGCGTGCGGGTCGAATTCGTCAAGGGGGCACTGGCTTTCACCGCAATGGTTCGCCGATGGCGAGCCCGCTGCTGAGGGGAGGGCGTCATTGCCGCGTTCGAGGGAGCGGTGATCCTGGAACATCGGCGCGTTTTGCTGCCGGATTGCGGTGTAGGTCAGAGGTAGCATGCCGGGTATGACGCCATTCCGGGCGACAGACACTGGCGCCGAGTATCTGACCTGCTGGGTTTCCATGGTCGGGCAACGACTTCCGTGCCGATCATCCGGTCCTGCTGAGCAGTTGCTGGCCCACGCGCTGAGCGGTTTTCTTGCGGTCGGGCGAGCCAGCCTGGCCTTGCTCACCACAGCGCGCGGACCCGATTGTGTTCGTGAGCATGACCTGGTCTACGAAATCACCGCTGACGCCGAAATGTGGCTGACCGACGCCGCCGGTGAACGGACCGTCAATGTCATTACCGACCGTGGCGAGATGCTGTATGAATTCCTGACCCCGACCGATCTCGACGATCACGCCGCCACCGAGCTGCGCCGAGCCGCTCACGCTACCGCGCTGCGGATCTACGGGTTGCTGGCCGCCGTCGGAAGCGACCCTGCCCATGACTCTGGGGTCCGTGACCTTGCCCATCACATGGCTGTCGGGGTCGATCTCATCGCCAAGGTCTACCACGACGAGCCTCATCGGCACCTGCCCAGCGAGCTCGAACAATGGGTGCGCGAACACCTGCGCCTCGGCGCGACTCGATTTCAACGCGTGTGAACAATCCAGCCCAGCCCAGGAAAGCCGGGATTGCTCACCCGCCCTGGCCGCCGATTCTCGGCGGCAACCCGCGAACATCCAACGGGGGGCTATAGCCAGCCGAGTCGTCGGCTCACCGACGGCGGTCTGCCCACCGGCCCTGGTCGGCGAATCGTGACGTCACGATCGTCCCCCACACGTCGAAGCGCTCCACTCCCACCGAACTGGCCAATTCGGACAGCGCGCGCAGCGGCATGAGCATGCGTTCGGCGCGCCGGGCGGCTATGCCCGACACCCCGCCTATCCGAGCTGCTCATGGGTCCGAATACCGGGAAGAGCGGTGAACCGGACTGGCTGGACCAGCTCTGCGGATGGGCAACCGCTATGCGTCTTGATCGTGCCGATCTACCCCGAACCAGATCATGGTTCGTCGCTGTACCAGCTGCCTACCTTGCGGCCGTTCAGATCCTGCCGAGGTTGACGCAAGACATATCGCGGCGTCACAGGTCGTTGCTGGTCGGGTGTTCTGACTGATGAGAGGTATGGGTGATGAAATCAGTGTGGAATCGTCTAGGGTCCGCGGGGTCTCGGCGATCGCGGTGGGCGGGCGCGGTCGCGGTGACGACCCTGGTCGCTTTGCCGGTAGCACCGGCGCAGGCAATCACCGGCGGTACTTCGGTGACGGACAACTCGCAGTTCCCCTACATGGTGGCCGTGCTGTTGCCGCGCATCATGTGCGGGGGCGCGCTGGTCGACCTCGAGCACGTCGTCACCTCCGCGGCCTGCGTCGACGGGTTGTTCCCGTCCCAGGTGACGGTCCACGCCGGTTCCAACCGCTACTACACCGGGGGTGTCACCGCGAAGGTGGCCACGATCTCCGTACACCCCAATTACAACAAGCACACTTATGACAGTGACATCGCCGTGCTCACGCTGAGCAGCGCTCTGACCGCAGGTCCGTCGATAGCGCCGATCCCAATCCCCGCTGCCGACAGCGGCTATCCCGCTGCCGACACGCTCGGCGTCATCACCGGCTTCGGCGCTGTCGACTCCGCATACACCCTGTCCGACTATCTGCAGCAAGCCCACATCGTCACTTACTCCCTCCCCGCGTGCCTAACCATGAAACCCGAGCTCACCAGCAATATGATGTGCGCCGGGGACCCCGAGAGCGTCAAGGACGCCTGCCCCGACGACAGCGGCTCCCCGCTCGCCGTCGAGGGCGTGTTGGTCGGGGTCTACTCCCTCGGCTCCAGTTGCGGCCTCGATGCCCCGAATCCGAGCTCCCCGTTGTTCACCCGCGTCAGCAACTTCACGACCTGGATCACCACCAGGATCGCCGACAGCCCCTGAGCACGAGCCGCAAATCTCCACACCGACCCGGCCGAGCGGTAGCGGTTCAGTTGGTCTGACGTATGCCGGCGTTCTAGCACGTGGAACGGGATTGGCTGATCGCGGTCGATTCGTCGTCGCTGGTGAACGGCATTGCTTCCCAGCCCTTTCGGTTGTCGTGGCGGATGCGTAGCAAACGTTGAGCCAACGCATCGAGTGTGTTGCGGCCGAACACCGTCAAGACGCGCGCGTGGTGTCCGCGGCGAGTAGTACTTGGCCGCCGACGGTGAGTCCGGCGAGATCGCGTGCGTGCGCGGGAAGCGAGAACCCGTCGGTGCCGATCCGCACCGCACCGTTCTCGGACTGCCGCAAGGTGATCCGTCGCTCGCGTGCCAGGTGCCCATCCCACGGTGTCTACAAGCGTCGCATTGACTACGCGCCCTCGGTCGACAAGCGCGTGGAGGTCGTCGACGGACCTCGGTGCACTTTTCGGACTGGTCGGTCCCGATAATGGGATCGCCACTGGGGGAACGAGCTGGCGCCTGGAGCCGCTGAGGAGTAACTGGCCGCGAGACCAGGGGTTTCGCTTCGCCTGACTGCACTGGTCACACACCCCATTCGTGGAGGGTGAAGTCGTTGTCTCGCTGCGGAAGTGGGCATCTACAGGGTGTAGGAACACAAGCTTCGCAGCAATGAGGACGCACTCTTGCGTTCTTGCATCTGTAAGAGCATGATCCAGCTAGCCTAGTTTTGAACAACCGATCCGATGACCGGGATAACCGAATCGAGAGCCAATTATGTTGGTACAAAGCGCGTTGGTGTCGGGTGAATTCGGGGTATGGGGATGAGCGCGCCGACGGTAGGGGTGCTGCCGACCGCTCCGCAAATATTGTGTGCCTTCCAAGGGCGCCGTTTCCAAGATCGTGAATTGCTGCGCTCCGCGCATGCGCTCGCGGAGTTGCACGCGCGGCGCGGGCAAGTGCGTGACGAGCATCTGATATTCGAAATCGATTGTCGTCGAAGCGAACTCGTTGACGACATCAATGATTGGATCGCGCAGGAGATCCCGCAGCATCGCAACGGCGCATCACTGCATACCGAGAGTCTGGGTGCGGTGGTCGACAGGATGGCTCGCAGCTGGGTGGATGCGAACCAGGCCATCGATGTCGACGGCGCGCGCAGCGACAATACCCATAAACAGTGGTACCACCTGGCCGAACTAGTTGACGGGTACACTGATCTCGTGACCGACGTGGCCGGGGGCCGCCGCCGTTTGCCCGAACAGTGAACCGCGCGACCAACGGTCTCGTTCTTGCGACACAGCGAATTGGTGACACTGCCCCAACAGCGTCACTGACATAAAGGCGACGTCCCGGATGTCGATTCATCCGACCAGTGCGTCCATTCGGATGTTTACGTCGTCGGTGGTGACGGCGGGCGCAACGGGGCGCCCCGCCCGGCGTGCCGCGTGGTCGACTGGCGCGGCACGCCCGCTGCGGCCACGCTCGTCGCGGCGCTACCTGTGCTCAGGCCGCCGCCGCTTGCCTCGCGGCTCGGCGTTGCCTGCGGCGAACGAGGTAGCGACGGATTCGACTGGCGAGCAAGACCACCAGAATCACGCCGATCAGCAGCAGTATGCCCGCACAGACAGCAGCCGCGATCGGGTAGAAGATGGCGAGGGTGATGATGCCGGCGACGGTGGTGTCCTCGGCCACGCTCATCACGATATTGCTCGCGGGCTCCGGTGAGGTATTGATCGCCATTCGCGTGCCTGCCTTGACCAAATGGCTTACCAGCGCGGTGGTTCCACCCACCGCGCCCGCGGCGAGCTGGGAGAGCGAGCCGTCCTGGCCGGCCAGCAGCGCGGCAACGACAGCGCCCGATGCGGGCCGCACGATGGTGTGCACCGCGTCCCAGAAGGTGTCCAGGTACGGGATCTTGTCGGCGACAGCCTCGATGAGGAACAGGACAGCCGCGGCGATGAGCACATCGGTCCGCTGCAGCGCCTCCGGCACGTCGTCGGACAGGCCGGTTGCGCCGAATATGCCCAAAAGGAAGACCACGGCATAGGCATTGACGCCGCTCGCCCAGCCTGCGGTAAAGATCAGAGGAAGTGCTTCCACCTGGTCATCGTAGGGCGATTCGAGCGTGATGCGGCGCAGCCTCGGCCGATGCCGCGCAGCTCGGCCGACACTGCGCATTACGGGCTCACGTGCCGTCGCTGCGGCCCGAGCGCGATGCCGCGCAGCTCTCGCACAACGTCGTGCCGGTCTGGGCTCGACGCCGTGCAGCTCGGAAAGAACCCACTGTGGCTCACACTCAACGCAGCGCGGCACGGCCCTTCAAGCGACCGAGGGTGACCAGGGCGACCAGCGTCACCAGCAAGAGCAGACAGGTGCTGGCGGCCGCGTCGAATACTTCGCCGCGGTCGGTGAGCCCGAAGATGGTGACCGGCAATGTCTTCCAGGTCGCGGGGTAGACCATGATCGTCGCGCCCAGCTCGCCCATGGACAGGGCGACTGCCAGACCGGCCGCCGCGCCGAGGGCCGGGAGCAACAAGGGCAGCGTCACCAGCGATAGCACCCGGAACGGTCCCGCGCCGAGCGACTCCGCGGCCTGTCGGTAGGCGGGATCGAGGCGGTCGAGCGCCGCGGTGACAGCGCTGAAGGTATAGGCGAGCACGAGCACCGAATGGGCCACGATGACAATCCATTTGGTGCCACCCAACAGCAGCGGCCGCTCGTTGAACGCGATAAGCACCCCGAGACCGATGGCGACAGAGGGCACCGCGACCGGTAGATGGAACACCGCATCGGTGAAATTTCGCCACCAGCCGGGCGCCTCGCGCACGGCGAGTGCCGCCCAGGTGCCGAGCACGAGGGCGAGTCCGCCCGCCAGCAGTGCGGTCTGCAGGCTCACCGACAAGCTGGCCGCTTCCTGGCCCGACAAGGCCTGCCGGAAGTTCGACAGACCCAGATCAGCGGGCAGCGGACCGGTCCAGCTACCGGCCAGCGCCGCGGCGACCACGGTGGCAATCGGGGCGACGAACACCACGAGCACGATGAGTGCGAAGACCGTGAGCACCGCGGCCCGTCCGCGTCGTGTCCACACCAACATGGGTCAGCGTTCCTTTCTGACCGGTCCGGCGACCCGGACGAAGATCAACCGATATCCGATGTACAGACTCAGCGACAGCAGCACCTGCACGGTGGCGAGCACCGCCGCGCTCGGCAGATCGAAGGTCACGATGCCGCGGGTGTAGATCAAGGCGGGCAGCGTTGTCACGCCCTTCGCGCCGGTGAACAGCACGATGCCGAACTCGTTGAGCGTCAGCAGGAGTACGAGGCTGCCGCCAGCGGCCAGCGCCGGCCGCGCCTCGGGCATGACCACCTGACGCAACACTCGCCACGGCGATGCACCGAGACTGGCAGCGACATCCAGTTGCTCGCGCGGCAGCTGGGCGAAACCGGCCAGCAGCGGCCGCACCACGAACGGTGTGAAGAAGGTGATTTCGGCGAGGATCACCCCGAGTGGGGTGCTCAGGAAATCCAGCAGCGGTGTTGTGCGGCCGGTGAGCTCGGTAACGAGTGCGTTCACCGCGCCCGCCGTGCCGTACAGGAAGGTGAAGGCCAGCGTGATGAGGAATGACGGCATCGTCAGGATCGTGTCGATCAGACGGCCGACCAGCGCGGAACCAGGGAAGGGGACGAACGCCAGCACGATCGCCAGGAAGGTGCCCAGGACCAGGCACCCTGCCGTCGAGGAGACCGCGATGGAAATGGTGTGCCACAGGGCATCACGGAACGACTCCGAGCCGAGCACCTGCGACCAGACGGCCGTGCCGCGACCTTCCTGGGTCACTGTGGATTCGGCGAGCACCCGCGCGATCGGGTAGACCGCGATGACCAGGACCACCAGCAGCGGCGGCAGACTCCAGAGCACCGGCTGCCAGGTGCGCCGCCCTATGGGCGACGGTACGGGGACGGTCTCGGCGGGGGATTCGAGGACCGCGGAGGCGCTCATGGTCGCCACCCGCCGCTCGCGGTGACACCGGTCATGGCGGCAGGGCTCGCGAGTCCGAGATCCGGTCCACTGCGTCGGCCCGAGTCCGAGCTCGGTCCTGGGAGAGTCGGGGCACCGGCCGGGTCGGACGCGGGCGCGCCGACCGGCCGGTCCTGGAGCGCACAGCCCCTCATACTTGCGCTCCCAGCTCATCCGCAACGAAAGTAGTTGCGGCACTCCCGGATTCGGTTCCGAGCGTGGGCGGGATCAGCACGCCGGCGGGGTCCGGGAACCGGACGCCGAGCACCGCTCCGGCCGCGGTGTCGAGGTGGCCGGGTACGTCGACGCTGATCTCGTCGGTGAGTCCGTCGATCGTCAGATTCACGCGCGTGGCCGCACCGCGCCAGACGCTGGAAACCACGGTGCCGCGCACGGCATTGCGCTCCGAGGTCGCGCCGATCTGCACCGTGTGCGGCCGGATGCACAGCAGTGCTGCCGAATCCACTGCCCAACCGGGGCGTCCGACACCCGGCTGCGGTGCATCGGCGCGCAGCGTGTGTGTGCCGACCGTGACGAGAGCCGAGGTGCCGGACACTCGATTGACGGTGCAGGGCACCAGGTTTGCGCCGCCGAGGAAGCCGGCGGTGAACCGGGTCGGCGGGCGCTGCCACAGGTTTTCGGCGGTGTCGATATCGACAAGCCGCGCCTCGCGCATCACCGCGATCCGATCCGCCAGCGCCAGCGCCTCGGACTGATCGTGGGTGACATAGAGCATCGCCGTGTCCGGCAATGCTTTTCGCAACTCCTGGAGCTCGCCGAGCATCGATTGCCGTAGCTGGGCGTCGAGTGCGGCCAGCGGTTCGTCCAGCAGGAGCACCTTCGGACGGATCGCCAGCGCACGGGCGATCGCGACGCGCTGCTGCTGGCCACCGGACAGCTCACGGGGCAGGCGCTCGGCGTAGGCGGCCATGCCGACCATGGCGAGCGCCTCGGCGACCCGCCCGTCAATGTCTTTGCGCGGTACGCGATGTGACTTCAAGCCGAAGGCGACATTGCTGTGCACGCTCATATGCGGAAACAGTGCGTAGGACTGCACTACGACGCCGATCCCGCGTTTGGCGGGGGAAAGATCGGTGACGTCGCGGCCGGACAGTCGCACCGCACCCGAGGTGGGCCGGACGAATCCGGCCAGTGCCTTGAGCGCGGTCGACTTGCCCGAGCCGCTCGGTCCGAGGAGCGCGACCGTCTCCCCGGCAGCGACGCGCACCGTGAAATCGGATAGTGCGACCGTGGTTTTGCGGCCGCGGCCGTAGCTGACCCCGACGCGGTCGAACACGATGGCGGGTTCGATGTCGGTGGGCACAGTGGCCCGTGTGGTCGCGGTGACAATGGTGGTCGCCGGTGATGACTTCGGGGGCGCGTCACTGTCGGACATGGTGCGGGTCCTCACTTCTGGCGAATTAGCTACCGGTGGCCTTCTGGTAGGCGGCAACGTCGCCGTCCAGTTCCTGAAGCACCTTGTTCCAATCGACCGGCACGATCTCGACACCCTCGAGCGTCGCGGCGGCCGATGGCCCAGCTCCTGTCGCCGGAGCATTACGCAGGTCCGTGCGGGCGGGCACCGCGAACGCGTCGGGAAGCGACTTCTGCGCATCGGCCGACAACAGGAACTCCATCAGCTTCTCGGCCTCCGGCTTGTGCGGAGCGCCCTTGGCCATGCCCATCACGTACGGCACGGCCACGGTGGAGCGCTTGCCGTCGGCGGCGGCGGGGAAGAACAGGGTGAACTTGGAGCCCTTGTCCTTGATATTGGCCAGGTTCATCTGGATATCGCCGTTGGCGACGATCAGCTCACCCTTGTCGACCTTGGCCTGCAGCTTGCCGGTGGACGACGACGGGCCGACATTGTTGGCCTGTAGCTTGCCGAGGTAGTCCAGCGCACCCTGCTTGCCGAGCAGGTGCTGCAGCAGGATCAGCACGGCGGTGCCGTCGCCCGCCTGGCCGGGGGTCGAGTACTGCAGCTTGCCTTTGTACTCCGGCTTCAGCAGGTCGTCCCAGGTGATGCCGGTGACGGCGACCGACGGGTTGGCGATGAAGTTCAGGTAGTTGCCCGCCAGGGTGACGTACTTGCCGTCGGCATCCTTGTCAGCGGCCGCGACTGGGGCGGTGTCGACACCGCTGTCCTGCAGCAGCCCAGCGCTTTTCGCCTTCTGGATGAATGGCGGCAAGGTGACGAGCACATCGGCCTGCGGGTTGGACTGTTCCTTGTCCACGCGGTTGACCACCTCGCCGGAGCCTGCCTCGACCAGATTGACCGAAATGCCGGTCTGCTTGGTGAATTCGGCGAACTGGTTGGTGTACCAGCTGCCGACGCCATCGGCGGAGTAGACGGTGACGGTCTTGCCGTCGCCGCTATCAGCGCCGGTGCCACCGCAGGCCGCGGTGAGCGCGACGGCGGAGACGGACGCGATGATCAGCGCGGTGCGTGCCAGGCGGCCCCGCGTGTTCGAAGTACGCACGATTGCTGCAACTTTCGGTTCGTGTCGAGTGAGGTGTCGAAGGGGTCAGGGATCTCCGCCGCGAGGCGACGAGGCTCAGGTGCGGTCGGCGAGGATCAGATCCGCGAATTCGGTGACCGATGCCACCACGTGGGTCGCGCCGGCAGCACGCAGCTGGTTTTCGTCGTGCGCGCCGGTCAGGGTTCCCGCCACGATTCGGGCGCCCGCGGCGCGGCCGGTGCCGATATCGCTGGTCGTATCGCCGAGCACCGCCACCTGATCGACGGCGTCGACGCCGAGGCGCAGCAGCGCGGTGAGGACCATGTCGGGATAGGGGCGTCCGCGTCCGGCATCCGACGGCGCCAGGGTCAGATCGGCAATGTCGTTCCAGCCCAGGGCATCGAGCAGTCGGTCCTGGGTGCTGCGGCTGAAGCCGGTGGTGAGCGCGACCTTGACGCCCGCGGCACGCAGCAGGCCGATCGCCTCGGCGGCACCGGGAATCGGCGTGATGTCGACCTCGTCGATCAGTGCCTCGTAGGCGGCTTCGAAGGCCAGGTTGGCCTGCTCGGCGCGGTCCTCGTCACCGACCAATGCGCGGAACACCGCGATCTTCGACTGGCCCATGGTGTCGAGGACGTACTGACGGGCCCTCTCGCGTTCGGGGCCTTCGGATTCGATGCCGACGGCGGTGGCGGCGGCATCGAAGGCGCGCAGCACGAGTCCGCCGTCGGCGACCGTGGTTCCGGCCATGTCGAGCACTGCCAGCTGGATGTTCTTGTCCGACACGGTGTTCCTCACAGATTGAGTAGGTCGGCAGTCTGCTCGCCGAGGACGGGGCCGAGGGTCATGCCGCGGCCGCCGGGACCGGTGATCACCCAAACGTGCTCGTCGGCCTTGGCGCGGGTGACGATCGCGGTCGGGTCGATGCTCTGGCTGTAGACCCCGGACCAGCGCCGAACGACCTGCGGCAGTTTGCGTCCGAGTAGTTCCTCGGTGACAGCGGTGAGGTGCTCGTAGGGCGCCTCGTCCACATCGAAGGCGAACGGCTCTTCGTATTCATGGGTGTCGCCGATGGTCAGGCCGCCGTGTAGCCGCTGCACGCACAGCAGCTGCATCTTGTGCTCGGCGGCGGTCGCGGTCTGCGACTGTTCCAGGTTCAGCGCGTCGGTTTCGGCGCCCGCGAAGCCGGGGTAGTACCTGAAGCTGTCGCCGTCGGCGATGGCGGTGGTGAGCGGCTCGCCGAGCGGCGCGGTCTGCATCATCTGCAGCCGGACCCGGCGGACCGGGATGGTCCCGACCAGCTCGCGGGTCAGGCCGGTGTGCGCCGCGCCCGGGCAGTCGAGCACCACGTCCGCGTCGTGGCTGCGGCCCCGGTCGTCGATGACGGTCGCGCCGGTACCGGTGTCGGTGACCGACCTGGCCTCGGTGCTCGCGTGGAAGGTGTAGCGGCCCGAGGCCGCCAGGTAGGCGCGCAGCGCGGGCAGCGCCTGGCGCGACTCCACCGCGGCGTCGGTCGAACAATGCAGTCCGGCAAGGAATTTGCCGCGCAGCGCCGGATTGACCGCGCGCACCTGCTCCGGCTCCAGGAGTTCGAAGCCGCGGGCCTGCGCGCTCGGGTCGGCCGCGGCGGCCGCGGCGACGGCGAGCTCGGCGGGGGTGCGCACCAGGGTGATCGACCCGGCAGGACGGAATCCGACACCGGGGACGCGGCCGCCGATCTCCTCCCACAGCTGCCGGGAGCGCAGCGTGAGATCGAGCTCGGTCGCCGAGCGGCCGGAGACCCACACCAGACCGAAATTGCGCACCGTTGCGCCGCGGGCCTCCGGCTCCCGCTCCAACTGCACGACCTCGTGCCCACGGCCGATCGCGGTCAGGGCGTGAGCGGTGCCGAGGATTCCACCTCCGATGATGACCAATCGCATGAACACATAGTGAGCAATGGTCTAGACCGATGGGTGTTTCCTGTGCGAACGCTAGGTTAATAATTGGTATAGACCAATAGCGGGTAGGCTGTCGGCATGAACAGAGCGGAGGTGGCGGGACTCACCGCCGAGTCGGCGGTGACGTTCGGCGGCGACGAAAGCCGTGGCGGGCGTATCGATTCGGCGCAGCCGAGCCGCATGCCGAAGTCGTATCTGGTGCGCACCGAACTCGAGGCGATCCTGAGCGGCATGTCCGAAGGTGATTCCGTGCCCTCCGAACGCGATCTGGCTGTCCGCTTCGAGGTTGCGCGCGAAACCGTCCGACAGGCACTGCGAGATCTGTTGGTGGAGGGCAGGATTCGGCGACAGGGCCGCGGCACTGTGGTCTCGCGCCCCAAAATGGTGCAGCCGCTGTCGTTGCGGTCCTATACCGAAGGCGCGATCAGCTTCGGCCGCGTGCCCGGTCGGCTGCTGGTCAATTGGGAGGATGTGCCCGCCGATGCGGACACCGCAGGCGTGCTCGCGCTCGCGCTCGGTACTCCGGTGATGCACCTCGAACGAGTGCTGCTCGCCGATGGCGAACGCATCGGATTGGAGAGCACCTTCCTGCCGCTCGCCCGCTTCGGTGCGCTCTACGACACCTATGACCCGACCACGTCGCTGTATGCGGCAGTGCGGGCCTCGGGTGTCGAGCTTGGCAAGGCGACCGAACGTATCGAGACGGTGCTCGCCTCGCCACGTGAAGCCGCCTTGCTCGAATGCACCACGGCCCTACCGCTCTTGCTGCTGAACCGCCGCAGTGTCGACCGTGCCGGCCAGCCCATCGAGCGAGTTCGGTCGCTCTATCGCGGTGACCGGATCGCCTTCGAGGCCCAGCTGTCGCGGTAGTGGCTGCGGCCTGTAATGCGTCGTCCGGTGTGCTCCTTATAATGCTGCGATTATATTTCGTCCATAGGCTTGTTCGCAGTCAATATCGCTGCTGAACGATTGGACCACGGATGGCGGAGCTTGACATTCTGCAAACCAGCCTCTGTGAGGTTGGTTTCGATTACTTCCTTGGCAGCGTTGTATGCGGGAAAGCCCCCGCGAACCGTCAGAAGTCCCTCGGGTTTCAAGATGCGGGAAATCTCAGCAGGTGCACTCGCCTCATCCTTCGCGAGCGCGTCGTAGGGGCCTACGCGATCGAAGAAGACCTGGTCCACTGACGCATCGGGAATCATCCAAAGATTGCCAACATCGGCGAGTAGGTCAGGAAAGGCTCCCGGATCGTTGTTTACGAACACCTCTCCGGGCTTCGGGCTGCGAAAAGAATGACCTCCTCCCACGACCAACTTGATACCACCGGGTGCCGCGCTCGCCTGCTCCAGCAGCCGTGCCAGGTCGAGTCGTGCAGCGGGTACGTCGGGCAACGCGGGCAGCTTTGCCGAAATCTCGCGGACCAACTGTTCCGGACTGTCCTCCACTAAATATTTGAGGTAGTACGTCATATTGTAATGAAGGGTTGGCTGCGGTTCGACCGATCGATCTGGTTGTTGCACTCGCCACCGCCCGAGGTCGTCACCCTCGAGGGTCAGCGGTACTCGTTGGCCATCGACATCGAATGACACATTTTCGGTGTGCACAATTTCGCCTGGCCACGGACCGAGCATTATCTCGCCAGGAATTTCCGGAATGTCGCTGTCATGCAGCCCGCTATGCACGCCTGAAACCAGCACAGCCTGACCGGATCGCCAATCAGCCATTTCAGTGTTGCCGACTGAGGATTTCACTTTGCCGATTGCGGGTCGATAGTTGTCATCGACTATCCCGCCAACTGCCTTATGAAGGAGGCGATCCGTGAGATCCCGCAGCGTCCTCACCAACCCGATCAACGGCTCGGGCGCCATCCGACTCTCCTACCTACTGGGTCTCCGGCAACCATGTGGTTCACCGACCCCGCGATTCAGTGGTCCTCTCCTGCAACTTGTTACGGACTGCGAGCTTACTTGTGAGCTCATCCGAGCCATTCGATGTGTCCGTGATCGCAGGGTTTGGGTGGATAGCCGGGTGGCTGCGACACCGGCTGGCCGGTTGTCATGCGGACCCTCCGACCTGAACCGTCAGTGAACCTGGGGCGCGACCTTATTGCCGAGCAGTTCGATGTTGTGCAGCACCTTCTCGTGCGGCAGCGTGCCGACGCTGGTGTGCAGCATGAAACGGTCGAGGCCGAGGGTGTCGCGCACGTCGGCGACCTTCTCTGCCACAAAGTCCGGTGTACCGACGAACAGTGAGCCGCCTGGTGCGCGTAGTCCGTCGAATTGGGCCTGTGTCATCGGACCCCAGCCGCGTTCGCGGCCGATGGTGCTCATCGCGAGTGCGTACGGCTCATAGAAGTCCGCGACGGCTTGTTCGTCGGTATCGGCGAGGTAGCCGTGTGCGTGTACTGCCACCGGTTGCTTGTCGTGGCCGCCTTCCTCCAGTGCGCGGTGGTACAGATCGACGAGTGGCTTGAACCGTGCGGGCTGACCGCCGATGATCGCGATCGCCAGCGGCAGTCCGAGCAGTCCGGCCCTGATCACCGATTCGGGGCTGCCGCCCACCGCGATCCATACCGGCAACGGCCGGTTTTCGGTGCGCGGATACACCACCGTGTCGCGCAGCGGAGCGCGGAACTTGCCCGCCCAGTTCACCGGCGCTTCGTCGCGCAGGTGCAGCAGCAGTGCCAACTTCTCCTCGAACAGTTCGTCGTAGTCGGCGAGGTCGTAGCCGAACAGGGGGAACGACTCGGTGAACGAGCCGCGACCCGCCATCAGCTCGGCGCGGCCATTGGACAGGCCGTCGAGCGTCGCGAAATCCTGATACACCCGAACCGGATCATCCGAACTCAGCACGGTGACCGCGCTGGTCAATTGAATTCGCTCGGTCCGCCCGGCGATCGCGGCCAGTACCACCGCGGGTGCGGATGCCGCGAAATCCTTGCGGTGATGCTCGCCGACGCCATAGACGTCGAGGCCCGATGCTTCGGCCGCGACTGCTTCCTCGACCACCTCGCGCAGCCGTTCCCCCGCGCTCGGCGCGGGGCGATCGCCGACCGCGTACAACTCGGCAAACGTCGTAAGTCCCAATTCCACGGCTGGAGTCCCGTCCATGAGTAGTGGCGATGTCAACTATCAGCGTAAACGGACCACGGTCCGGTGATATTCCTTCCTGTGGACGTCGGAGGGTGGGGCATCGGAGGTGCAGATAGTCTTGTTCCCATGTCAGTGCGCACCCGTCAGCCGCTTGTTCCCGGGACCCTTTCGCCGACTCGGGAAGTTCCGCGCTCGATCGAGCGTCCGGAGTATGCGTGGAAAAAGACCGTCAACGAGGGCAGCGAGCCCTGGGTGCAGACGGCCGAAACCATCGAGAAGATGCGGATCGCGGGCAAGATCGCGGCGCAGGCCCTCGAAGAGGCGGGCAAGGCGGTCGCGCCCGGCGTCACAACCGACGAATTGGACCGGATCGCACACGAGTACATGTGCGACCACGGGGCATACCCGTCGACCCTCGGCTACAAAGGCTTCCCGAAGTCGTGCTGCACTTCGCTCAACGAGGTTATCTGCCACGGGATTCCGGACTCGACCGTGATCGAGGACGGTGACATCGTGAATATCGACGTCACCGCCTACCTCAACGGTGTACACGGCGACACCAACAAGACCTTCCTCGCAGGCGACGTAGACGAGGAGGTCCGGCTACTTGTCGAGCGGACCGAGGAAGCCACCGTGCGGGCCATCAAAGCCGTCCGTCCCGGCCGCGCCCTCAATGTCATCGGCAGGGTGATCGAGTCCTACGCCAACCGCTTCGGCTACGGCGTCGTCCGTGACTTCACCGGCCACGGCGTCGGCCCCACCTTCCATAGCGGCCTCGTCATCCTGCACTATGACCAGCCCGCCGTCGACTC
The DNA here is from genome assembly GCF_042802915.1 of Nocardia sp. NPDC057440. Lineage (NCBI taxonomy): Bacteria > Bacillati > Actinomycetota > Actinomycetes > Mycobacteriales > Nocardiaceae > Nocardia > Nocardia sp. NPDC057440. Next base: position 246,717 of record NZ_JBHVDF010000014.1, read on the forward strand.
GATCCTCGAACCGGGCATGACCTTCACCATCGAGCCGATGATCAATCTCGGCGGCATCGACTACGAGATCTGGGACGACCACTGGACCGTGGTCACCAAGGACCGCAAGTGGACCGCGCAGTTCGAGCACACCCTCGTAGTGACCGACACCGGTGCCGAAATCCTGACCTTGCCGTGACATCGGGGCCGCGCAGTTCGAGGCTTGCGCTCGTGGGTAGTAACGGACACCGGTGCGGAAATCCTGACCTTGCCGTGACAGGTGGGCATGTACTTCGCATGGCGGCGGCCGCGTGAAGGGCGCGCTGCTCATCGCGGGCACCACGTCCGACGCGGGCAAAAGCGTGGTGGTGGCCGGGCTGTGCCGGATGCTGGCGCGGCGCGGCGTGCGGGTCGCGCCGTTCAAGGCGCAGAACATGTCGAACAACTCTGTCGTCACGCTCGACGGCGGGGAGATCGGGCGCGCACAGGCGCTGCAGGCGCAGGCGTGCGGGTTGGCGCCGAGCGTGCGGTTCAATCCGGTGCTGCTCAAGCCGGGCAGTGACCGCCGCTCCCAGCTGGTGGTGCGCGGACGGGCGGTCGGCACGGTCGGTGCGCGCGACTATTTCCGCCACCGACAGGAACTGAGGGAAGTCGTTGCCGCCGAACTCGCCTCCCTGCGTGCGGAATTCGACGTGGTCATTTGCGAAGGCGCGGGTTCGCCCGCCGAGATCAACCTGCGTACCACCGATCTGGCGAATATGGGACTCGCGCAGGCGGCTCGGCTGCCGGTGCTCGTTGTCGGCGACATCGATCGCGGCGGTGTGCTCGCTCACCTTTTCGGTACCGTCGCCGTGCTCGATCCCGAAGACCAGCAACTGATTTCGGGCTTCGTGATCAACAAGTTCCGCGGCGATGTGGAACTGCTTCGCCCTGGCCTCGAACGACTCACCGAACTCACGGGCAGGCCGACGCTCGGTGTGATTCCCTTCGCCGAGGATCTCTGGATCGACGCCGAGGACTCGCTCGGTACGGTCGCCGACGCGCCGGTCGGGCGGCCACGCCCGCCCGTCGGCACCGAATGGCTGACCGTCGCCGCCATCAGGCTGCCGCGCATCTCCAACTCCACCGACGTCGAAGCGCTGGCCTGCGAGCCAGGCGTCGCGGTGCGCTGGGTCAGCGAGCCGTCCCGGCTGTCCGACGCCGATCTGGTGGTGCTGCCGGGCAGCAAGGCGACGGTCGACGACCTGGCCTGGCTGCGTCGCAGCGGACTCGCCGACGCGTTGAGCGCCCGCGCCGCTGCGGGCAAACCCATCCTCGGCATCTGCGGCGGCTACCAGATGCTGGGCCGCCGGATCTGCGACACCGTCGAATCCGGCGCGGGCGTCGTCGACGGTCTCGGGCTGCTCGACCTCGACATCGAGTTCGCCGATGTGAAGGTGCTGCGCAGTGTCTCCGGGCGCGGCCTGATGTCAGGAGCGGAGGCAATCCCTCTGCACGGCTACGAAATTCACCACGGAAGGGTGCGCCGCAGCACCGACCCCGCCTGGCTGGAGCTTGACGGCACACCGGAGGGCAGCGTCAATGGTGCGGTCTGGGGCACCCACCTGCACGGCCTGCTGGAATCCGACGAGTTCCGTCGAATGTGGTTGCGGCAGATCGCCGTTGCCGCTGGCCGCGCGGGTTTCGTTGTCGCCGAAGATGTTTCGGTCGCCGCGCGCAGATCCGCCCAGCTGGATCTGCTCGCCGATCTGGTCGAGGAGCACCTCGACTTCCCACAGCTGGAACGCTTGATCGTCGACGGTGCGCCCAGCGATCTCCCCGTCCTCACCGCCGTGGCGGGATCGGCAAGCCGCTGAGCTGGGCTGACAGCTGTACACCGGATCGGAGGATAGTGGCGATCCCCACGTCTGACCCGCAGGTGAGGTTCGACACGCGGCTCTGTTCAACTGGGCCGTGTACCGTACTCCGGCATGAAATCTCGGCGGATCACGGTCGGTGACCGGGCTTGGACTGTGCGGGTCGACGGGCCCGAATCTCGGCACAGTGTGCTGCTGCTGCCCGACGCGGGTGATCCGGTCGACGTTTACGACCAGGTCTGTGCTCGACTGCACAATTCGGACCTGCGCACCATCGCGGTGGAATCGATAGCGGACCTGGACACCGCCGGTGTGCACGGCATTCTCGACGAGCTCGGCGTGCCATGGGTGAATGTCGCCGGGCGCGGGTCGGGCGCGGAACTGGCCTGGCAGCTGTGCGCGGGCGGTTTCGGCCGGTTCATCAGCCTGGTGGTCGCCGATCGCGGCCACCCCGCCGTACCCGCCGCGGACGGGACTGTGCTGGATGCGGCGTGCCGGCCGGTCGAGCTCGCCGTCACCGTGCTGGTGACCAAGAACCTGCCGCGTGCGGTCGCGGACACGTCCGGACGTTACGTCTACGGCGAATTCCGGGTGGTGGAGATCGACGTCGAGAATGTGGCGACCGAGGCCGACCACGAGCTGGCGACCGAGATCGTGTTACGCACCAGCCTCTGGTGAGGCGGACTTGCGCACGTAGATCGCCAACCAGTCCAGCCAGTTGTCGAGCTCGGTGAACGCCTTCGCCAGCGGCTCGGCCGAGGACAGGAATACATCGTGCCGTGCGCCGTCGATCGGGACGATGTTGGTGCGATCGCCGAGGCAGCCCGACCAGCGCTGGATCTGCCTGACGTCGAGCACCGCGTCCGCCACGTCGACCGTGGGTCCGTACTTGCGCGCGAACTTGGTGATCCGGGAACGCAGGATCAACGCGGGCACCCCGATATCGAGACCCGCCTGCAGCTGGGCATGACCATTGCGAATAGCCCGTAACCAGCCGAAGCGGACCGGGAAGCCGCTCAGCGGCTTCCAATCGAGGTTGTAGTCCCATTCGCCCGCGACACTGTGGTGCAGGCTGTCGCCGTAGGAGCTGATCTTCCCGCCGGGTAGCTCGATCATCGACCGGAACTTGCCGAGCGCCTTGATCACGGGCGTGCCGATGGTCCGGTAGTACGAGGGGCCCTGCAGGTCGAACCACGGGCTGTTGAGCACCAAACCGGTGATACCGGACGCGACGACGCCAGCGGCCCGATTGAGCCGGTCCAGCCACAGCGGCACGATCAGCCCACCGGTGGAGTGCGCGACGAGCAGCACCTCGCCACCGGTCTCCTCGCGCACGATGCGCAGCGACTCGTCGAGCTCGGCGTCATAGAGCGCCAGATCGGTGACGTAGTGCGGTGTCTGCCCGTCGCGGAGCGAACGTCCGCACTTGCGCAGATCCAGGGCATAGAACCGGTGCCCGCGACCGGCGAAGTGCTCGGCGAGATGCTGCTGGAAGAAATAGTCGGTGAAGCCGTGCACATACAGCACCGCGAGCTCGGTGGCCGCGGCGCCGGAATCCGGCGTGTACCTGACCAGTGTGGCCACCGCGTCACCCTCGCCGTCGGGATCGGGGCCGAACGTCAGGGTCCGCTGCTCGTAGCCCGCGCCGAGAACGTCCGGTAGCCACTTCGCGCCGGTCGTGATGTCCGACACGCCTAGCGAGGTTTCGTTCGTCACGACAACCAATCTAGGCGACGTTTGCTTCGGATTGAAGTTCCAGCGTCGCCGAGGGCAGGGGAGGAATCTATGTCACATTCGGCAGGTTCGTTGCCGGTGATCGAACCGGTGAGGTGCACAATTGGCAATAGGTGAACGGCGGGTAACCTACTCACCGCCGAGTCACGCCAGGCTCGTAAAAATCCATATAGCGCCCGTGCCAAGGCTAACCACCAAGAGGGTGGCAGCCGCAGAAGTGACAAGGAAGTCGATCTACCCGTGCCGAACGCTGCCATGACTGAAAAGACCGATGTGGTACTCATCGGTGCCGGCATCATGAGTGCCACCCTCGGCGCGCTGCTTCGTCAGCTGCAGCCGGATTGGTCGATCTCCCTGTTCGAACGGCTCGACGCCGTCGCAGCGGAGAGCAGCGACCCGTGGAACAACGCGGGCACCGGCCACTCGGCGCTGTGTGAGTTGAACTACAGCCCGCAGAAGCCGGATGGCTCCGTCGATGTCTCCAAGGCGATCGACATCAACGAGCGCTTCCAGGTCTCGCGGCAATTCTGGGCCTACGGTGTGGAGAACGGCCTGCTCAGTGATCCGTCGGGCTTCATCAACCCCATCCCGCACGTGAGCTTCGTGCACGGCGCCGACGACGTCCAGTACCTGCGCAAGCGCTACGAGGCGCTGTCGCGCCACCCGCTGTTCGAGGGCATGGAGTACATCGACACCCCCGAAGAATTCAGCAGGCGACTGCCGCTGATGGCCAAGGGCCGCGACTTCTCCGACCCGGTCGCGCTGAACTGGACCGACGCCGGCACCGACATCGACTTCGGTTCGCTCACCAAGGAATTGCTCGCTTACCTCGGCAAGTCCGGCGCGAACCTGGCCTTCGGCCACGAGGTGCGCAACCTGACCAAGCAGTCCGACGGCACCTGGCTGGTGCGGGTGCGCAACCTGCGGACCCGCGAAACGCGCACGCTCATCAGCAAATTCGTCTTCGTCGGTGCAGGCGGCGGCGCGCTGCCGCTGCTGCAGAAGGCGGGCATCAAGGAGATCGCGGGCTTCGGAGGATTCCCGGTGAGCGGCCAGTTCTTCCGCTGCACCAACCCTGAGCTGATCAAGCAGCACGAAGCCAAGGTGTACGGCAAGGCCGCCGTCGGCGCGCCGCCGATGTCGGTGCCGCACTTGGATACTCGCGTCATCGACGGGCGGCCGGGCCTGCTGTTCGGCCCGTACGCGGGCTGGACGCCCAAGTTCCTCAAGGACGGCAAGCTGACCGATCTGTTCAAGTCGGTGCGCCCGGGCAACCTGTTCTCGATGCTCGGCGTCGGCGTCACCGAATTGGGCTTGGTCAAGTACCTTGTCAGCGAGCTGCTGAAGTCCGAGGCGGGCAAGGTGTACACACTGCAGGAGTTCGTCCCGCGGGCCGACGGCCACGACTGGGAATTGATCACCGCGGGGCAGCGTGTGCAGATCATCCGTCGCAAGGGCGCGGGCGGCGTGCTCGAACTCGGCACCGCCGTGATCGCGGCCGAGGACGGATCCATCGCCGGTCTGCTCGGCGCATCGCCCGGCGCGTCGACCTGTGTGAGCGCCATGGTCGATGTGCTGGAGCGGTGCTTCCCGCGCGAGTACGCGGACTGGACGCCGAAGCTGAAGGAAATGGTCCCCTCGCTGGGCGTGAAGCTCTCGGAGAACCAGGCTTTGTACCGCGAAGTGTGGGACTGGACCTCCAAGACGTTGAACCTCACCGGCGTGTCGGACAACACGCCGAAGTACGAGCGGGTCGCACCGACGGCCTAGGTGTGGTACCAAAACGCGATGATGTCAACGGTTGCACTGAAACGGTCATGGGCGCAGGATCTCGACACCGCCACCCTTTATCAGCTGTTGAAACTCCGCGTAGAAGTCTTTGTGGTCGAGCAGAAGTGCGCATATCCGGAACTGGACGGCCTGGATCTGCTGCCGGAGACCCGGCACTTCTGGCTCGACGACGAAGGTGAGGTCATCTCGACGCTGCGATTGCTCGAGGAGCACGAAGATGGCGTGAAGTCCTTCCGTATCGGCCGCCTCTGCACCGCGGTCCCCGCCCGCGGCCACGGTTACACCACCAGGCTGGTCCAAGCCGCCCTGGCCGAAGCCGGCTCCGCCACCGTGCGCCTGAGCGCCCAGACCTATCTGGTCGATATGTACACAAAGTTCGGTTTCAAGCCCGACGGCGAAGAGTTCGACGAAGACGGCATTATGCACACCCCGATGCGCAGGGGCTGAG
>NZ_JBHVDF010000015.1:0-93641 GCF_042802915.1 Nocardia sp. NPDC057440
CGAGTGGCCGAAGCGCATGCGACGAAGTCGCGAGTCTCGGCCACTCGGACGCGAGCCTTGGGGGCCGCGAACACGCAGCGCCGCAGGCGCTGCAAAACAAACACAGTAGGCTAGGCCCGTGTCGAGACGAGCCGATGGCAGGGCGGACGATCAACTCCGCGAGGTACGGATCACCCGTGGATTCACCGCGCACCCAGCCGGTTCGGTGCTGGTGGAGTTCGGTCAGACCCGCGTGATGTGCACCGCGAGCGTCACCGACGGCGTGCCGCCGTGGCGGCGTGACTCCGGCCTCGGTTGGCTGACCGCCGAATACGCGATGCTGCCCGCGGCCACCCACACCCGCAGCGGGCGGGAATCGGTCAAGGGCAAGGTCGGCGGCCGCACCCAGGAGATCAGCAGGCTGATCGGCCGGTCGCTGCGTGCCTGCATCGACCTCGCGGCCATCGGCGAGAACACCATCGCCCTCGACTGTGATGTGCTGCAGGCCGACGGCGGCACCAGGACCGCCGCTATCACCGGCGCGTACGTGGCGCTCTCGGATGCGGTCACCTATCTGGCCGCCGCGGGCAGGCTCAACGATCCGCAGCCGATCTCGTGTGCGATCGCCGCGGTGAGCGTCGGCGTCGTGGACGGCCGGGTACGCCTTGACCTGCCCTACGAAGAGGATTCGCGTGCCGAGGTCGACATGAACGTGGTCGCCACCGACACCGGAACCCTGGTGGAAATTCAAGGCACCGGCGAGGGTGCGACGTTCCCGCGTTCCACGCTGGACAAGATGCTCGACTCGGCGCTCGCCGGCTGCGAGCAGCTGTTCGCCGTGCAGAAAGAGGCGCTGGCGCTGCCCTACCCTGGTGTGCTGCCCGAGCCGGCCGAGTCGAAGAAGAAGTAATGACGCGGCGCGTTCTGGTTGCCAGCCGTAATGCGAAGAAGCTGAACGAGCTGCGGCGCATCCTCGATGACGCCGGTGTCGCGGGCATCGAGATCGTCGGGCTCGACGATGTGCCCGTCTACGACGAGGCGCCCGAGACCGGCGCGACGTTCGAGGAGAACGCGCTCGCGAAGGCGCGCGATGGTGCCGCGGCCACGGGATTGGCTTGTGTGGCGGATGATTCCGGTATCGCGGTCGATGCGTTGAACGGGATGCCCGGCGTGCTGTCGGCGCGCTGGTCCGGCGGCCACGGCGAGGACGCGGCCAACAATGCGCTACTGCTTGCTCAACTCGGCGATGTGCCCGACGAGCGGCGCGGCGCGCAGTTCGTCTCCGCGTGCGCGTTGGTGGTTCCCGGCGGGAGCGAGACCGTGGTTCGGGGTGAATGGCCGGGCTCGATCGGGCGCAAACCTGTCGGTGACGGCGGTTTCGGCTACGACCCGCTGTTCGTTCCCGAGGGTGGGCTCGGCACTGCCGCGCAGCTCACGCCCGAGCAGAAGAACGCGGTCTCGCATCGTGGGCGCGCATTGGCCCAGTTGGTTCCCGTGCTCGCCGCGCTCGCGGACTGATTCGCCCGCGGGTCAGAGGTTGAATTCCGCCTTGACCTTCTTGGCGTTGACATGTTCGACGAAGAAGGACAGCAGCGGGACGGTGCCCGCGATCAGGGTGCCGACGGTGCGCAGTAGCGGCCAGCGGACCTTGACCGCGAGGTCGGCGGTGACCAGCAGGTAGGCGAAGTACACCCAGCCGTGCACGACGGCGATCCAACTCGGGGTGTGCACGTCGAAGCCGTATTTGGCGATGATTTCGCCGGTCAGCAGCAGCAGCCAGAGACCGGTGACCCACGCGAGCACCCGGTAGCGCAGCAGCGCGCTCGCGATCTTGCCGGTGTTCGCCGGGACGACGGCGGCGGACGGCGCGCTCTCGGTCAGGGTGGGTTCGGTCGAGTTCTCGCTGGTGGTCAACCGGCGCTCCTCTCGGTATCGCGGGCACGCAGGCCCGCCTCGCGGACGTGCTGGTCGATGTCATTGGCGTGCAGCTCGGCGAGATACCTGTTGTATTCGGCGAGCATCGGGTCTTCGTCGCGGACGGCCTTCGGCCGTTCCGGCAGCAACCCTTCCGGAATCTCCCGTGGCGCAACGGGTTTCGGGGCCCGCCTCGGCGTGGCCTGCGCCTGCTCCGCATGGTCGCCGGTCCCGGCCTCGCGTTCCAGGCGCACGAAACGGAAATACGCGAACACCGCGAATCCGGCGAACAGCGGCCACTGCAGCGCGTAACCGAGGTTCTGGCCGGTGCCGCTCGCGGACTCGAACCGCTGCCACTGCCACCTGCCAAGAGCCAGGCAGCCGAGGGCAGCAACGATCACCAGCGCAATGAGGGCCGGGCGATTGTGTGCCGAGCGGCGAGGTGGAGCGGACACGGCTACCACGGTACCCGTCTACTACACGACACGTAGGACCAGGTCCACTCGTGGACGTCACACCAAGGTGTGAGAAACGGCCACCCTCGGAGGGCGGAGGTCAGCACTGGGGTTCCTGTCGAAATGAGGCTCCGGCGACGAGATTTATAGGCATACCGAAGACGCCACGGACCAAGATTTTCCCCGAGGGAGACGAACATGACCACGCTGATCGAATCGCCTGCTGAAACAGTTGTCCAGCTGCGGCCGAGCGCTGTGTCGGCGCTTGCCGTGAACGATCCGACCGCCGTCGCCGTGTCCGCCGCCGACTGCGAGCTCACCTATCGTGAGCTCGACCTTTGGTCGAACCGTCTGGCGCGGTTGCTGCTGGCCCGCGGCGCGGGCCCCGGTGTCCGCATCGCGGTGGCCGTCACCCCCGCGGTCGAAGCCACCGTCACGGAGTGGGCCGTCGCCAAGACCGGCGCTGTCGCCGTCGCGGCCGCTGCCGGGACGCCGACCCATGGCGCCGTCTTCGGTGTGACCACCAAGGCGCTGCGCGGCGAGCTCGCCGATTCGCTCGGTTGGCTCATGCTCGACGATCGCTCGACGCTGGTGCATTACATGACCGGTTCCGACGCGCCGATCACCGACGCGGAACGCGGCACCGCACTCAAGATCGCCTGATCCGGCCTGTCCTCTCCGGGCCGGATCCCCGGCCCGCATCCGGCACCTAGGGGAATGCCGCGTTTCCCACCGAGATCACCAACATTCCGAAGACGCCACCTGTCGACACCATCGAGGGGAAAATAGCCATGTGCACGCCGGGCGAACCATCCGCAGCAGTCATGTCGACGCGGCCGGTTCCGGTCGGCTGAGGAGTGGCAACCGACGAGGGTCCGGTACGGCTCGACCAGCGGACCGAGGTCCAAGATCAGCACGCAGGAATCCCCATGCAGCAGCAATCCCGCTCGCCCATCGCGGCGAGCAACGGCTTGCCCGCGGGTGCGTTCGCGCTGTCCGCGGCCCAACGCGGAATCTGGTTCGCCCAGCACTTTGCTGGTGACAACCCGATTTCCATCGCTCAGTACGTCGAATTCGTCGGATCGGTCGACGTCGACATACTGGCCATCTCGGCGCGTCAGGCCGGGCGCGAGTTCGGCACCGGCTATCTGCGCCTGATCGAGGTCGATGACGCCCCGTTCCAGGTCATCGACACCACCCTGGACGACCGCATCAGCACCATCGACCTGCGCGCCGAACCCGATCCGGCGGCGGCGGCGCAGGCCTGGATGCGCGCGGAGTACACCGCGCCGCTCGAGCTGCTGCGCGACCGGTTGTGCGACGTCAAGATGCTGCGCCTCGCCGACGACCACTGGTACTGGTATTCGCGAATCCACCACATCGTGCTCGACGGGGTCGGTGCGATCACCATGCTGCAGCGCACGATGGAGCTCTACAACGCGGCCATCGAGGGGCAGCAGCCCCCGGAGGGCAAGGCCGAGGACCTGCGCAAGATCGTCGACGCGGACGTGGCCTATCGCGATTCGGAGCGTTTCGAGGCCGACCGGCAGTACTGGCGCGAACACCTGGCCGGGATGGCGGAACCGGTGAACCTCGCGGGCCGTTTCGGCGCGGTCGACGCGCATCCGCGGCTGGTCAGCCGCGCACTGTCGGCCGAAACCGCCGAACTGCTCGATACCGTCGCGAAGGCTGGTTCGTCGAGCATGGCACCGGTGATCGTGGCCGCGTTCGGCGCGTATCTCGCCGCCATGACCGGTGCGCCCGAGGTGGCGCTGAGTCTGCCGGTGTCTGCCCGCACGACGGTGTCGCTGCGGCGCTCCGGCGGCATGGTCGCCAATGTCGTGCCGCTGCGCCTCACCCTGGATCCGACCGCGACGGTGGGCGAGCTGATCCGGGCGACGCAGAGCGAGCTCACCGGTGCGCTGCGGCGACCGCGCTATCGGCAGGAAGACATCGTGCGCGATCTCGGCTGGGCCCTGGACGAGGCGGCCTCGTTCGGTCCAACGGTGAACCTGATGATGATGGACTCCCGGATCCGCCTCGGGTCGGTCACCGGCCGCCTGCATGTGCTCACCTCCGGCATGATCGAAGACCTGTTCGTCAACATGTATCCCGGTGTGGCGGGCGAGAGCACGCACATCGATTTCCAGGCCAACCCGAATCTCTACAGTGACACCGAGCTGGTCGCCCACCACGACCGTTTCGGCGCTTTCCTGTCCCGCTTCCTCGCGGCGGGCGCGGATGCGGCGCTGTCCACGGTGCAGGTTGTGTCCGAGGCCGAGCAGGCCGTGCTGGTCCCCGCGTCCGGACCGAACGGGGTTGTGCCGCAAACACTTCCGGACATTCTGGCCGCGGGCGCTGCTATCGATCCCGGCGCGGTCGCCATTCGGGCGGGCGAGTCCGCGATGACCTACCGCGAGCTCGACGAACACTCGAATAGATGGGCCCGCCTGCTGATCGCGGCGGGTGCGGGCCCGGAGCGCACGGTGGCGATTTCGATTCCGCGCTCGCTGGCTTCCGTGGCCGGGATGTGGGCGGTGGCCAAGACCGGTGCGGCGTTCGTGCCGATCGACCCGAACTATCCCGCGGACCGGATCCAGCACATGGTCGGTGACAGCGGGATCGTCGCCGGTCTCACCGTCGCCGCGGCTCGGGAGTCGCTGCCGGACCGGGTGACCTGGCTGATCATGGACGATGACGCGACCGATCACGGTGCCGCGATGCAGGATTCGTCGCCGATCACCGATACGGAGCGCACCGCGCCCGTGCTGCTCGACCAGACCGCCTACGTCATCTACACCTCGGGATCGACGGGCCTGCCCAAGGGTGTCATGGTGTCGCATCGTGGACTGGCGAATCTGGCTACCGGCTCCGGCTCCAGCTTCGGTGTGACCGCTGATTCCGTGGTGGCGCACGCTGTCTCGCCGAGCTTCGATATTTCGGTGGAGGAACTGCTCGTCGCCTTCGCCGTCGGCGCGACGGTCGCGGTGGTGCCGCCGATGACCTACGCGGGCGAGGATATGGCGCAGGTACTGCGCGCGCACGGCGTCACCCATTTGAATGTGACTCCCGCTGTGGTGGGTTCGCTCGATCCCGCGACCCTGCCCGCGCTGCGCACCGTCATCGTCGGCGGCGACGCCTGCCCGCCGGAACTGGTGGCGAAGTGGGCGGATCGCAGACTGCTGAACGGGTACGGGCCCACCGAAACCACCGTCACCACGACCCTGAGTGCACCGATGGCGCCGGACGCGCCCGTCACGATCGGCAGTCTGGTGCGCGGCGTCTCGGCCGTCGTGCTCGATCCCTGGTTGCGGCCGGTGGCCACCGGCACGATCGGGGAGCTGTATCTGGCAGGCGACGGTGTCGCTCGCGGCTACCACCAGCGCAACGGGCTGACCGCGAGCCGATTCGTCGCCAACCCGTACGCGCCGGGCGCTCGCATGTACCGCACCGGTGATCTGGTGCGCTGGCATCGGCGTGCGGAGCGGCTCGAGCTGGATTACTTGGGGCGCAGCGACTTTCAGGTAAAGGTGCGTGGTTTCCGCATCGAACTCGGTGAGGTGGACGCCGCTCTCCAGCGCCACCCCGACATCGACTTCACCCTCACCATCGGCGCGACGACGCCGTCCGGAGCCACCGCGCTGGTGTCGTATGTGCTGGTGCGGCCGGGCACGCAGGCGCATCCCGAGGAATTGAAGGCCTTTGTCGCCGCCACACTTCCGGCCCACATGGTGCCCGCTGTCGTGATGGTGCTCGACAGCCTGCCGCTCACCCCGGTCGGCAAGGTGGATCGACGAGCGTTGCCCGCACCGGATTTCACCGCTCGCACCGCAGTGCGGCGCGCGCCGAGCACACCGAACGAAGAAGTGCTCGCACCGTTGTTCGCCGAGGTGCTCGGGTTGGGCGAGGTGGGTGTCGACGAGAACTTCTTCGCGCTCGGCGGCGACAGCATCGTGTCCATTCAGTTGGTGTCACGGGCACGGGCGGCAGGTCTGTCCTTCAGTGCGCGAGACGTGTTCGAGCGCAAGACCGTTGCCGGGCTGGCCGCCATCGCTGCCGACGCGGCCGCACCTCAGCTGCGCGAACTGCCCGGTGGCGGTGTCGGCCCGGTCGAGCTCACGCCGATCGTGCACGCCATGCTCGAGCACGGCGAGCCGTGGCAGCGGTTCAGCCAGGCCGTACTGGTCGGCCTGCCCCGCGGCGTCGAGCGAGAACAGCTGACCAAGGCACTGGCGACGCTCATCGATCGCCACGACGTGCTGCGCAGCACGCTGCGACAATCGGCGGCGGGCTGGGAATGGGTTGTCGGCGAGGGCGGCTCGGTCGATGCCGACAACCTCATCGACGTGGTCGCCGCCGGTCCGGATCCGGCCGGGACGTACGAGCGCGAGTTGCAGCGTGCGGCCGATCTGCTCGATCCCGCCGCGGGCGTTGTGGTGCGCGTGGTGCTGATCGAGTCGCCGGACGCCGATCCGCGGCTGTGGCTGGTGCTGCACCATCTTGTGGTCGACGGGGTGTCGTGGCGAATTCTGTTGCCGGACTTGGTCACCGCCTTGATCGGCGGAACGCTGGAGCCGGTCGGCACGTCGATGCGGCGCTGGGCGCACGGCCAGGTCGAGGCGGCGGCCGGCCGCGCCGGTGAACTCCCGGTGTGGCAGCGGATTCTGGCCACTCCCGATCAGGAACTCGGTGCGCGCGAGATGGATCCGGCGCTGGACGTGGTCGCGACCATGGCGGACGTCCGCACGACGGTGCCCGCCGAGGTGGCGAGTGCCGTGCTCGAACTGGTGCCGGACCGATTCCACTGCGGCGCCGACGACGCGCTGCTCACGGCGCTCGCCATGGCCGTATGCCGCTGGCGTCCACGCACGGCTGTGCTGCTCACGCTGGAGGGCCACGGGCGCGAGGAGGCGGTGCTGCCGCACGCCGCCGTCGACCGCACCGTCGGCTGGTTCACCAGTGTCTATCCAGTCGCGATCGACCTGACCGGCATCGACCTCGACGACGCCTTCGCGGGCGGCCCCGCCGCGGGAGCCGCCATCAAGGCCGCGAAGGAACAGTTGCGCGCCATCCCGGACAAGGGCGTCGGCTACGGCATGCTGCGCTACCTGAACCCGGAAACCGCTGCGGCCCTGACCGATACCGGGACCCCGCAGATCAGCTTCAACTATCTCGGGCGCGCGGCAACCGGCGGCGCGGGCGCAACCTGGCAGCCGGAGCGATTCGCCGCGACCAACGACGACCGCGCGCCCTTGGCGGCCGTCGTCGACATCAACGCCATCATGAGCGACACCGAGCTCGAGGTGACCTGGGGCTACGCGTCGCGGATTCTCGACGAGGCACAGGTGCGCGAGCTCGCCGAGCTGTGGGCGCAGGCCCTGCGCGCCCTGGCCGCGCATGCGCGGACCGCAGGTGCGGGCGGCCACACACCGTCGGATTTCGACCTCGTCGGTGTCACCGCAGGCCAGCTGGACAGCTGGGAGCAGCGCTACCCGAATCTGACCGACGTGTGGCCGCTCTCGCCACTGCAGTACGGCCTGCTCTTCCACGCCTGGTACGACTCCGACACCGCCGACGGATACACCGTGCAGACCAGGCTCACCCTTGCCGGTCGCGTCGACGCGGCCCGTTTGCGTTCGGCCGCACAGGCATTGGTCGAACGGCACGAGAATCTGCGGGTCGCCTACGTGGAGACCGACGACGGTCCACGTCAGCTCGTGCTCGCGACCGCCGAGATACGGTGGTACGACCTGGATCTGAGCGCGATCACCGACAGCGCCGAACGAGACCGCGAACTGGAACGCCGCATCGAGGTCGACGCCAGCACCCGCTTCGACCTCACTCGTCCGCCACTGCTGCGTTTCACCCTCATCAGGACCGCGGCCGAGGACTACACGCTGGTGATGACGAATCACCACCTGGTGCTCGACGGGTGGTCGACCCCGCTGCTGGTACGCGAGCTGCTGGCGATCTACATCACCGCGGGCGCTGCGGGGCAGCTCCCCACACTGCCGCCCGCTCCTTCCTACCGGGAGTTCCTGTCCTGGCTCGACAGACAGGACAACGCGGCCTCGATCGCGGCGTGGAAGCAGTCGCTGGCCGGGATCGACGCCCCGACGCGCGCGGTGCCGACACTGACGGGGATCGAATCCACGGAACCAGGCATGGTGTCGGTGGATCTGTCCGCCGATGCCGTTGCACGGCTGGAGAAGTCCGCGCGCGAGGCGGGCGCCACGGTCAACACCTCGGTGCAGGTCGCGTGGGCGCTGCTGCTCGCGATGGTGACCGGCCGGACCGATGTGGTGTTCGGCGGCACGGTCTCCGGCAGGCCGCCGCAGCTGGCGGGCGTCGAGGACATGGTCGGACTGTTCATCAACACGCTGCCGGTGCGGGTGCGCCTCGAGCCGGGCGAGCGGGTCGTCGATCTGCTGGCTCGCGTCCAGTCCGAGCAGGCGCGGCTGCTGGATCATCAGCATGTCGGGCTCGCCGCGATCCACCAGGCCGTCGGGCTTGCCGAACTGTTCGACACGCTCACCGTTTTCGAGTCCTACCCGATCGATCGGGAAGTGCTGTCGCAGTCGCTGGATATCGCGGGCATGCGGGTGCTCGATGTGACGGGGACCGACGCGACGCCGTATCCGTTGAATCTCATGGTCATTCCGCTGCCCGGCGGCCCTGCGGGCGACAGCATGCGGATCACCGTGAAGTTCATGGCCGACCAGCTGGAAGCGGCCGCGGCGCGCCGGTTGCTCGACCGCTTCGTGCTGCTGCTGACGCAGATCGCGGAGAAACCACAGCAGGCGGTGGCGCTGGTGCAGCATTGCGATCGCGACGAACGCGCCGCCTTGCTGCCGGTGTACGGGGCCGCCCCGATGCCGCTGCGCACGCTGCCCGACGTCCTGACCTCCGGTGTGGCCATCGCCCCTGATGCCACTGCGGTCAGTGCCGGCGGCGTGTCCATGACCTACCGCGAACTCGACACCTGGTCGAATCGTTTCGCCAGGGTGCTGCTGCGTCGGGGTGTCGGCCCCGAGGTGTTCGTCGTGCTCGCGCTCACCCGCTCGGTGGAGTCGGTGGTCGCGGTGTGGGCGCTGGCCAAAACCGGCGCGGCCTTCGCGCCACTGGACCCGAGCTATCCGCCGGAGCGAATCGAGCACATCCTCACCGACTCCAAAGCACCGATCGGCGTGACGGTCTGCGCGACCGGTGAGACGCTGCCCGGCACCATCGACTGGCTGCTGCTGGACGACCTCAACACCATCCGCAAGGTGATGACGGTTTCCGACGCGCCCATCACCGACGAGGATCGCGGCCACGCCATCGACATCGAGCAGACCGCCTACCTGATCTACACCTCGGGTTCCACCGGCAAGCCGAAGGCCGTGCTGCTGAGCCATCGCGGTCTGGCGAACCTGGTGACGACCCAGCGCGGTTCACTCGATCTCGATCCGACCGCACGCGTATTGCAGGTCGCCTCACCGAGTTTCGACGCGTCGGTGTTCGAGCTGCTGATGGCGCACTCCACCGGCGCGAAGCTGGTGCTGTCACCACCGGATGTGTACGGCGGCAGTGCGCTCGAGCAGTTGATCCGCGACGAGAAGATCACCCATGCGGTCATCACGCCGTCGGTGCTCGCCACCATGGATCCCAGCGACCTCACCGAGCTGCGCATGCTGGCGGTGGCCGGTGAGGCGATCAGTCCGGAGCTGACGGCCCAGTGGGCGCCGGGTCGCCGAATGGTGAACCTGTACGGCCCCACGGAATTCAGTATCTGGGCGACGGGACCGAGCGAGCTGCGGATCGGCGAACCGGTCACCATCGGCGGACCGGTTCAGGGCGCGGCGGTGATGGTGCTCGACCCATGGCTGCGTCCCGTCCCGGTCGGCATCACCGGTGAGCTGTACCTGGCGGGGCCCGCCCTGGCGCGCGGCTACTTCAATCGGTTCTCGATGACCGCGGGACGATTCGTCGCCAACCCGTACGGTGCGCCGGGGGAGCGGATGTATCGCACCGGTGACATGGTGCGGTGGGTGCCGGACAAGCCCGGTGAGCTCGATTACCAGGGCCGCAGCGACTTCCAGGTGAAGATTCGCGGCCTGCGCATCGAACTCGGTGAGATCGACGCGGTGCTCTCCGCCGACGACCGGGTGGAATACGCGGCGACGATCGGCCGCGCCGGACCGGCGGGGGAGACCGTGCTGGTGTCCTATGTGGTCCCCGTCGCCGGGGTGGCGCTGGACACCGAGCAGTTGCGCAACCAGATCGCCACTACGCTGCCCGGATACATGGTTCCCGGCTATCTCATCGCACTGGACGAGGTACCGCTGACCCCCGTGGGCAAGCTGGACCGCAACGCGCTGCCGGTGCCTGATTTCTCGATCTCGCGACGCGCTTATCTCGCGCCGCGCACACCCGTCGAGCAAGCCGTCGCGGAGGTGTTCGCCGACGTGCTCGACACCGAACGGGTCAGCATCGACGAATCGTTCTTCGAGCTCGGCGGCAACTCGCTGAGCGCGACCCGGGTTGTCGCCAGGATCAATTCGGCGCTCGGCGCGCGGACCGCGCTGCGTGACCTCTTCGATGCCCCGACCGTCGCCCAGCTTTCGGCGCGGATCGTGCCCGCCGCCGGTGGCGAGCGCAGCAGGTTCGTGCTCGCGCCGCGGATCCGGCCGGACCGGATTCCGTTGTCACCCGCGCAACAGCGCATGTGGGTGCTCAATCAGTTGGATCCCGGTTCACCCGCCTACAACATCGCGGTGGCGCTGCGGCTCACCGGCGCGCTCGATATCGATGCGTTGCGGGTGGCGGTGGCCGATGTCGTCGACCGGCACGAAAGCCTGCGCACCGTGTATCCCTCCGACGCGGAGGGGCCGCGGCAGGTGGTCTTGCGCGGTGCGGCAGCGCTGCCCGTGCTCACCGTGGTAGACACCGAAGACGGTGTGCCGCTGCGTAATCGGATCGCCGAGCTGACCGGGACCGGATTCGACATCGGCACCGCGCCGCCGCTGCGGGTCGGATTGCTGCGCGTCGCACCCGAGGTCCACGTCGTGGTCCTCGTGGTCCATCACATCAGCGCCGACGGTTCGTCGATGGCGCCGCTGGCCGGCGACCTGATGACCGCCTATGCCGCGGGTACGGCGGGGCCGCCGCCGGCCGTGCAGTATGCCGATTACGCGCTGTGGCACCGCGAGCTGCTCGGTGACGAGCGCGATCCCGAGTCGATGGCCGCGCGCCAGGTCGGTTACTGGACCAGCGCGCTGACCGGCGCACCCGACCTGCTCGAACTCCCCGCCGATCGACCGCGGCCCGCCGTGCAGACAATGCACAGCGCCGATGTGGATTTCGAGATCGACGCGGCGCTGCACCGGGCCATGGGCGAGCTCGCGGCCACGGCCGACGTCAGTCTGTTCATGGTTGTGCACGCCGCGCTCGCGGTGCTGCTGGCCCGTCTCGGCGGCACCGACGACGTGGTGATCGGCACGGCGATCGCCGGGCGCGGCGAGGCGGCCCTCGACGGGCTGGTCGGCATGTTCGTCAACACCCTTGCCCTGCGCACACCGGTCGACCCGAACGCGGGCTTCCGCGAGTTCCTCGCGACAGTGCGGTCGACCGACCTCGACGCGTTCGGCAATGCCGATGTGCCGTTCGAACGGCTCGTCCAGGTGCTGAATCCGACACGGTCGACGGCGCACCACCCGATCTTCCAGGTATCGCTGTCGCTACAGAACTTCGTCGAGCCGACCCTCGAATTGCCCGGTCTGCGCATCGAGGTCGAGGATCTCGACCGGGACGCCGCGCAGTTCGACCTGACTCTCGATCTGCGAGAACACCTCTCGGGGACCGAACCGGCCGGGCTGAGCGGCGTGCTGTCCTATGCGACGGACCTGTTCGACGCGGCCACCGCGGCGACCCTGGTGACCCGGTGGCGGCGCGTGCTGAGCGCGGTGGTCGCCGACAGCGACCTGGCGATCTCCGATATCGATGTGCTCGAGGAATCCGAGCGCGAGACACTGGTTCCCGTGCGTGGGCCTGCCAGCGCCGCAACCATGACGCTCGCGCAGGTCTTCGCTGCGTCGGCGTCGACGTATCCGGAGCGACCCGCGCTTGTCGTCGACGGGCGCACCACTACCTATCGCGCGCTGGACGCCCGCGCCAACCAGCTCGCCCGAGTCCTGATCAGCGCGGGCGCCGGGCCGGAGACCGTGGTCGCGCTCGGTCTCACCCGTGGGGCCGAACTGCTCACCGGCATGTGGGCGGCGGCGAAGGCCGGTGCGGCGTTCCTGCCGGTCGATCCGAAGTACCCGGCCGACCGGATCGAGCACATGCTCGCCGATTCCGCCGCGGTGCTCGGACTCACCGTGGCCGCGCATCGGGCCCAATTACCGGATGGCGCGCAGTGGCTGGTGCTCGACGATGCCGAGTTCGCCGCGCGCATCCAGCCGATGGGCGAGGATGCCGTGCGGCCCGACGAGCTGCGCAGTCCGGTTTATCCGGACCAAGCCGCCTGGATGATCTACACATCGGGGTCGACCGGAACACCGAAGGGCGTCTCGGTGTCGCATCGCGGCATCGCCGATCTGATTACGGGGCAACTGGAACAGCTCGCGCTGGCGGAGAATTCGCGAGTACTGCAGGTGGCGTCACCGAGTTTCGACGCCTCGGTGTTCGAGGCGTTGATGGCGTTCGGCTCGGGCAGTGCGTCGGTGGTCGCGCCGCCGGATGTGTTCGGCGGCATACCGCTTGCCGAGCTGATCGCTGCCGAGCAAGTGACGCATATGGTGATCACCCCCTCGGCGCTGGCGACGATGGACCCCGCGACGGTGCCGAGCGTGCGGGTGCTCGCGGTGGTCGGTGAGGCGGTCGGCGCGGAACTGGTCGAGCGGTGGGCGCAAGGACGCAGCATGGTGAATCTCTACGGACCCACCGAATCCACCATCTGGGCAACGAGTTCCACCGCAATGGCCGTGGGTGCTCCGGTGACCATCGGCCGCCCGATTCGTGGCTCGGCGGTCCTGGTGCTCGACGATCGGCTGCGTCCGGTCCCGTTCGGGGTCGCGGGCGAGCTGTATATCGCGGGACCCGCGCTGGCGAGGGGCTACCACGGCAGGCCGGAGCTGAACGCGACCCGGTTCGTCGCCGATCCGTTCGGCGCGCCGGGCGAGCGGATGTACCGCACCGGTGACCTCGTCCGGTGGACGCGCGACCGGCAACTGGAGTACATCGGGCGGACCGATTTCCAGGTCAAGGTGCGTGGGCAGCGTATCGAGCTCGGCGAGATCGATGCGGTGCTCGGGCGCGCCGACGGCGTGGAATTCGCGATGACCCTCGGAGTGCGCGGGCCCGCGGGCTCGACGGCATTGGCGGCCTACGTGGTTCCGGCGGCCGACCACACGCTCGATCTCGCGCAACTGCGCGCCTTTGCCGCGGAAACCTTGCCCGCGTACATGGTTCCCGCTGCGTTCGTCGTCCTCGACGAGATCCCGATCAACGCGGTCGGCAAGCTCGATCGCCGCGCATTGCCCGATCCGGTGTTCGACGATGTCGAGACCGAATATCGGGCGCCGCAAACACCTTCCGAGGAGCGGCTCGCCGAGATCTACGCGGAGCTGCTCGGCCGCGAAAAGGTGGGCGTGCACGATTCGTTCTTCGCACTCGGCGGCGACAGCATTCTCGCGATCCAACTGGTGTCGCGGGCGCGGATGCACGGCCTGGTGCTCACACCCTTGCAGATATTCGAACACCGCACTGTCGAAGCGCTCGCGGCGCTCGCCGACGCCGCAGGCGAGGTGGTGACCCTGGAGGAGCTGCCCGGCGGCGGCGTGGGTGAGCTGCCACTGACGCCGATCGTGCGCTACATGATCGAGCGGGGCGGGAACTTCGACCGGTTCGCCCAGACCGCGGTCCTGGAGCTGCCGATCGGCATCGAGCGCGCGCAGCTCGTCGCGACGTTCGCGGCCGTGATCGACCGGCACGACATGCTGCGCGCCAGGCTGTATCAGGACACCGCGGCCGAATGGCAGGTGCGGGTCGGCGCGCCCGGCTCGATCGATGTGGACGCGCTCGTGCACCGCATCGAGTTCGACGCCGATGCCGACACCGTGGATGTCCGTGAATACGCCATCGCGGAAGTGGATTCCGCGCTGAACCGAGTGGACCCGGCCAACGGTGTCGTCCTGCAGTTGATCTGGCTCGATCCCGTCGGCGACGCGGGTGCTCGGCGCAGGCCGGGCCGGCTGATCGTCGTCGCGCACCACCTCGTCGTGGATGGTGTGTCATGGCGAATCCTGGTGCCGGACTTGATCGCCGCGTGGGCCCAGGTCTCCACCGGCGGCACGCCGATCCTCGCCGAAACCGGAACCTCCATGCGTCGCTGGTCGCACGCGCTGACCGAGGAGGCACACCGGGAGCCCCGCATGGCCGAGCTCAGCTACTGGCGCGACATCGTCGACGGGCCCGACCCGCTGATCGGCTCCCGCGAGCTCGACCCGGCCATCGATCAGGCGCACACCATGCGGATGGTCGAGTTCGATGTGTCCGCGGAGGTGACCACCGGACTGCTGACGACACTGCCCGCACTCTTCCAAGGGGGCGCCGACGACGCTCTGCTCGCCACGTTGGCCCTGGCGCTGATGCGCTGGCGGGCGCGCGCGGAACACGAGGGTGGCGACGGAATTTCGCCGGCGGACTCGTCCGGTGCGAGCAGCTCTGCGCTCATCCGGCTCGAAGGACACGGTCGTCAAGAGGAGGTGATTCCCGGTGCCGATCTCTCGCGGACTGTCGGATGGTTCACCAGCATCTATCCGGTGCGATTGGATTTCGCCGAGATCGACCTCGACGCCGCGTTGTCCGGCGGCGCTGCGATGGGCTCGGCGGTCCGCGCGGTGAAGCACCAGTTGCGTGCCGTGCCGGACAAGGGCATCGGATTCGGACTGCTGCGTTACCTGAACTCCGCTGCGGCGGAACAACTGCCGAAACGGCTGCCGGGGCGAGTCGGCTTCAACTATCTCGGCCGCTACGCGACGGCGAGTATTCCGGCCGGGCTGGAAGGGCTCGGCTGGCTGCCGACCGACGAGTTCGGCGACCTGCACGCCGCCGAGCATCCGGACGTGCCGTTGATGTCCGAGATCGACGTCAACGCCGTCGTTCTCGGCGATCGACTGCACGTGAGCATCGGCTACCCCGAAACCCTGCTCGAGCGTGGTGATGTCGAAGAGCTGGCACGGATATGGGCCGAGGCCCTCAGCGCCGCAGCGGAGTTCGCGCGGACACCGCAGGCGCAGCAGGCGGCCGCGGAGGAGGCTGCCCTTGCCGCGCAACCGGTTGCCGAGGCCGGGCCGGGCGGACTCGGACTGGACGTGCTGTTGCCGATCCGGCTCGGCGGCGACGAACCGGCATTGTTCTGCATCCACCCGTCGTCCGGAATGGCCTGGACCTACCTCGGGCTGGCGGACGCACTGGCGCCGGGCCGCCCGATCTACGGTCTGCAGGCTCCGGATCTCAGTGGCGCACCGTCGGTTCGGTCCATCGAGGAGTTCGCCGACCGGTACGTCGCCGAGATCCGCCGGGTGCAACCCGACGGCCCCTACCACCTGCTCGGCTGGTCCTTCGGCGGGCTCATCGCGCAGGCGATCGCCACGAAGCTGGAGCAGTCAGGCGCGTCGGTCGGCGTGCTGGCGCTGCTGGATGCCGACACCGCCGACATCGACGGTGACAGCATCGAGCGGCTCACCGCGGGCGCCTTCGTCAATGCCTTCGGCGCGGTGTTCGGTATCCACGACGTCCCCGCTGAGGCGACCGCACAGGAGGCGGCGGATCTCATCCGCGATCGGATGGGTGGCGTCTCGATCATCGGCGCGGACACCCTCGAACGAATGGCGGGCTCCTACAACGCGTCGGCGCGCACCAGGACCGGTTATCAGCGCCCGATCTACCACGGCGACATGCTGTATGTCCACGCCACCGTGGATACTTCGGACATTTTCGGTCCGGATGGCTGGCGACCGTACGTCACCGGCGAGATCACCACCGTCGACGTCGACGTGACCCATGACGAACTGACCGCACCACACGCGCTGGCAACCATCGCCCGCGCACTCGACGAGCAGCTGGGAGGCAGGCGATGAGTTCCGACACTGGAGTCCTCGTCGAGGGCATCGAGAAATCCTTCGGCGATGTGCAGGCATTGCGCGGTATCGATTTCACGGCAGACCAGGGGGAGGTGCTCGGCATCCTCGGACCCAACGGCGCGGGCAAGACCACCATGGTCAACATCCTGTCGACACTGATCGCACCGGACGAGGGCAGAGCCATGGTCGCGGGGCACGACGTCGTCGCCGATCCCGCGGCAGTGCGCAGATCCATCATGCTGACCGGGCAATTCGCCGCACTCGACGACATGCTCAGCGGCTACGAGAACCTCGTGCTGTTCGGCAGGTTGATGGGACTGCGTAAGGGGTCCGCCAAGGCGCGCGCGGATGAGTTGCTCACCGAATTCGATCTGGTGGGCGCCGCGAGTCGCCGGGTCGGCACCTATTCGGGCGGTATGCGCAGGCGCATCGATATTGCCTGCGGTCTGGTGGTCCGACCGGATGTGGTGTTCCTCGACGAGCCGACCACCGGCCTGGATCCACGCAGCAGGCAAGGAGTATGGGATCTGGTGTCCAGCTTCAAGAAGAACGGCATTACCACCCTGCTGACCACCCAGTATCTGGAGGAAGCCGACGCGCTCTGCGATCGGATCATCGTCATCGACCACGGTGTGGTGATCGCGCAGGGCACTGCCGACGAGCTGAAATCGCGGACCGGCGGCAGCTACTGCGAGGTGGTGCCGCTGGATCTCAAGGATCTGCCCGCCATCGCGGCGGCGCTCGGATCACTGCTGCCGCAGGAGATCCGCACCGCACTGACACCCGGCTCGGACCGCATCGCCATCCCGGCGGCCGACGGCGCCAAGACCCTCGCGGAGGCGCTGCGACGGCTGGACGGAGCCGGGATCGAATTGGTCGACATCGCGCTGCGCAGGCCGTCGCTCGACGATGTATTCCTGCAGCTGACCGGTCATCTCGCCTCGGCAGACGGCGAGGTCGGCTCGTGACGACGGGCACCTGGCTGACCTCCGCGCGCGCCACCCCGGCCACTGTGCAGCAGTGGTGGGTGCTCACCTCGCGGTTGATCGTGCCGTCGGTCAAGACCGGCGAAGTGCTGTCGTCGATTCTCGCGCCCGCGGCCTTCACCGCCAGTTTCTACATCCCGTTGAAGACGGTGATGACTTTCTCCGGAAATGGCTTCAGCAGCTACGCGCAGTACATGATGCCGCTGGTCATCCTGCAGGCGGCGGCCTTCACGGCTATCTCGGCCGCATTCCGCGCCGCGTCCGACGCTGTCGCGGGGCTGGACCGCCGGTTCGGCTCGATGCCCATCTGGCCGCTGGTGCCCGTCGTGGCGCGTATGTCCGGCAATATCTTCCGACTGCTGCTCGCGTTGGCCGCCGCGGTGGTGTGCGGGTATGTCATCGGCTTCCGTTTCCGTCTCGACGCTCTTCACACGCTCGGTTTCCTGGCGTTCTCCTTGCTCATCGGCATCGCATTCACGCTCGGCGCGGATGTCATCGGGACGGTGTCGAAGAGCCCCGAGAGCATCACGCAGGCGCTGGTGTTGCCGCCGTTGATCTTCGGCATGCTGTCGACAGGGCTGGCTCCGGCGAGCCAATTTCCGCACTGGGTGCAGTGGTTCGTGCGCAATCAGCCGGTCTCGCAGTTCGCCATCGCACTGCGGGCGCTGGCCGGCGACACCAAAGGCAATGCGGGCGAGGTGACGTGGTCGCTGATGGGCCCACCGCTGCTGTGGGCGTTAGGAATCGTTGTCGTGTGTATTCCGATCACCATCCGGCTGAGCACCAGGAGGGCGTGATGACACTGTTTGCCACGCCCAGCGTGCGCGGCTCCGAGACATCACCGGCGTCGCTGGTGCGGCACACGATGCTGCAGACACAGCGGCTGCTGCTGCGTTCGGTACGCCATCCGGTCGCCCTGCTGGAGACGCTGATCATTCCGTGCCTGTTGCTGTTCATGCTCGACACCGTGATCGGCGGTCAGATCGAGAGGTTCACCGGTGGCGACGCGCTCTACGGCTCGGTGCCGATGGTCGCCATCGTCGGCGCGCTGTCCGGCGCGGTGGCCAGCGGCGTGATGCTCGGGCGCGAACGCGACGCCGGTCTGCTCGCCCGGTTCTGGGTGCTGCCCGTCCACCGCGCCTCAGGCTTGGCGGCCAGGATCCTCGCCGAGGGTTGCCGCATCCTCACCGGAACCGTCATCGTCGTCGTTGTCGGGTACTTGCTCGGGTTCCGCTTCCAACAGGGTGTGCTCGCGGGGCTGGTGTTCCTGCTGGTGCCGGTGTTTTTCGGCCTCGCCTTCGCCACGATGGTCACCGCCATCGCGGTCTACACCGCGAAAGCGACTCTCGTCGAGGGCGTCGCGATCCTGAGCTCGCTGCTGATGTTCTTCAGCACCGGCTTCGTCCCGCTCGCCGCCTATCCGCAGTGGATTCAGCCGGTGGTGCGCAACCAGCCGCTCTCGGTCGCGGTCGACGCGATGCGGGCGCTCGCGCTCGGCGGCCCGCTCGCCAGGCCGCTGACCATGACGATCATCTGGTCGCTCGGCGCGATCATCGTGTTCGCCGTCCCGGCCGCGGTGGGCTATCGGCGCGCCAGCCGCAGATAGATGCGGGCGCCTTCGAAGGGCAGCGACCCGCGATGGCGTGAAAGGTCTGCCGGTAGGCCGTCGGTGACGCTCCGATAGCCGCGGTCAGGTGCTGGCGCATCGAGGCCGCGGTGCCGAAACCCGCTGCCGCGGCGACCCGGTCCACCGGCAGTTCGGTGGTTTTCAGTAGCGGCGGGCGAATTCGACGCGTTGCCGGGTCAGTCATTGGCCCAGCGGGCATTCCGACCGCGTCATGAAGCGACTCCGGTGCCATCGGAGATCATGCTGGCGTCTCTGAGGTCTAGCGGACGGCAAGTCCCCTGAGGCGACTCAATGTCAGGTGGTCCATTCTTCCAGCAGCGCAGCAATCTGGGGCACTTCCATATCGCCTTGCGCAATCGCATTCATGGCTTTCTCCTGCGCCTCTGGGAATGCTTTGACGTGTTCGCCGTTGATCCGCAACATAATCGCCGCCGCAAGGAATGCGGTCCTCTTGTTGCCATCGATGAGGGCATGATTCCGTGCGATCGAATGCAGCAGTGCCGCCGCCTTGTCTATGAGACGTGGGTACGCCTCGTGCCCGAACACCGTGGTGCGGGGACGTTCCACCGAGGCCGCCAACAAGCCTGCGTCGCGAACGGCGGCATGTCCGCCGTTCACTGCGGTAGCAATGGCCAGTAGTTCCTCGAGGGTGAGATATTTCATGCCAGTCGCTCGAGCAGTTCGGCGTGCTCGGTCATAGTTTCGGCGAGTAGTCGGTCGAAGGCTTCGGCGCGGCGTGTCAGGTGAAGGTGGATCGCCTCTTGGGCAATCTCTTGCTTGCTGCGGCCTTCCCGCTGAGCCTGTTCGGTGAGCGCACGGTCGTCGTCATCGTTGAGTCTTAGTGTCATAGCCATACGAGCCATGATACCTCGGTGGTATCACCTGTTCTTGGTGTCACCGATGCGGCCCGCCGGCACTTGGCCGACGGGCCATCCGCTTCCGGCTTCGGGGACTCAGAACTTGTAGGAGATCCCGGTCATGCGCTCGGATTCCTCCCAGAGCCGACGCTGCAATTCCCGGCTGTTCGACAGCTTGCTCGACGGCGCCGCCTCCACCGGTCCCTGGCTCTGGAAGAACTTGGTCGGGCCCCAGTAGGTGGACGGGTCGGCGTCCGGCATGGTCGCCGCGAACAGCGTCGAGTGCGCGGCCTTGGCCGGGGAGTGACCGACGAGGCGGATGAAGGGCTTGCTGATCCGGTCGATCGGGGTCTCGGTTTTGGCGAACAGGTCGGTGGCCGAGACACCGGGGTGCACCACGTAAGAGCGCTTACCGGAACCGGATTCGGTCAGTCGGTGCTGTAATTCCCTGCCGAACATCAGGTTCGCGAGCTTGGACTGGGCATAGGCCAGATTGCGCTGGTAGCGACGGTTTTCGTAGTTCAGGTCATCGATCCACAGCTTGGGGGTCTGCTTGTGGGCGATGCTCGCGAGACTCACCACTCGGTCGCGCATCCGGTCCAGCAGCAGCCCGGTCAGCGCGAAGTGGCCGAGATGGTTGACGCCGAACTGGGTTTCGAACCCGTCCTTGGTGCGGGAGAAGGGCACGTTCATCAGGCCCGCGTTATTGATCAGCACGTCGAATTCGCCAGTACTGTCGGCGAATCGGCGCACCGAGGCCAGATCCGCGAGATCCAGCACGGCGACACGGACATCGCCGTCGATGCGCTCGGCGATCGTCTTGGCCTTCTCCGCGTTGCGGCAGGCCATGATCACCGTGCCGCCTTTGGCCGCCAGCACCGTGGTGGTCTCGACGCCGAGGCCGCCGTTGGCTCCGGTGACGATAAAGGTGCGCCCGCTCTGGTCGGGTACTTCTGTTGGTTTCCACGCCATGGGCCCGACCTTACTCCGGAGTAAGTTCCAGGGGAAGGACGACACGAGTTTGTGATCCGAGCGTCTCGGACACCCATGCCCCGCGCGGCCGAAAACGCTCGGACACGCGGGGCGAAGTACCTCAGCGGCCGCTGCCGATCGGCTGCTGGAAGGCCGCGGCCAGGGTGGCGCCCGCCGTCTCCTCCCAGACCTTCCAGGTCGCCGGATCGAGCATCATCGAGCCGACATCGCTGGTCGAGCAGCCCGCGGCGACCGGAGCGCCCGCGAAGCGATCCTTCAGCCACAGCAGTGCTCGTGGCGCACCGATGGGATCGAGGGTGAGGTGTTCGCTGAAGTGGTCGCGGGTGTACTCGACTCGCGCGTTCGGATCCTGGCAATAGGTGTCGACCACCGTATTGACCGGTCCGACCGGAATCAGCCAGTCCGCATTGGCCTGATACATGTACATCGGCATATCCGGAACATGCTGTCCCATCCGGGTTTTCGCCAGCGTCTCGGCGACGGCCGGATCGCTGAACGGATCGGCGTCGAGCATGCCGAGGTTGTCGCCGAATGGGAACAGCGCCGCCTGATAGCTCGCGCAGAGCTGGTCCTTGGCGATCAGCATGACGCGCCCGAGTGGGTTCATGTGCCGGTCGAGGAAGTCGCGCAACGCGGGGTACTCGCGGGAAACGCCCAGCGCGCCCGCCATGATCAGGCCGGACGACAAATTGCCGTTGGCCAGCTTCAGCGCGGCCGCGAGATCGGCGGGGATGCCGCCTTCCGCGACGCCGACCACGTTCAGTTCCGGTGCGTATTCGCCGCGTAGCTCGGCAGCGTGACCGGTCGCGATCGCGCCGCCGGAGTAGCCCATCAGGCCGACTCTCGTCTGCGTTCCCGACAGCTGCATCGGGTCGAAGTGCTCCGCGGCGCGGATGCCGTCCAGGGTGATGCGCCCGGCCAGCGGGCCTGCGGCGTAGGCCGAGTCGGGTCCCTGATGGTCGGGAACCACCACGGCCCAGCCCTGCGCCAGCGCGGCCTGCACCTCGAGGAATTGCGCGGCAACCAGTGTCGAACCGGTGATGGTCGCCGGGATCGAGCCCATCTGCAGCTGATAGGACGGCATGCAGTAGTTGCCGGTGGAGTCCTCGGCGATCTGGTAGGAGAACAGCGGCCGATCGGCGACGTAGCCGCGCGGCTTGATCACCGTGGCGACTGCGGGGATCGCGTCGCCGCGGGTGTTCGTCGAGCGGTAGGACAGCTGCCAGGCGTCGACATTGACCGGAAGCAGCGAGAGGTTGGCCAGATTCACCTGCCGGGCGGCAATGAGTTCGCCGGGAGCCTTGTCCAGGTAGCTCTCGGGAGCCGGGCGGTAGAACGCCGGGTCGAAGCCGGGTGGCAGCGGTGGAATCGGGAACGGCAGCGCGGGCTGGACCGGTGGATTGTCCGGCGGCGGCGTCGCAGGCGCTGGTGCGGCGAGCGTGACGTACAGACCTGCGAGGGTGGCCAGCGTCGCCG
Source organism: Nocardia sp. NPDC057440 (assembly GCF_042802915.1). NCBI lineage: Bacteria > Bacillati > Actinomycetota > Actinomycetes > Mycobacteriales > Nocardiaceae > Nocardia > Nocardia sp. NPDC057440. Next base: position 22,414 of record NZ_JBHVDF010000015.1, read on the forward strand.
CCATCGCTCGCCGGCGTCTGGAACTGAATAGAGCGGGCAAGATGAACCTCTTCGTCCAGCCGGGCCAAATGTGATCCCGAATGGTCTCACATTAAACATGTGGCGACGGTCACTCCGCAAGGAGCACCCGGCGATCCGTGGACAAATCGCCGTTCGAGTGGCTACGGCGCTGTCGATCCCGCTTCGCTACCGTGGTGTGCGTGACAACCACAGTGGGCAGGCAATACGGCGGTCGCGCCGTGGCCGAGCGGAAGGCCGAGCGCCGCCTGCGGTTCCTCGATGCGGCGACCAGGATCTTCGCCGAACGCGGTTACCCCGCATGCTCGCTCGCGGATGTCTGCGCCGCGGCAGGGCTGTCCAAGCGGCAGTTCTACGAGGAGTTCCAGACCAGGGAGGACGTCTTGATCGCGGCCTACGACCGCATTCAGGACGAGGCCGCGGCGGCTGTCATGGCGGCACTCGAGCAGCTCGCTCCGAGCTTCGACATGACCGCCGCGATGACCACGGTGCTCACCGCGTATCTCCAGTCGGTCGGCTCCGACCCGTACCGGGCCAAGGTCGCGTTCATCGAGGTGGTCGGGGTCAGCGAGCGGATGGAACGCTACCGGCGCGAGCGCCGCCACTCGTGGGGGATGGTGCTGGAATCTCTGGTGGTGCCCGCCGTCGCGGCGGGCGGTCGAGTGCGCGGTGGACCCGGGCTCAGCACCAGCGCCCTGATCGGCGCGATCAACGGACTCGCCCACGAGTGGCTGCTCGCCGACCCGCGCCCACCGGTCGAGGCGTTGGTCGAGGTGCTCGTCCCGGTGGCGGTGGCGTTGATCGAAACGCCGTGACCGCCACCGGGATACCGCGCTAGGCGAGCATGCCCTCCAGCGTGCGGGTGCACGACGGCCTGCGCAATTTGCCCATGCCCTTGGCTTCGATCTGCCGGACTCGTTCGCGGGATACGCCGAGGGTGGTGCCGATTTCCGCCAAGGTCCGCGGCTCGCCGCGATCCAGGCCGAAGCGCAGCCCGATCACCTCGGCCTCTTTGGCGGTGAGCGTCGCGAGTGCCGCGTCGAGCTGAACACGCAGCATGGCCTCTGCCACCACATCGGCAGGGTCGGGAACATCATCGGCGAGCAGCCCGCCGAGTTCGGTGTCGTCCTCCTCTCCGACCGGGGTGTGCAGCGAAATCGGTTCGCGTCCATGGCGCATCACGTCCTCGACCTGGGTGACCGACAGGTCCAGCTCGGCGGCCACCTCCGCGACGCTCGCCTCGCGGCCCAGTTGCTGCGACAGCGTGCGCCGGGTGCGGGTGACGCGGTTGAGCACATCCACCACATGCACGGGGATGCGGATGGTGCGGCCCAGGTCGGCCAGCGCGCGGCCGATCGACTGGCGGATCCACCAGGTGGCGTAGGTGGACAGCTTGAGCCCGCGCCGGTGATCGAATTTCTCTACCGCGCGGATCAGACCGCAGGTGCCCTCCTGGATGAGGTCGAGCAGCGACATGCTGGTCGGCGTCGGGTAGCGCTTGGCGACGGAGACGACAAGGCGCAGGTTGGCCTGGACCATGTGCTCCTTGGCGCGCCTGCCGTCCGCGGCGGTGCGCCGCAACCCGCGCCGTTCCGTGACGGTGAGTTCGATTCCCGCGGAGGCGCTTTCGTCGAGGCGTTGCTGGGCGAGCGCACCCGCCTCGATGCGCCCGCCGAGCTCGACTTCCTGCGTCGCGGTCAGCAGCGCGGTCCGCCCGATCTTCCGCAGGTAGTCCTTGATGGGGTCCTCGCTGACCATGCCGTTGGCCGTGCGGGTGGAGCGAGTGGTGCAGATCTGGGTCACGGGTGCGCCTTTCGATCGAGCGAGGGGAGAGGCCGGTAGTTCGATGCGGGCGGGCCGCATCGGCTACCAGCTGGTCGTGCGGATTCAGCGGCGGTGCGGATTCAGTGGCCGGGAATCCGCAGCGGACGCCGTGGCCGCGCGCGGAATCCCTGTCCTTTCGATGCGCTGCTCGACTGACGGCCGCGCCTGCTGTCGCCGCCGGGGAACCCACTCGCGGTCCGGATCTTTGGGGCGGCAGCGTGATTCGCGGAATGCGCTACCGCGCGCTCGGCCGACTTCGGCGACGAGCTCTGTTCGAGCATGCCGCGGATCACGGCGTCCAGCGTGCTGTCGTACTCGGCCATGGTGGCTGCTCCCTCGTGGCTGGTCTGCATCGTGTTGCGGGTCGGGGCTGCTACGTCGTGACCGTGGGGCATCCGTTTCTCCTTCGTCTTCGTCGTCTCGCGACGACGAGAGCAAATTTAGAACAGACCTAAAAATATGTCAAGCATAAATTTATGACGAGATCATGTAGTCTGGCCGGCATGAGTGCACAGACCGTCGGCACGGGCGTCGAGCAGGGGCTTCGGGCCAAAAAGAAGCAGCAGACGAGGGAGAAGATCTCGCGCCAGGCCACGCTGCTGTTCCTGGAGCGCGGATTCGACAAGGTGACGATCGCGGATGTGGCCGCGGCCGCCGAGGTCGCCAAGATGACGGTCACCAATTACTTCCCGCGCAAGGAGGACCTCGCGTTGGATCTGGGCGAAGTGTTCGTCGACCAGCTCGGCCGCACCGTCCGCGAACGCGCGGCGGGGGAGTCCGCGCTCGCCGCGTTGCGGCGCGCCTATCTGGCCGCGGTCGCCGATCAGGATCCGGTCGTCGGATTCTCCGGTCCGGAATTCGCCGGGCTGATCGCGGGCAGTCCCGCGCTGGTCGCCAGGCTGCGCGAATTCCACGAGGAGCGGGAGGCGGCGCTGGCGCGGACCCTCGTGACCGAAACCGGCACTGTGCCGGGCGATATCACGCCGCGGGTGGCGGCGGCGCTGCTGGGCGGGGTGCATCGGGTGCTGTTCGACGAGACGATGCGCCGCACGCTCGCAGGCGAGTCCAACGACGACATCGCCGCGGCACTGCGGGGGTACATCGAGGTCGCGTTCGCCGCTGTGGAGCCGTCGCTGGCCGACTACGCGGTGCGGTCCCGCGCACCGAAGGGGGCCGGTCACATCGAGTGACTCTCGGCGATTGCCGAGCGCGATGACGTCGATTGCGGAAAGATTGCCCACAGTTCAGTAGCTCGTGTGTGTTGTTCGGCATGCTCCCGATTACCCACGATCCCGGAGGTCCCGCAATGGTCAACATCCTGCTCGTGCACGGTGCCATCGCCGACGGCTCGTCCTGGTCCGGTGTCATCCCCACGCTCCAGGCCGCGGGCCACCATGTCGTGGCCGTGCAGCAGCCGCTGTCCTCGATTCCCGACGATGTCACCAAGGTGCGTCAGGCGCTCGACATCCTCGAAGGCCCGACCGTTGTCGTCGGGCATTCCTTCGGCGGCTGCGTTATCACCAATGCCGCGCACGGCGCCAGGAATGTGAAGGCGCTGGTCTACGTCGCGGCGTTCGCGCCGGACGAGGGGGAGACGGTCACGGCGCTCGGTGGGCCGTTCGGTCAGCCGCCCTCGGCGCAATTCTTCGTGACCGACCCGCAGGGCAGGGTGACGCTGCCGCAGGACAAGTTCGTCGAGTACTTCGCCTTCGACGTCGATCCGGTGCAGGCGCGCGTCATGGCTGCCGTGCAAGGCCCGAGCGACGCGGCGCGCTTCGGCTTCGTCTCGGGTCCGCCCGCCTGGCGCGAATTCCCGAGCTGGTACATCGTCGCGGGCAACGACCTGATCATCGGCACGCAGCTCGAAGAGGTGCTCGCCGAGCGGATGGGCGCGAAGACAACCAAGGTCGCAGGCGCCAGCCACGCGGTCATGGTGTCCAACCCGGAGGCGGTCGCCCAGGTGATCCTCGAGGCGGCGGCGGGCTGAACGGCCGGCTGGTTGCCTCCCGTTTGCCTGGGCTCGTGTCGCGCCGGCCCGGCCATCGACGTCGGCACATACTGAACCGATGACCGGTGCAGTCGCTGTCGCCGACGCTTCCGCGCCCCCGCCGTTGAGCAGGGCGCGGACCAACATTGTGTTCGGCACCATCGTGCTCGGAATGCTGATGGCCGCGCTCGATCAGACCATCGTCTCCACCGCGCTGCCGACGATCGTCGCCGATCTCGGTGGTGCGGGGCACATAGGCTGGGTGGTCACCTCCTATCTGCTCGCCGAGGCGGTGGCGACGGCACTGGCGGGCAAGCTCGGCGATCTGTTCGGCCGCAAGCTGGTGTTCCAGCTCAGCGCGCTGATCTTCATCGTCGGCTCGATGGTCGCGGGCCTGGCCAACGGCATGCTGGTGCTGATCATCGCGCGCGCCGTCCAGGGCCTCGGCGGTGGTGGCCTCATGGTCACGGCGATGGCGCTGATCGCCGACATCATCCCGCTGCGCGAACGCGGCAAGTATCAGGGCGCGCTCGGCGCGGTCTTCGGCGTCACCACGGTGATCGGCCCGACGCTCGGCGGTTTGTTCACCGACCATGCGAGCTGGCGCTGGTGCTTCTATGTCAACGTGCCCGTCGCGATCGTCATGATCGCCCTCGCGGCGCGCACCATCCCGCGGGTGCGGGCCGCGATCAAGCCCATCATCGACTACGCGGGCATCGGGTTGGTCGCGCTCGGCGTCTCCAGCCTCATCCTCGGACTGGAATGGGGCGGCACCGAATATTCGTGGGGTTCTTGGCAGATCATCGGCCTGTTCGTCGCCGCGGTGATTTTGCTGGCGGCGTTCGTCGCGGTCGAATTGCGGGCGACCGAACCGATGCTGCCGATGGGATTGTTCCGCAGCAGAGTGTTCACGGTCTGCTCGGTCCTGAGCTTCATCGTCGGCTTCGCGATGCTCGGCGCGATTACCTACCTGCCCGCGTATCTGCAGTACGTGAAGGGGGTGTCGGCCACCATCTCCGGCCTCCGGACGTTGCCGCTGGTCGCGGGACTGCTGTTCACCTCGATCCTGTCCGGGCAGATCGTCGGAAAGACCGGTCGCTACCGATACTTCCCGATCGTGGGCACCGCGGTGATGGCGTTGGGTTTGTATCTGATGTCCACGATGGGCCGAAACGCCAGCATCTGGCAGGAATCGCTGTACATGCTGATCCTCGGTCTCGGTATCGGCCTTGCCATGCAGGTGCTGACCATCGTCGTGCAGAACACCGTGCCCTACGCGCAATTGGGTACGGCAACGTCGGGAGTCACCTTCTTCCGCACTCTCGGCAGCGCATTCGGCACCGCGATATTCGGCACGCTGTACACCAACCAGATCACCCCCAATCTGACCGCGGCCCTGGCCGAGGTGAAGGTCGTGCCGCCCGCGGTGGCGGCCAATCCGCAGCAGCTGCGGGCCCTGCCTGCCGATGTCGCCGCGCCGATCATCGATGCCTACGCGAAGTCCATCGACCACGTCTTCCTGTGGGTGGTCCCGGTCGCGCTCGTCGGCTTCGTCGTCGCGTGGTTCCTGAAGGAAGTGCCGCTGCGCGACAGCGCCCGGGCCGGCGCTTCCGATGTGGGCGAGGGCTTTTCGGTGCCCGATTCCCCCGATCGCGTAGTGCTGCTGGAGCGCGCGGTCTCCGGTGCGATGCACAAGGCGCACGCCCAGGGGCCGATCGGACCGCGCATTCTCGCGGACTCGGGATCGACGTTGAGTCCGGACCGGGCATGGGCGCTCGGCCAGGTGTACATGCACACCCGGGTTCGCGGTGTGGCCACGCTCGACGCCATCGCGCGCGCCCACAAGGTGCCGTCCGAGGTCATTCGCCCGGTCTACGTGCAGGTGATCGCCGCGGGTTATGTCACCGCCGACGATGGCCGCGTTCGACTCACCGATTCCGGCCGCGCCGAGGTCGACCGGCTCCAGGCATCGTGGCGACGGTGGCTCGACACCCAGCTCGACGACTGGGACCACAGCGACCCCGCCGACCACGCGCTGCTCGATCAGGCGCTGGAGAACATCGCCACCAAGCTCCTCGACGAGCAGGCCCAGGAGCGCGAACCCGTCGACGCTTGATCCCCTTGCGCCCGATTACTCGTAGACGTATATTCGTAGACGAGTAATCGGGAGGTAGTCATGGCCACGAAGCGCAAGGTGAACAATCTGCTGGCGCTGGCGGTGCTCTCGGTGATCGTCGAGCGGCCGATGCACCGATACGAGATCGCGTCGACGCTGCGTGATCGCGGCAAAGACCGCGATATGGATATCAAATGGGGCTCGCTGTACACGGTCGTCCAGAATCTGGAAAAAGCCGGCTTTCTCGAGATCGTCGGCAGCGAGCGCGACGGGGCACGCCCGGAACGCACGATTTACCAGATCACCGACGCCGGTCGCACGGAAATGGCCGACTGGACAAGGGAATTGATCGCCACCCCGGAACCGGAACACCACAGGTTCACCGCGGGACTCTCCATCGCGGCGGCGCTATCGCCGGACGAGGTGGCCGAGTTGCTCGGCAGGCGCATCGAAGCGCTGGGTCACATCATCGACGCTGTGCGCCGAGAACTCGACGGACTCACCACTACGCTGCCACGGCTGTTCATCATCGAGTCCGAGTACGGGCTCGCGATGCTGGAAGCCGAGCAGGACTGGGCGCGGTCGTTCCGCGACGAGCTCACCTCGGGGAGCTTCCCCGGCGTGGACTGGTGGCGGCAGCTGCATGCCGATGGCGTGGAGCCCGCGGAAGTCGCGAAGCTCGTAGAAGGAGGGAACGCGCCGCTATAGGGCGCAATTGTCAGATCGATGTCATCGTCGGATCGAGACCAGGCTCGGCGGGGTGCGGCAACACCGCCGCCGAGCCCGATGTAACCGTCTCGAACCGTGCCCGCATACGCGCACTCGGCCACGAGGTTGGCAACCACAGGATAACTGGGTGAGCGGCAGACGGGTCGGTTCGGGGATTCCACACAACCCGTATCGCACAAACCTGGAGACACCCATGTCCACAACACGAACCGCACTTGTCATCGGCGGCGGCGTCGCCGGACCCGTCACGGCCACCGCGCTGCGCAAGGCGGGCATCGACGCCCGTGTCTACGAGGCCTACCCGGGCCCGACCTTCGGTGTCGGCAGCGGGCTCGCGCTCGCTCCGAACGGCGTTGCCGCACTGGACATCATCGGCGCGGGTGATCGCATTCGAGAAATGGCCTCGCCGATCACCGATATGGCGATGTCGGTCGGCGGCAAGCGCGTGCACCTGCCGACGCTGCCGAACACCCTGCTGCAGTTGGTCGATCGCAACGAGCTGCATCAGGCGTTGCACGATCACGCGGTCGCCGCGGGCGTGCCCTTCGAATACAACAAACGACTGGTCGGCGTCGACGAGCACGAGTCCGGCGTTACCGCGCATTTCACCGACGGCACCAGCGCCACCGCGGATGTGCTGATCGGGGCCGACGGCATCCGCTCGACCGTTCGCGGCCTCATCGACCCGAACGCGCCGGGGCCGGAGTACACCGGCATGCTCGGCTTCGGCGGGATCATCGACAGCGATATCGACATCGAGCCGGGGACAATGACTTTCGCCTTCGGAAAACAAGCGTATTACCTGTACGGGGCGGTCGATCCGGGCCGGATCATGTGGGGCGCGAACCTCCCGCACAAGGAGTACATGTCGCTCAGCGAGGCGCGGGCGGTCCCGGCCGAGCATTGGCTGAAAATCTTGCGCGAGACCTACGCCGAGGACACCCCCGGTGGCCAGCTCGCCCGCAATACGACCGCGGAAACGCTCGAAACGACCGGAGCCCTGCACATCATGCCGCCGGTTCCGCGGTGGTACCGAGGTCGGATGGTCCTGGTCGGCGACTCGGTGCACGCACCGTCCAACAGCTCCGGCCAGGGTGCGTCACTCGCCATCGAGAGCGCCGTCCAACTGGCACGATGCCTGCGGGACCTGCCGGACCCGGCCTCGGCCTTCGCCGCGTACGAGCGGTCGCGGCGCTCGCGGGTGGAAGGCATCGCCGCTCGGGCCGCGAAGATCAACCACAGCAAAACGCCGGGCCCGGTGGCGCGCAAGGTGATGCCGGTGATCATGCGGGTGATGGTCAGGTTCATGGACCTGGAGAAGACCATCGGCGCCGAGCAGCGCTACCGGATCGACTGGGATGCCCCGGTCGATCAGGAGCCGGTGGCAGTCGGCTGAGCAGAACTCGGCCGTGGCCGCCGCCGCGCCCGCCACGGCCGAGTCGGTGCTCGACCCGGCTGATGACCGGCATCTGCCAATAGACTTGGCGGGTGACCGATAGGAATTCCGATGGCGATCTGGATCTGAACCAGGTGCGCAGCTTCCTGGCCGTGCACCGTGCGGGATCTATTACCGCAGGTGCGCGGCTGATCGGTCTGTCCCAGCCGACGGTGACAACGCAGCTGCAAGCGCTGGAGAAACGGCTCGGCTATCGGCTGTTCGACCGGCTGCCGCGTGGCGTGACAGCGACCGACGCCGCCGTCGAACTCGCCGCAAGGGTGGCCGGGCCACTGGACGCGCTCAGCGGCATCATGGGCGGCACGATACCGGCGCGACCGATCACCCAGCCGCCGGTCCGCCTGGCCGGGCCCGCCGAAATGCTTGCGGTGCAGGCGCTTCCCGCGCTTGCCTCGTTGATCGCCGATGGCGTTCGGCTGAATGTCACGGCGGGACTTTCGGAGGCACTGCTCGCCGGGCTGCGGGCGGGGCACTACGACCTGGTCGTATCCACCGTCCGTCCGCGCGGCCGGGCAGTGGTCGCCGAACCGCTCGCCGACGAGGAGTTCGTCCTGGTCGCCGCACCGTCTATCGCGGAGCGGATCGATCTCGCCCGGCTGCGTGCCGAGGGGCCGACGGCGCTGACCGGTGTCCCCCTGGTCAGCTACGCCGCGGATCTGCCGATCCTGCGGCGGTATTGGCGGCATGTGTTCGGCGTGCGATTGGCCGCCGACCCGGCGGTCGTAGTCGCCGATCTCCGCGCGGTCGCGGCCCTGGTCGCCGCGGGCGGAGGCATCAGTGTGCTGCCGCGCTACCTGTGCACCGCACGCCTTGCCACCGGTGCGTTGGTCGCACTGCTCGAACCCGACGATCCACCGATCAACACCGGGTTCCTCGTGCGCAGGCCCGGTACTACGGCTCGTCCGCACATCGATCTGGTTTACGAGCGGCTACTGGCGGTGCGCGACGAGTGGTGAGCTCGTGCACACCAGGTAGCCCGCGGCCGCGCCGGTCGCCGGATGCGGTGCCCTCGGTCAGGTCGACTGTTCGGCTGAGGGCACAGGCGGCGTGCCATGTGCCGAGGTGTCGCGCGTCCACAGGTGCGCGACGACCTCGAGCACACTCGCTTCGACTGTGCGGCTGTGGACGCCGCCGTCGCGCGCTCGGCCGGGCGTGCGGTTCGTCCTCAGTCGGTCTCGCCGCCGCCTCGGCGGTCCGCGTGGCGGCGCAGGATATCGGCGGTCTGTTCGTCAGCGGGCAGGAACGCCTCCAGATGCAACTCCGAGAGGGTGATGTCGACAGCGGTGGCGAAGGAGGTGATAGTGGTGATGAGCCTGAGCTCGCCGTCGTCGCTGCGCAGCCGTAGCGGCACCGCGAAGCCGAGATGGTCCGGGCCCGGATTCACTTCTGGGAGATAGCCTTCCAGCTCGGCGATGAAATCGTCGAGGCCGGCATCGGGGCTGCGCATGGCCTTGCCGCGCAGGCTCTCGGTGACGTGTCTGCCCCACTCCGGCAGGTTCACCACTCGTCGTGCGAGACCATCGGGATGCAGCGCGAGACGCAGCACATTGATCGGAGGCCTCAGCAACTCCGGCGCGACACCCTCGGTGAGCACATCGAACGCGGCGTTGGCGGCGAGCAGAATTCCGTAGGGCCGCACGACGACCGCGGGGTAGGGCATATGCCCGTCGAGTATGCGCACCAGCGCCTCACGTACCGGGCCCAACTCTCGGGTGTCCATATCCGATTCGGGGAAGACCGGTGCGAACCCGGCCGACAACAACAGTCCATTGCGCTCGCGCAGCGACAGCTCGAGCGACTCGGCCAACCGGACCACCATGGTCCGGCCCGGCCTGGACCGCCCCTGTTCCAGGAAACTCAGATATCGCTGGCTGGTGTCCGCGCGAATCGCGAGGTCGAGCTGGCTCACCCGGCGTTGGGTTCGCCAGTGCCGTAGCTGCGTGGCGAATGGGCTCGGTTCTAGCGCCGTCGTCATGGCTCCAGTGAATCCGACCGAGCTGGTCCGCGCCATTCCTCGCAGGGAATTATCGAGGTGTACCTGCGGCTAATACCCTTCATTCCCTGCGGGGAATCGCGCACCTGATCGGCCTCGGCAAAGCTCTGTGCCATGAGCAAGCAATTCGATGAGAACGAACTGGCCACACTGACCGAGCGCTACGTCGACATGTGGAACGAGCCCGACGCCGAGAACCGCAGCAAGCTGATCCGCGAACTGTGGGCGGCCGACGGAGCCCAGGTGCTGGCCGACCCGCCGCAGGAAATCCGCGAGGCGGCCGCGGCGCTCGCCTTCCCGATTCCGACTCTGGAGGTCCGCGGGCACGAGGCCCTGGAACGCCGGGTCACTCGCGCCTACGAAATGTTCGTCGCGCCGGGCGAGCATGTCTTCGCCGCCCGCGGTCAGGCGACCCAGCTGTCGGTGAACCTCGTCGGCATCACCTGGTTGATGGTCTCGCAGGCCGACGGATCGGTCGCGGGCGGCGGCTACGACGTGCTCGCCCTCGACGAGGACGGGCGCATCCGGGTCGATCACCAGTTCATCGGCGTCGCCTGACACCGAACGTTTCAGCACCACAGAGTTTCAGCACCATAGAGTTTCAGGAGCACGTCATGAATGCGATTGCCTACCACCTCGATCCGCTGCGCGGCCTCGAAGGACTGACGACTCGGGCACAGGAGGTTCCCGAGCCGGGTCCGAACCAAGTCGTCATCCGGGTGCGCGCGGCCTCGATCAACCGACGCGACCTGATGCTGTTGGAGGGCATCTACCCGCTGCCCGCCACCCCCGGCATCATTCCGTTGTCGGACGGGGTCGGCGAGGTGATCGCCGTGGGCGAAGCAGTGACTCGCACCGCGCTCGGTGACCGGGTGACCGCCTCGTACTTCGTGCGGTGGATCGACGGACCGCAGCGGCTGGCCCAGGTCGCCGAACAGTACGGCGCCAACTTCAACGGAATGCTCGCCACCTACGCACTGATCGAGGAGGACTCGGTGGTGCACGTGCCCGAGCACCTCACCGATGTCGAGGCGGCCACGCTCACCTGCGCGGGTGTCGTCGCCTGGGCGGCGCTGACCAAGCCGCAGCCGGTGGGACCGGGTGAGACGGTGCTGACCGTCGGCAGCGGCACGGTCGCGCTCTACGGCGTGCAGCACGCCAAAATGCTGGGCGCCCGCGTCATCTCGATCACCTCGGGCCCCGACAAGGCCGAGCGGCTGCGCAAGCTCGGTGCGGACGAGGTCGTCGACCGGAGCCGGACACCGGACTGGGACGAGGCCGTGCTGGAGCTCACCGAGGGCCATGGTGTCGAACATGTGCTGGAAGCCGTTGGGCTGCCGACACTGTCGAAGTCGGTGAAGTCCGCCGGATACAACGCGATGATCACCATGATCGGCGCTACGCAAATGTCGGAGGGCCGGCCGTTCGAGAATCCGTTCGTCGGCCCGTATCTCGGCATCCGCCGCATCGCCGTCGGCAGTCGTACCGACTTCGAGGCGATGAATCGCGCGATCACCGAACACCGGCTGCACCCGGTCATCGATCGGACATTCCCGCTCGACCAGGCCGTCGAGGCCTACCGGTACTTCCGTGACGGCAACCCGTTCGGCAAGGTCGTCGTCACGATGCCCTGATCAGGGCTGGTCGTCGAGCTCCGCTGTCATGGCGACCTTTCGGCTGGTTTCACCCGAGGCCGATGGGTCGCTTCGACCGGATCTTCCCGGCCGCTTCGACTGCTTCCTACTGGTCGCTGTCGCTGTCAGCTAGCGGGTTGCTGTGGTTGTCAGGTGAGTGGCCGGTTCGAGTGTCGGCTGGCGGGTTGCTGTGGTTGTCGGCTGACGAGCCGGTTCGAGTGTCAGCCGGTTGGCCGCTCTGGTTGTCGGTCGACTGGTCGACCGGACTGTCCGGAGGCTGGTCGGTTGCGCTGCCGGGGGGCTGATTGCCTCGGTCGTCGGCAGTCGGGTCGTTCTCGGCTCCGGCCGGTGTCGCCTCGAACGGCACGGTATTGCCTGCGGCGTCACGCGTTCCGATACCGGCTTCGACAGCGGCTGCGAGGTCGGCGACGGTGGCCCAGGAGCGCGGGGGCTCGGCCTCGAGGTTTCCGATGGTGTACCAGCTGTCATTGCCTCGATAGCGGACCAAGCCCTTGCCGGTCTCGGCGACGGTGACATCGAGGTCGCCGGACACCGTCCCTTCCTCTTCGGTCATGACAGCTGCCCGGGCGGAAATCTCGATGATGTCGCTTATTTGAACTCTCCTCGACGGACGCAGTCCTCGACTGCGGTGCGCAACGCGGCGTGCTCGGCGGGATCAACGGTCAGCGCGTATTTTACCTTGACCTTGATGTATCGCTCGACATAGGCGCACCGGAAAGTTCCGGGAGGCAGATAGTTTGCGGCGTCTTGGTCACCCTTGGACCTGTTGGCCGACGGATCGGAGGCCTCCAGGTTGATCGCGTCGTTGGCGATGCGGCGGCGAGTGTCTTCATCACGCTTGTCAGCGCCCGATCGCCATGCCTCTGCCAGCGCGACGATGTGCTCGGCATCGACGGAAGCCGGATCGGTCATCCACTTGTACGGCTTGAGTTTTCCGGTCTTGGAATCGAGAAATCCGTACTCGTCGCGCCAGCCGCCGTCGCGGCCGACCTTCAGTTCGCAGGTTTTCGGATCGAGAGTGACCGAGCCGGTGGCGTCGCGAAGCATCATCACCTCGCGGCTGGTGCAGCGGCTGTACTGCGTGAAGTCCGGGCCGAACCCGTGTTCGGGCTTATTGGAATCCCAGTGCGGGAACTTCTCGCGGCTGTATCCGGCCATCGCCGCCTCGGGCGCGTCGACGAGCTGCCCGAGCAGCTCGGTGGCGTCCTTGCTGGAAACCGTTGCCGCGCTGGCCGAACCGGGTTCGCGTCCTTCGTCGCCTGCGGGCTTGTCGATATAGGCGTAGGCAATGGCTACGAGCACTGCGAGGCCGATGGGCGCACACACGGCGAAGATTCGACGCACGGTGCGGGAGGAGAACACATTCACGAGAACACCGACATCATCGAACTTCCTTACGCCAACACCGAACTGAGAACGGGCGTCAAGCTACCGGGTTCGGCTCGCTATGGAAGTCATTGTCCGTTATGACCTTCGGCACAGTCTATGGGAAACTTCGTGTGCGCCAAGGGGGCCGGAAACGCGGAACACCCCCGAGTCGACGTGCCGGCGCCGACTCGGGGGTGATCGATCACGATCGAGCGATTGTTTTGTCATGTGACGGGGGAGCGGGCCGGTTGTCCAGACCGGGGTCCGTGCCCAGCGTTCGAGACCGATGAGGGAGGTCTCGGGCGCTTGTCGCACGACCGGCTCGTCGTGACGGTTCAGGGATAGCAGTCGGGCGGTGGAGTGCGCGGATCTGTGTGTTGCCGATGCACCGCGTACCTCCGTTCAATCGCCCCGCTTCCTACGTAGGAAGATAGTAGATGATTGCCGATCTCTTTGCAATGACTTTACCTTCCGGGCGACTACTCCAGGTGGGTGTTGATAGAGGTTGAAATTGTTACTACCTGGATACGGAAATGCAGCTCATCTGCGGATGTGTGGATTGCGGTAGCGACGGTTCTGGCTACCATCGCGCACTATTGAGTGACGAGCGTCATAGTCCAACTGTGGGCCGGACGGTCACAGCAGCCCGAAGTCGTGTGTCCAAACCGGGTGAAGGCAGAAAAGCCGGATCCAGGAAAGGCGCACATCATGGCTACCGTCGACGTTCTCGACTCGTTCATCAACTACATCGACCTCGGCACCGGCTCGGTTCCGGTGGTGTTCCTGCACGGAAACCCGACCTCATCGCACCTGTGGCGCAAAGTGATTCCGCATGTCAGCGACCAGACCCGCATCCTGGCGCCGGATTTGATCGGCATGGGAGCCTCCGGGAAGCCCGACAGCGACTACCGCCTCACCGACCATGCCCGTTACCTGGACGCGTGGTTCGACGCGCTCGGGCTGGACCAGGTGATCATCGTCGGCCACGACTGGGGCGGTGCGCTCGCCATGGACTGGGCGGCGCGCCATCCCGGCCGGGTTCGCGGCGTCGCGCTGATCGAGACGTTCCTGCGGCCCATGCGCTGGGACGAGCTGCCACCGCTCGGCGCCGAACTGTTCCGCAAGTTCCGCACCACGGAAGGGGAGCGAATGGTGCTGGAGGAGAACACCTTCATCGAGTTCAACCTGCCGAAGGGCGTTGTCGATCTGTCCCCCGAGGACCATGACGTCTACCGTGCGCCTTACCCGACCCCGCAGTCGCGCAAACCGCTGCTGGTGTGGCCGCGCGAGTTCCCGCTCGACGGCGAACCAGCCGATGTCGTCGCCATCGTGGAGAACTACGGCCGCTGGATGGCGCAGTCGCCCGAGGTGCCGAAACTGGTGATGGCGCTGGACAACGGTGTCGGCCTCGGATCGCCCGAAGCTGTTGCCTGGGCGGCGGAGACATTCGCCGCGGTCGAGGTCGTTTCGGTGGGCGCCGCGGGCCATCACGCTCCGGAGGATCAGCCCGACGCCATCGGCGGCGCGGTGTCGGTCTGGATGCGCAAGCATGCGTTGACCGGGGTGCCCGCGAAGGCGTGAGTTTCGATCGTGATCGGCCCGGATGTCGTCCGCGGCGTTCGGTGGGGCGAGTTCGGTGGATCGGTGCCGGGTCTCGCGGGCGGAGACAGCGGGGGGGGGGGCGGGGGGGGGGGGGCCCCCCCCCCCCCCCCCCCCCGATCCGTGTTGTGTGGTGCGCTGGGATCACTTGCGCGGAGCCGGTGTCCGACGAAAGATCGTGAGGTGGACACCGAGCTCGACCCTGATTCGCCCGCCGCCGACGAGGTTGCCCTTGCCGGGGAACGGCAGCTGGTCGCGCGCGCGGTGGCCGGTGACAGTGCGGCGATTTCCGATGTCGTCCGCCAGTTGCAGGACCCGCTGTATCGGCTGGCCCTGCGCATGGTGTGGCGACCAGCCGAGGCGGAGGACGCGACGCAGGAGATCCTGCTGCGGGTGGTCGGCAACCTCTCGAGCTGGCGCGCCGAAGCGAAGCTGCTCACCTGGGCCTATCGCATCGGCGTCAATTATCTGCTGAATCTGCGCAGGCGGACCCCGCAGGAGGCGTCGCAGCTGAGCCTCGACGCCTACCGGGAAGGCTTGGCCGACGGACTCGCCGCCGAGGACTATCGCGGACCGGAGTCCGCGCTGCTCTCGGCCGAGGTTCGCCTCAACTGCAGCCAGGCCATGCTGCAGTGCCTGGCCCGTGACGAGCGCGTCGCCTTCGTGCTCGGCGAGGTCTTCGAGCTGACTTCCGCCGATGCCGCGTGGATCCTCGACATCACCGCACCCGCCTATCGAAAGCGGTTGGAGCGGGCCAAGAAGCGCATCGGGACTTTCCTGAACGCCACGTGCGGGGTCGCGAATCCCGAGGCTTTCTGCCGTTGCTCGCGGCGGGTGAACAAGGCGGTGGAACTCGGCAGAATCGATCCGCGCCGACCGCGGTTCGCGGCGCATTCGATCAGTGCGGGCGGCCGCACCGTGACCGAGGCCGAGGACCAGATGATCCGGTTGCACGACGCGGCCGCCGTCCTGCGCGCGCATCCCGATTACGCCGCGCCGGAGGCGAAAATGCAGGCGATCTCCGGGTTGCTGGACTCCGGGCGGTTCCCACTGCTCGATAAGTAGTGACATAGGTCACGGTGGTGTCGTGTCGGAGTCGGTCGACATCGTGTGTCGAAACGAGTGAAGGCAATACAAGCCGAACCGCTCCGATCCCTCTGCTGGACTGAGTACGTCCCGCTGCCGATGCGCTCGAGTGGATTCCGCCTGTTGGCGCGTGACCCGACTACGCCTGCGATCAGGCGGCGACGGGAGCGGGGCGGAGCAATGTTCCGGCCAGCAGACCACGGGCGGTCCGCACTGCCACCACGCCCCAAGCGCCGACCAGCACGATGTACAGCGCCACTGCGGTGGCCGCGAACAGGTTGGCGCCGGTGTGGCTGTAGAGGATGGTGCTGCCGGTGATGCAGGTGCCGAGGGGGAAGGTGAAGCCCCACCAGGTGAGGTTGAACTTCAGTGTGCCCGCGCGGGCGGTCTTGGCGGTGACGGCGATGGCGAGCGCCAGCCACAGCATGGCGAAGCCCCAGGTGACGACGCCGAAGATGACCGAGAAGACGGTCAGGCCCTTGGCGTAGAGGTCGGGTAGGGCGGTGGGGGCGGCGTTGGCCAAAAGACCTGCGGCGGTGACGGATTGGCCGAGGGGGCCGAGCACGAGCCACAAAGTGGGAACCATGCCCGCTTCGGGGGTGCCGTAGTGCACCAGCCGGGACCAGATCATGGTGATAGTGACGAGCGCGGCGATCAGGCTCATGCCGAACATGGCCAGGCACAGCACGATCATCGTCAGCCGGATCTGGCCCGCAGGCGCATAGGGCACCAGCAACGCACCCATGCCGGCCGACACCATCGGCGGCACAACGGGCATCAGCCATCCGCCGAACGCGGCATCCGGCTCGATGTGGTGATGGGTGAACATGCGGTAAGGAATCACGATCGCGGTCAGCAGTCCGAGCACGGTGCCCGCCGACCACAGCACCCAGTCCACGGTCACCGCCGCCGACAGGCCGATCACCTCGCGCCCGAGCAACAGCGTGCCCGCTCCGACGGTCAGCAGCGCCATCGGCGGAGCGCCGAAGAACTGCGACAGCACCGGGTGATTCCAGTGGTCACGCGCCGAGTCGGGAAAACGCACCCAGTGCACCGCCCACGCCGAACTCAGCACCACGAGCAGCAGCGCGGCCACCGCCCACACCACGGTCGCCGCACCCCGCAGCCCGGGGAACTGCAAGGGCAGCGTGGCGGCAGCGTTGCCGACAATCCCGGTCCCCATCACAGCGGCGAACCAGTTCGGCCCCAGATGCCGCAGCCCCGCCCGGCGGCGCAGTCGTTCCTCCCGCAGGGCGCTGAGCCGGTTCTCCCTGGCAGCGCTCGGCATGTCTTCGTGCACGGCTGCGAGGCGGCCCCGACGTGCGTCGTCGTAGTCGAGCTCGCCGAAGAGACGCCGCGATCGGGCGGGGTGAGGAGTCACTGTGGCGGTCATGTCTCCAGCGTCGCCGCTGGCGGACGTTGCGAGTAGCCACCGCGGTCCTATGGGTACATAGACTCGTTCTATGCCTCGCTCGGTGTGATGGCCCCGCGTCCCGGGGTGTGAACGTTCTGGACAACCCCGGCCCGTGTTCCGGGCGTCGTTCCAGAGTGACGCCGCCCGCACGCTGATCCGAGGGGCGCTGGAGAAGCGGCGTGACTAGTGGAGAGCGAATACGTCACTTCGAATATCTGATGACAGAGGCGGAATCATGCTTGACTCCGCGCGACGAGCGAAGCGAGCGGGCGTGGGTCGGGGAGTGCGGAGGTGATGCCGAGGTCTGGTCTCGCGCAGGAGTAGAAGCGGTCTCTCGCTTCGGATGCTGTGTTGAGGGCGAGTCGTACGGTTTCGGCGGTGACGGATTCATCGGTGTGCAGGGTTCGCAGCTGCCACACTTTCTGCTGCCAGTCGCGGGCGGCGTCTACCGTCGGGGCATCGCCGAGCAGCAGGATTGCCTCGAGCAGGTCTGCTCGTTTGTCCTCTGCGCCGGCAAGCAGTGGCAATCCCTCCGAGACCGGCAGCGTCTGGTGGCCCGGCCATAATTCGGGGTGTTTCGTGGCCGCCATCTTCACATGTAACCGGACCTCGTGCTTGATCGCCGCCGCATAGGCGACGTATGCCTCCCGCCGTGCGCTGTCCCACCGAGCTGCCTGATCACGGTTCCACTGCAATCGGTCCTTGCGGACGCCGAAGTGGTAGCTGACCCATGCGGATGTGACACCTGTGACGATCGCGATCGCAGCACTGTAGAGCGCAAGCATGGCTAGAGGTTACGTGGTGCCGTGAGATCCATAGAGTGTGGTTGCGATCGAACTAACTGCACCGCAAGATGATTCGCGTGTCTGCGGCTCACATTCAGGCCACGCCCTGGTGCGGAGGTTCTGCACGGCCCACGTCTGTCGGTGATGGCTTGTGTGTTCGAGCGGGCCGTCGGACACCGACGGCATAGGCTCGATCTATGCCCCTGTCGCCACGCGTCCCGGACCTGGCTGCGCTCGACCTGCTGCTCTCGGTCATCGAGCTGGGCAGCCTGGGCCGTGCCGCGGAGGCGCACGGCATCAGCCAGCCGTCGGCGTCCTCGCGGATCCGCTACCTGGAGAAGCTCGTCGGCCTGCCGGTCCTGGAACGCACGACGCTCGGCTCCCGGCCCACGCCCGCAGGTGCGCTCATCGCCGAGTGGGCGCGCGCCGTGGTCGGCGCGGCCGGGCAGCTCGACGCGGGCATCGACACTCTGCGGGCCGAACGCGACTCCCGCCTTCGCGTCGCCGCCAGCCAGACTGTCGCGGAATACCTGTTCCCCGGCTGGCTGATGACCTTGCGCGCCGCCGCACCCGATACCACCATCGCCTTGGAATCCGGCAACTCCGTCGAGGTCGCGCACGCTGTGCTCGACGGCAAGGCCGCCATAGGGTTCATCGAAAGCCCGCAGAACTTTCGTGGCATCGAAAGTCATATCGTGGCGCGGGACCGACTGGTCGTCGTGGTGGCCCCGCAGCACGGCTGGGCCCGGCACGGTGCGGTCGCTCTCGAGGAACTCGCCGAAACCCCGCTGATCCAGCGCGAAGTCGGGTCGGGCACCCGAACCTGGTTCGAGCACGCGATCTCACGCAGCATCCCGGGCTGGCAGCCTGCCGTTGCTCTGGAGCTGTCCTCGACGACCGCCATCAAAACCGCGGTCGCCTCGGGCGTAGGCCCCGCGGTTCTCAGCTCGCTGGCGGTCGCCGCGGAGATCACCGCAGGCACCCTGGTCTCGCCCAGTGTGACCGGCCTCGACCTCGCCCGCACGCTGCGTGCCATCTGGCCGAACGGTCAGCGGCTGACCGGCCCGGCCCGCGATCTCTACGCCATCGCTCGCCGCACTCCCTAGCCCTGCTGCATCGACACCGAAATGGCAAGGCCGACAACAGAATCAGCCCCGCCGGTGATCGGGTCCCAGCTAGGCCTCCTCGGGCTGCGCGGTAGGCGGAATCCCGGTGTCCAGGAAACGGATCAATCGATTGATCCGGGCGGTGTGGTCGACGCAGCGTTCCAGATGATTGCCGACGAGGGCGATATCGATGGAGGCATCCGTGGGGCCGGACCACGCGGGGCCGGTGAGCGCCGCGTGTAGTTGCCGGTGCAGCTCGTCCATGGTGGGTGCGTCGGATGCCGGTTCGGCGGGCGGTTGATGGCCGGTGGCGACCGCTTGGCCCGCGATGGCGGTGCGGTGCGCGGCGAGCCGGCCCATGGCCACCAGCAGGTCCATGATGGGCCGCGGGGCAACGAGTTCAGGGTGGGATTTGTAGACCTGCTCGGCGGCGCGGCTGATCAGCGTGCCGATTCTGGACAGTTCGCTGGCGATCTGGATGGCGGTCACCACGTGGCGCAGGTCCCTGGCGACCGGCGCTTGCAGCGCGAGCAACACCACGGTCCGCGCCTCGCAGGCGCTGTACATCTTCTGTAGCTGCTCGTCGAGCGCGAACACTTCGTAGGTGGCGGTGAGGTCGGCGTCGACGAGCGCATCGGTGACCCGCTCGGCGGCATCGTGAGCGAGCCTGCACATCAGCGTCAAGTCATTGGTCAACGCGACGAGCTCGCGAGTGAACTGGGTCCGCACCGGCAAATTGTCGCCTATCCGCGCGCAATCGAGTACTCGAAAGGCGTTTCGGCCGCCGCATCGGCCGGAACTCGCAGGCTGTGGCGTTGTGTCCGGCAAGATTCGCAGAGTGCGGGAGACTGTGGAATGAAGCGTGACGTCTCGGCGCAGTTGGATATCGCGGTCTCCGGGCCGACCACCCTCGAGTTCCAGATCGCCGTGGCCAGGCAACCGGGCATCGAGCTGACCGAGTCGCTGGTGTTCGACCTGGACGGCCGCACGATGGCGGCGCGGGAAATCCTCGGTCCGCACGGCACCCGCATTCACAAATTCGACGTCGGCACCGGTGCGCTGCAAGTGCGCTACAGCGCAACAGTCTTGGGTACCGCGATGGCCGAACCGATGTCGGACTACGACCTCGCGGTGTACCTGCGGCCGAGCTGTTTCGTCGAGTCCGACAAACTGCTCGGGTTCGTCGCAGCCGAATTCCCCAGCGGCGCAACGCCTGCGGACCTTGCCGCCCTCGTATCGTCCTGGGTCGCCCGTCGTGTCCGCTATGTCGCGGGCAGCAGCGACCCCATCGATGGCGCGGTGGAGACACTGCTGGCCGGGGCAGGTGTGTGCCGCGACTTCACCCATCTGCTGGTGGCGCTGTTGCGGGCGCTCAAAGTGCCGGCGCGCTTGGTATCGGTGTATGCGCCGGGGCTGTTTCCCATGGATTTCCACGCGGTCGCCGAGGCGTACATCGATGGCGGATGGCGGGTTCTCGACGCCACCCATCTCGCCCCGCGCATGTCGCTGATCCGCATCGCCACCGGCAGGGATGCCGCCGACGCCGCGTTCCTCGACAACCACGGCGGCGAGGTCTATGTGAGCAATATGCAGGTGAGCGCCACCATCGACGGCTACTTGCCCTTCGACAACGGCACCGACCCGGTCACGCTCTGGTGAGTGCGGACCGGGCCGCCGGTGCCGCTGCCCGTGATCCGGGAACTCTGCCAAGGCCAGGATTCGGTGTTACCGTCGATAGGTGCCGAGCAAGCGCGATACTCAACATCGAGTGGTGACGGCCTTTCAACGGCGGATCGGCAATCCGATCCTGCGCAGGCTGCCGAGTCAGCAGCTGCTCGAGACCACTGGTCGGGTGAGCGGTCAGCCACGCAGCACGCCGATCGGCGGACGGCGGATCGGCACCGAGTTCTGGCTCGTCTCCGAATTCGGCCAGCGCTCCCAGTACATCCGGAATATCAACGCGAACAACCGAGTTCGAGTGCGCCTGCACGGCAGGTGGCACACCGGCACCGCGCACCTGCTGCCCAAGGACGACGCCCGCGCCCGCCTGCGCCAGCTGCCGAAAGTCAACAGCTCGGCCGTTCGATTGGTCGGCACCGACCTGCTGACCGTCCGCATCGACCTGGACGACTGAGCCATGATCGACCGCTCGGGCGAACCGATCGAGCGGTGCCTGCCTACGCGCGACAAGCGAGCCGTTCGGATCGCTGGTGCTTGCGATCGCGGTGACTGTGATCGAGGTGTCCAACCCTGAGCTTGAACGGTTTAAATCCGCTGATCAGCGCATGAAGGAGCCCGGCACAGCAAGTCATTGGCCGCAGTGCCGGGCTCTCGTCGTGTGGAACCTACGCGCGGTTGAACTCGCCGTCCTGCACGCCAGCGGCGAAGGCATCCCACTCGTCAGGGGTGAACACCAGCGCCGGGCCGGTCGGGTTCTTGGAGTCCCGCACACCGACTAGACCCCCGTCCAGATGCGCTACTTCTACACAGTCGTTCCCTCCCGCGCTATAGGTGCTCTTGAACCAGAGCGCTCCGGACAGGTCTCTACTCACGGCGTGAACTCCTTCGCTGCCTGCCGCAACAGGCGTTTGCTTTCTGGCACGTCCAACGCTACCCGTTGGATCGCGTCGAAGGCCCGCCGATATCTCTGGACAGTGTCTGGCCGCTCTAGATAGATGTTCCCGGTGTAGCTCTCGACGTAGACAACCGGGGGCTCGAGCGGGTGCCCCTGGTCATCGGCCGCAAAGTCCAGGATCGTAAACGGCCCGGTCGAGATGCCGACCGGAAAGCCAGACGCGGACGGGAGCACTTGAACCCGAACGCGGGGAGGAAGGTCCGCTAAGTGGCGGAGCTGTGCGGACATCACCTTGTGGCCACCGACAACGCGCCGCATGACCGCCTCATCAAGCACCAGATCGACTGTCAGTGGTGCGAGGTCACGTGTGATGAGGGACTGCCTGTTTCGTCGCACACGGACGCGGCGCTCGATGTCATCCGTCGAATCCGTGGTGAAGTACACCCGGTCCAGTGCGCGCGCGTAGTCCAGGGTTTGAAACAGACCCGAAACCATGTCCGGTCGGTAAATGGTCAAATGCGCTGACGCTGCCTCCATCTGTAGATAGGCGTTGAACGTCGGATTAACTTGGTCGGGATACTCGTCCAGCCAGGATGGCGTCTTACCTTGGGCAGCAAGTGATCTCAGGATCGGCAACATCTCCGGCCGTTGATACAGCTTGCAAAGTCCCCGGAGGTCTTCATCTCTCGCGACCACGTTCGGAGCGCCGGTCTCTAGCCGGTGCAGGGTGCCTGCACCCCGCCCGATCGCCTTCGCGGCTATCTCGATCGATAGCCCCGTTTCTTGGCGCATTCCGCGCAGGCACCGCCCAAGGCTTCGGTAAGGCACACCCGAAGTCACGCCCACCTCCTGCGCGAGTTGTGCTGTCACCTGCCGGTTTTCCTTGCCCCCGCTGGGTTTCCCCATCTGCTGCACTCCTGTTCATGGAAGGCCCGCCCCCTTAGCCCTGGAAGGCACACACCCCCTGTTTTGGAAGATGCGCGAACCTCTCATGGAAGGCATGTCGCACACCGCGTGGAACCTATTGTGCAGGGCTTATGGAACGTTTGCAGGGGA
Organism: Nocardia sp. NPDC057440; assembly: GCF_042802915.1. Taxonomy (NCBI): domain Bacteria; kingdom Bacillati; phylum Actinomycetota; class Actinomycetes; order Mycobacteriales; family Nocardiaceae; genus Nocardia; species Nocardia sp. NPDC057440. Next base: position 45,181 of record NZ_JBHVDF010000015.1, read on the forward strand.
AATGCGCCAACATCGGTGGAACTTCCATTGGAACGTCCAATTCGGTGGACCACGTGCTGAACTGAGTGAGCGCCCGGATAGATGGCTCTCTTCCCCTCGAGGAGCTATCGGGGGCGGGCGCACCCTAAGCCGCAGTCGAGCCCCGGAGGTCGGCCGATGCCGAACAACGAGCTTCCACAACGAGACCCGTTCGCCGGGCCGCCAAGCGCCTATGTGGGCGCAACCAATCTCGAGTTACTCGGAGCCGTCATGTGTGGGCTCCGAGGCGAACCGCCGAATCGTTCCGGTGCCGGGGTGTCGAGTCCCCCGGCATCGGGCGCACCAACTCCGCCGCCAACGCACGCAGAGGTCTAACCCGATGGAACACATACCGTTTGGCGACACACCGATGTCCCGCTGCATCTTCTATCGGCGGGTGTGCGATCTGCCCGCGTCCGTCGACCCACCGAGCATGGGCCGCATCATCATGAAAGCGACGCACGTGTGGGCGGTGAGAATGCCTGTGCCGCTTGGGCAGGCCGTCAGACACGATATGGGGCGTCGAGGTGCGGCTGTCGGTCCGATTCTGGCCCTGCCGAGGTCGGACCAGTGGCTGTACCTCATCCGCGCGGATGTCCCCGACGATGCCGCTGTGTTCGCTGACTTGTTTCGGAACCATGTGTCCGTTATCCGTGACGGTAGCGCGATGGCGTTGCCGTCACCCGCTGCCCGGTCGAGTGAGGCTCGCTATTGGGTCGAGCCGCCACGGGATACGTTCCGGCCTTCTGGGCTTGCCGTGATCGTCTCGGTTCGTGCGTGTTCGGGGCCGCGAAAGGTCCGGGAGGTGTCGCATGTCTGAATGTGGTTGCGGCCCGCGCATCAACCTGTCTCATTGCGGCGGAAGCGGTTTCAGCGCAGACGGCGCACTGATCAAGGTGATATGCCCCCAGCACTCGTGCCGGAAATGGGTGTCGCTGCTCGATGGCCGCATCGAGATGCACACCGGTGGCGATCCGCTGCAACGGTGCGGATGGACAGATGTCCGGGTGAAAGATGACCGCGAGGTGTTAGGGATCGCATGGCCGGATAGAGCCCACCAACCATCGGCACAGGCTCCCATCGAACCAGACGTGACCGCCGACCCGTCGAACAGCGAATCCCGATGACTGTTAAAGCGATCGGGCTGCTATTGCTCGATGTCAGCGGACCGCACCTGTTGCGAGACGAACGCGTCATCACCGAGTTGGCCGACCAGCACGGCTACACCCTGTTACGGCTGGTCACCATCAAGCACGACACGTTCATGCCGACCGTGCTCATCGTCGCCACAGCACGCAACCTGGGCGCCACCACGGTTATCGCGCCGAGCGTCGATCACATCAAGCACAACGCCCGCGCCATCGCAATAGCCTGCGACCTCATCACCCCGACCCACCGCATCCCCTGCACTTCCCCTGACCGACGAGGAGGCATGTCATGAGCACACCAGACGACGAATACCAAGCCGCCCTTGCTGAGTTCCGGCGCGCCTCGGATGCGTTTCATGACGGGGGCCTTCCCTCGACCGGGCCACTCGCGGATGCATACAACGCGGCTGCGGCCGGTCTGAAAGAGGCAGCGAATCATCGCTGCGAAACCGACGAGCCGACTAGATTCGATGCGCGGTGACATCAGACAGCCAACACGAGGGGAAGCCAGTGGACAACGACCAGATCGGTTTTGACATCGAATTCGACGAAAAGACCGAAGCATTTTTGGATTGGGTTGCGCCTGAACGCATGGAATCGGCGATACAGGCATTCCTCGCCGATACGATCCCGGGCATCGCTGATTACACGGATACGTGGTGGATGCCGCCTCTGTTGATTCGCGTCCTTGAAGCCGCGAAAGAAATTTTCGGCGATTGGGACAGATTCATTGCGCCCGAGAACCGGGACCGCGCCGATCAATTGGTGCGGTTCCTGGGCGAATGCTGTATACGACGACACCCCGGCATGGCTTGGACGAAGAATCCCGAATCTACATGGCCGTTGTATTCCGGTTTTGCCCCGGCTGTCCATTATGTCAAAAGCGGTAATGGGGCAACCATGAAGCGTATTGCAAAATGGCTTTTCGACGACGACGGTCCCGGCATGGTCGAACACAGTATTCGGACGGCTGGAAGACCTGCCTGATTCAAACTCGGCAAGGGGGGTGCTGTGCCCGACGGCTATGACGCCAGTCGACGCAACCTGTCCAACTATGAAAAGGGCCTGTATTTCGAACTCGGGCGGGCACAAATCCGAGACGAAACCCCGGATAGGGGATGGGTTAAGCAATTCGAAATCAGGATCGGGCACGAGCAGGATCGGCGTAGATTCGATTCTGCTCGCACCGATGGTCAGGGCGTGAGGAGTGTCGAACGCAAGTCGGGGCGGGTCAATGAAAGTGACGCGCGAGGCCAGCTGGGTTTGGAGCGGGAAGCCCTCGACTCCGGGCAACTGACACACAGCACATGGGAAACGGTCGAAGGCGAAAAAGTCCCGGATAAAGTGCTCGGCGACATGCAGGAATTAGAACGCGATTTCCCCGGACAGTTCCGACATGAGATCGTTTCGCGCGCCGATGCGGCGCGGGCCATCCAGCTCGGGCAATCCCTGATGTCCAAACAACTCGAACTGATCAGGGCATACGAGCTGACTCGTGCCGACCGTGCACGTAAACGGTTGGAGAAGATCCGGGAAATCGTGCGGGTGCGCGAGGAGAAGGCCCGCGAGAGAGAAAAGGAGCAGCGGGAAAAAGTCGCTGAGCTGGCGAAGGCACGCGAGCGGGCCGAGAAGTTCGAGCGGATGCAGCAGTTCCGGGAAGCCGCCGCGCGTGGCCGGGTGGAAGCCCCGCAACGGGTACAGGCCGAACGTGACCGACAAGCCGAGAAGGCGAAGGCGCGCGCGCCGGAAACCGAGCGTGAACGTGTTCAACGCGAAGCGGCTGAACGGGCGATACGGGAATTCCCGTTCCCAGCACCCAATCAGACCCGAGACCGGGAGGCCGCCGATGCCGCAACCGTGGAACGTGAAGACAAGGCACGGGCGGAACGCGAAGCCGCGAAAGAACGCGAGCGCGAATCCGCCAAGACTCTGGAGGAGCTGAACAGGGCGCGAGACGCGGCGTTCGGGCACCTGGACGAAGGAGGCCGCCTGTCGGAGGCGGAACGGCTGGCTTGGTCGGGACAGGCTCACCACCCCCGAGCGGCTGTGCTGGAGCCACCCGGTCACGCCCCGAGCGTTGAACGAGGCGGCACCGGCCAAGGGCAGGACCGCGCGCGCGGTATATCTCGGGAGCGATGAACCTCATGGTCGCCACATGACGACCCTGGCACCCATCCCCCACCCGGCAGCGTCGCGGCAGGATATCGGTCAGGTGTGCCTGACGCCGCCGTCGCTGCATGATCACGATCCCGTGTGGCCGAGTGCGGACAGTTTGCTGACACGATGGTTGGCATGATCCGTGCGTCGACTACCCGCTGGACCGTGTTCGTACCCCTCCTTGCCGCCGCTGCGCTGGTTCTGACCTGGGGGCGAAGTCTGCATTCGGTGGGTGTGATCATCGTGGTCGTGGCGTTGATTGGCGCGGTTCTCGCGGCGGTGAGTCACGCGGAGGTGGTTGCGCATCGGGTGGGCGAGCCGTTCGGATCGCTGGTGCTCGCGATCGCGGTGACGGTGATCGAGGTGGCGCTGATCGTCACGCTGATGAGTTCGGGCGGCGAGAAGACCGCTTCACTTGCGCGCGACACGGTGTTCGCGGTCGTGATGATCACCTGCAACGGCATCTTCGGTCTGTCGCTGTTGGTCGGCGCGCTGCGCAGGCGGGTCGCGGTGTTCAACGCCGAGGGTACCGGTGCCGCGCTGGCCACGGTGGCGACGCTGGCCACGCTCAGTCTGGTGTTGCCGACGTTCACCACGAGCAAGCCGGGTCCGGAGTTCTCGACCGCCCAGCTGGCGTTCGCGGCGGTGGCCTCGCTGGCGCTGTACGGGTTGTTCGTCATGGTGCAGACGGTGCGTCATCGCGACGACTTCCTGCCGGTGGAAGGCGATGGCGTGGTCACCGACGACGATGTCCGCGACGAGCGGCCGTCGGTGCGTGCCACGCTGATCAGTCTTGCGCTGCTGATCGTTTCGCTGATCGGTGTCGTCGGGCTTGCCAAGGTGGTGTCGCCGTCCATCGAGTCGGCGGTCGGGACTGCCGGGCTGCCGCCGTCAGCGGTCGGTGTGGTGATCGCGCTGCTGGTGCTGCTGCCGGAGACCCTCGCCGCGGTGCGGGCCGCTCGTCGCGACCAGGTGCAGATCAGCCTCAACCTCGCGCTCGGTTCGGCGATGGCGAGCATCGGCCTGACCATCCCGGCGATCGCGCTGGCAAGTATCTGGCTAGAGGGTCCGCTGGTGCTCGGTCTCGGCGCCACCCAGATGGTGCTACTCGGTTTGACGGTTGTGGTGGGTGTGCTCACCGTCGTGCCCGGTCGGGCGACACTGCTCCACGGTGGCGTCCACCTGGCGTTGTTCTCGGCTTTTGTGTTCCTGGCCGCCAGTCCGTAGCGACCGTGACCGGAACCATGAATAACTTGGCTGAGCGTGGATAACGATGAATAAATGGCGGGGGTCATACAATCGCAATTTTGTGTAACCGCGCGTAGCGATTAGCTTGCTGGAGTAGGCATTGACGCCGGATCCGGAGAGTGCGGCATGAACTTCGACACACCACGCGCGGCGTGCGCCGCGGGATGGCATCGCCGATGACACCGGAAATGCCCACCGCGACAAGCGAATCCGCGACCACGATCGTCCGCGAGAATTTCTCGGACACCGTTGTGTCTTCGGTGCGGTCCTTCGGTCGCGCCGTCGGTGTCGCGCAGGAGTCGGTAACCGGCGCGGCGGTCCGGAGCTGAAGTCTCTGATGCCCGGATTGCGGCCGTTGACCGATGCGGTCACCGCCACCGCGCCACGCATCGACCTCGGCAGCCTGATCGGTCAGGCCCTGCACGAGACCGGTGACGACGCGATCAGGGTCCGCGTCACCGTCAAGTAGTCGGCAAATTTTCGGCATCCTGGGCTCGGTGGCTTCTACCTGCGGCGACACGGCGTGTCGAAGTTGATATTTTGCAGCGCAACTTTCGGTAACGTGCCACATGGCGAGCTTTTCGTGACGGTGTAGTCCCAACGAAGGCGGTGCGATGGTGGAACCCGGCGGCAGTTCGGAGCCCGGCGGCGGAACCGACAACACGCGGATGTTGGCCGTCGCGGCCGTCCTCACCGGGGTGCTCGCATTGGTGGTCGCGGCCGCACTGGTCCTGCGCACCGATTCGAAAGCCGATGACGACAAGAACACGCCGTCGGCGACGTCCAGCTCGGCCACAGCCCGGCCGACCGCGACGTCCGCGGGCAGGCCCGTGCACGTATCACCAACCATTCGGCCATCGAGCCCGGCGCTGCCGCGCGTCCAGCCGGTGCGCCGGATCGGCGACGACTGCTCACACGACAACATCGTCGCCCAATGGCATCTGCGCGAGGGAATATGGGTGTGCGTGCCGCGGCCGCAGGGTGGTGACGTGCATCAGATCGGGGACGATTGTTCCGCGGGTGGCATTGCCGCCCAGTGGGGCCTGGCCCCGGACGGGCTGTGGGTGTGCGCTCCGCTGGAGCAGCGAAATGTCGAACATCGGATCGGGGACGATTGTTCCGCGGGTGGCATTGTCGCCCAGTGGGGCCGGGCCCCCGACGGGCTATGGGTGTGCGCTCCGGTGGAGCATGGCCGCGAAGAACATCGGATCGGGGACGACTGCTCGCACGATGGCGTCATCGCGCAGTGGGGGCGCACGCCCGAGGGGCATTGGGTGTGTATTCCACCAGCGCCGGCCGGCGAGGAGCCCGCGCCGCCGCCCGCGGTACCAGGCGAAATTCGATAGACACGGCTGAGATGCTCGATGGGTGATTGTCGTCCCGGATTTCTTCGCCAACCGCTTAGTCGACATGGAACCAGAGGCCGAGGCCTGGCTCGATCGGCTGCCCGAACAAGCCGCCGAATACGCCGACCGTTGGCAAGTGCGCATTGTCGGCGAGCCGATGCACGGATACGCGGGCATCGTGCTGCCGGTGCTCGGAAACGACGGCACTCCCGCCGTCCTGAAACTCAGCTACATCACCCCGGAAACCCGCGACGAGCCCCTCGCCCTCGCCGCCTGGCAGGGGCAGGGCGCGGCGCAGTTGCTCGACAGCGACCCTGAGCACGGTGTGCTCCTGCTCGAGCGCCTCGATCCCAGCCGGTCGCTGGAAACCGAGCCGATCGATGCGGCGGTGCCGATCATCGCGGGTCTGCTGCGCCGCCTCGCCATCCCCGCGCCGTCCGGCCTGTCCCGCGACCTCAGGACCGAGGCCGAACGCTGGGCCGAGGAATTGCCGAGCGAATGGGAGCGACTCGGCTCCCCCTTCCCACGCAAGATGCTCGACGCCGCCGTCGAGGTGTGTCGGCAACTGGGACCGACCGCGGACCGTCTACTGGTGAACGAGGACCTGCACTTCGAGAACGTGCTCGGCGGCTTCCGTGAAACCTGGCAGGTCATCGACCCGCAGCCGCTGGTCGGCGACCTCGAATTCACCATGCTCTCGCTGCTGTGGAACCGCCGTACCGAGTCCGCCCTCGACGACCGCTTCGCCGCCGTCGTCGACATCGCGGGTCTCGACGCCGAACGTGCCCGCGCCTGGACACTGTTGCGCGCTGTCCAGAACTGGCTCTGGTTCGTGGAGGACGAGGACACCGAAGACTTCGGCTGGCCCGCTGTCCAAGCCATCGCCCCCTGGGCGATGCGCTGAACCCCCGGCAATGAAACGAAAGCTGGCTCGGCACATCACCCGCCCGGCCCCCGCCCCGTCGCGCAACCAGGTGCGCGCGAACACAACCGTGACCAGACCGCCCGACAAGTCCGCGACCCGCCGCCTGACTCGTCGCCGGTGAGCTGCTCGGCGGGCAGTAGGCATGGTCGAAACTTGCCCGAGTAGGCATTGCCTCGAGGGCGTGAGTACCGAATGAACGCCGGTGCCGGCGGTGGGTTCGATTCCGTGGACACCGCCCATGCGCTTACCGAACTTGCGCTCCGCCCGGGCGCGGCACCGACCCGGCCGGTTGGTCGGATCCGAACAGGCGTCCCCACCACGGTTTTCACCGGGTGAAGGCGGGGATGACGAATCGGTCGACGACGGTGCGTTCGGTGGTGGGATCGCTTGCGGGCCAGAACAATAGCGACAGCACCACGCGGACGATCCATTGTCCCGCGGCCGGATCGTCGGCGGTTGCGGTGAGGGTGGTCGCGGCGTCCGCGAGTCGGGGGTTGCCCGCGAGGAAGGTGCCGACTTCCTGCGGAGTGCTCGCGGCGAGAAAGGCGACGGCTACCGGGTCGGCGCGGACGGCGTCGAGGGCGGCGAGGATGGCTGCCGCGACGCGGTCGGGGCCGGTGAGTGTGGCGATCGAGCGCTGGATGGTCGTGGCGATCCGGGTGGTCGCGGCCGTGAGCACGGCCTCGCGCACAGCGGACTTGCCGCCGACGTAGCGGTAGACGGTGGCACGGGAGCAGCCCGCGTGCGCGGCGACGTGGTCGATGTTGAGTCCGGCCATTCCGTGGCGTGCGATCAGCTCGGCGGCGGCCGCGTGGATGCGTTCGACGGCGAGCGCGTGGCGGTCGCCGCCGGCCAGCCAGTCGGGCCGCGGCCCCGAACGGACACTCGTGGAGGCGACCGGCGGGGATCGGCGTGTTTCGGTGGAAGGTGTCCGGGTCGGCCGGTCGGGCATCGCCGAGCTCCTGTTCTGCGTAGAGATACGGTTGAACAATTTTGTCTCACATTGAGACATATTGAAAGAGGTATCCACGGTGGTCCGCAGGTGGGCGAACTGCCTGAGAAACGGTGTGACCTGGTGATTCGAGGTCGGTTTCTCAGTTTTCCGAGGCTATTGACGAGGGTCGTCGCGGGCGCGAAATCTGGTGTGTGAAAGCAGATATCGCGTGTGGAGGAAAGGCGGATCGGATGACCCGTGCGTTGGATGAGATCGATGTGTTCGACCAGGGGTTGCTCGACGATCCGTACCCGCTGTACGAGCGACTTCGGACAACCGCACCGGTGCACCGAGTCGCCGATACCGATTTCTACCTGGTGAGTCGCTGGGATCTGGTGAGGGAGGCGACCACCAGGGTCACCGACTTCTCCTCGAATCTCACCGGCGCGCTGGTGCAGCAACCCGACGGGTCGGCGGCGGTGTTCGACATGGACGGCGGCGGCCGGGCCGTGCACGTCTTGGCCACCGGCGACGATCCCACCCACATGGCGCATCGCAGGGTGGTCCTGCCCGCCCTCGTCGCGAAACGCATTCGAGCGCTGGAACCGGCGATCGCCGCGAACGTGGATCGGCTGTGGGAGGACGGTTTTCGTGACGGCGGCATCGAATGGATGTCGGCGCTGGCCGACCGGCTGCCGATGATCATGGTGGCGGGCCTGGTCGGTTTGCCCGACGAGGCTATTCCGCAGCTCGTGGCCTGGGGTTACGCCAGCACCGAGCTGCTCGGTGGTGTGGTGACGACCGAGCGGCTCGGCGTCGTCGTCACCGCTGCTGCCGAACTCGCCGGATACCTGCATCGACAGTTCATGGACGCGCGCGCCCACCCCGGTGACAACCTGCTCGGCGACCTCGCGAAAGCCTGTGCCGCGGGCGAACTCGACACCGAGGTCGCCGTGCTGATTCTCGTCCAGCTGGTCGGCGCGGGCGGCGAATCCACGGCGGGCCTCATCGGCAACGCCGCTCGACTGCTCGCCACCGATCCGACCCTCCAGCACCGGCTGCGCGAGGACCAGGACCTCCTCGTGCCGTTCCTCGAAGAGGCCCTCCGGGTGGAATCGCCCTTCCGCGCCCATCACCGGCACGTCGTCGCCGACACCACCCTCGGCGAGGTCTCGCTCCCCGCGGGCAGCCATCTCCTCCTGCTCTGGGGCGCCGCCAACCGAGACCCCGCCGTCTTCCCCGACCCCGACGAGATCCGCCTCGACCGCGCCGCCCAACGCAATCACCTCGCCTTCGGCAAAGGCATCCACTTCTGCGTCGGCGCCACCCTCGCCCGCCTCGAAGCCAGACTCGCGCTGCACACCCTCCTGACCCGCACCACCTCGTTCCGGCTCGCTCCGGAACCCGCAGCCGCCCAATGGGTCCCGAGCATCTTCGTCCGCCGCCACCACCGACTGTCCCTGGTGATCGATCGAAACCTGTCGTAGTCGAGCGACTTCCACCGATCGGCTGTCCGGCGCTCCATGGTGTGTCACTCGTGCGGTGGAGCGTGGCGTGTGGGTCAGGCGTGGGCGGTTTTGCCGCCGTCGATGACCAGTTGGGCGCCGGTGAGGTAGGGGTGCTCGTCGGAGGCGAGGGTCAGTGCGAACGAGGCGATTTCCTGTGGCGTCGCCAGGCGGCCGAGGCCGGGGACGTTGGACTTGGCCCACTGTTTCATCAGGACCTGCCAGCCATCGTCGGGGAGGGCTTCCATGCCCGCGGCGCGGCGGACCAGCTCGGTGTCGGTGGTGCCGGGGATGAGGGTGTTGACGCGGATGCCGTCGGCGGCGTAGTCGAGGGCGGCGGATTGGACCAGACCGGCGAGGCCGCGCTTGCTGGCTGTATAGGCGGCGCGGCTCGAGTCCGTGGCGAGGGCGTTGCTGGACGCGGTGACGACGATGGTGCCGCCGCCCGCGCGCAGCAGGTGCGGCACCTCATACTTGATCGCGAGGAAGGTGCCGCGCAGGTTGGTGTGCAGCACCCGGTCGAACTCCTCGACGCTGTACTCGTGCAACTTCTTCTGAATGGTGATCCCGGCATTGTTGAACGCCACGTCGAGGCGACCGTAGGCGCGCACCGCGGCGTCGACGAACTCCCGCACATCGTCTTCGACGAGGACGTCGGCACGAAAATAGGTGGCCTCACCGCCGGCCGCGCGGATCTCCCGCTCTACCTCCTGACCGCGCTCGACCCGCCTGCCGCAGAACGCGACTCGGCCACCCTCCGCCGCGAACAGTCGAGCGGCAGCCGCGCCGATCCCGGACGTCGCACCCGTGATCAGCACAACCTTGTTCTCGAAACGGCGCAACCCCGACGGACGAAAAGCGGGCGGATTCGAATTCGCGCCGAGCGCCACCCCACCCGCCAGGCCGGCCGTCGCGCCGACCACCAGCCCCGAGGCCGCAGCCAAGCCGAACAGGGTGCGCCGGTTGGGCTTCCCCGAGGACACTTCGGAAGTTGCTGTGTCGATGTCATTCTCATCGTGCGTCATGCCACAACCGTCGCCGAGCCGCGCGCCGACCGATTCCCTCGATGAGCCCGTGTCGCGGCCTCGAGTAGGGCGGGCGGCTCCTCCCGTGGAAGGAGTCGGATCGGTCGACTGCGTGCGGCCGCGTCGGGCCTTCGGTCGGGATGCCGGGGTTGGCGTTGGTGTCGACATGTCGGCCGCGCGGCCGGTAGGAGGAGCGATACTCCTCCAACGGGAGGAACCGGGTGGCGGGGATGCCGGGCATTATTGTTTGCGTGGTGGATTCGGCAGGTGTGACTCGCGGGGTCGAGTGGGTGCTCGATGCGCGGTCGCTGCCGGTGCGCTTGATCGCGCTCGGTGCGTCGGCGGTGGGTTGTCTGCTGCTGCTTTCGGATCCACCAGGGCTGGTGGACTGGGTGATCGCCCTACTGGCGGTGCTGGCGACGGCGGGGGGTGTGCGCTGGCCACTGGTCACCTCGCTCGTCACGACCGGGCTGCTCGCCGTCGGGTTCGAGATCGGCCAGGTGGGGCCGGTGGTTGCCAAGGTCGCCGCCGCCATCGCCCTGATCGAGCTGGCGGCGCGGCGGGGCGGGTGGCAACCCCTGCTGGCATCGGCGGCATTGGGTGGCGCGTATCTGTTGCATCCGGCGGGGGTCCTCGCCGCGGCCGGCTATCGCGCACTCGTCATGGCGGGTGCGCCGCTGCTGATCGGCAGTCTGCTACGGGCGGCGCGTGAGGGTGCGGAACGGGCCAGGCGGGAGGTGGGGGAGCTGGCGCTGCGCCGCGAGTCCGATATCGCGGTGGCGCGGGCGTTGGAACGCACCGCCATCGCCAGAGAGCTGCACGACCTTATCGCCCACCATGTTTCGTCTACCGTGCTGCGCGTTGGAGTGGCCAGGCATGCGGTCCCCGATGCGCCGCCCGCCGTGCGCGAGGTACTCGACGACATCCACGCCAGCGGCACCGAAACCCTCGCCGACCTGCGATTGCTCGTATCGATCCTGCGCGATCCGGTCATGGCAGGCGAATCCTTCATTGCACCAACGGATTTGCCCGCCGCTCTGACCGATGTCGCGGACCGCGCCGCGCAACTGGGCCACATCGTCGAGGTGCGCGTCGACGACGCCGTCACTACCGTCGACGCGCTCCGGGCACTGACGCTATTGCGCCTCGCTCAGGAAGGCATCGCGAACATCGTGAAACATACGGCCCCCGGCACGAAAGCACGGCTGACCATCGATGTCATCGACGGCGGCACCGTCGATTTCGTGTTATGCGATAGGGGGATACGCAGCGAACCGAACGGAACCGGCCTCGGCCTCGGCCTGGTCGGGCTGCGCGAGCGAGTCGAACTACTCGGCGGTGCGCTCACCGTGGGGCCAGGTGAGATGGGATGGCAGCTGGTCGCACGGCTGCCCGCCGCAGCACGGGTGTCGACGTGAGTGTGCGGTTTCGGAGGGCGATTCGGCGTCTGGTTGCGCACCTGTCCGAGGTGGCGATGTGAGCGCGCACCTCTGGAGGGTGATGTGGTTGCCGCGTTGGGCCGTGCGGTGGCGGCGATCGCTTGTAGTGAGAGTCCGGTTCCGGAAGGTGACTTTGCTGTTCGATCGAGCAATGGTGTGGTGGCAGGTTTCCGCTCGCGTGTTCGCCGCAGCGCACGTGATGGCTCGGCGCCGGGCCGCGGGGCGACCCGCTGTGACCGGGTGCGGGTCATGACCATTCGGGTGCTCATCGTCGACGACCAGCAGTTGGTGCGGGCCGGGTTGCGGATGCTGTGCCAAACCGATCGTGAGCTCGAGGTGGTCGGGGAGGCGGCCGGTGGTGGGGACGCGGTTCGGCTGGCCGAGCAGAGCGTGCCGGATGTTGTGCTGATGGATCTGCGGATGCCGGGCATGGATGGAATCCAGGCCACCGAAAGGATTCTCGCGACTCGCCCCGCGATTCGGATCGTCGTGCTGACCACCTTCGACGACGACGATCACCTCTATCCGGCGCTTGCGGCGGGTGCCTGCGGATTCCTCGTCAAGGATGCGTCTCCGACCGACCTGCTCGACGGCATCCATCGCGCCGCCGTCGGCGAATCTCCCTTCACCCAAGCCATATTGCAAAGGTTGGTCGGCTCGGCAGTGGCGGCACGTGCGGCGACGGGTGTGGAGAACCTGGCGAATTCCACCGCGCCCCAGGGGCTCACACCACGCGAGGCCGAGGTGCTCGCCCTCGTCGTCACCGGCCTCTCCAACGCCGAGATCGCGGACCGACTGCACCTGGGCGTCACTACGGTCAAAACCCACATCGCCAACCTCATGGCAAAAACCGGCGTCACCAACCGCGTTCGACTCGCCGTGCTCGGAACCCGGATCCAACGGCCGGGTCCTTTGTAGCGCCAGCGGTGTCGATTGTTCGGTACGTGTACTGGGTGCACATCGGCGACGGCAATGCCGTTCGCTACCACGAGAGTTCGCTGTGCGTCGGCAACAAGGTGGCCTTGGGCAAGGGCGACGTCGTCGAGGCCGACCTCGGGAGCGAAATCGGTGAGTTGACGCTGATCGCGCACTGGTGGTCAGCCGGTGTGTTGTTCGATCCTCGTCGGGCGGGGTCGGCACCTGCTGTGCCGATGGCGCTCAGTGTGGGTGCTGCGCAGCGTATCTCGCGCGTTCGGCAGCGCGCCGCCGTGCGCGTTCCGGGTTCTCCAGATCGGCGGGCAGGCCATGTTCGGCGAGTCGGTGCGCGCGGTTCATCGGCATGAAAGCTGTGGTGTAGAAGAGCGCGAGCAGCACTGCGAGCAGGACCATCGAGCCGCGGAGCCAGAGTTCGCCGGGAAACAGCAGGAACACCGCGAACAGCGGGGTGAAGGGGACCATGCCGCGCAGGAGATGGCGTGGGGCGGCGTATTTTCCGGTGAGGTCGTTGCGGACCCAGTCGCGCAGGGAATCGGGGAGGCGGCGACCGAAGGCGTAGCCGATCCATTGAATCGGGTTGGGGCGTGCCTGGCTCATCGGCGGACTCCTGTCGTTGTGCCGGAGGGCTTTTCGTCATCACCCAGCAGAGCTCGGCGGGCGGCCTCGTTGACCCGGTTGAGGACGTCGCGCAGTTCTTCCAGATCCGACATCGGTACACCGAGGCGCGCCACCACGGCCGGCGGGATTTGCTCGGCCTGCTTGCGCAATTCGATGCCGGCTGGGGTCAGGTCGACCAGTAGGTTTCGCTCGTCGCGCAGATCGCGGGTCCTGGTGATCAGTCCGGCCGCTTCCAATCGCTTGAGTAGCGGAGACAGTGTCGGGGAATCCAGCTGGATCGCTTCGGCGATCGCCTTGACTGACATCGGCGCCTCGCCCCACAGTGCGAGCATCACCAGATACTGCGGGTGGGTCAGCCCCAGCGGTTCGAGCAGCGGGCGGTAAACGCCGAGCACCGCGCGGTTGGCGACGGCCAACGCGAAACACACTTGGCGATCCAACTGCAGTGGGTCGTCGATCCGAGTCTCCATCGCTCCTCCTGATTCCCTGACAGGTTAGCGCATTAATAATTAGTGCATGAAGTAAATGTGCGCGACACCTCACGCCGCAGCGCCGATAACACGCCGGATCTCGATAGCGTGTGCGCATGAGTCATGACGCTGTCGCTGCGCGTCCGCGCATCCATGAGCTCGACGCCGTGCGCGGTATGGCGCTGTGCGGGATTCTGGTCGTCGACATCTGGCAGATCACCGATATGTCGGCGACCGTCGCACCAGGAATCATCGATCCGGCCCGGCATGTGCTGTCGGTGCTGTTCGAGGGACGGTTCTTTCCGATCTTCTCGTTTTTGTTCGGGTTGAGTTTCGCCCTGTTTCTCGACAGCGCGCCGCGGCGCACCGATCGGCCGCGACTGGTGTTGGCGCGCAGGCTGGTGGCGCTCGGCGTGCTCGGCGCGGTCCATCACGTGTTCCAGCCCGGTGAGGTGCTGCTCCCGTACGCGATTGTCGGGTTGGTGATCTTGCTGCCCGCCGCGGGACTCCCCAGGTGGATCCTGCTGCTCGCCGGAGCCGCGGGGACCGTCGGTGTCGCGCTCACGCTCGGCGGCGGACTCGCCATGGTGCCGGGACTGTTCTTGCTCGGCCTGGCCGCCGACCGCTTCGGCATCCTCGACCAGCTGCGCGATCGGGGCTGGCTACTCGCCCTTGCCTTCGCGGCATCGGTGCCTGCCGCTGTGTTCGCGGGGATGTGGGAGTTCCGCACGCCATACCTGGAACTGTGGACCAGCGTCGCGGCACCGGTCGCCGGACTGCTCGGCGCGCTGGCGTATTCGACCGGCTTCCTGCTGTTCCTGCGCACCGACACCGGGGAAGTGTGCTCCGAGGTGCTCGAGCCGATGGGCCGGATGGCGCTGACCAACTATGTTTCGGCCACCGCGCTGATCCTGGTCGCCGACCCGTGGCTCGGCCTGTCCGGCTCCACCCGCTACGGTTCGCTGCTCGGCTCGGTGGCCGCGATCATTCTGGTGCAGGCGCTGTTCAGCTCCTACTGGCTGCGCTGGTTCCGCTACGGTCCGATCGAATGGATCTGGCGTTGCCTCACCTGGTGGCAGCTCGTGCCCAACCTGCGCACCCGCGAAGAACGACGGCAACCCGCCGTCATCGCCGGTGCGCCGCGGTGGTGACGTGCCGTCAGCCGAGTTTCACCGGCAGCGTCAGCGGACCGCGATGCCTGAACCCGGAGCGCCACACTATTTCTCGTGGTGAGACCGTGAGCGTTGTGCCGGGCCATCGCGTGAACACCGCGTCGAGGGCGGCGGCGGCGATGGTGCGCACCAACGCGGTGCCGAGACAGGAATGGACGCCGTAGCCGAGGCCGAGATGTGGGTTGCGCTTGCGGCCGAGATCCAATTCGCCCGGCCGCGTGAAGGCGTGAGGATCGCGGTTGGCCGCGGCCAGGCACAGCAGCACCGTCTGACCGGACCGAATCGTGTAGTCGCCGAACCCGATGTCGGCGGTCGCGAAGCGAGGTCCCGCCAGCACCTGCGGCGACAGGTACCGCAGCAACTCCTCGACGGCGGGCTGCCTGCTGGATGCGGCGTGCAAGGCGGGCAGCTGGCCGGGGTGGTCCAGCAGCGCGAGGATCGAACCGGCGAGCAGATCGGTGAGCACCTCGTACCAGACGAACAACAGGTAGAACAGCAGTCCGGCGAGCTCTTGCGCGGACGGCGACCCGGTGTCGTCGTGGGCGGCGACCAATCTGCCGAGCAGGGTGTCGGCCCGCTCCGCCCGCGCCTGCTCGGTCGCCGCGGTGATGATGGTCTGCATCGTGGTCAGCGTGTCCCTGGCGCGCGGGGGAGCGGCGGAGGCGAGCAATGTCGAATTCGCCCACGCCGCAAGCGCTTCCCGCTCATCGGACCCGAGACCGAGTAGCTCGCCGAGCACCGCGGCGGGCAGCGGCGCCGCGAGCCGTTCGACCAGATCGACTTCCGCATCGGAATCCACTGTCCGCAGCAGGGATTCGACGAGCGACGGGGCGAGCCGGTCCCACTCGGTCAGCCGTCGCGGCGAGAGTTCGCCGGTCACCAGCCTGCGCAAGCGCGCATGATCACCGGGTGTCGTGACGAGCAGCGCGTCCAGCGGTGGCGGGACCGCGAAGCCCCGGTAGTCCGTGCGGCCCGCGATGCGAACGTCGCTGGTCAGCCGGTTATCCAGCAGGCCGGCCCGCACATCGTCATATCGCGTCACCAGCCATGCGGGCGGACCATCCGGTGTCCGCACCCGGTGCACACCGCCGTCGCGCCGCAGCCGGTCGAGCACCTGCCAGGGGTCCGCCGCGAACTCGGCATCGAAAACTTCTTGCACCAGCCACCATCCCCGTTGTCCGCCAACATTTCCCGTCGGCGCCCGACGCGCACCAAAGTACACGCGAGATCTCGGGCGACGCTGGTCGCTACTTCGCGGCCACGCCGGCCGAGCGGATGGCGTCCAGGACTTCGCCGTAGCTCAGTGTCGAGTTCACGGTGATCGTTTCCGCCACCCGGTCGACATCGACGGAATCCACCCCGCCGAGGCCGAGCAGTGCCTGTTCGGCGACCTTGGCTTCTTGGTGGGAGTAGTTGGGCAAATCGAACGTGTAAGTCATGTGAGGGACTTATCCCGACTCCGCGTGCTCAAACGTTCTGACGTCCGTTGTTTGACTCCGGAACTACCGGGAATAGCGGAGTTGTAACACCAAACGAGCGCATCGGGATTGTCATGATCATACTTATCGGACTCGTCGTATTGATAGCCGCGGTAATCATCGGCGTTGCCGGGGTGGCGGCCAATATGGGCGAAGTAAGCACATCTACGAACGATTTCGCCATGTTCGACTATCACTTCACCGCCGACGCAGGCCAGCTGTTCGGCTACGGAGCTGCCGTCGGCGCCATCGGGATGCTCGGGCTGAGCTTGCTGCTGGCCGGTGTCTGGCGTAGTTCTCGCCGTGGCATAGCGACGAGACGCGAGCTGCGGCAGACCCGCAAAGAGGTGGCGGCGGTACGCCGCAACACGCCACCTGACGCCACCCCGCCGCCACCCGCCGCACCGCCTGCCTCGCGACCGGCAAGCCCGCCGAGTGGTAAGCCGGTCCGGAGCTGGAACCGGTTCATGCGCCAACCGTCCGGGAAGACCCCGGTCGAAACAGTAAGGAAATGACCATGATTGTTTTGGGACTTATTCTGCTTGTCGTCGGATACCTGCTCGGTATTCCATTGCTCACCACCGCGGGCATCATTCTGCTGATTATCGGAGCGGTGCTCTGGATCGCCGGATCGGTGGGTCGCCCTGTCGGCGGCCGGCGTCACTATTACTAGAACGTCGACCGGCGATGTCAGATCCCGGACACATCGGCGAGCTGGCCAATGGCATAGGTGACTGCCATGGCCAGCGCGCCGCCGATGACAACCCGCACAACGGCCCGGCCGCGATGGCTGCCGCCGAGGCGGGCGCTGACCGAACCGGTGATCGCCAACGCCACCAGCACCGACCCGAAGGTCACCGGAATACGAGCCGTGGTGGGCGGCAACATGATCGCCAGCAGCGGCAACAACGCACCGAGTGTGAACGCGACCGCCGAGGAGATGGCCGCCTGCCACGGATTGGTCAATTCGTGCGGGTTCAGCCCGAGCTCGGCCTCCGCGTGCGCGGTGAACGCGTCGTGTGCGGTCAGCTCCTCGGCGACCTGACGCGCGGTGGCCGCCGACAACCCCTTGGCCTGATAGATGTCGGCCAGTTCGGCAAGTTCGAAATCCGGTTCATCTGTCAGTTCCCTACGCTCCTTGGCCAACAGCGCGCGCTCGGAGTCGCGCTGGGTGCTGACCGACACGTACTCGCCGACGGCCATGGAGATCGCGCCGGCGCTGAGTCCGGCGATGCCCGCGGTGAAGATTGCCGACGGACTTGTCGTCGCCGCGGCGACACCGACGACAAGGCCTGCGGTCGACACGATGCCGTCGTTCGCGCCGAGCACGCCCGCGCGCAGCCAGTTCAGCCTCGACGCCATGCCCTCGGCGTGCGGCTCGTGCGGATGCGGCGCACCTCTGCCGGGCTCGGTCGTCTCGTCCATGAGCCGCACACTATGTCAAAGTTCGCAAAGTATCAGCCAGTCGAACCGCCAGCGCCACGATGGTCAGGGTCGGATTGGCGTGCCCGGTGGTCGGGAACACCGAACTGCCCGCGATGAACAGGTTGTCCACGCCGTGCACCCGGCACTCGGCATCGACGACGCCGCCGCGGGGGTCCACCGACATCCGGGTCGTTCCGGTCGGATGCGCCCAGTCGGTGAGCTGCGGCGGCGAGGCGCTGGCTTCGCGTGCCCAGTCGTAGAGCGCGGGTGCCGGGAAACCGAGACGAGTGAATTCGTCGATCGCGAGTGCGGCCGCGCGGCGAACTGTGGTGTCCTCCTGTGTGTTGACCCGCCAGTCGATCCGGGCCAGCGGCATACCGAGCCGATCGGTGCGGTCGGTCAGCATGACGCGGCTGTCGGGGTCAGGCGCCTGTTCGACCATGCAGCGCAACTCGATTCGGTCGAGCTTGTGCGGCAGCCCGGTGTGCTGGATGAGCCTGCGCCGCGCACCGGACAGCAGCAAACCCGAATTGGCCAGTGCCACCTTCGCGTCGTGCGTGGTGCCGCGGCCGCGCAGCAGTTGTTTCACCGAATCCCATGGATCGTCCTCGGCGGGCACCTCTTGCAGCCACAGCGCGCAATTGAGCAGGCGCTCGGCCGCCTGGACCTCGGGTGACAGCGCGACACCGTGCAGAAAGGTGTGTTTGCCGTGCGGTGTCTTGACAACGTATTTGCCGAAACGTTCCAGCGCACTGTGGGCGAGCGCCGGGTCGAGCGCACCGACCGCGCCACAGCGGTGGTCCATCAGATAGCGCCCGACCAGGTTGTGCCGGTTGCCGATGCCCTCCGGCCGGACGCGCCGGGAGGCGAGCAACAGGCGCGGATTTCCGATGCCGCCGGTGGCGAGCGCGAACCTAGCGGCACGCACGGTTCGCGGGCGTGGATCGGCGCCCGCGACCTGCAGCGAATCTACCCGAGCGCCATCCTGATCGGTATCGATATGGGTGACGGTGGCGTTGACGAGCACGCGGACATTCGGTGCGACAAGGTCTTTCACGTGCGCGCCGAATCGCTTGCAGTCGAACGGGTCCACCGGATCCCGGCTGATCTGCCAGAAGTAGGGGCGCAAGCGCGCCGGATCCAGGGCATCGGACGGCTGTGGGCGACCGGCCAACTGCCAGAACGCGTCATCGGTGAAGCCGCTGCCATAGCCGATCCCGATGTGCGCGGCGGCCCGCGCCAGGAACGGCTCGAGCTCGCCTGCGCCGATCGGCCAGCCCGAGTTGGCAACCCAGGGGCGGTCGCTGAAATCGAGCTCGTCGAGCAGCCCGCAGCGTCCGCTCCAGGTATGCGACGCACCGCCGAGAATCCGATCGCCCGCGACCCGCGTCGACTGGGCTCGGCGCGCACCCACATTGTCGATATCGGCGAGCGCGTCCACCTCCTCGGACAATTCGAGGCCGCCGCTCTCCAACACCAGCACTCGCAGCGGTGTGCCCGCCAGCTCGGCAGCGAGGGTCAACCCTGCCGGGCCGGACCCGACGATGCATACATCAGCGGACAATTCGTCGTCCCCGACCGATCGCAAATCATCGATACGCAACGGAGGTCCTCTCCCGCAAAACACCCCGGCCACGAACCCCCCTGACAGGCTCGCGTCCGTTCACTGTAAAAGGCGGGGCGGACTTTTGCCGGTGCTTCAGCAGCCCCGGCTGAGGAACGCGCGTAGATAGCCCGCGGACTGTCGGACATACATCCAGGTCCAGAACTTCACGCCGGAGTCGCTCGGGCTCGCCACCATGGTCAACTCGCCGCCGAAGCATTTGCTCACGATGTACCTGGCCCGCGACACATGCGGGGTATAGGTCACCACGATGATGTGGCGCCAGCCGAACAACTGTGCCCGGCGCCGGATTTCGCGTGCCTCACCGTCGGTCGTCCACGGATCCGGGACGAAACAGTCGACCTGGAAGTCGAATCGGCCGGCGCAATACTTGTCCATCGCGTGGTCGTTGATGCCGGTCGACCGCGAGATCAGCAACTGTGGGGCGTATCCGCGCCGCGCGAGATCGAGACCCACATCGAAGCGTTCGTAGGCGGTCCCGCCGAGCACAACGATCGCATCCGCCTTCCGCAGCGGATCTGTCTGCGGATGGATATAGACCGGCACGCCCGCCAGCCCGAGAACGACGACAAGGGCGAGCAGCGCACCCAACAGCAAACCAGCTCGTCGAAGGCCGGGCACGCGTCGACGATACTCGAGCTCGGGCAGTGGACGGCGCTGTAAGTGCGTGTGTCGGAACGAGTATGACCTGATCCGCGGCTTGTCGGGCGTGGGTTGTGGTAGAGACTCGGGCCGGGCGTCGCGGTCCAGCTCGTCGTCGGAGACAGCGGTCATATCGACCAGCGTGCCATCGGGTCGGCAGTGTGGGCGGTTCGCGCTGGCAGGCAGGCTGATTCAGGACGGGGGACCGCGTACACCAGCTCGGGTTCGGCTGGCCGCAAAGGCTCCCGATCGGTGGAGCTAAGGACGGCCGTGGGTGCCGTCACGGCGGATGGCGGTGGGGGTGGTGGCCCACCAGCGGCGGCAGCTGCGGGTGAGGGTGGCTTGTTCGGACAGGCCGATGAGGGAGGCGACCTGGCTCATGGGCATGTCGGTGGTGGTGAGGTAGCGGCGGGCGGCGTCGCGGCGGACGTCGTCGAGGATGGCGGCGAACGAGGTGCCCTCGGCGGCGAGGCGGCGTTGGAGGGTGCGGGGGTGAGCGGTCAAAAGTTTCGCCACAGCGCCGATTTCGGGGGGTGTGGTGCCGAGTAGCTGTTGGACGGCGGCGCGCACCTTGGGGACCAGAGATGCGTTTGCGCCGCCGGACTGCTCGGCGAGGAAAGCCATCGCCAGGCGGTGCAGATTTTCGTCGCCACCGCTGAGTGGACGTGTTGCGAGGCTGCTCGGCACCCGCAGGACGGCCGCGGGACGGTCGATGCGCACCGGGGCTCCGAATAGTTCTTCGTAGGTCCGCAGCGGTGCTTCCGGGCGATAGGGGAGTTCGACCGAGCGCAGGCCGTAGCGATCGTCGACCAGGCGTTGAATCGCGCGGTGCACGAATGCCAAACCGAGGTCGGTGCCCTGAACGGGGGTCGGGTCGCCGGGCTGCACACCGTAGCGCAGCGCGATCACCCCGCGGTCACCGTAGGGGTCGGGTTCGAGGATCAGGCTGAGTGAGCGGGCATGCAGGAACAGGTAGCGTGAGGAGCATTCGACGACATCGGCCAGTGTCGGTGAATTGCGGATGGCCAGCGCCAGCGGGCCCAGCATGTCGAGATCCTGGCGGCGCGCGATGCGCAGGCCGAGGTCCGGGCAGTCGAGTCGATGCGCTGCCAGCTCCAGGACCGCCGCGACGGCCTGGTCGGGTACGAGCAGGTCGTCGGCGTCGAGCGCGGCAATGGGCAGGCCACAGGCGGTGGCGAACTCCTCGGCGTTTCCGCCGAGCTCGGCCACCGTGGCGCGAAATCCGCGTAGACCAGCGGATCGAATCACCGACATGTCGCTCAGAATCAAATACTTGTCGCGCAAAGTCAAGAAGCTGCCCCTGAACCCTCCCACACTGGAATCATGACCGAGACCGTCGTAGCTCCGGAACACCTCGATGTCGTGATCGTCGGCGCAGGCTTGTCCGGAATCGGCGCCGCCTACCGGCTGCAGACCGAATGCCCGGCGAAGACCTACGCGGTCCTCGAGGCGCGCGACGCACTGGGCGGCACCTGGGATCTGTTCCGCTATCCAGGCATTCGCTCGGACTCCGACATGTTCACCCTCGGCTATCCGTTCAAGCCGTGGCGCGATGCCAAGTCGATCGCCGACGGTCCGTCGATCCTGCGCTACGTCCAGGAGACCGCCACCGAGTTCGGCATCGACCGGAATATTCGCTACGGAACCAGGGTCGTCGCGGCCGACTGGTCCACCGACACGGCCCGCTGGACGCTCACCCTCGAATCTCGCAACGTCTCCGGCGACACCGACCGACGCACGCTGACCTGCGGCTTTCTCTACGCCTGCGCCGGCTACTACAACTACGACCACGGTCACGCCCCTGACTTCCCCGGCGCAGGCGCCTTCGCCGGACAGATCGTGCACCCGCAGTTCTGGCCCGAAGACCTCGACTACGCGGGCAAGCGGGTGGTCGTCATCGGCAGTGGCGCCACCGCCGTCACCCTGGTTCCTTCGATGGCGGACCAGGCCGAGCTGGTGACGATGTTGCAGCGCTCACCGACCTGGATCAGCGCCGTCCCCGGCCGGGACAAGCTGGCCGACCGCCTCCGCGCGACGCTGCCGCCGAATCTGGCGCACCGCCTGATCCGCACCAAGAACATCCTGTTCAACATCGGCTTCTATCAGTACTGCCGACGCCGCCCGCAGGCCGCGCGCAAACTGCTCACCGGTCTGACCACGCGCATCCTGAAGGACGAGCAGGCTGTCGCCGAGCACTTCACGCCGACCTACGACCCGTGGGATCAGCGCCTGTGCGCCGTGCCCAATGCCGACTTCTTCAAAGCGATGAAGAAAGGCAAGGCCGAGGTCGTCACCGATCACATCGATTCCTTTGTTCCCGAGGGCATCCGGCTGAAGTCCGGCCGAATCCTCGAGGCCGACATCATCATCACCGCGACCGGTCTGCGGCTACTGGCCTTCGGTGGCATCGCCCCGCAGGTCGATGGCGAGCCGGTGGCGCTGTCGGATCAATTCGTCTGGCAGGGCGCGATGCTCACCGGTGTCCCCAATTTCGCGGTCTGCATCGGCTATACCAACGCCTCCTGGACCCTGCGCGCCGACCTGACCTCGCGGCTGGTCTGCCGGATCCTCAACCACATGGACAAGAACAGTTACGCCGCGGTGGTGCCGAAGTCCGACGGAAAGCTCGACGAACGCCCCCTGCTCGACCTCGCTGCCGGATACGTCCAACGCTCGATCGGCGACTTCCCCCGCCAAGGTGACCGCCACCCGTGGAAGGTCAGGCAGAACTACCTGCTCGACTCCGCGACCACCATGCGCACCAGCCTGAACAAGACCCTCGAGGCAACCCCGAAGTCCGCAGTGCGCCACCGCGATCTTTCGGTCACCGGCTGATCCGGTGCGCCTCATTGTGAAACACTCTGGGGCTCCCAGCTGATCCGGTAGTCGAAGATCCAGTTCAATGGTGCGACACCGGCTTTCGCGGCCTTCTTCAGGAAGTACGGCGTCAGCAGTCGCACCAGCAGTCGCCCGAGCCCGCTCGAGGCCTTGTCGCTGGTGGTCTGCGCGCCGTAGGCGACCACCCGCTCGACGCGCGCTCTGCGACGGTCCTCGTAGGCAGCCAATGCCGTGGCGGTGTCGGGGATGTCGCGCAGGCACGTCGCCAGCGTGACGGCGTCCTCGACCGCCATCGACACGCCCTGGCCGGATGAGGAGGCCACGGCATGCGCCGCATCTCCGACGATGACCATGTTGTTGTTGTGCCACGTCGTGACCGTCGGCAGGTCGTATTGGTTGAAGCCGGGCACGAAGGTGTCATCCGGGGTGGCGGCCACGATGCGCGCGGCAGGTCCGCGATCGGCCGACAGCAATTCGACGAGCTGATCCCGCCACTGTGCCTGGGTGGTGCTCTCGCCGTCGGATCGCGAGAGTTCTTGCGAACGAGGCATGTTCGCGAACCACCAGATTTCGCCGTCCGGTGCGACGAAGTAGCCGAAGAACGCCTTCTTGCCGAAGATCATGCTGTAAATGCCGGGGCGTAGGCCGAGTTCGGCGTGCAGTGTTCGGTCGGTGACGAATCCGCCGAGCCCATAAATCCCGAGAAAATGTGCTTTCGGTGCGGCCGGGTCGATGATTTCCCTGGTGTCGGAACGGATTCCGTCGGCCCCGATCAGCACGTCCGCCTCGATGGTCGACCCGTCGGCGAAGGTTGCGCTGACGCCGCTGTCGGTCGACACCGCGCTCACCAGCCGTTTGTTGTACTCGAAGCGCACGCCCCGCCGGGTCGCTTCGGCATTGAGCGCCCGGTACATGTCGCGTCGCTTGATGCTGTGGGTGACGGTGCCGTCGGGAAGGGTTCCGCCGATCGGCATGTCGGTGATGTGTTTGCCGGAGCTGGTC
Organism: Nocardia sp. NPDC057440; assembly: GCF_042802915.1. Lineage (NCBI taxonomy): Bacteria > Bacillati > Actinomycetota > Actinomycetes > Mycobacteriales > Nocardiaceae > Nocardia > Nocardia sp. NPDC057440. The sequence goes on from NZ_JBHVDF010000015.1 coordinate 69,152, forward strand.
GAAAACGACAGCGTGCCGGTCGGGTGTCCGATCTCGGTTACCACGTGGTGGGCGTCCAGCAGCGCCAGCGCCGACAGCCCGTTCACTGCGACCGTCAGGTAGGCGCCGATCTGCTCAGCGGCGGCCTCGTCGTACGCCTCGCAGATGATCGGTTCCAGCCCGGCCCGCTGCAGTGCCATCGCGGTCACCGGTCCGGCAATCCCACCGCCGATGATCAGCGCCTTCTTCATGGTGTGTCTCCTCCAGCTCGCTCTCGATCGTGATGTATCTTGATAATCAAGACATAGATAGTTTGAACATCAAGAGGCTTGAATGTCAAGAGGTTTGAATGTCAAGAGAAGAGTTGGATGAGCTCCGTGAGCAGGTCGGACACGAGTCGCAGGCCCTGCAGGCGGCCGTCGACTCTGTCGACCGAGCCGCTGCGGTGGTGCTCGGCGTCAACCGAACCGATCTGCGCTGCTTGGAGGTTCTCTGGCACGGCGACTCGACTCCGGGTGAACTCGCCGCCGAGTTCGGCCTCACCAGCGGCAGCGTCACCACCATGCTCGATCGTTTGTCGAAACTCGATTACGTCGTGCGCCATCCCGGGTCGGGCGACCGCCGCAAGGTGCTCATCCGCATCACCGAAATCGGACTCGATCGGATAATGCAGATCTACGGCCCGATCGCGCAGGAAGGCGCCGAGGAGGTCGCCCGCTACACCGAGGCCGAACTGCGCACCGTCATCGATTTCCTGCGTCGCTCCCGTGAGCTCCAAGAGCGCCACCGAATCCGCCTCGCCGCTCTCGCCGAGCGGGCCTAGGGCGGTCGGCGAGATGCGCGGCCATGCACCGATATCGGATGCGTCGGCCCGTCGATCCTTGTGGGCGCCGATGCATCGTTGTCGATCCATTGTTGCCAACGTCGGGAAGCGCGCGCTCGGCGATATCGCGAAAGGCCCAGTGTGACAGGGGTATTGCTCGACCGCGGAGTCTGGTCACCGTGACGTGCGCGACACTCGCCTCCGTAGGTTCGCCTACGCTCTGATTCATGGCCGCCCAGAAGACTCCGTGGTCAGATCCGCCCAGGATTTGGTCCAACGAGCGGCGCCGTGCCCCGATCTCGGGGCCGACGCAGGTCGGTGTCGGCGGCGGACAGTCGGCGCGGCGCGGCGGTTCTCAGGTCGGCGATCCTGCTCGGGTGCCTGATGCGACAGCGGTATTCGGCCCGCCGGTGCCGTATACGCCCGGCGATGAGGCTGCCCGCCGGGAGCTGTACACCCAGCCGACCGCCGAACGCGGCGAAACCACGCCGCCGCAGCCTTCGCAACCCGAGCCTTCACAACCCGAGCCTTCACAACCCGAGCCTTCACAACCCGAGCCGCCGAACAGAACTGGATTGTTGATCGGGGTCGGCGTGATCCTGCTGATCATCATCGGCCTGTTCCCAATAATACTGCACGACAACCCGACCTCGACAAGCAGCCCGCCGAATGCCAAGGCGTCCCAGGCTACGACGCCGAGCGCCAAGGTCGCACCGGCGGCGTCCGCCGCCAAGTTCGTCCGCGGGATTGCTGTCGGCAGGGTCGCTGCCAACGACGGATCGACACTCACGGTCGAAGGCGTGCTGGGCAGCACGGCCGTGGTGCGCATCGACACACGCACTCGGGTCCTGATGTTGGCCGCCACCCGTGCGGCCGATGTAAAAGTCGGCACGATGGTTATCGTGCAGGGGGACAAAGCATCCGACGGCACCATCAAGGCGAGATACATCGTAGGCGAGCCGCTCGGCGCTGCCTTCGGCCGATGATCAGGCAATCGCGGCGGGTAGCGGATAGCCGGGTGTTTCAACGCCCGTCGGGCGCGGAACTTCTGCGCGCTGTTTCCCGCACGCGAATCGACTGGGCGATCTCGTCGACCGCCTTGCGAACGATCGCTCCGTAGGCGTCGTCACCGAGGGTGTGGAGACTGTCGCGGGCCGTGTCGATCTCACGTTGCGCGGCGTCGAAGGAGCCGAGTCGGCGATAGTCGTCTGCCAGGTTCAGGTGCAGTGAGGGGTAGAAGCCGCGCACGTCGAGCTGAGTGTCGTATTGCCCGGCGCGGTCGGTGGTCAGGCTGTGTGCCGCGTCCAGTGCCCGGATATCCCACGAAAGCGCCTGCGCCGCATCCTCGTACAGATCGGCCAAGTAGTGCGCGACAGTGCAGCGGTGCAACGGGTCACCCTGTGGCCCGAGGGAATCCCAGATCTCCAGCAGCGCATTGCGGGCGGCGTCCGGAGAACCCTCGCGTCCGAGGGCGATCGCGTGCGTGATCGCCGCCATCGTTTCATCCGGCGATCCTGTTGTGGCCGAGGCGGTCATGCTTTGTGTCCCGTCGAGTTCGGCTGTGCTGTGGGCATTACCAGCGTGGTGAGGTCGCCGTCGGTGGCCGACCGGATGAGGACCGGCAAGTCGGGCGCGGCGATGTCGAGCATGATCTCCGGGCCGAGTGCGGCACGGATCGCGGGCGACAAGGTCGGGGCGGCAAAGGCGAGAGTGATGCCGGGTCCGGTCAGCGTCACGGGCAGTCGGGCGGTGCGGCCGTCGGCGCGTGACAAGGCCAGCTCCGTCGCGTCGGCGGAACAGAGGATCGTGCCGTCGTAACCTTCGGTCATGTCCAGCAGTCGGTCGCGTATCACCAGCACTCGCGTCCGCACCGGTGCCAGCGACGCCAGCATTGCGCGATAGTCCGGGAACGAATCATCGATCGTGCGGCATCGGCGCTCGCTGCCGTCGGCTACGACGACGAGCGCTCCCGCTGCGGGAGCCACAGTGACCTCCTCGGCCTCACGAAGCCAAGAACCGATCGCCGCGAGATCGCCCGCGTCGACAACCAGCGACCAGTCAGCGGCCGATCGCCCGATCGCCATCGTTCTTGTGGAAAGCCGATACCGGTCCGTTGCCGTCAATGTCAGCGAACCCGCGCTCGCCTCGACCAGAACACCGGCGAGTACCGGTATTTCGCCGGTCCGAGCCGCGGCGGACCGCACCTGGTCGATCGCCGCTGCGAGCGTCGCGGCGGACAAGGCAGTCTGCCCCGTGGCCGTGTCGCCGATCGTGTCCTTGATGGTGCCGGCAACCACGGCCGCCTCCTCTGCTCGCCGCCGCAGCTCCAGCACGTGCGCATCGAGCAACCGTGTCGCCCGCTCGGCATCTCCCGCCAAGATCTCCGAAATGACCTCGAGCGGCACCCCGATCCCTCTGAGCTGCCGAATCATCACTGCCCGCGCGCACTGCGATTCGCGGTAATACCGGTATCCCGTCGCGCCGTCGACCCGCGCGGGAACCAGCAGCCCGCAGTCGTCATAGAACCGCAGCGCACTCGGCGTGAGCCCACTGGCCCGCGCCAGCACCCCGATGGTGATCAACTCCTTTGACCCGAATTCCGTCACTCGGCCATCATGGAGCTTCAGGTAACCCGAAGGTCAACACCAACGCTCCACTCGCCGTGAACCACCTGGCCGGTCCGCGTGAGACCTAGCCCGGTCGTTGGTAAAACCGCTTCCAGAAGTCGAGTAGACTGGTGAGTACCGACGCGGGGTGGAGCAGCTCGGTAGCTCGCTGGGCTCATAACCCAGAGGTCGCAGGTTCAAATCCTGTCCCCGCTACTAGGTGAAACGGCCCGGAACGCACTGTTCCGGGCCGTTTTTCGTGGTGGTGTGGAAGCGGACTCGGGAATCTTGGCCAAGCTCAGGCTTCTGTTTCTGTCGCCGGGTTGGGTTTGGTATTGCCCAGTGTTGTCGTTGCGCGATCACGCAACGGCCACTATGGAGCATCCGTCGCTGCGGTTGCCCGCTCGCGCTGTGCCAACGGGTTTGGATCGTCCGCCGCCGCGGACCTGGTTCGAATCGAGCCTCCGTCGAGGTCGCTGCGTGGTCCAACCAGCTCGGGTTGATCCGCCTCGAAGGAATCATGTTCGCGCCCAGGCCCTCTCGGGTTTGGTGGGTGATGTCGAATCCCGGCGGTCAACGGCGTCGGTAAGCGCGACTACGCCACCGCCGCTTCGGCGCCCGACGGTCCCGGGCTCGTTCGGCTCGGCGGTTGCGCCGACGTCGCCCCCGTCTGCGCTGGATGAGCCGTCCGTTTCTGCTCGTGGAGGCGGTTTCGTTGCGCCTCAGCGTATTACGGAGCGGGGTCCGGGGCGCATGGGGTGTGGCGTCGATCTCGGCGTCCGTCGAGCCGAATAAGCGCAGGAGAACCGGCCCCGCGCGGCGCCGATAGCGATTCGGCATAAAAATTTCTGTTGCGGAGTACGTTGCGGCGTGGCATCATCGTTTATGTGGATGCGGGAGTACCCACACGGGGAGAATTCAATGGGGGCGATATGTATTCGGATTCCAATGCAATTGGAAGACCGTAGATCAATCATTCAGCGCTGATCGTCGAGTCGATGGTCCGATGTGTTCGCATGTCGGATCGTGCTGGGCGAACAATTCTCCGAACAAGTAATTGTGACCTGTAGCAGCAGGATCGCAACGTTCTGTATTCGGGACAATAACTTCACGAGAAATGGTGGAATCATGGGCACTGCTGGTGCGCAGGAATTGATCGCGGCCGACCCGATCAAGATGGGTAACATCGCCGACATGTGCAGCTTCGGAGTGGACGAGGACGTCGAAGTCTTCCTCCGTGCCGACTCGGTAAAACCGCGCGAGCTGGATCGCTTCGCCAGCAACTGGTCGAACTGAGCGATCACGTTCTCGACGAGCGATGAAGATGATCGAGCGCCGAGTGCTGGAAGACTACAATTCCGGCGCTCGGCGCGTCTTATGCCTTTTCCACAACGAATCCAGTCGACACGTCGCGCGGCCGGAATGGGATACGGACGAAATTCGAGCCGAAGTAGCCGCCGGTACGAACGAATTCGAACGTAAGCAGTTGCAGGGGTATCTGTTCGATACGCTCGAGCTCGACATCGACAGTGCGGTTCCACCGGACGCGCTGCGGACGTCGAGGAACCAATTCGCTGCCGAGTTCGGGGCGGGTGACTTCTTCGAGGGATACTGCGCCGCCCGTGCGATAGACGCGCGCGGCGTGGAGCGTCTGGCCGAGGACCTGCTGGATCGGACCGAGGACCGGTACATGTCGACACTGCGATCCGTGTTCGGCGGCAGCGTCGAGCAGGACGAGTTCGCTCGCTTCTATTCCGCTCTGCTGACCGTGGACAGCGGAAGTTATTCCGTGGATCGTATCCACAGCGATCTCGTACGCTCGGTCGAGGACCATGGGTACAGCGATCGGGTGGAAATCGTCAGGGGCTCGCCCCCGGGCGTGTCGACAACCGTGAGCACCATCGAGCCGAGAAAGTCGACGGTGTTCCTGGCCGAGTACGGCGGTCTCGAGTCGTACCGGGCCGCCTTTCACGCGCTGGGCCACGCGATATACGCGGTCAGCCTCGACGTGACCGTTGCCGATCTGGTCGGAGTGAACATCTCGGCGACGGAAGTGAGTGCTTTCTCCGCGCAGGAACTCGCGCTGGCGTCACTGAAGCCGGAGGACCGGCGGATGCTGGACTTCATGCCGACCTACTACGCGAGGATGTACGCCGTCCGACTGCTCGACGAAGCGCGTTTCTATCGTGAGGGTTCGGCGGGGGTCGCGTCGGTGCGCGAACACGAACGGCGGCTCCTGATAGTTCCGAACAACACCTTCGTGCCACGGAATCGACTCCACTCGATCGACTTCGTGATCGCGTTCTCCACCTATCTTTCCCGTGCTCGCACGGATTCGCTGGACGACGTCCGGAACTCGGTCGCCTCGAACAGCGGACTACTGCTGGAAAACAATTGCCTGATGGACGGATTCAGGGTCTCACAGTGCGGAGAATAGGCTCGATGAGCACGGATTCCCCCGCTGTGGCGGAGAGAGAGGACACCGGGTGGTCGAATTCATCGGTCACGGAGTAACGAACAGCTACGACCGGATGCGGTCGGCGCCGTTCGATCGCGCCTACACCGACGAGGTGGTGGCGGCATACGAATCCAACAACTGGGACGCGGTTCTGTTCCAGTACGATTCCTTCACCGCGGATCCGAGCATCGCCGCCGCGTACGCCGGGATGCACTCCGAGAAGCTGAATATCATCGTCGCCGTCCGCCCGAACACCTGCGCTCCGACTTATATCGCCAAGGTATTGGCGACGTTGGACGTTCTTACCGCAGGTCGGATTCGACTGCACGTGGTGGCCGGCGGCTACAAAGCTTCCCAAGCCGCCGAAGGCGATCTTCTCGACAAAACGCAGCGTTACGAACGAGTCGCGGAATTCATCGATCTCTGTCGGCGGGTCTGGGTCGAACAGGAGCCGTTCAACTACTCGGGCGATCACTATCGCGTGGAGAATTTTCGGTCGAATATCCGGTGTGTCGATGAACGTGGCCTGATGGTATCGACCGGCGGTTCCTCCGACGATTCGCTCCGGGTGGCTGCCGGATTCTCGAACCGCCACGCCCTCTGGGGTCTTCCCTACGCGCAGACGAAGGAAATGATCGACACGATCGGCGACCACTGCCGTCGGATCGGGAGAGCCGAACCGCCGAGTATCCAGATGCAATTCCGGTGCATTCTGGGGGATACGCGCGAAGAGGCGCGTTCGAAGGCGCAGCACATGCTCGACGGGATGAGATCCGAACTGGGCGGGCGAGTAGCGAATCGTGCACCGCAGACTGGTGGGGAGACGAAGGCGCGCGAGATCCTCGAACTCGGCGAATGGCATGACGACTGCTTCTGGGCCGGACCGGTCTCCGAGACCGGCGGGCTCGGCAGCAGCACGGTTCTCGTCGGCACTCCCGACGAGGTCGCGACGGCGCTGCGCCGTTACGCGAGCCTCGGTGTCGACGCCTTCAGCTTCAGCGGGTACGACACCGTCCCGGACGCGATCGAGTTCGGCCGCAATGTCATCCCGTTGGTGAAGACGGCCACGCGCTCGGTGTAGCGCGGGAGGTGAGCAGTGGGGGATTCGATCTTCGCCGTCACATCGGCGATCGCCTATGGCAGTGGGGCTCCGCATCTGGGGCAGGCCTACCAATACATTTTCGCGGACGCTACGGCGCGTTTCAAGCGACTCGACGGATACTGTGTGCTGTTCTCGTCCGGGATGGACGAGAACGGAATGAAGGTGCCGGTCGCCGCCGCTGAGCAGGGGATCACCGAGAGCGATCTGATCGATCGGACCGCGAAGCAGTTCCAACATCTTGCGACCACGCTCGGAATATCATGCGATCGCGTCGTCCGGACGGCCGGTCCGGTGCATCGGCGCGTGTGCACGGAATTGTGGACGCGCATGTCGGAAAATGGGGACATCTATCTGGATGACTATCCGGGATGGTACTGCGTGCGAACCGACCTGTTCCATTCCGAGAGCGAGACCGAAACTCGGTCCGATGGGGTCAGGGTGGTCCGTTCGACGGGACACGCGGTCGTTCGGTTCGAACGGCCGGTGCATTTCTTCCGGCTGTCGAAGTATCGGGATCGTCTGCTCGACCTCCATGAGACCAGTCCCGACCTCATCGGGCCGCGGTCGCGGCGCGCGGAAATCATGGCGGAAATCTCGGCCGGTTTGTCCGATATCCCGATCTCGTGTGCCGATGTCCACTGGGGTGTTCCGGTTCCCGGCAGCCCTGGGCACCGGATGCATGTCTGGTTCGATGCGCTGGCAAGCTATCTCACCGCCATCCGGACCGAACACGGACAGAGCGCGTGGCCGCCGGACCTCCAGATAACGAGCAGGGGAAGCATTCGCTTCCACGGAATCCGCTGGCCGGCGTTCCTGATGTCGGCGGGCCTGCCGACACCCGCCCGGGTCTTCGGGCACGGCTTCCTGGTGTCGGCGGGACGGCGGATGTCCCGACCGGTGGGAACGCTCCCGGACATTTCCGAGCTGGTATCCGACTGCGGTGTCGATGCCGCGCGGTTCTTCGCCCTGCGGCACGGACCCTTCGGGCTGAACGGCGAGTTCAGCACGCAGGCCCTGGTACGCCTGGCGAACCGTGAATTGGCGGACGGACTGAGCGATCTGGCGCACCGCTGCCTCACGTGGATAGCGGAGCGCTACCAAGGAAGAGTCCCCGAGCCCGCCGCGCTGCTCGCGGCCGACACCGTGCTCCTCGCGGCGGCGGACGGATTGCTCGCCACCTGCCGGCGCGCGTACGACACGCAAACGATCCATCGTGCGATGGAATCGATCGGAGCCCACGTGTCCGCAGCGCGCGCGTACCTCGAGGAGCAGACGCGATCGACGTGCGATAGGCAGCGGACCGGAACTGTTCTCTATGTCACCGCGGAAGTCCTTCGTATTGTGGGGATTCTGTTGCTTCCGGCGGTGCCGGACACCGCCGGAAGGCTGTTGACGCAACTCGGCTGGAGCGAGGACGCGCGTACTTTCGCCGCTTTGTCCGCTCGAATCGCATCGGGGACGCGGCTTCCGGGACCGGTCGATGTATTCCCACGGATCGGATGACTATCGGATTCGGTGGAAGAGGTCGGCGACCGCCTGCGCGCGGAGCCGGAATTCGGTCGGACGAGTGATACTGGCAGCGTGACATCACTGTCGGGTCAGTATGATTCGGCTTCGGTCCGCAACTGTTCTGTCTACGACTGTCAACCCGAAGGGAGTGCCGTCATGGCGCGCCACCTTGTCACGAGCGCCCTGCCCTACATCAACGGAATCAAGCATCTGGGCAACCTCGTCGGGTCGATGCTGCCGGCGGACGTCTACGCGAGGTACATGCGCGCTCGCGGACACGAGGTGTTGTTTATCTGTGCCACCGACGAACACGGCACACCGGCCGAATTGGCGGCGGCCGAGGCGGGCACGACCGTCGCGGAGTTCTGCGCCCGCGCGCACGACACCCAGAAGCAGATCTACGACGGGTTCGGGTTGTCGTTCGACTATTTCGGACGTACATCGTCGCCGCAGAACGCGGAGATAACACAGCATTTCGCACGAAAGCTCCATGAACACGGGTTCCTCGAGGAGCGATCCGCACGTCAGGTGTACTCCGTGGCCGACGGGCGCTTCCTGCCGGATCGCTATGTGGTGGGGACGTGTCCGCACTGCGCCTACGAACGCGCCCGCGGCGATCAATGCGAAAACTGCACTCGGCTGCTCGATCCGACCGACCTCGTTGACCCGCGCTCGGCGATCAGCGGCACCACGGATCTCGAGGTGCGGGAGACCGCCCACCTGTACTTCCGGCAGTCCGCCCTGCAGAACGAGATCCAGGCATGGATCGACGCGGTCGCCGGCGAGTGGCCGCACCTGACGGTGTCCATCGCGCGGAAATGGCTCGCCGAGGGTTTGCACGACCGTGCCGTCACCCGCGATCTCGACTGGGGCGTGCCCGTGCCCGCGGACGTCTGGCCGGAGTTGGCCGCGCAGGGCAAAGTGTTCTACGTGTGGTTCGACGCACCACTCGGATACCTCGCCGCCACCAAGGAATGGTCCGACGCCGACCCGCGACGCGCCGACTGGAAGTCGTGGTGGTTCGACGCCGAGGACGTGCGCTACACCGAATTCATGGGCAAGGACAACGTCCCTTTCCACAGCGTGATGTTTCCGGCGATGCAACTCGGTGTCCGGGAGCCCTGGAAAATGGTCGACTACATCAAGTCGTTCAACTGGCTGAACTACTACGGCGGCAAGTTCTCCACCTCGCAACATCGCGGCGTGTTCACCGATGACGCGCTGGAGCTGCTCCCCGCCGACTACTGGCGGTATTTCATGATCGCCAACGCTCCCGAATCCGATGATGTCAGTTTCACCTGGGAGTTGTTCGCCGGTCAGGTGAACAAGGATCTCGCGGACGTACTGGGTAATTTCGTCAACAGGGTATTGACATTCATCGCCAAGCGATTCGGCGACGCGCTGCCCGCCGGTGCCGCGCCGGGGGACGCGGAGCGAGAGCTCGGTGGGCGGCTGGTGGAACTGTTCGAGCGCTACGAGAATCACCTCGACCGGATCGAGCTGCGCAAGGCGACCGCGGTTCTGCGCGCGATGTGGAGTCTTGGCAACGAATACATCGACGACAAAGCGCCGTGGACCCAGTTGAAGACCGATCCCGAAGCCGCCGCGCTCACATTGCGGACCGCCGCCAATATCATCTACCTGTTCGCGCAGATCTCCGAGCCGTTGATACCCACGACCGCGCGGACGCTGCGGCAACTCTGGCTCGCGCCCGAACAGGACGTGTCCGGCATTTGCTGGCCCCAAGCGTCCGACGTGGCCGCGCTGACCTGGTTGGACGCCGGAACGCGGTTCACGGTGCCGCCCGTGCTGTTCGCCAAGATCCCCGAGGACGATGTCGATCGGTGGCGGGAACGCTTCGGAGCCGAGGACGAGATTCGCTAGGGCGAAATCCGCGCACCGGGTGAGGGGGGAGATCGTGGAGGGTGCCGACACGCTGCGCGCCGCCGATACGTCCCGGTCGATACTGGCCGAACCTCGGGTCAGGCGGGTCCTGGCCGCCAACATGACCAGCATGCTGGGGTCGTCGGTGGCTCCGGTGGCCCTGGCGTTCGCTGTTCTCGGCACCGGTTCGGGTTTCGCCGGATTGTCGGTCGTATTGGCCCTCAACACGATTCCCGCGCTGTTGTTCCTGCTGCTGGGCGGGGTACTGGCCGACCGGTTCTCGAGGTCCAGGCTGCTGGTGATCGGTCGCTGCGGAGCGGGGATCGCGCAGCTGTGCACAGCGGCTCTGGTGCTCTCCGGCGCGGGCGACACGGTGAGTCTCGCGGTGGCGGGCTTCGTCTCGGGCGCGGCGGCGACCGTCATCGGACCGGCGGCCCAGGGGATCCTGCGCCAGGTCGTCGGTTCCGTTCAGCAGCTGCCTTCCGTCAACGCCGTGAACAGGTTGGGAGGCAACACGATTCGCATCGCGGGCCCGGTAATCGGCGGGGCGGTCGCGGCGGTGACCTCGCCCGGCTGGGTGCTGGTCTTCGATGCCGCGACCTTCTTCCTCGCCTCGGTGATGGTGCTGAAGCTCGATCTCGCCCGCGTCGACACCGGCCGCGCCACCGGCGCGTGGCGGTCGCTGCTCGACGGCGCGGTCGAGATCAGCCGGAAGACGTGGCTGTCGGCCAATGTCGTCTTCGGTTCCCTGCTCGTCCTGTGCTGGCGGGTCGGCTACCAACTGACCGGGCCCGGGATCATGGCACGGGCCGACGGCGGATCCGCGCGGTGGGGCCTCGTGCAAGGCGCGTTCGGGCTGGGGATGGTGCTGGGCGGGTTCGTCATGCTGCGGTGGCGGCCACGGAGACTGGTCGTGGTGAGCATCCTCGCGTGCGGCACCCTGGCCGCGCCGCTAATCGCGCTCGCCGCGCAGTGCCCGATCGCGATCGTCGTCGCCTGTTCGGTGGCGGCGGGCATCGGCATGGACATCGGCATCATCTGCTGGTCGACCGCGCTGGGTCAGCACATCAGCGACGACATGCAGGGCCGTGTCTACGCGTTCACGTCCCTCGGGGAATTGTCGGCGGTCCCGTTCGGCTACCTGGCGGTCGGCCTCGTCAGTCGGGACGTCTCGTTGTTCGTCCTCGAGTTCGTCTGCGGGATAGGGATCATCGCCGCCGTGGCGATGAATCTGTCTGTGAGATCGGTCTGGTCGATCCGGCGGATGGGTTGACCCGCGCTCGACCCGGTGACACGCTGGGCCGCCGCCCCGAACCGGGTCAGTCTGGCGACAACCGGGCTCGGCTTCGCCCGCAGGTATGCACGCCCGCCGGTAGAGCTCAGGATTCTGGCTCCACCGTTTGCTTCGGGTCGGCGTCGAGCTCTGGAGTTTCGGTCGACGTGGGCCGTCGGATACGCAGCGGTAGCCGGATGACATCGCTCGAGCGGTTACGCGCGCATTGAGCGATAGCGGCCACAGCAGAGCTCACCGCCGTCACACCCGCGTACCATGCCTCGGACGTGAGACCGGCAGTGGTGTAGGAAACCTGGCGGAGTCCGGGCACCGGCGGTCGGCCGTTGCCGGAGGCCCAGCGCATCATCAGGCCGGCCTGGGTGCCCAGATCTCGGAAGGGGCCGAACCCGAGCATGCCTCGCACATCGGACACTTTGCCATTCATGTGGACGAGGGCGAAGACAATGAAAAGCGCTACTGCTACCGAGGAAACCGTAGTCAGATGAGAAAGTGCCTTGGTACGTGCACGAAGATTGACCAAGGTGGTACACACGGTGACGCCGATGGCCGCGCAGGCGAGGACGGCCCACGTGCCGTTGATCGTCGCGGCGGGCGGTGGAGATCCCGACCACAGGCCCATGAGCGAACTGGATATCTGGAATTTCCCGAAGGCGTCCGACTTGATGTTGCCAGAGCCACCGTTGATGTCGAGCCACGGCTCGAAGAGCAAGCCGAATGTGATGACGTTCCCGGCTGCCGCGCAGAGATAACCCCAGTTTCCACCGAGCGCGGCGAGGACCTTCACGACTTCGACCTGATCTCCTAGCGCACGGCTCGGCGTGCGGGCCTGTCGATGTTCGGCTTTGCTCGCCGCATCACCACTGGGTTGCATCGCGGTCCTCGTTCGAGAGCGGTGCAAGTGGCAACGCTCGCCGGGTACTGAGTTTTGTCCGCACAGCGTACCGTCGGATATAGGTGCAGCGCAGCGATTTGCGTTGCGCGAGTGGTGAACTCGTGCGTTCAGTGCAGGAAGGACCGAGGCGGGAGTAAGTCGATGTCGGGCTTGCTGTCGAGCCGGACCCATGCGCTTCTCGACATCGCCTACGCGACGACAGGTACCTCCGGTCTTGCCACTCGTCGACTGACAGCGAACGTGCGCGGTGCGGCATGAGGGCTGCCACCCGATCAACCTGCTCGGCGGCTCTACTCCTCACGCATCGGCATGCCGATCGGCCGCGAGCGCCGCGAGCTCCTTGAAATGCACCACGTTGCCTGCGGCGCCCCAGGTGCCCTCGGGCTGGTCGTGGATCAATACCCACACCCGGATCGCATCGGCCTCGCCGAGACCTGCCGCTGCCAGGACCTGCTCGGTGACCTCCTTGATGAGTCCGGCTTTGCGGCGGTCGGACAACGCGCCTTCCGGCACGGTCACATCGACCAGGAACCGCGGCAGCTCGTCCTCCAGCGCGGCGAACATGCCGTCGCTCACTTCCTCCACGCGGCACCAGGCCTGGGCGCGGAAGAACGCGTTGTCCGGCGCGCCTTCCCACTTCAACAGCGTCGCGGGGAGGGTTTTCCGCAACTCGCCACGGGTGTCGGTGGTGAGTAGCCCGGCGGGCAGGGTCAGCTGAATCATCGGCATGGCGGGCTCCTAGTGCTTCTGTGTGTCGTTATGACAGATGTCATAACGAATGCCTACGCTAGGCTATGGCGACCGTTATAAGCAAGGAGGTGGAGATGGCCGAAGCATCCACGCCTGCGCGTGATCGGATGGTGGCCGGTGCTGCGGACATGATTCGACGCCGCGGCCTCAATGCGACCAGTGTGCGCGAGCTGGCCAAACATTCCGGTGCCCCGCTCGGCTCGACCTACCACTACTTCCCCGGCGGCAAACAGCAGTTGGCCGAGGAAGCGGTGCGATGGGCCGATGAGCTGACCGTCCGCGCGCTCGGAGCGGCACTGGAGAAGGGGCCGCGCGCCGGGTTGCGCGCGTTTTTGACGATGTGGCGAAAGGTAGTGGTGGACAGCGAATTCCGCGCTGGATGCCCGGTGCTCGCGGTGTCGGTGGAAGATGCGCCGGACGAGGAGTCGGCACCGCGCGCCGCCGCTGCCGCTGCTTTCCAGCACTGGACATCGTTGCTCGCGGAATCGTTACGCGCCCATGGCGCAACAGATCTCGATGCTGAACGCACCGCCACGCTGATTGTTGCCGCTGTCGAGGGCACCGTTGCCATGTGTCGTGCGGAACGAAGTGCGCGACCGTTGGACCGGGTGGCGGCTCAGCTCGAATTCCTGGTCGGTGTCGTCACCGGCACCGCCGAAGCGGCGTCGCCCGAATAAGACGCGGCCCGCCGCGGCGACAGGCCGACGGGTACCGGCATCGGACCGTAATTCTCACCGCGGGGACGCCGCATCGACCACGCCCCGGGGTGGTGCTGGAACCCGCAACACTGCTCGCAGGCGCCCGGCGATCGCGCCCGGTCGGCGGACCACACCGCCAGGTCCGCCCCGATCCGATTGCGGTTCACATGCGTTCGGGTGCGGCGATGCCGAGTAGCCCTAGACCGTGTTCAAGGGTGCCCGCCGTGAGACGGCACAGGGCGAGCCGGTTTCCGCGGATGGGTTCGTCGGCGGCGAGGACGGGACAGTTGTCGTAGAAGGTGGTGAAATCGCGGGCGAGGTCGTAGAGGTATCCGCAGAGCCGGTGCGGTTCGAGAGTCGCGCCGACCTCGGCGATCGCCGCGCCGTAACCGTCGAGCTCCAGCGCCAGAGCTCGTTCGGCAGGCCGTAGCGCAATGGTCGGATCGATGACGGCGTCGTTGTCTCCGGCCTTCCGGAGGATGGAACGGATCCGGGCGTGTGCGTACTGGAGGTAGACGCCGGTGTTGCCGTGTAGGGCGACCATGCGGTCGAGGTCGAAGGCGTAATCCTTGACGCGCGAGGTGGACAGGTCGGCGTACTTCACCGCGCCGATGCCGGACTGCTCGGCAATGCTGTCCAGGTCCGCACGCGGCATGTCGGGGTTCTTTTCCGCGACTACCGCCGCGGCGGTGGCGACTGCCTCGTCGAGCAGTTCTATCAGCCGCACGGTGCCGCCTGCCCGAGTCTTGAAGGGCCGTCCGTCCGGCCCGAGAACTGTTCCGTAGGCGACGTGTTCGGCGTCGACGACATCGGTCAGCCACCCGGCCCTGCGTGCGGTTTCGAAGACGAGTCGGAAGTGAAGTGCCTGCCGGGAGTCGGTGACGTAGAGCAGCCGATCGGCACGCAAGGTGGTGATGCGGTAGCGGATGGTGGCCAGATCGGTGGAGTCGTAACCGAATCCGCCGTCGCGCTTGCGGACCATCAGCGGCACCGGCTTGTCGTCGGGGCCGGTGACCTCCTCGGAGAACACGACCAGTGCGCCCTCACTGTCGACAGCGATGCCTTTGTCCACGAGCTCGGCAATGGTCTCGGCCAGCAGCGGGTTGTAGAACGACTCGCCGACGTAGTCGTCGGGAGTGAGCAGCACGCCGAGTCGGCGATAGATGTCGCCGAACGCCTTTTCCGATTCGGTGACGATCTCGCGCCACCGCTCCATCGTGGCGGGGTCGCCGGATTGCAGCGCCACCACACGGGTTCGGGAGCGGTCGGCGAAATCGGAGTCGGCATCGAAGGCGGCGCGGGCTGCTTTATAGAGCCCATCCAATGCGGAGACCGCCGAGGTGTCGACCGCGAGATCATCGTGGCGCCACTGCGCATCGGAGTGTTCATCGAGGTACTGAATGAGCATCCCGAACTGGGTTCCCCAGTCGCCCAGGTGATTCTGCCGGATCACGTCGGCGCCGAGGAATCCGAGCACCCGCGCCAGACTGTCGCCGATGATCGTGGTGCGCAGATGCCCGACGTGCATATCCTTGGCGATGTTGGGAGCCGAGTAGTCGACTACCGTGCGCCGCCCGATTTCCGAGGCGGCGACGCCGAGGCGATCCTCGGCCAGCCGCGCCGCCACCTGTGCCCAGACCGCGCGGTCGGGCACCGCGATGTTGAGGAATCCAGGCCCGGACAGCTCGACCGACGCGAGGAGATGTTCGGCTTCCGTGGCCAGTGCCTCGACGAGCTGTTCAGCGAATTCGGCCGGCTTCAGGTGGAGGCGTTTGGCAAGTGCGAGAGCCGCATTGGATTGGAAGTCGGCGTGCACGGATCGTCGGACAACCGGGTCCGCGCCTGTCATGTCGGGTCGGGTCCTGCTGATCGCCTCGGCGACGACAGCGGCGACCTGACCGAGCAGCGGCGGCACTCCGGGGTTGCTCACAGACGATGTCCTCCTGGCTTGTGGGAAAGCGCCATTGTCTCCGGTGGGCCGGAGTTACGCAGGTGGTTATTGCCGGCCCGAGTGATGGTGGCGTCAGCGGGTCTACCGGCCGTCGCGGTGGGCTCGGCGTTAATCTCTGGTCAACCAGCTCAACAGGAGGCGAAATGGCGCGCGGACGGATCCGTGATCCGATTCGGACGCGGGCGATGATCATTGACGCGCTGCTGGCGGCTTTGGACGCGGGGGAGGTGTCGCCGACCGCGAAGAGTATTGCCGAGCGGGCCGGGGTTTCGCTGCGCAGTATCTTCGTGCATTTCCCGGACCTGGACGAGCTCAAGGCCGCCGCGACAATTCAGCAGACCGATCGCGTCGAACAGCTGATTTCCGGTGCGGACCCGGACTTGCCGTTGCGCGACCGGGTGGATGCGGTCGTGGCGCAGACCGCACAGGTGTTCACCCTGCAGCGCCGGATCCGGTTGACCGGCCTCGTCGAATCGCCGAGCGTGCCCATTATCGATGAGCGGATGCGGCGCGGGGATCGCTTGCTGCGCGAGCAGCTCGCCCGCACCTTCGCCGTCGAGCTCGAGCGGCCCGACGGCGAACAACTCCTCGATCTGATCGAGGCCACGACCGCGTGGAGCTTCCGTCACCATCTCGTCGATCGGTGCGGGAGGTCACCCGAGGCGGCCTCCGACGCGGTGTGCCGGACCCTGCTGAGTCTGCTCGACGGGGCGTAGTGGACCGCGGCCGGTGGTCAGGATCGGTGGATCGGCCCGTGGGAATCCGCGCAGTGCAGGTCTGCGGGGGACGGATCGAGGTCCGAGACGTGGTCGACCTGCAACGTGGTGTGTTCCAGGCCGAACTCGTCGTGCAGGGTTGTTTCGATCGTCGAGCGAGCCGCGTGACAGTCGGCGCCGTCGGCCACGAGGACGTGTGCCGACAGCGAGGGCTGGCCGGAGGTGATCTGCCAGACATGCAGGTCGTGCACCTCGGTCACCTGCGGGATGGTGACGATGCGCGCGCCGATGACATCGGGGTCGAGGTGCGCGGGCGCGGCCTCGAGGAAAATGCGGCCGGATTCACGGACCAGCGACCAGCCCGCCTTGGCCATCAGGACGGCGACGACCAGCGCGGCGATGGCGTCGGCGCGGGCGAAACCGGTCAGCCACACCACCGCACCCGCGATGGCGGTGCCGATGAAGGCGTAGAGGTCGTTGAGGATGTGCTGGAAGGCGCCTTCGACGTTCAAACTGGTGCGGTTGGCGCGGCTGATGCTCCAGGCCGCGGCGATGTTGACGACGATCCCGACCAGCGCGGTGATCAACACCAGCGGACCCGAGACATCGGGCGGATCGATCAGTCTGCTGATGCCCTCGTACACGAACCACACCGCGAGCAAGAGCAGGGTGATCCCGTTGGCCTGGGCGGACAGTATCTCGACGCGCTTGAACCCATAGGTGAACCGGCCCGCCGCGGGCCGCTTGGCGAGCCGGATGGCGATCATGGCGAGCACGATCGATGCGGCATCGGTGAGCATGTGCCCCGCATCGGTGATCAGCGCCAGCGAGTTGGCCAGGATGCCGACGACCACCTCGACCGTCATGAAGGCGACGATCAGCCCGAGCGCTATGGACAGCCAGCGCGGGTCGGAATTCGCCGAAACGCCATGGTCGTGACCGTGCGAGTGGTCATTCGCATGGCCGTGACCGGCCTCCGCGCCATGATCGTGGCCGGTGTGCGGGACTGTCTCCACCGACCGCTTCGGCGACACGCATTGCTCTCCCATAGTCGAACGTCCCTTCTGTTTCACCAGCCTGCCGCAGGATAGGGTAACCCATCTTGCACGCATGCGCATGTATGAATATTAAGCGCGTGTCATGCAGTCCCGCCAGGCCCCCGAAGGCCGGATGTCGCCGTCCGGCTCGGGCGGTTTCGTGATCATGTGCGGTGCACCGGAATTCGCCGGCCCGGCTACTATGCGGACTGCGCCTTTCGGGTGATCGAGAACACCGCATCCGGACGGGGCGGGCCGGCCCGGAGTCGGGAAGGTCCGATCGTGAGCGTAGAGGGGTTTTCGATGGATAGGCCGGCGTGGGCGCCCGAAGGCGTGGATATGCAGCAGGCGAGCCCGGCACGGATGTATGACGCCCTGCTCGGCGGCTCGCACAACTTCGAGATCGATCGCAAGGCCGCCGAGATGGGTAAGCAATTGGTGCCCGACCTGCCGCGATTGGCGTTGAGCAACCGTGCTTTCCTGCGGCGGGCCGTGCGTTTCCTCGCCGATTCGGGCATCAGGCAGTTCCTCGACATCGGCTCGGGCATTCCGACCGCAGGCAATGTCCACGAGGTCGCGCAGGCCATCGATCCGCAGTGCCGGGTGCTCTATGCGGACATCGACCCGGTCGCCGTCGCGCATTCACGGGCGATCCTGCAGGGCAACGACAATGCCACCGCCATCGAGGCCGACCTGCGCAAACCGGACGAACTGTTGGCTCGCGTCCGGGAAACCGGGGTGCTCGACTTCGACAAGCCCGTCGGCGTGCTGCTGTTCGCGGTGCTGCACCTGCTCTCGGACGAGGATCGACCCGCCGACATGGTCGCCCGGCTTCATGGGGCCGTCCCCACCGGCAGTTATGTCGCGATCTCCCACCTGACATCGGCGCTGCGCCCCGAGGACGCGAACAAGCTGGGCGCCAACGCGGCCAACGAGAACCGGATCGGCATCCACTTCCGTTCCAGGGACGCTATCGAGACTATGTTCGAAGGATGGGAGCTGGTCGAGCCTGGTGTGGTCGAGCTGCCCGCGTGGCGGCCGGAATCCGAGCGCGACCTACACGAGGCGCCGGGCCGCTCGCTCGGCTTGGCGGGCGTCGGCTTCAAGGTCTGAGAGGGCGAATAGAGCCGGTAGGGGGTTAGTGACGTGGGGTTGCGTGAGTTGGCGGTGCGGTGGGCCGACGCGCTCGATGGTGTCGTCGCGCCGACGCTCACGCGAACCCAGATCGAAGGATTGCTCGGCGAGCAGGCCGAGGCGCTGGTGGCCGCGGTGCGGGGGACCGCCGATGTCACCGTCGCGCACGCTGCCGCCGCGGCGCTCGTCGCCGCCAACTACCGCGACCCGGTGGCGGTCAGCCGCTCGATTCCGGTGATCTGTCAGGACATGGTCCGGATGATCTGCCCGGCCCGTACCGCCCCCGACTACGAGCAGATCCGCGATCGGGCGATCGCGGTGGCCGCCGAGTTCGCCGCGGGCTTCACCGGGGCGCTACGCAGCGCGGCGTTGGGTGAACAGGAAACCACGCTGGCAGCCGTATTGTCGGCTGCCCAGGACGCCGAGGCGCGGCGACAGTTGTCGGAGGCCAGGTTCGAGGCGGTCTTCGAGGGCGCGTCGGTGGGCATCGGCACCGTCGATGTCACCGGCAACGTGCTCGACGTGAACACGGCCATGGCCGAAATGCTCGGCAGGCCGGCGGCCAGCATGCCCGGCCGTTCCGTGGCCGAGCTGCTCGGCCCGCGGAATATCGGGCACGCGTACGCGGAGCTGGAGCGAATGCTCAGCGGAGCGAGCAATCGCTTCCGTCTCGAGACCGACCACGTGCGCCCCGATGGCACCGTGGCCAGCATCGACCTGTCGATGTCCGCGGTGCGCGACAGCAGTGGCCGGGCCCGCTTCCTCATCGGTGTCGCCGTCGATGTGACCGAACGCAAGCAGCTCTCCGATCGCCTGTGGCACGATGCCAACCACGACAGCCTCACCGGCCTGCCGAACCGGGTGCTCTTCTTCGATCGGCTGGCACGGGCCACGCCGCCGGTGGGAGTGTGCTATCTGGATCTCGACGGTTTCAAGGAGATCAACGACGTGTGGGGCCACACCGTCGGCGACCGGGTGCTACGCGACGTCGCGCAACGACTACAGGCTTCCGTCGAACCGGTCGGCGGCCTGGTGGCCAGAATCGGCGGCGACGAATTCATTGTGCTGGTCGAAAAATGTTCCAGCCGAAAAGAATTGGATACGATCTCGGACCTGCTACTCGCCGCACTCGCCGCGCCGATGCAGGTCGCCGGACGTCCCGTCGGCGTCGGCGCCAGCATCGGCGCGGTGTTCGCCGAGGACCGGCCGACGGAGGTCGACGAGTTGATGCATGCGGTCGACACGGCGATGTATCGGAACAAGGCTGCCGCGGGAGCGCGGGGGCGCGGGCAGCGTTTCCAGGTGCCGTAGCGGGTGATTCGTGGTCAGTGTTCCGGAAGTGTCACCGGCGCACTGCATTCGGCGCTGCTCGAATTGCCGAACGCGCTGGTTCCCGCGGTCGCCACCACCGCGCCGCATTCACTGACCAACCACTGGCCGCACACGCAGCGCAGGTAGCGAACGAAGCCGTGTGACGACACGAGCGCGGGGGTGGGCCAGGAGCACGAGGGGCAGGTGGCGAACATGGGTCCAGCCTGATGTAATGAGTCAGTGCATTTCAACCCTTACGGAGGCGCGGCGGCCGAACTCGCGGCCCGATTGGTGAACGCCGACCCGGGCCAGGATCTCCTCGCGTTGCTCGACGAATCCGGATACAAGCCGCTGAGCTCACTGAATGGCCGCCAAGACGCGGAACTGCGCCGTTGGATCGCCAAGCTCGACGCGGCCTTCTCCGCGCCGAGCGTCGAGCTGCTCAACGCGTTGCTGGCCGAGACGACGAGTCAGCCATACATCTCCACCCACGACGGCAGGAAGCCGCACCTGCATTTCGCCCGCGAGACCGCGCCCATCGACGAGCGGGTCAAGGCTTACACCGCGGCAGGCCTGGCGGAATTGTTCTGCGAAGATCCGGCCCGAATCGGGCGCTGCGCTCGGACCGGGTGCGGCCTGGTCTTCGTCGACACCTCCCGTAACGGGCGGCGACGGTTCTGCTCGACGCGCTGCTCGAACCGTGTGCATGTGGCCGAGCATCGAGTTCGTCGTTCGGCCTGACGATGGGTGGGGACTGCGCCGAGTGTGTCGGGCATCGCGCGCACAGTGCGACACGTCATTCACGGTGCGTCAGATAGGAATTCAGCTCGGCGGCGCCGGTCAGCATGGCCCGGCCGCGTTGCGTGAGGCGGTCACGCCAGTCGCCGAGGGTGGCCTCCAATGGAGCCAGTCCGCCTGCGGTGCGCACTTGGTCGAGGAGCGGGGCAATCTGGCTCAAAAGGTATCCGCCACGGCGCAATTGGTGAGCCAGATGAACGTCGCGGACATCGTCCGGTGTGTAGACGCGATAGCCGGTCTCCGGATCGCGGTCCGGTGTGATCAATCCGGCCTGTTCCCATTTCCGCAGCGTCGCCGGTCGGACGCGTAGTCGGCGGGCGAGTGGGCCGATGAACATCGCTCCGGTGTGTGGCGATCCCTGGGCACGCGGTGACGTCAGGTCCCGCAGCGCCTTGTCCACCAGGTCGAGTGTCTTGCGGTCTTCCAGGAGTTGCGCATGGCTTGCGTCGACCAGCGCCAGCGCATCCGCGACGGCGTTGTCATTGACGGCCCGCATGATCGCCGTCGCAGTCTGGTGGCCGTGGGCGGGCACCAGAGCGGCGAACGCCCGCAGCGCCTCGGCGTGCAAGGACGTGTAGACGCGATACCCGGTGGGCGTGCGTTCGGCAGGCGGGAGGATGCCCGCTTCCTCGTAGTTCCGGATCGCCTGCGTGGACAGACCGTGTGCCCGCGCGAGGTCGACCGGACGCAGTCGTCCGCTACCCATCTCTACCTGGTGTTTGAAGGTTCGACGGAGACAGCAGTGCTATTCACGGGATAAGTTTACAGAAATTTCCATAATGTGATTGAAGGTAATCGCGCTGCGGAGTGTGAGAACTGTGACTCACGCGTCGATCATCACTGCCGGAGGGGACCTCGCCGACAGCGGCGCCACACTCACCGGCTACCTAGGGACGGCTGCCACGCGCCGACGCCCCGCGCGATCAGGGCGTCGGCTGGGGCCCTCGGCTCAGGCGGAGATGATCCCGCTGTAGACCGAGAAGCCGCGCCCCTTCGTCTTGCAGGTGAAGCTGCCGTGGAACCCGGTTTCGCACCTGGCCCCGGCGTGCTCGATGAAGGGGCCCCACTGACCGTCGCCGGTCCTGACGTCGGAGAGGGTCGGGTTGCCGCCCGTCAGTGTGCGCGGCGTGCCGCTCATGAAAGTGGGGTGGGCGGGCAGCGACAGTTGGTCGATCACGATGTCGCGCACCGGGAAGAGGAACGGCAGGAACGTGTATTGGATCTGCATGGAGTTCGTCAGATCGCAGCCCACGGTGCCGTCGCCGGTGATGGAGCACTGCATAACGCCGCTGCTGAAATACACGGTGTTGCCGTCATCGGCCTGTGCGGTACCGGCCAGCAGGGCCGGTGCCACGGCCGCGGCGGCCAACACGCCGGCGAACCTCTTGATGTTGCGCTTCATGCAATCTCCTCGATGATTTCGATGGGTGCAGATAAACGAACTCCCGTGCCTGTCGATCGTCACGAAGTATTCGTTTCAGCTATGAGTGAAGATCGCGCGCAGCCCCGCTGGCGCAGTAGAGCGGGCGCGCACTCGGCGAGTGTTTCGAGAAGTGCGCTGTGACAGTCCGCGAGAGTGTGATCGGCGAACACTTGATGGTTGCGCTGTTTGCGTCAGTACGGCCGGTTGTCCGAGCTTGCTATCCGCCGGCGCCGTGGCCGACCGATAGGCGTCGTGCCCGGCGGCGGACTGCGACGAAGGCGCGTCGTGAGCGACACGCGTAGGCATGTCCACTGTTATCGAATCGTGATGTTATCCGCGCCCCTGGCGCCGCCCTCCGGCATATGTTGTTGCCCACAACATATTAGCTCGACGCAGTGCCGGAGTCCTTCCGACGGGTCGTCGGTTGTTCCAGGAAGGTTCCTCCAGATGCGGACTAAAAGCCAGGTCTCGTTCGGAAAAAACGGGCACGGACGGGCACGGGTCGGGATGCGGCATGGGGCTGTGGCGGTGGGGTTGGCCGGGGTGTTGGCGCTCACCGCCTGCGGCGCGAACACCTCGCGTAATGACGGGGACGGCGAGACCAAGTCCGGCGGTGGGAAGAACGGGACGATCGGGGTGATCCTGCCGGAGACCGCGACGTCGGCGCGATGGGAGGGCTTCGACAAACCGATGCTCGAGAAGGCTCTGAGCGCGCAGGGTTTCGATGCCGATGTGCAGAACGCCCAGGGTGAGGTGCAGAAGTTCACTACCTTGGCGGACGGCATGATCGCCAAGGGCGTGAAGGTGTTGATCATCGCGGCGATCAACAGCGAAGTCGGCGGCGCGGTGGCGGCCAAGGCGAAGAAGGCCGGGATTCCGACGATCGACTACGACCGGCTCAACCTCGGCGGATCCTCGGACTACTACGTGTCGTTCGACAATGTGCGGGTCGGGCAGTTGCAGGGTCAGGGGTTGGCCGATGCGCTGAAGGACAAGCCCGGCGGGCAGGTGATCGAGATCGAGGGGGCCCCGACCGACAACAACGCCACGCTGTTCCACGACGGTCAACGGAAAGTTCTGCAGCCGCTGTACGACTCGGGCGCGCTGAAGCTGGTCCAGAGCCAGCCGATCGACGGATGGAACAACCAGAAGGGCGGCACCACCTTCGAACAGATACTGACCACGAATGCCGGGAAGGTCGATGGCGTGGTCGCCGCCAATGACGGCCTAGCCGGCGCGGTGATCACTGTGCTCAAGAAGAACGGGCTCAATGGGAAGGTGCCGGTGACCGGGCAGGATGCGACAGCCGAAGGCCTGAAGGCGATCCTGCGCGGGGACCAGTACATGACGGTGTTCAAGCCGATCCAGCAGGAGGCCGACGCGGTCGCCAAATTAGCTGTCGCACTCGCCAATAACGATAAAGCGGCGGCGGATGCCCTCGCCACCGGCGTGAGTCTGGACGCGAAGGGCAAGCGTGAGGTCCGGTCCGTGCTGCTGGAGCCGTTCACGATCACCAGGCCGGAGGTCAAGCGGGTAGTCGCCGAAGGCTATGTCCCGGCGCGGGAGATCTGCGGCGGCGACCTGCGGGCGGCCTGCACCGAGCTCGGCATTTCCTGAGGCGCCGAATATGAGTGAGCCGCTACTTCAGATCACCGGTCTCAACAAGAGTTTCGGACCGGTCCATGTCCTGCACGATGTGGATTTCACGGCGCCCGCCGGTGAGGTCACCGCCCTTGTCGGGGACAACGGTGCAGGCAAGTCCACCTTGGTGAAATGCATTGCCGGTATTCATGCTTTCGACTCCGGGACGGTGAAGTACCGGGGCGAGCCGGTACATATCCGCGGTCCGAAGGACGCGGCGGAACTCGGCATCGAGGTCGTGTACCAGGATCTCGCGCTGGCCGACAATCTCGACATCGTGCAGAACATGTTCCTCGGCCGGGAGCGCGGACGTCCGTGGCTGCTGGACGAGGCGAGCATGGAGGAGGCGGCACGGCAGACGCTGGCATCGCTGTCGGGGGGGGGGGGGGGGGGCGGGCGGGCCCCCGGGCGGGGGCCGGGGGGGGGGGGGCGGCGACCCCGCGCCACCCCAACAAACCATGCAGTGGGCGGAGAACTCGATCAG
>NZ_JBHVDF010000015.1:93651-241749 GCF_042802915.1 Nocardia sp. NPDC057440
CGCGGGGCGGCGGCGGGGGCGGGGGGGCGGCCCGCCCCCGCCCCCCCCCGCCGCGCGGCCGCCCGGTCCGCGGGCGCCCGCCCGCCCCCCCCCCCCGCCCCCCCCCCCCCCCACCCCGGTGTCGGCGCTGTCGGGCGGGCAGCGTCAAACCGTCGCCATCGCGAAATCGGTGCTCTGGAACAGCAATCTGGTGCTGCTCGACGAGCCGACGGCCGCGCTCGGCGTCGCGCAGACCCGGCAGGTCCTCGATCTGGTCCGACGGCTCGCCGAACAGGGGCTCGGCGTGGTGCTGATCAGCCACAACATGGCCGACGTCTTCGAGGTCGCCGACCGGATCTCGGTGCTGTATCTGGGGCGGATGGCGGCCGAGGTGCATACCGAGGACGTCACCCACAGTCAGGTCGTCGAACTCATCACCGCGGGACGTTCCGGTGATCTGGGGCTGGCTCGACCGGAATCCGCGGTGCTGTGAACGAGAGTGCCGTGCACGAGAAAGACAATGCGATGACGAATACTTCCGCGGTCCCGACGACAACGGCGGTCGCCGACTTCGGGATCGACACCACGACACAGTCCACCGCGGATGCGATTCGCGAGTATCTGTCCCGGCTGCGCGGGGGCGATATCGGCTCGCTGCCCGCGCTGCTCGGACTTGTCGCGCTCGTCATCATGTTCTCGGCGCTGTCGGATGTGTTCTTCTCGCTCAACAACATCGCGAACCTGCTCGCGCAGGGCGCGGGGCAGACGATCATCGCCATCGGGATCGTCTTCGTGTTGTTGATCGGGGAGATCGACCTGTCGGCGGGCACGGCGTCGGGCGTCGCGGGCGCCGTGCTGGCGATGCACTATGTCGAGAACGGAAACCTGCTCGCGGGCATGGGGTCGACGGTGTTCATCATCTTCGTCGCCATGCTGATACTGGCGGCCGTCCTGGCCGGGCTGTTGCGGATCTGGCCCGGCGTCGCGATGTCGCTGCTCGGGCTCGCGCTGACCGTGTCAGGGCTGGAAGCGAATCCGTGGATCGAGATGCTGCTCGCGGTGTGCGTCGGCACGGCGATCGGCTGCATCACCGGGTTCCTCATCGCCAAGATCGGCATGCCGTCCTTCGTAGTGACCCTCGCACTGTTCCTGGCATGGCAGGGTGTGATTCTTCAGCTGATCGGTGAGGGCGGCGTGCTGGGCATCAGCTCCTCGACGGTGCTGGATCGGGTGGCCAACGGCAACCTGTCGACGGTGGGCAGCTGGGCGCTGTTCATCGTGGCGGCAGGCGGGTATGCGGCGCTCACCATCGGCAGACACGTCCTGCGTGTTCGGCGCGGTCTGGTCACCCAGCCGACACCGCTTGTGGTGGTGAAGGTTTCGGTGTTGACCGTCCTGGCGGCGGTGGCCACCGCCCTGCTGACGATCAACAGATCGCGCAATGACGCCATCGAGATCCGTGGTGTGCCCTACGTTGTGCCGATTGTCTTGGCGCTGTTGGTCATCGGGACCTATGTCCTCAACAGGACGACCTACGGCAGGCACATCTACGCGGTCGGCGGCAATCGCGAGGCCGCGCGGCGGGCCGGCATCAATGTCACTCGGATCCGGGCGAGCGTTTTCGTGGTGTGCTCATCGTGCGCGGCCATCGGCGCGATCGTGTACTCGTCCAAGGTCGGCTCGGTCGACCCGCAGGCGGGCGGGCTCAACACCTTGCTGTTCGCGGTCGGCGCCGCGGTGATCGGCGGCACCTCGCTGTTCGGCGGCAAGGGCCGGGTCGCGGACGCGGTGATCGGCGGCACGGTGCTCGCCGTCGTCGCCAATGGGCTCGGGCTGCTCGAACAGCCCGCCGCGGTGGTCGCCATCGTCACCGGTCTGGTGCTGTTGCTGGCGGCGACCGTCGACGCGTTGACGCGCCGCCGAGCGGCCACTACGGAAGGCTGAGTGCGGGTGATGGTATCCCTGAGGGCATGACCAGCCCCGCCGTTGCCCGCCCTGACGAGTTGCGACGCGTCAACCGGGCGATCCTGCTGCGCCGGTTGCACGCGGGCGGCCCGGCGACGAGGGCGGCCTTGGCGACGGAACTCGGTCTCAACCGTTCCACCATCAAGATGCTGGTGGACGGGCTTGCCGAGACCGGAGTGGTGGAGGAGCGGGTGCCTCGGCTCGCGCGGGGCGCGGGCAGGCCGTCACTGCTGGTGCTGCCGCAACCGCAGGCGGTGGTCGTGCTGGCGGTGGATGTTCAGGTGGAACATGTCGGGATCGCGTTGATCGGGCTCGGTGGCCAGATCCTCGGCCGCGACAGCTGGAATCTGCGTGGGCGGCAACGGGAATCGGGCGAGGTGATGACCCACATCGCCGAATCCGCGGCACTGCTGGCGAGCGATCTCGGCCTGCGCCCCGCCGCCGCCGGTATCTCGGTGCCGGGCGTGGTGCGGCGTTCCGACGGGTATGTGCACGACGCGGCCAACCTCAATTGGGTCGATGTCGCGCTCGGCGCGCGGATGAGCACGCTGCTCGGGGTTCCTGTCGTCGTCGGCAACGATGCGGAGTTCGGTGCGCTGGCCGAGCATCTGCGCGGCGTCGGGCGTGGTGTATCGGACGCGGTCTTCGTGTCGGCGGATATCGGCGTCGGTGGGGGACTGATCGCGCAAGGTTCGCTATTGCGCGGTGCGGCAGGGTATCTCGGCGAGATCGGCCACATGACGGTGCGGCCGGGTGGCCGCCCGTGCCACTGTGGCAACGAGGGCTGTTGGGAGACCGAGGTCGGTGAGGCCGCGCTGACCAGGGCGCTCGGCCTCGCCGCGGGCAGCCCGCGCGGCGCGATCGTCGCGGAACTGCGTGAGCTGGAACGCAATTCCGACGCGGTCGACCGGCTCGGTGAATACATCGATTGGCTCGCCCTCGGCCTGGTGAACGTGGTGAACATCCTCGGCCCCGAACTCGTCGTCCTCGGCGACCTGCTCACCGCGCTGCCCGACGCCGTTGTGGAGCGGGCCGCCGAGCAGGTGCGTCGCCGCAGCATGGTGAGCCGGGCGATCGGCGGCGTTCGAGTCGAAAAGTCCTCTCTCGGAGCGGATCTGAAGCTGATCGGTGCGGCGGAAGCGGCGTTCGAGGGAGTTCTCGGCACGGTCTGAGCGCCGATCCGCACCGCCGCGACCGATCAGCCCGTCGGCCTGCTCGAATCAATACACCCGAGTATCAATGCCTTCGGTGAACCCCTCCGCGCCCGAGCGGTCGCTTGGCCTGCTGACCTGCATCTTTACTTGCATCGAGATCCGTGACATGCTATCGCGATTCGATCGCGGGGGTCGCGATCAGGGGTCGAGGGGGTTGTTGCATGGACAGGTATCCCAGGGCGTTGTCGCGCGCACCACGAAGCGAGCCACCTCTGCAGCCGTGCCGGTCATCGCGTCGAACAACGGGATTCGATGAGTTGCCACCGCCGCCACGCGAGCGGGTGTGCCGTGCCCGCCCTTCGGGGGATCCGGCCGGTGTCCGCCGGGCGGCCGGTGAGTTGTCGGCCGCCGAGACCGCGATGCCCGAAGTGGATTCGACGACAAAGCTATTCGCGGATCGAACACTGCGGCTCACCCTCGAAGTGCTCGATCACCGTCGACCGGTCGCGCAGCTGGCCGCGGTCGCGCAGCCGCCGGTGCTGTCCGCGGTGCGGACTCTGGTCAGAGCCGACCTGGCACCGGGGCGCACCCTGGGCGCGGCGGTGCTGACCAGAGTGGACGTGGTCATGGTCGATGCCGCCGCCGCGGAAGTGTGCGCCGCCTACGACCGCGGCATCCGCCACTTCGCGCTGGCTGCCCGCATCACCCGCACGCGTGCCAAGGGCTGGCGCTTGAGTGCGCTGCGGCTGTTCTGACCGCGAACCGATCGAGGAGCATGGCGCAGAGCTTCAGCCGTTCTGCTGGAAACCGCTGCCGTCGAACATTTCCTGGGCGCGTCGCGTGTCCATGTACTCGCGCACCCGGTGGATCCGGTCGTCGGAGAGTTCGAAGATGAAGCAGTAGTCGTTGTCGTAAGGGCGGCCGTTCATCAGGGTGGCCCGCATTCGGGTCTCGACTACGA
Organism: Nocardia sp. NPDC057440; assembly: GCF_042802915.1. NCBI lineage: Bacteria > Bacillati > Actinomycetota > Actinomycetes > Mycobacteriales > Nocardiaceae > Nocardia > Nocardia sp. NPDC057440. Next base: position 97,711 of record NZ_JBHVDF010000015.1, read on the forward strand.
CGGTCGTGTCGGTCGCGGTGACTGCTGTGAAGTCGACGTGCCGGTCGGCTACGAACACCGCCGGGAATTCGGTGGTCAGGAAATGCACGACGCGGTCTCGGCCGATGAGGTGGCTGCTGCCGTCGAGCGCACGGGCGGTGGCGTTGTGGGGTGGGGCCAGCCATTCGATGTCGGGGGTGAGGACGGCGGCGATTCGGTCGGGGTCTCGGGTGGCGAACTCGCGCCAGGCCCGCAGGATGAATTCTGTGCTCGTCGTAGCGTCCATGCGGGCAATCCTGGGTGGTGTGCGGCTACCGATCTCGCCATATTCGGACACGGTGGCAGGCGTGTCCGAATATGTCTGGCCGGTAGGCCGGGGCGCGCGCAGACTTCGGATATGGGAGCGTTCCAGGCGGTCGTCACGACGGGCATCTATTGCCTGCCGCCGTGTCCTGGTCGTCCGCTGCCGTCGAACGTCGTGTCCTTTTCCTCCCAGGCCGGAGCGGAAGCGGCAGGTTTTCGCGCCTGCCACCGTTGTCGGCCGTATCGGGCCGCGGCCGGACCCGCGCATACCTCCGAATTGGTGTGCCGCGCCGTCGATCTCATTGCCGAGGGTGCGCTGGACATGGGCAACGAGGCGGCGCTCGCCGCCCGGCTCGCGGTGTCGCAGCGGCATCTGCGTCGGATGTTCCACGAACAGGTCGGTGCCACACCCGATCAGCTCGCACGCTCCCGGCGCGCACATTTCGCCAGGCGACTGCTGGACGACACCGACCTGTCGGTCACCGATATCGCCTTCGCCGCCGGTTTCGGCAGCCTCCGCCAGTTCAATCGAGTCATGACCGCGACTTTCCGCGCCGCGCCGCTCGAACTACGCCGATGCCGACGCCGCGCGGATCGGCTTGTTGCCGACGGTGGACTCGCCCTCCGGGTGCCGTTGCCCGCATCCGTCGACCTCGGTCGACGGCTTTCGCAGCTGGCTTGCGACGCGATCGGCGGCGTCGAGAACGCCACGAAGACGGTTTACCGGCGGACGGTGCGCGTCGACGGCGATCCGGGAGTGATCGAGATCAGCGCGGCCGGGCCTGCCGATGCGCGGCTGATCGCCCATCTACCGCGCATCGAGGGACTCATTCACCAGGTGGACCAGGTGCGGCGTTTCCTCGGTGGACGCGCGTGGGATCCGTTCGAGGCCGGTGTCCGCGCCATCGTGGCCGACCACGTCGGCGCGGCAGCGGCTGCGGCCGTCCTCGGCGAAATCGTCACAGAGTACGGCGCACCGGTCGCCGGGCTGGGACAGTTCGGGCTCGGCCGCCTGTTTCCGACGCCGGCCGATCTGAGGGAATTCGGAGGCGTCGACGCCGAGTGCACGCGGGCCATCCGCGACCACAGCGGACAATTCGGCCAGACGGCAGCTGCTTGTCACGGGGTCCGCTGATCGCGCAGCAGGTCGACGATGGTGGCGCGTGCGCCGCGGGTGTGCAGGCTCGCCAATGCCGCGCGGTAGGCGTCGACGAAGCGAGGCTCGTCGATCAGGTCGCCGAACACCGAGCGGTCGGAGAGGAATACGGTCGGGTCGTCGTGCTGGCGACGGGCGAGCGCCATCAGGCGATCGCGCAGCGGATCCACGACCTCGATCGGCGCACCGCCCTCGTCGATCCCTTCGCAGTAGCGCGCCCAGCCCGCTACTACTGTTGCGGCGCAGGCGATCGCGCCGTCGGTGGCCAACTGGCTGCGCAGCACCGGCAGCAGCCACTTCGGTATCCGGTCGGACGACTCCGCGCACAGCCGGGCCACAGTGTCGCCGACCGCGGCATTGGCGAAACGTTCGATGAGAGTGTCCCGGTAGGTGTCGAGGTCGATACCAGGGACGGGAAGCAACGTCGGTCGCGCTTCCTCGTCCATATATCGGAGCAGGAACCGCCTGAACGCTTCGTCCTGAACCACCTCGTGCACCAACCGATATCCGGTCAGATGCCCGAGGTAGCACAGCGCCTGGTGGCTGGCGTTCAACATCCGCAACTTCATCAATTCGTAGGGCGCGACGTCCTCGACCAGCTGCACGCCGACCCTGCCGAACTCGGGGCGGCCCAGCGTGAACTCGTCTTCGAGCACCCACTGCAGGAACGGCTCTGTCACCACCGGCCACCCGTCTTCGATGCCGAAACGGTCGGTGAGCTCGGCCCTCATGGCAGCGGTTGTCGCCGGGGTGATCCGATCGACCATCGAATTCGGAAACGCGCCCTCGCGGTCCAGCCAGTCCGCCAGCGCCGGATCGCGCAGGCGGGCGAAGGCGGTGAAGCAGGTTCGGGCGACATGGCCGTTGCCCTGAATGTTGTCGCACGACATGATCGTGAACGGCGCCGTGCCGCGTGCCATGCGCCGCGAAAGTGCCTCGGCGACAAGGCCGAACACGGTCGCGGGGACGGCTCCCGGCACGAGATCGGCGCGGACGGCAGGATTTGCCGCATCGAACACGCCGGTGGTCGCGGAGATGTTGTATCCACCCTCGGTGATGGTCAGCGAGACGATGCGGGTGTCCGGGTCGGCCAGCTTCTCGACGACCGCTTCGGGATCGTCCGGGGCGAAGAGGTACTCGACAATCGAGCCGACGACCCGCGGTGTCCAAGCGCCGTCGGGTTCGGTGACGGACAGGGTGTACAGGCAGTCCTGCTCGGCCATCACCTCGCTCATCCGGCGATCCTTGGCGAGCACACCGACCCCACAGATTCCCCACTCCCGGGCGGCACCCGATTCGAGGAGCAGGTCGAGATATCGCGCCTGGTGGGCCCGATGAAAGCCGCCGACCCCGAAATGCACTATGCCGGTGCGTATTCCGCTGCGTTCATACGTGGGTGTCGATACCGGAGCGCTGAGATCGGACAGAGTCTGCGCGTTGAGCCCGGTCATTACCGGAACCGATCCAGTGTCGCCTGCGTCACATCATGGATGATAGCGGCCGGTCCGCCACCGAGCTCGGAGTGCGCAACCGGCCGGGCGAACCAGGTGTGGCGGGCGCATCCGGCACGACTGGTTCGCCACCGGTGTCAGCTCAATCGCCGGATATCGCCGCGGACCCGGTAGAACCCGCCGCGTGCCGACTCGGCGACGGCATCGACGACGTAGCGGACGCCCGCCTCGCGAATATCGCGGGGGAACTGGACGTTCCAGGCGCGTTGGTAGCCGGGAGACACGACATGCACCCGCAGATTGCCGCCGTCCTCGACGCACTCCACGACGATGCCGGAGCCCGCGTCCACGGCCACGGCCACTTCGACGGTCCTGCTCGGAGTCACGGCGGAGATCTCCGGCGCTTTGACCGACAGCGTCTGGGGTAAGACGCCCTGCTCCGCATTGTGGATGGCCGCCTCGCTGACATCGAGGCAGGCCAGCGTCCCGTTGGTGGTGACCAGGTACAGCTTGTCGTCGTGGTACTGCATGGAGTACGCCGAACCGCAGCCGGTGGCCAGTTTCCACAGGCGCTGACCGCTGGAATCGAAGCAGTAGACCGAAGAATAGTTGTCACCGGCGAAGACATAGCGGCCGTCCGGCGAAGTGGCACAGGAGAATACGGCGGCATCGCACTGGTAGGAGCGCTCGGATCTGCCGTTCTTCGCCACCATCCGCACCTGGCGGGTGCTGGTGCCCGCGTAGACCGCGTCGGTCTCCTGCCAGCCGAACAGGACCGGGCCGCCGGTGCGGACATGCCACTGGTGATTGCCGGTGGTGAGACCATATTTGGTGACGCCGTCGGAATGGCCGTGATAGACGCCGTCCCGGTCGATGCGCACCATCCAGCCCGAGTTCCCGGTGCTGCGCCGAGTCCAGAGTAACTCCTCCTCATGGTCGATCACGGTGATGCCGCCGTCTCGATCGGAGACGCCGAGGATGCCGTCGTGGATGTCGAGCCAATAGATGTCGACATCGGCGGCGATGTCGTATGCGGCGCGCGGCACCTTGCCGGAAAGGTCGTACACCCTGCCGTCGTCGCATCCGGCATAGATCCAGAAATCGTCTGCCACAATGCATTTCACCGCATCGGGCAGACGGAAGCGGCCGGTCACGTCGCCGGCGGGTGTCAAGGTGAACACGTCGCCGTGCTCGTTGCCGACCCAGCAGCGGTGCTCATCGACGAAGATGCCGAACGCGGCCGCGCCCGAGTCGAAGGTCCACAGCACCGGTGCCGACTTCGCGGTGGAGCGCTGGCTGACGATCGCGCGCCGGGTGACCGGACGCTTGGTCCGCGCACCCCGCACCGCGGGCGCATAGCCCCGTCGCACCTTCGCGCCCACCTTCTTCGCGGCGGCGGCGGCCGCTTTCTCCACGGTGGCAAAGGAACTCACCTGCGTCTGCCCCGGGTCGCCGATGCGTCCGTAACGAATGGTCACCTCGGTGCCCGCCACGGCGACCTCGTAGAACTTGTGTGCCGAACCGCCGTCCTCGGACAGTTCGAGATAGGTAGTGCCCCCGGTGGTCATCGCATAGCCCCGCTTTTTTCGTGAGATCAGAACATCTCGAAAGTTAGCAAGGGGCACCGACATTCCCGTGCGACCAGTGGCGGCCGACTCGTCACCGGCGTGCGGCCCCGGGTAGGCGGCACTGACGTACCCGGCGTCGTGCGGGGCAGGGTGCAGGAATATCGAGCGGGCTTCGGCTAAGTGGTGCCGCGCGCGTTGTAGACAGTGAGCCCCTGCTCGGCGGTCATACGGCCGTAGGCGTCGAAACCGCGAGTGCCTGATCGCGCAACACGTCGAAAACCCATTCCGGCATGGTTACGCCGTAGGAGGGCGGCATGGTCGAGATGTCCACGTCAGTGCCCTTCCGGTCGAAGCCGCGGCCGACGTGCTCAGCCCAGTGCGCTGCCCTGCTGCCACTGGTCCCACGGCAGGCCCCAGTCGCCGTTCTGCCAGACCTCGAGCGGCGCACCGCCGGTATTGCGGACCTCGACGATGTCGCCGGGCGCCGCGAAATCGAAGAACCACTGCGCGTTCGCGGGGCTGAGGTTGAGGCAGCCGTGCGAAGTGTTCGTGTTGCCCTGGGCCCACACACTGGATGCCAGTTCATGCAGGTAGATGCCGTCGGTGCTGATCCGGGTCGCCCAGTTGATGGACTCTTTGTAGCCCAGCCGCGAGTTGACCGGCAGCCCGAAGGTGGAGGAGTCCATGATCACCGGGTTCGCCTTGTTCATGACCGTGTACACGCCGGGCTGGGTCCAGAACGTGATCGTCTTGCCGCCGACGACCTCGCTGCCGCCCATGCCCATCGAGGTCGGCATGGTGCGGATCAGATTGCCGTTTTCGAAGACCTGGACCTGCTTGGTGTTGTCGTCGGCGATCGACACATGGGAGGGGCCGATGGTGAAGGAGGTTTTGCTGTCCTCCTGGCCGAACAGGCCCTTGCCGAGCTCGGCGCCGAAGATGTTCGCGGTGACGGTCACCTTGGTGCCCGGCGCGTAATACTGCTGTGGGCGCCAGTGCGCATTGCGGTTGTCGACCCAGTACCACGAGCCTTCGACGACGGGGGTGGTCGCTACCACCAGCCGTTTCTCCGCGGCGGCCCGGTCGGGGATGTCCTCGTCGAAGTGCGCGACGATGACGGTGCCGACGCCGGAGGTACCACCGTCTTTCAACGGCGTGCCTGCGGTGGTGTTCAGATACACCTTGGTCTGGTTGTTCGGGGTCAGCGTGGAGAAGGTCGCCGTGGTCGGGCCGGTGCGGCCGGTGATCGTGAGCGCCTCGGCGCTCACCGTGTAGGTGCGGCCGTAGCCGAGCGGCTCGGCGGGCTTCCAGGCGGTCTTGTCCGGTGTCAGGATCCCCTCGACAGCTTTGCCCTGCTCGTTCGTCATGGTCACCGAGGTCAACTGACCGTCGCCCACGCTCACCCGGACCGGGCCCAGCGGGTCGACCTTGCTCGCGCCGTCCCCCGGACTGATGGAGATCCCGGCGGGCGACTGCTCGGCGGGTCCCGTCGCCTGCGGCGCGGACGAAGAACACGCGGCGACGACCAGAGCCGTCACCAGCACAACACCCGCGGCAACGCTCGACCGGAAGCGGCGATTCGACATGGATCTCCTATATATCGCCGTGCATTGCCAGCGGCGCAGCTCTGGTTACTGTCCCCATCCGTAGTTTACCGGCCGCTGGGGGCTGCCTTTGCCGTCGATAACCGACCTGGTCGATGACTTAGTTCACACAGGGCACGGTGCCGCCGACCTGGGTCACGACCGGCTTGCCGGAGTCGGGGACGGGCAGATCCGATGCGGTGGTCCGCGAGGCAGCGGGCGAGGCCGGGGTCAGTTCGGCGGGCATGGTGAAATCGCTGCCTATGACGACCGTGATGTGGTCGGTCGCGGTGGCCGGCGAGGCCGTCGCGGTCAGTCCGAGGGTTTCGGCCAGCTGGGTGGCGTCGGCCTCGGCGCCGGGCCCGTAGGTGACGGTGGATGCGGAACCGTCGGCGTAGGTGCCGTTGCCCACCGCGCCCGGCCGGTAGCCGCGCGTGGCAAGTGCGGTGGAGAGCTTGGCGGCCTGACCGGTCCGGCCGCTCGCGTTATGGACGTCGACCGTGCTCGTCGGGACACGGTCCGGAGACGGCTGCGCCGCTTCGACGCCGAAGGCGGCCCGCACTTCCTTCTTGATGGCGACCGGATCGACAATGTTGACGTCCTGGCCGTCGACATTGTCGTAGCGCAGCACCGGCAGGGTGCGGAACTCGACCGACATCGAGCCCGCGGACCCGAGGTCGCGGGCGAAATCGAGCAGGTCCCAGCCGCCTGACAGCACTACGTCGCGATGAGCGACGTCCATCAGCTCGGACAGCTTGCCGAGGTTGGTCAAGGCGCCGGTGTCCTTGAGCGACTTGGCGACCGAGGTGAGAAAGGCCTGCTGACGATGGGTTCGGTCGAGATCGCCGTTTTCCAGGCCGTGTCGCTGGCGAACGAAAGCGAGCGCGTCGGAGCCGTTCAAGTGCTGCGGGCCCGCGGGAAAGGTCGCGCCGGAGTAGTAGCTGTCGTCGACCGCGTGATTCAGACAGACATCGACACCGCCGAGCGCGGTCGCCAAGTCGTAGAAACCGGCGAGCGATATTTCGGCGAACCGGTCGATCGGCACGCCGACGAGGTTGCGGACGGTCTGCACAATGGACGCCCGGCCCGCTTCACGGCCCTGCCGCTCCAGCGTGGCCTGGTCTTTTTCGCCGCTGTCGATCAGCTTGGCCTGGGCGGCGGCCTTTTTCAGGCCGTAGGCCTCCTTGATTTTGATGTGGTCGTAGCCAGGAATGCCCGACACCGCGACGTAGTCGTCGCGCGGGATGGAAATGGCGACGATCTTCTTCATATCCGCCGGAATGCGCAGCAGAATCAGCGAATTCGCGTTGTATCCACCGTTGTCGCCGTCGCCCGCGTGCAACTGGTCGAGGATTGGCTGCGGTAGGTCGTTGCCGTTCAGGTCTTTTCGAGTGTCCAGGCCGATCAGCAGGATATTCATATCGCCGCCCGGCGAATGCGGTGCGTCGTCGGGGATGGCCTCGGTGCGGGTGAAGCCGTGCTCGAAATCGGTCTTGGCGGACCAGGCGAATCCGGTGCCGGAGAGGACAGCGAGTGCGGCGGCGCAGGCGACCGCTCGGGTCGCGAGCTGCGCGGCGCGACGACCACGTCGTGGGGGTTCGGTGGCTCGACGTGCCCGTGGCGCGGGTTCGGCCGCGGGCCGGCGCCGTCTCGGGGACTGCGTCGCACGCCGGTGCGCCGCCTGCCGGTTTTGGGGGCGTGGTGAGCGCTGCGACCATCGACCGTCGACAGCAGCGATGGGAACAGTGTCGTCGTCCATCATCGCGGCAGCCTTCGTGGCCGGGTCATTCGTCGCCGCCTCAACTTCTTCGTCGCGACTCGTTCGATACTGCACCCGAGCCGACGCTGACCATGCGCTGATGGTCACCACACTCGGTCGTTCCAGTGTCACCCGATCCGGTGATCGTGGCAAGAATCGGACACTGCGCGAGCGACGGCTTATGCGATGCGCACGCCGCTGCCGAAATCACCGTCGAGCAGGGCCGCGCCGAGTGTCGTCACCTCGTGTTTCATGGCATTGCGGTGCCGCCTGCTATCGATGAGCCCGGCCTCCCGCAATATCGACGCGTGTTCGCTCGCTGTTGCGGGCGAAACACCGAGTCGGCGAGCGAGTTCGGTGGTGGTGCAGCCTGCGGCGATCTCCTGGAGCGCGGCCGCGCGGGTCCGCCCGAGCAGGGCATTCAACGCCTCGTTGGTTGCGCGCGGCCCCCACGCCGACGCGAAATCGCCGATAGTGCGCAGGACCGGGACGACCAGCGTCCTCGGTGCGTCCTTATCGACGGTGGAATGCAGCACCAGCGCTTCGGGTCCGACGAAAAGCGAGGGAACGACGATCAATCCGCGTCCGCCGAGCGCCGCGTCGTGGCATTCCCTCCGGGTGCGGACTTCGAGGATGGGCGCACGCCAGCGCACGTAGGGCCGCAGCCCGGCAAATAATCCGTCGACGCCTTCGGTGGCCATCGTCCGGGCCATCCGATCGGCGGCCATATCGAGGTAGGACTGGATATGCGCCCATCGGCCCGCGAAGGCCGCGGCATGGAAGGCCTCGACGGCGGCAGCGACGTCGCGCAGCGCGCTGCCGTCGCGGGCGGGCAGATACGTGGTCCACGCAGGCAGCGGCGGGTAGCCGAATGCGGCGCGGCGACCGACAACGGCGTCCAGCTCCCGGCGGATCTCGAGGCGCGGAGCCAGGTGCAGTGCCTCGATACCTTCCGGTATCGAGCGCGCACCGAGGGTCGGGGTGATCAAATCGACGAAGTCGTCGTCGGCGGGCACGATTGCGGCGAGCACGCCGAAATCATCGGGCATCGCCTCCCGCACCTGCCTGCGCCAGCCGTCGAACACAGCGCCGCCGGTGCGTTGCACGACCCTGGTCGCCAAGAGCGTCTCCGCGAGCGCGCCGAGCGGAGTCCCGATTCGGACGCGCATCAAATCCTCGGGTGTGCAGTGGATTCGCTTCATCGGCTGCCCCGCATCGTCGTCACTCGATACCGCACCACGGTACCTGCGATTTCGCGGACTTACCGCCGCGCGGCGACGAACGGATCCAGTCGCGTCAGCAGTCCATCGATGGTCGCGGGTGTCGGTTGAGCCAGTGGTTCATTCGCTGCGGGCACGGCCGTCCGCCACCGCTTCCAGGCGGCCGCCGCGCTATCGAACGCATGGGCGCCCGCGAGTGCGACGACTCCGTCACCCCGTGCCGCTACGTCCTTCATCATGTCGAACTCCTGAGTTGTCGGCGTTCAGCAGCGTAGGAAACGTCGGACGATGGGCGCACCCTCATTCGGCTGGGGCCGAAACACCCGGTGTAGTCGGCAGCAACGCCAATCGGCGCCGGGCTCCACGAATGGGGCTCGGCGCCGATCGGAAGCCGTTGCAGCGGCTTCGGGCTTCGAGAGGATTGATCAGCTCTGCAGGCCGACCTCGATCTCGAGGGTAAGGGTGATCTTGTCGCCGATCACGGCGCCGCCGTCGGGCAGCGGCATGTCGATGGTGATGCCGAAGTCCCGGCGGTTGATCACGGTCTTGGCCTCGAAGCCCGCGACCGGGCCATTGCCCATGCCCGGGTTGACACCGTGGAACTCGACGTCCAGGGAGACCGGCTTGGTAACGCCGCGGATGGTGAAGTTGCCGTCCACCACGAAGTCGTCGCCGTTGACGCGGAATCCGGTCGAGGAGAACGTCGCGACGGGGAAGTCCGCGGCGTGGAAGAAGTCCGCGGTGCGCAGGTGGCCGTCGCGCTGCTCATTGTCGGTGGTCACCGAGTCGACGCGGATCTCGGCGTCGGCCTGCGCGGTGCCGTCTTCGTTGATGACCAGTTTGCCCGAGAAGTCGGCGAAGCGGCCGCGCACCTTGCTCACCATGAGGTGGCGAACCGAGAAGCCGAGGGTGGAGTGGGCGGGGTCGATCGCCCAGGTGCCTGCGGTCAGGGCGTTGGCGGTGTTGGTCGTCATGCTGTCTCCTAGTTGATTTTTCAATTACTGCGGTGTGAACAGATGTCCAGCGGTGGTGCCGGGGCGGTGCGCCGTTGCACCAGTGGTCAGCTCGCGGTGCCTCCGAGCAATTGCGCGAACGGCACCGGCTCGTCGTAGGGATCGGACGGGCGGTCGTGGTGAGCTGTGGCCAGTGCGTCAGCGAATTCCACTGCCGCACGGTCGATTCGGGCGCCGAGACCATCTGTGTCGGCGGACGCCCAGTCTTCGGAGGCCGCGTACACCGAGGTCGGCACTACGACCGAACGCAGGTAGGTGAACATCGGCCGCACGGCGTGCTCGAGTGCGAGCGAGTGGCGGGCGGTGCCGCCGGTCGCGCCGACGAGCACCGGCATTCCGGTGAGAGAATCCGGCTCGAGCACATCGAAGAAGGTCTTGAACAGGCCGCTGTAGGAGGCATTGAAGATCGGTGTCACGGCGATGATGCCGTCCGCGTCCACGACCGTGCCGATCGTCTCCCGGAGGCCGGAGGCCGGCGGCCGGGAACCCGGTCACCAGGTTGTCGGCCAAAGCATGGGCGTGGTCCCGCAATTCGATGACATCGAACCGCACGGCCCTACCGGACGCGGTCAGCGCCTGATCGGTCGCAGCGGCGAGGCGATCGGCAAGCAGTCTGGTCGAGGACGGTTGCGCCAGCCCGGCCGAGATGACGGCGATGCGCGTCATTGCGCGACCTCCATTCTCGCGTTTCGGGCAGCGACGAGAGCGGCGTGGGTCGGTGCCGATGGCACGTGCTCCTTGCGCAGCGCGTCGAATTCCTTGCGCAGCACGGGGACCACCTCTTCGCCCAGTAGATCCAGTTGTTCCAGCACCGTTTTCAACGGTAGGCCCGCATGGTCCATCAGGAAGAGCTGGCGCTGATAGTCGCCGAAAGAGTCACGGAAGCTCAGCGTCTTGTCGATGACCTCCTGCGGGCTGCCCACGGTCAGCGGTGTCTGCTCGGTGAAGTCCTCCAGCGACGGACCGTGGCCGTAGACCGGCGCATTGTCGAAGTAGGGACGGAATTCGCGCACCGCGTCCTGAGAGTTCTTGCGCATGAACACCTGTCCGCCGAGGCCGACGATCGCCTGGTCGGCGGAGCCGTGGCCGTAGTGCTCGTAGCGCCGCCGGTACAGCTCGATCAACCGCTGGAAGTGTTCCTTCGGCCAGAAGATGTTGTTGGCGAAGAACCCGTCGCCGTAATAGGCGGCCTGCTCGGCGATTTCGGGGCTGCGGATCGACCCGTGCCACACGAACGGCGGCACACCGTCGAGCGGGCGGGGCGTCGAGGTGAACGACTGCAGCGGGGTGCGGAACTTGCCCTCCCAATCGACCACGTCCTCGCGCCAAAGCCGGTGCAGCAGACGGTAATTCTCGATGGCAAGGGGGATGCCGTCGCGAATGTCCTTGCCGAACCAGGGGTAGACCGGCCCGGTGTTGCCGCGCCCGAGCATCAGGTCGACCCGGCCGTCGGCCAGGTGCTGCAGCATGGCGAAATCCTCGGCGATCTTCACCGGATCGTTGGTGGTGATCAGCGTCGTGGAGGTGGACAGTTGTAGGCGCTCGGTCTGTGCGGCGATGTACCCGAGCATGGTGGTCGGCGACGACGGCACGAACGGCGGGTTGTGGTGCTCACCGGTAGCGAACACGTCGAGGCCGACCTCTTCGGCCTTGCGTGCGATCGTCACCATCGCCTTGATGCGCTCGTGCTCGGTTGGCGTACGACCGGTGGTCGGATCGGTGGTCACGTCCCCGACCGTGAAGATTCCGAACTGCACGACACCTCCTCAATCCAAGTCTTACATCCAGTTGGTGGATGTGGCAACCAATGGAACATGAACAGCGGGCCCGCTATTCCGCCGAACGGGAACGTGGCTCACGTCACTCGGGGTGTCGTCGATAAGCAACTCTGGTTGACTGAAAAGGGGGTGTAGTCAACTAAGGTTGCTTGTATGCCTGATGTCGATCCTCCCGGTACCCAGGGCCCGGCCGATGCGCTTGCGTCGGTCGCGGCCTTGCGCCGCCTGGCTGATCAGGTCGAAGACGCTGCCGTCGAACAAGCGATGCGGGCGGGCTGGAGCTGGCCGCAGGTCGCCGAGGCGCTCGGGGTCACCAGGCAGGCGGTGCACAAGAAGCATGCCAAGCGGCTCATCGCCGCCGGAATCGAGCTGCGCAGGCGCGACGCATGATTCTTCACCGCCCGGGGTCGCCGACGGCGCCGTATGCGCCCGCGATGGGAAGCGCCGAGCGGGCGCGCACCAGTGCCTACGTGCCTGCGGCTTCTCGCTCGATCTGCTCGGTGGCCTCGCGTTGGATCCGGTCGAACTGTGCGCCCATGGCCGCGGCGAGCGCATTGGCCGCCGACAGCGGGCGGACCATGACCATGAGGTCATCGATCTTGCCGTCGGCATCGAGGTGGATGAAATCGCAGCCGGTGAGCTGTTTGCCGTCGACCTTCGCCTCGAAGACCAAGGCGTGGTCGAGCCCGTTGACGTCGGCGATCTCGCGAATGTAGCGAAAGTCTTCGAAGACTCGCATGACGCCGCGGATGATGGCGGCGGTGATGGCCCGGCCCGGGTATGGCTTGAACGCCACCGGGCTGGTGAAGACGACGTTGTCGGCCAGTAATGCTTCGATGGCGGCCGCGTCACCGGCTTCGACGGCTTTCCGGAACGGGTGCATGACCCACCTCCCATAGTTCAATGTGTCGAGTATCCGAATCGAACGCTATCGGGCGCCGCCCCACCAAGCGACTGATTCGATCACCCCGCCGGGCGCGCGGCGCTGCACGCCTTCGCTCTCGACGCACCGATACCGAGCGTGCCGGGCTCTAACTCACGTTGCTGCGGGAAAATTTCTTTCGAACAGGAGAGCATCCGCTGGGCGGAGTTCGCGCTGACCGGCATCGACCGCCGCGTCGCGGCCCGGTCCCAGTGCGCAGGCTCGGTGATAGCGTTCGAATATGCACGATAGCGTGACGGTTCGGATGGCTGCACCCGCCGAAGAGGTCTGGGAATTGGTCAGCGACATCACCAATACCGGCCGGTTCAGCCCGGAGACCTTCGGCGCGGAATGGCTCGGTGGCGCGACAGCGCCCGCCGTCGGCGTCAAGTTCCGTGGCCACGTCAACCGCAATGGCTGGGGCCTGAAGTATTGGACGGTCTGCCGGATCGACGCCTGCGAGCCGGGCCGTGAGTTCACCTTCACCGTGCTCGGTCCCGGCGGGATGGCGCTCAACACCTGGAGCTATCGGTTCGAGACCGTCGCTGACGGCACCGATGTCACCGAGTCGTTCCGGCTCGCCGACATCGTCGGGCTGCGGCTGTACTGGCTGGTGGCCGGTCGGGCGCGCGGGAAGACCAATCGTGAGGGAATGCGGCAAACGCTGAACCGCATCAAGGAGTTCGTCGAGCAGAAGTGAGACCGGATTGTCGGTGGTTGCAGTACGGCGTTGGTTCGAACCGAACGGGACCCGTCCGGGTATTGCCTCACGCAGTGCTCGAACTTCAGCCACGAATGATCGCCTATCAGCGGGACGGTCACGGGCCGAGCAGGATGAGGCCCGATGAGACGGTGTGCGATGACGGCGGTTTCGGCTGTGGTAGTGATGGTTTCGCCACTGGCCCTGACATCGGCGTCGAGTGCCGATCCGGAATTCTCGATGCGGGCCCAGGTGCTGCAGGCCGGTCTGGACGAGCTGGTCAAGGACACCTTGGTGCCCGGTGCGCAACTGGTGCTCACCGAGCACGGCACCGACATCCAGATCAATAGCGGTGTGGGAGATGTGGCGACCGGCGCGGCTTTCCCGGATAACGCTCAGGTGCGGATAGCCAGCAACACCAAGGCCTTCGTCGCGACGGTCGTGCTGCAATTGGTGGCCGAGCATCGAGTGGAACTCGACGCTCCGCTGGAGCGGTATCTCCCTGGCCGGGTCCGCGGGCCGGGTGGCGACGGGCGTGTGATCACCGTCCGAAATCTCTTGCAGCACAGCAGTGGTATTCCCGACTATCTCGACTACCTCGACCTCGATTCCGCTGACGCACTGCGGCGGTCTCGGCCGGCCGACGAGCTGATCCGCCTCGGCCTCGACCATCCGTCCGTGTTCGCCCCCGGCTCGGCCTTCGGCTACTCCAACACCAATTATCTGCTGGCGGGGGAGTTGATCGAGCAGGTCACCCGGTCCTCGGTCGGGGTCGAGATCACCAGCAGAATCCTGGTGCCGCTGGGGCTGACCAGTACTTACTGGCCATTGTTCCCGGTGGAGAACGTGATTCGGCAACCGCATCCGCACGGATATCACACCTTCAAAGGCACCCGTGTCGACATCACCGACATCGACCCGGGCTGGGGCCTTTCCGACGGCGCACTGGTGTCCACCGGTGCGGACCTGAACCGATTCTTCATGGCCTTGGTGTCCGGGCGGCTGCTGCCACCTGACGTGCAGGCCGAGATGATGCACACCATTCCCACCAACGATCCGGCCCGGCCCCGCGAGGTGGGTCTCGGCCTGTTCCGTCGCGTCAACAGGTGTGGCATCGAGACCTGGAGCCACGGTGGCGCCATGAACGGCTACTTCGTCTTCGGCGCGGCCACCACCGACCGCGCGGTGACCATCAGCACGAACGAGCTCACGGTCTTCGTGGGCATGAGTGTATTGATGGGGGGCACGAATGCCCTCGTCGATGCTGCCCTCTGCGGGTAGCGGCGGTATCAGGACTTCGGCGCGGCGCGCAGCCGCGCTTCGAGGCCGTCCATGACGCACAGCAAGCCGAAGTCGAAGGCCATGGCGCGGGCGACATCCGGGTTGGCCGGGACGCTCGTGCGGTAGTCCGCCATCATCTCCGGGTAGTCGTGGCCGATCTGGTCCATCAGCGCCATCATGTTCTCCGGGTTGAGGTCACCGTCGAATGCCTTGTCCGCGGTGATCGCCGGAATGACCTGGCCGAGAACGTAACTCATCACCGTGCTGGTCGCGAGGTGGACGTCCACGCCGGTGAAGCCCGCGCGGAGGAAGGTGCGGCGCAGCCGGTCGCCGAGGCGCAACGAGTTCGGGCCGATGTTCGGCATCTGGACCGCCATGGACGCCACCCACGGGTGGGCGAGCATGGTGACGCGCAAGCTGTAGGCGACCGTCGTCACCACATCGCGCCACGAGGCTTCGTCGGGCTCCGGGATGTCCACCAAGCCCCAGATTTCGTCCAGGGCCAGTTCCAGTAGTTCGTCCTTGTTCGCGACATGCCAGTAGAGGCTGGTCGCGCCCGCGCCGAGTTTGGCCCCGAGCTTGCGCATGCTCAGCGCCTCGCGCCCCTCGGCATCCAAGAGTTCGATTGCGGCAGCGACGATCTGGTCGCGGCGGAGGCCCGCCGTTTTGGGTTGGCGGGGCTCGCGGGTCCACACCGAGGTGAACTGCTTGGTCATCGAGCCAGCATAATTCGCTCGCACATTGTTCGATTCTATCGTACGGTGTGCGAGTGGAATCGAACGTTGTACGAGACCCTCGCCGTTGGTGGATTCTCGGGGTCCTCTGTCTGTCTTTGCTGGTGCTGATGATCGATGGCACCGTGCTCAATATCGCTATCCCGTCACTCATCCGAGAACTCGGGGCCTCACCCTCGGACGTGCAGTGGATCCTGGACGCCTATGTCCTCGTCTTCGCGGGTTTGCTGCTCACCGCGGGCAGCCTGTCCGACCGGTTCGGCAGGCGTCGAATGCTGATCGTCGGCCTCGGGGTGTTCGGAGTGGCATCCTTGTTCGCCGTGCTGGCCACCGAACCGTGGCAGGTTGTCGCCGCGCGTGCCGCCATGGGCATCGGCGGCTCGCTGCTGATGCCTTCGACGCTGTCGATCCTGATGACCACCTTCGCCGAAGACGAGCGGCGCAAGGCGATGGCCGCCTGGTCCACCGTTTCGATGGTCGGCATCGTGCTCGGGCCGACGCTGGGTGGTTTTCTGCTGCAACACTATTGGTGGGGCTCGGTGTTCCTGCTCAATATTCCGGTCGCGGCGTCGGCGATCGTCGCCGCGGTCGTGCTGATGCCCGAATCGACGGGGGAGCAGCGGCCGGTCGATCTGCTCGGCGTGGTGCTGTCGATCACCGCGCTCGGCTCGACGGTCTACGTGATCATCGAACGTGAGTGGAACATCGGGATGATCGTGCTGGCGATCGCGTCGTTCATCGCATTCGCCGTGTGGGAGAGTCGATCCGCGCACCCGATGCTGCCGCTGGCGGTCTTCCGCAAGCGTGATTTCACCGGCACGGCGCTCACCCTGCTGCTGATGGTGTTCGGTATGGGCGCGATCATGCTGATGCTCACCCAGTACCTGCAGTTCGTGCTCGGCTACGGGCCGATGAAGGCCGGGCTCGCGCTGCTGCCGTACGCCGTGGCCGCCGCGGTGTGCAACGGTCTCGGCGCGACCTTGGGGCAAAAGCTCAGCAACAAGACGCTCATCGTGGCGGGCCTGCTCGTGATGGGCGTGGCCTTCGGCATCCTGGCCCTCGGCACCGGATATTTCGCGGTGCTGGCGAGCATGCTGGTGATGGGCATCGGCGGCGGCCTCGCCGGTCCCGCCGCCTATGCCGCCATCATGAGCGCCATCCCACTCGAACACGCCGGTGTCGGCTCGGCCATGAACGACACCCTGCAGCAGGTCGGCATGGCGATCAGCATCGCGATTCTCGGCAGCGTTCTCGCGGGGGTGTTCACCTCGAACATGCCCGCGGATGCTCCTGACGCGGCCCGCGAATCCATCGGCGCGGCTTTCCAACTCGGCTACATCGAGCCGGCGAAGACGGCCTTCACGACCGCCATGTCCACCGGTGCGTGGATCAGCGCGGGCTTCAGCATCGCCGCCGCTCTGCTCGGCCTGGTGCTGCTGCGGTCGCGCTCGGGCTCGGCCGAGTCGCCGAAGGAAACGGAGGCGGCCACGGTCGGGTAGCGGTGCTGCGGCCGGTGCCGTTCGACGAATGGCACTGGCCGACACTGCGAATCGATCCGCCCTCATAGCGTTCTCTGGGGAATAGCCACTCGCATCTCGCGGACGGCTCCGCTATGCTCCCCTCTGCCTCCTCATTGTGCATGTCGGCACATTCGATCGGGGAGTATCGCGAGTGCGGAACTGGTTCGAGCATCGGTGTGCAGGGCGCGGCAGATCAATTGCCCCTGATGACGGAATGGAAAACCCGAATGAGGCTTTGCGACAGCACTACAGCGGCCGTCCTGGTTATCGGCGCCGTGACTCTTGGTACAGGCATCGTCCACGCCGAACCTGCCGTGGAGCCCGCGCAGCCCGACATCACGTACTCGGTCAAGCTAGTGGACAAGGCCGTGGTGACCACCGTGAAGGGCGGCACCTTCGAGCTGTCGAAAGCGCTCGCGGGTGTGCTGGCCGCGGGCGGTGACGGTCGTCTCGTCGAGCGAGACGGCCAGCTGGTCGACGCCACGGGCAAGGCCGCCGATATCGCCGACGTGGTCGACGTGGTCGATCTCGAGGACGGCGCGGGTCGCACCGTGCTGACCCTGCCGCTCGACTTCCGTATCGCGGCGACCGGAATCCCGGTCGAACCGGTCGTGCAGAAGGACGGCACGGTGCTGGAATTGACGCCGAGGAAGCCGGCGGGACTCGCCGTCTCGCAGCCGGTTGCCGTCAAGCCGGTGGCGTCGGTGCTCGAGAACGAGCGCGCCAGAAACCAATTCGCCAGCCAATTCGGCCTTGCCACCGCGATCGGCGGTTTCGTCGGGACCGCGGTCGGCGCGACCATCGGTTGCGTGGTCACCATCGCCGCGGGCTGCATCGCTGGATTCCTCACCGGCGCCGGTATCGGCGGGATCATCGGAACCATCATCGTCGGCGGCCCGGTTCTGCTTGCCGCAGGTGTCGATCTGGTCAGCACGATAATGGCCGCCGACGGCACGACGCATTGGGCGGACAAGCCCAAGATTGTGCAGCCGCAGCCGACCCAGGCGCAGCAGGCACCGGAACAACCGCGGTAGCTACACGGGGTCGTCGACCAGCTGAACCGCCAGGGCGCGACCCGCGGCGCGCAGGGGTTCGGTCGAATGCAGGGTGCGGCTGAGGATGAAGGCGCCCTCCAGTGCGCTCAGTAGTGCGAGCGTGAACTGGCGCGCCTGCATCGCATCGAGCCCGCGCCGCTCGAAGTATTCGGTGCCGCGAGCGATCCATGAGTTGAGGATTTCGGCGGTGACCGCCCGCAGCGCCGGTTCACTGTCGGCGATTTCGCCCGCGACTGTGACGACCGGGCACATATTGAGCCAGCCCGCCTGTTCCATCTGTTCGGCGGCATCGGTGAAGGCTGCGGTCACCGCTTCGCGCAGATCTTCGTGCGGATCCATCAGAATCGGCAGCAGCTGGATGTAGGCCGCGCCCGCCGCCCGCAGCGCTTCGGCCGCGATCTGCTGTTTGCCCTGGGGGAAGTGGTGATAGAGCGAGCCCATCGGCGCCTGCGCCAGCTCGCTCACCTGCTTCACAGTGGTCGCGCCGTAGCCCTGCGTGCGCATCAGCTCCGCCATCGCCGTGCGGATCCGCTCCCTGGTGCTGGTTGACATCTTCTCGGCCACTCCGTAAGACTAGAGCAAATGCTCTAGAGCGACTACTCTAGCGGAGGTGCTGCGATGCCTGCAGTTGATATTGCCGCCGGTCGGATCCACTATGTCGAGCGTGGCGACGGCCCGCCCGTCGTGCTGCTCCACGGTCTTTTGATGAACCACACCGTGTGGGATCGGGTGATCGACCTGCTGCCGAGCGGATTCCGCTATGTGCTGCCCGACCTGCCGCTCGGCGCGCACACGACGCCGATGAATCCCGGCGCGGACCTCTCCCTGCGCGGGCAGAATCAGATCATCGCCGACTTCCTCGCCGCGCTCGATCTGCGCGAGGTGACAGTGGTGCACAGCGACTGGGGTGGGGGACTGTTTCTCACCGCATACGGTCTCGATCAGCGGGTGGCCCGATTGATCGCACTGCCGTGTGAGGCGTTCGACAACTTTCCGCCAGGACTGCCGGGCAAGATGGTCGCCATCGCGGTCGCGATTCCCGGCGGGGTCGCACTTGCGTTGCGGCAGTTGCGGATCCGGTTCCTACGCGACTCGCCGCTGATGATGGGGCTGATGGCGCGCAAGGCGCTGCCGGACGACCTGGTGCACGGGTGGACCGAACCAGCGTTGCGCGACAAGGCAATTCGGCGTGACCTGATCAAATATGCCAAGTCGGACTTCCGTGGACCCGAGCTGATCGCGAATACCGAGGCATTGCGGCACTTTTCCGGTGATGCCCTGGTGCTGTGGTCGTCGGCGGGCAAGGTGATGCCGAGGGACCACGGTCGCCGGCTCGCGGAGTTGCTGCCCAAGGGCAGTCTCGTGGAGATCGACGATGCCTACGTCTTGTCTATGCTCGATCGACCCGACGCGGTCGCCGAGGCGATGGCGGCCTTCCTGACCAGCCAGCGGACCGGGGCGGTCTGAGGCGCGAGTCACCACACCGCGCTGTCGAAATCGGCATCGCGGTGCTCGCCGAATCCGCGTCGGTGCACACCGGCGCGGGCAGTTGCGGCGGAATTCCCGGACCGGCAACCGCCTGGCCGCCGCGAACGAGGACGCGCCGGTTCGGGTGTGGCGTGCCGCCGTACTCTGATTTCCATGTCGGTAATCGCGGAATCGCGCGTCGATGCGGACTTCGACCGGCTGTTCGAGCTGCTCAACGGCCGCCGGGTGGCGGTGCTGACCGGTGCCGGTGTGTCGACCGACAGCGGCATCCCCGACTATCGCGGCCCCACCTCACCGGCCCGCAATCCCATGACCTACCAGCAGTTCGTCGGTGATCCGGTCTTCCGGCGACGGTATTGGGCGCGCAACCACATCGGCTGGCGTGCCATGGACGGCTCCCGCCCCAATCCCGGGCATCGCGCGCTGGCCCGACTCGAGTCGATGGGCGTCGTCACCGGGCTGATCACCCAGAACGTCGATCTGCTGCACACCAAGGCGGGCAGCCGTCGCGTGATCGACCTGCACGGCGCCTACGCACGGGTGCGTTGTCTCGGCTGCGAAGCGCTCATCTCCCGCATGACGCTGGCCGAGCGATTGGAAGCGGCGAACCCGGGTTTCGCGGCCGATGCCACGGCCAGCGGTGTCGAGGTGGCTCCGGACGCCGACGCGGTGATCGCCGACACCGAAAGCTTCCGCATGGTCGACTGTGCGCGCTGCGGCGGCATGCTCAAACCCGACATCGTGTACTTCGGCGAAAACGTCCCCAAGGATCGCGTCGCCGCCGCCTTCGACCTGGTCGACCACGCCGCGGTCCTGCTGGTCGCCGGTTCTTCGCTGACCGTCATGTCGGGCCTGCGTTTCGTCCGTCACGCGGCGAAACACGGACGGCCCGTTGTCATCATCAACCGAGGTGGCACCCGGGGCGACGCATTCGCCGCGCTCACTCTCGATGCCGGCTGCTCCACCGCGCTGACCGGCCTCGCGGACGCGGTCGCCGCTGTCGGTGGTCTGCGTTAGCGTCGTGGGTATGCGGCTTCACGTGGGATGTGCGATGTGGACGCACGCCGCTTGGCAGGAACGGCAGCCCATCGCGGGGGAGAAGTTGCGGTCCTATGCCGAGTGGTGCAATGCGGTGGAGGGCAACACCACCTTCTACGCGACGCCGCAGCGGCGGACGGTGCAATCGTGGGCCGAACAGGTCGGGCCCGACTTCCGGTTCGTGGTCAAACTGCCGAGGACTGTCACCCACGAGCGCAGGCTGGCAGGCGTCGACGCGGAGATGCGCGCGTATCTCGACGCCATCGAGCCGCTCGGGCCGAGCGCGCACGCGCTGTGGGTGCAGATGCCCGGCTCCTTCGGCCCGAACGATCTCGGTGCGCTCGCCGCGTTCCTGCGCAGACTTCCGCGCTCATATCGATCCGCTGTCGAGGTCCGGCATCCGGCGTTCTTCGAGAACGATTCCGCCGCACGGCAATTGGAAAGCGTGCTCGCGCTCGTCGATGCGGAGTGGATACCTTTCGATACGACAGTGCTTTTCGATGGCCCGTCGGCCAGTCCGGCCGAGGCCGAGGCGCGGTCGAAGAAGCCGCGCCTGCCGCGCCGTATGCGGGCGCTCACCGAGTTCCCGATCGTTCGGTATCACGGGCGTGATGCGGAGGAACGCACGATCGCGGGCTGGCAGCCGTGGCTCGAGACGGTCGTCGAGTGGTTGCGGGACGGCCGATCGCCGACGGTCTTCCTCCACACCCCTGACAACGCAAGCTCTTTGGATCTCGCGCGCCGGTTCTACGACGAGATACAGGCGCGGCTCCCGGAATTGG
This sequence comes from Nocardia sp. NPDC057440, assembly GCF_042802915.1. Taxonomy (NCBI): domain Bacteria; kingdom Bacillati; phylum Actinomycetota; class Actinomycetes; order Mycobacteriales; family Nocardiaceae; genus Nocardia; species Nocardia sp. NPDC057440. The sequence goes on from NZ_JBHVDF010000015.1 coordinate 119,041, forward strand.
CGCCGCTGCCCGAGCCGCAGCCGGTCGAACCGATGACCTTGTTCTGATCGAGCCGCAGGCGATTTCGAACGCCCGGTCCGAGCCCCGGAATTCTGAAGCTGTCAGCAAGTGCGAAGTAGCTTCGGCGGCAGCGGGTTTCGTCTAGCGTGACCGGGCGTGCGTCAGGAGTGGTTGCTCGAGGATCTGATCGGGTCATGGACGCTGGTCGGTAACAACCCACCCTGTAGGCGATGGCCTCGGCAACCACTCTCGACAACACTCCTGCGACCCGGTCAGGGCTCGAGGTCGACCACGCCTTTGCCGCTCAGGATGTCGAGCGGCACCGACACCTGATCGTGCGCGATCAACCAGGTGTCGTCGACCTTCCGCATGCCGTACGTGACCCGGACCCACATGCCGCTCGTTTCGGCCCCGTTCTTCAGCGTGCCGCGCAGACGTGCAAAGGCGTGCCCGAATGCCACATCATTGCCTACGGTGAACGTCAGGTCGCGAACCTCATAGGTCACACTCTCGAAGAACATGAAGACTTTCGCCCAGTTCTCGAGTTTCGCCGCTATCCCGACATGCTGGAGCGGCGGCTCGACATCGAAGGAGACGACGTCGGTTGTGTACAGCTGTTTCAGGGCCTCGAGATCCTTGGCTCGCAGTCCTTCGACTACCTTGTCGATTTGCCGGCGAATCTCGACTTCCTCTACCTCGATACGGTCAGCGCGTGACTGAAAGTCGTTCGGCGTCGTCATGATCGGTTCCTTCGGAGTCGATGTGCGGGGTAGGTGGCGGGCCGCCGTAGCGGATTGTCGCGTAGATCGATCAGTTCGAACTCGCCGCGCCGCCGAGTCCAGCACCCACCGCGCGACCTAGGACCTTTGCGGTACTGCCGAGGATGATGCCGTTTCTGATCATGTCCGGAACTCCTGTTTCCCTGAAGGGCCCATACCCTTCCGACGACACAGCCGCCCGGAATGTCAGGCCGCCGACAAATCGGGTCGCCGATTCGTCGATTCTGGTAAGGACCTACCGACCGAAGGAGCCGACCATGACCGACCCGGACCTGGGCACGGTAATCACCGAGCGGTGTCAGTTGATCAATTTCGCCGGGTCGCGAACTTCCTCGTCGAGCGTGGCGATCCGCGCGTATCCGGCGATTGTTTTACGGACATCGGCACTCGCGCGGGGGACCTTGCCGCGGTGCGCGCGACCGATGGCACGATCATCGGCAATGCTGTGATCGACTCGTCGTGGGGGCCTGGAGGAGATGGCTGTGGATTACTACGATCTCGGGACGTACACGCGACCGGTGACGACGTCGTCGCCCGCCGCTCAGCTGTGGTTCGATCGGGGTCTCATCTGGACCTATGGCTTCAATCATGAAGAAGCCGTGCATTGCTTTTCCCGGGCTTTGGACGAGGACGCCGGCTGTGCGATGGCCTACTGGGGTAAGGCCTTTGCGCTGGGGCCCAACTACAACAAACCGTGGGAGTTCTTCGACGAGACCGAACTGGCCGATACCGTCGCGCGCACCTTCGATGCGGCGCGGCGGGCGGTCGAGCTGGTGGATTCCGTCGCACCGGTCGAACGGGCGATCATCGAGTCACTCCCCGCGCGTTATCAGCGCGATCGGCCCGATGGTGACGGCACCGCGTGGAACCAGGATTACGCCGACGCGATGCGCGCCGTCTACGAGCGGTTCCCCGACGATATCGACGTGGCGGTGCTGTTCGCCGATGCGTTGATGAACCTGACACCGTGGGGGATGTGGGACCAGCACACCGGTGAACCGGGCGGCGCACATACCTTGGAGACAAAGGCGGTGCTCGAACGAGTGCTGGGGAGCGCAGAGGGCCGGGCCCATCCGGGTGCGCTGCACATGTACCTCCACCTGATGGAGATGTCGCCGACGCCGGAAGACGCGCTGCCGATCGCCGATCGGCTGCGCGGGATGGTGCCCGATGCCGGGCATCTCGAGCATATGCCCTCACATATCGACGTGCTGTGCGGCAACTACCGGGCGGTGGTGTCGTCCAATTCGGCGGCTATCGCCGCGGACGAGAAGTTTGTGCGACAGGCTGGCAAGGTCAACTTCTACACCCTTTACCGCGCCCACAACTACCACTTCAAGATCTACGGCGCGATGTTCCTCGGCCAGTCCGAAGTAGCTCTGAAAACAGCTGTGCAGCTGGAGAACTCGATCCCCGAGGAGTTGCTGCGGGTGCAGGTTCCGCCGATGGCCGACTGGCTGGAGGGGTTTCTGTCGATGCGGGTGCACGTCCTCATCAGGTTCGGTAGGTGGGCGGAGATCATCGCTCTCCCGCTCCCGGAAGACCAGGACCTGTACTGCGTCGGCACCGCGATGCTGCACTACGCCAAGGGCGTTGCCTACTCGGCGACCGACAACATCGAACAGGCACACCAACAGCAGCAGCTCTTCCTTGCCGCGCTCGACCGAGTCCCGGAAACCAGGACCCTGTTCAACAACACCTGCCACGACATCCTCGCCGTCGCCGCGGCGATGTTAGAAGGTGAACTGCACTATCGAAAAGGCGACTGCGACACTGCCTTCGAAGCCCTCCGTCGATCGATAGAACTCGACGACCAGCTGCCGTACGACGAGCCGTGGGGCTGGATGCAGCCCACCAGGCACGCCTACGGCGCGCTGCTGCTCGAACAGGGCCACGTCCGCGAGGCCGAAGCCGTCTACCGCGCCGACCTCGGCATCGACGACACCCTGCCCCGCGCCTCGCAGCATCCCGCGAATGTGTGGAGCCTGCACGGATATCACGAATGCCTGGTGCGGCTCGGAAAGACCGGCGAAGCTCTGATCATCGGCCAACAACTGAAACTGGCTGCCGCCGTGGCGGATGTTCCGATCGAGGCATCATGCTTCTGCCGACTTTCCGTAGCCGTGGACGACAACGCTGAACCGGCCGAGAACCACTGCCGAGCAGTTCCTGCTCAACCGATGTGAGCGCGGTTGCGCGAGAGTTCGCCCGATCACACCGCTCTCGCGCCCGAGGAGGTCGATCAGAACATTCCGCCACAGCAGGATCAGACGGAGATCAACCGACCTCGGCGACGAGTTCGATGGCCCGGCCGAGGGTGGCGAGGCGTTCGTGCAGGGTTGCGCCGGCGGGATACAGCCGGACGGTGTCGATGCCCGCGTCGCGCCAGACCTGGAGTCGGTCGCGAACCATGGGTTCGGTGCCGATCAGTGTGGTGGCCAAGACCATGTCGTCAGTGACCAGTGCCGTGGCGCCGTCGTGGTCGCCAGCCTGCCAGCGTTCGCGGATCTCGCCGGTGACCTCGGACCAGCCCTGCCTGCTGTAGGCGGCGTTGTAGAAGTTGGTGTCGGCGCTGCCCATGCCGCCGATGCTGAACGCGAGTTCGCCTTTGCGACTGCGGATGTGGGACCGCAGCAGTTCTTCGTCGTCGAAGAGGGCGACCTCGGCGCCCTGGCAGGTGTCGAGGTCCGCGCGGGTGCGGCCGGAGTTCGCGAGCCCGGCATCGAGATGGTCGAAGTAGGCGGACGCCCCCTCGGGCACGAAGCTGGTGCCGAGCCAGCCGTCGGCGATTTCGCCGGTCAGTTCCAGCATTTTGGGGGAGAGGGTGGCGAGATAGATGGGGATGTCGGGGTTCGCGGCCTTCGACAGCCGCATCGGCCGGGCGGTGCCGGGCAACGGGATCTGGAAAACCTTGCCGGAGAACGTGATCTTCTCCCCGGCCAATGCTCGGCGGATAATCTGCACCGTCTCGCGCATGCGGGTCAGCGGGCGATCGAAGCGCACGCCGTGCAGGCCCTCGATGACCTGCGGACCCGAGGCGCCGAGCCCGAGCAGGAATCGCCCATCGGACAGGTCGGCGAGGGTGAGTGCGGTCTGGGCGATGGCCACCGGTGTTCGGGTGCCGAGTTGGATGATGCCGGAGCCCAAGAGGATTCGGTCGGTACGGCCGGCCAGGTAGCCGAGCACCGACGGGGCGTCCGAGCCCCAGGCCTCCGCGACCCAGCAGATGTCGAGGCCGAGCTTCTCGGCCTCGAGCACGAAGTCCAGCGTCTGCCCCGCGGCGTCGGACGCCTCGATCGTCGTCGCGGTCCTCACCGGTCACCCGCCGATTCTGCGCGCTGCTTGATGGCGGCGACCGTTGCGGTCATCGCGGTTTCGAACTCCCGCATCCGGACGAAAACGATCTTCTCTTCCTTGTCCGGCATCTGGTCGATCGCTTGTGAGAGCCCGGACCGGCCGGGGCCCATCCGGACCCACTGGCGCAGCTGGGTGCCGCCGTCGCGGTCCCGCAGGGTGAAGCGCCAGGTGGCCGTCGGATTGTCGGGATCCTGTACTGCCCAGGCGAATACCCGCTCCGGGTCGCATTCGACCACATAGGAGGTTGTCGACCACTCGCCGAGCGCCGGGTGACTGTTCGTGCCGACGAACGCGCTGCCGACAGCGGGCCCCGCCGCGTCGAGCCAGTTCGCCGATTGCAGTTCCGAACTCATCTGCGGCATCGACTCGACGTCGGTGACGATCTCCCAGACCCGTCGCGGTGAAGCATCGATCCATGTCTCGACCTCCGCCGTCGGGCCGTCGGCGTACTTGGCGCCCGTCCACTCCATGGCAACCACCTCTCTGTGACATGCCTCGCGAGGGATAGTCCCGTAGATAGACTTAGCATGTCAAGCATCTGAAATGGATTATTCTTGCGCGAACCGCCGGGCGATCTCGGGCCGCTCGGCCAGATGCGGCGGGTAGCCGGGCCCCATTCGCATGCGGGACTCCTCGAGAGGGACGGGGTCGCCGCAGTGTGCGCAGACAACGTTCACCTGGGTGTCATGACCGCACCGGGTGTGGTGCAGGACGACCGGCGGTCCATCCTCGGAGGCGAGCCACCGATCGCCCCACTTCGACATGGCGAGCAACACGCTCCAGAAGTCGGCGCCCTTCTCGGTGAGCAGATACTCGTAGCGCACCGGCTCGTATTGGTAGGCCTGCTTTTCGAGCAGCCCTTCCTCGACCAGCCGGTGCAGCCGTTCGGAGAGTGTGGTGCGGGCGATCCCGAGCTCCAGTCGGAACTCGTCGAAGCGGCGAATCCCGTAGAACGCTTCGCGCAGCACCAGCGGCGTCCACCAGTCGCCGAGTAGGTCCATGGTTCGTGCGACCGAGCATGGCCAGCGTGCGAAAGAAGTCCGTCTCATGACCTCAGCATAGGGGGTCCTATGTTGAGACTCTGCTGATAGAAGTACTGCGGAGTGTCAATTCGGCGTGAGTGCCCCGGCGTGGTAGCGGGTCGCGGCGTTCCAGAGGAAGAAGCTGGTGTCGCCCGCGGCCGCGGCGGCATCGATCTGGGCTCGGACCTCGGCGTCGCCGTAATTCACCCCGAGGCTGAAGTCCTGCAACCAGGGGATGACGTCCGCGTGCGTGCCCGCGGTCAGTGTGTTGAAGTCCGCCAGTGAGCGGAACACGATGTCGTAGGGCTGCGAGTTGGGGTTCGCGACGTCGTATTCACCCGGATTCCAATGCGACGGGTAGAGCATCGGCGCGACGTAGTCGACGTACTGGGCGATCGAGGGAATGTCCTGGGCGATTGCGTCCGGCCGGGTCGAGGCGATCCCGAATACCGCGGCACCGAGATGGGCGCCCTTGTCCCGCACCGGGTCACGGCTTTCGTGCAGGAACTGCGCGATCGACACGCTGGGGGTGTCGATCAAGCCGGGGAATTGCATCTGCGCCAGGCCGCCGTCCGGACGTCGGACGTAGTCGTACATGATCCCGTCGAACCCGAGTTCGGCCGCTTCGACGGCGAGGTCGATGTTGTATTTCCGGATCTCGGGATTGGCGAAGTTGGTGAAGGCGATGGGGCCGTAATGACTGGAATACGGCTGGCCGGAGGGGTTCTGGATGACCCAGTCTTGATGTCCCTCGCGCCAAGCCCATTCCGCCATCGTCGGATCACGGAATGCCACAATCCGGCCGACCACGCTCAGGTTCATCTCGTGCAGCTCCCGCAATGCCGTGCGGGCGTCGTAGATCCCGGCGGCCGCGCCCGATGCCCGGGCGAGCGGCACCTGTGAGTCGTAGCCGACGATGCCGTCCTCGTCCTTGATGTCGAGTTGGACGGTATTGATGCGCCCTTCGCGCGCCATGTCGAGCACGCCCGCACGCAGACCCTCGTGCATCCACGCGTAGGCGGTCACGTGCACCGCCTTGATTCGCGGCACGTCGATAGCGGCGTTGATGGCCTTGGATGCCGTGTTACCCGCGGCGTCGACGGCGATCAACTCCGCGCCGACCGGTGCGCGTGGCAATGTGATCTCGAAAGACCCGTCCGCGCCGGCCGGCACCGACTGCGCGCCGACCGAGACACGGTCGGCGCCGGTCGCCTTGCCGCGCAACACGACAGACTGGCGGTAGGAAGGCACGCTCGCGGGCTGACTCAGCTCCACCGTCGGCGGCTCGGTGTCGACGGTGAATGTCTTGGCGACGCCGGGTCCGGCCTTGAGGAAGCCGAGCAGGCCGCCCGATCGGATCTCGGCGGTGAACCTGTGGGTGCCGTCGGCGAGGTTGCCCGGCCGGTAGCTCACGGCATTGCCCACGACGTCGCCGGTGACGGGTTTGCCGTCGAGCTCGAGCCGCATGTCCTTCGGGTCGTGACCGCGGGCATCCACCCGTAATTCCAGCGCGGCCATGGCTGTCGCGCCGACAACGCCCTCAGGGAGCCCCGTCATCGTTAAACCCTCGGGTTCCGCGCGGAGCGCGCCGATGGTTACCGAAGCGACCAGAATTGATAAAACTGCGATAACCGCTATTGCCAGCAGTCGACGTCGTCCTGTAGGCAAGACCGGTTTGTTCAATGCGCGCACCAACTTTCGTTCCTCGCTTTCTCTTACTATCCGCTCTGGACACCGAAAGCAGGGACGTATTCCTGCGTTTCTTGAAGCCGAACTCACCCACCGCCCCGTAATGTTGGATCGGTGAAGCGGAACGCTCGCATCAAGATCATCATTATCGCGTCGGTAGTCGCATTCGCGGCAGTCCCCGCCTGCGAAACGCCGAAAGATCCCGTCGCCGCCGCCGTCGGCGGTGTGTCGCCGCCGACGAGTTCGCTGCCCGATGCGGCTGCGGTCGCGGCGAACGAACTCGGGCTGGTGCCCGTCCTGATGTACCACCAACTGACGTCGTCGCCGGTCAGCGAATACGACCAGACGGCGACGGAATTCCGCCTCGAACTCGAACGTCTCTACCGCGAGGGCTATCGCCCGGTGACCGTCGCCGATTACATTTCCGGTCGGATCGACCTCCCCGCGGGCACTCATCCTGTCGTGCTGACCTTTGATGACTCGACCATCAGTCAGGTCCGGTTCGCCGATGACGGCACAGTCGCCCCGGATACGGTGCTGGGCATTCTGACGGAATTCGCCGCCAGGAACCCGGATTTCACACCAAGAGCCACCTTCTACGTCAATAACGAACCTTTCGGCAACGATCCCCGAGCGTTGCCGTGGCTGGCCGAACACGGATACGAGATCGGTGCCCACACCGCGACCCACGCCAACCTGGCGAGTCTGGACGCCATCGGCGTGCAGCGCGAACTAGCGGAAAACGTCCGCGCTATCGAATCCGCCGCACCTCGAAATAAGGTGCGCACCATGGCATTGCCCCTCGGGATCTTTCCGTCTGACCATGCCCTCGCCGCCGGAGGCGACTGGGACGGCACCCCGTACGCATTCGACGCCGTGATGCTGGTCGGAGCCGAGCCCGCCTCTTCCCCGTTCAGCACGATCGACCCCTTGGGCATCCCACGCATCCGATCCGGCAAGGGCGAGGTCGCCTTCGACTCGGCCTACTGGCTCGACCGGCTCGCCGAGCACCCCGATCAGCGCTACACCTCCGACGGCGATCCGACCACGGTCAGCTTCCCCAAAAGCCTGGCGGGAGAGCTGAGCTCACCTCGATCGCACCGCGTCAACGCCTACTGATCAGCGGGTGCGGCCGGAAAAGTAGCGGAGCCCGACGTGGTTGCGGTCGGTGTGGCTGCCGAGGGCGTGGTCGGAGTGCAGGCCGAGGTACTGGCGTCGGGTGCGGGTGCGGGTGCGGGTGCTCCAGCGGCGGGCGGCTGCGGTGCGGGTTTGTAGAAATTCACCGTGTAGCCGCCCTCGTAGACGCGCGGCAGCAGGTAGCCGCGCGGATATTCCTTGACCGCCGCCACTCCGAGGAATTCGATCTCGATGCCGAAGTCGGGGCGGCTGAGGCGGTTTCGGTGGGTGCGGCCGCTGTGATGCAGGAACGCTGCTGGCGAGCAGCGGTAGACGTTGTGCAGCGCGGCGGCGCTCGATCGGTCGAGCACGAAGCCGGGACCACCGGGATTGCTCACTGCCGCATGCGAAGTCACCGGATGGTGGCAATCAGCGGGTGTCGCGCTGGCTGTCGTCATAGGTGAGGCAGCCGTGCGTGGCTCAGAGCTGGGCCCACGCTCCGGTGAGCGCGTGGCGCAGGATCTGTTCCATCTCGTCGAACTGGGTCTGATCGCAGATCAGCGGCGGGGCCAACTGGATGACCGGTTCGGCCCGGTCGTCGGCGCGGCAGTGCAGGCCGGCCTCGAACATCGCCTTGGAGACATAGCCCTTCAGGATCCGGTTGGCTTCCTCGTCGGTGAACCGCTCCTTGGTGTCGCGGTCCTTGACCAGCTCCACCGCATAGAAGTAGCCGGTGCCGCGGACGTCGCCGACGATGGGCAGGTCGGAAAGCTTCTCCAGGGTGGATCGGAACGCGGACTCGTTGGCGAGCACGTGCTCGTAGATGCCGTCGCGTTCGATGAGATCGAGGTTGGCGAGCGCGACGGCGCAGGAAACGGGGTGGCCGCCGTAGGTGGAGCCGTGCATGAAGGTGGCGCCGTGCTGGAACGGTTCCATCAGCCGGTCGCTGACGAGCACCGCGCCCAGCGGGGCGTATCCGGACGTGAGTCCCTTTGCGGTGGTGAGGATATCGGGCTGGTAGCCGAAGCGCTTGGCGCCGAAATCGTGGCCGAGGCGGCCGAAAGCGCAGATCACCTCGTCGGAAACGAGCAGAACATCGTGCCGGTCGCAGATCTCGCGGACGCGCTGGAAGTATCCCGGGGGCGGCACGAAACAGCCGCCGGTGTTCTGCACCGGCTCGAGGAAGACCGCGGCCACCGTGTCGGCGCCCTCGAATTCGATGGCCTCTTCGATCCGGTCCGCGGCCCACCGGCCGTAGGCCTCGTAGTCGTCGGCGTGTTCGGTGGCGCGGTAGAAGTTGGTGTGCGGCACCCGCTGGGTGCTCGGCACCAGCGGCTCGAAATCGGCCTTCGCGCCGGGGATTCCGGTGATCGACAGTGCGCCGAGCGAGGTGCCGTGGTAGGCCATCGAACGGCTGATCACCTTGTGCTTGGTCGGCTTGCCGACGAGCTTGAAGTACTGCCTGGCCAGCTTCCACGCCGTCTCGACCGACTCGCCGCCGCTGACGGTGAAGAACACCCGGTTGAGATCGCCGGGTGCGGCGTTGGCGAGACGTTCGGCGAGTTCGATCGCCGTCGGGTGGGCGTAGCCCCAGATCGGGAAGTAGGCGAGTTGGCGAGTCTGGCGGGCCGCCGCCTCGGCGAGTTCCTCGCGGCCGTGGCCGACCTGCACCGCGAACAGGCCCGCGAGACCGTCGAGATACCGCTTGCCATGGGAGTCCCAGACGTAGGCGCCGTCGCCGCGCACGATGACCGGAACGTCCGCGCCGGTCAGGCCGGTGTGCGGGGTGAAGTGCATCCACAGGTGGTCACGGATGATACGGGAGGCATCCGGGGCGGCAAGGGGATGGAAGTCGGTCGTGGCAGTCATGTGCGGGCTCCTCGGAGGCGGGACTGGTCCACTCGGTTATTCCACACCATACGGCGTATCGCAACTAAATCTGCTGCTGATCGCGCGATTGACAACTGATTAAGGTCAAACTGATCGATATTGCTGCGGATTTCGTTGTCCGGTCAGCGAGTGCTCCACTGGTAGGTCTGCTTGCGCAACTTGAGGTAGACCATGATCTCCGCGTGCCGTACGCCGGGCAGCGTGCGCAGCCGGTTGGAGGCCAGGTCCAGCAGCGCTGTGTCATCGGTGCAGACCGCTTCGCACAGGATGTCGTAGCGCCCCGCGCACTCGACCACATAGCTGATCTCGTCCATGGCGGTGAGGGCGTCGGCCACCGGCCGCAACGGTCCGTCGACGGTGATCGCGATCATGGCCTGGCGGAAAAGGCCGACCTGCAAGGGATCCGAGACGGCGACGATCTGGATGACGCCGGCGTCCGACAGCCGCTGCACCCGCTGCCGGACGGCCGCCTCCGACAATCCGACCGCCTTGCCGATGGTGGCGTAAGCCCGGCGGCCGTCCTCCTGGAGCTGGGCGATGATCCGCTTCGAGATGTCGTCGAGCACCGGCGCGGGCCGGTGGTTCTCCTGCTCGCTCACGTGCTGCGTCCTTCCTCAGAAGTTGTGGTGAAAACATTCGGATGCGTCGATGTCGGACGCTGCGAACAACGAAATCCGTCGAATTTTACGACTGACGACCTTTATATCGCAGTGACAGCCGCTGGTGTCGGGTTGTCGTGGTTCAGGATCCGCGCGCGAGCAGCGCGAGCAGCAGCTCCGCGCGCACCCGGGCATTGTCGAGATCGCAGCCGAGCACACTCTGTGCCGTGGCGATCCGCTTGCGCAATGTGTGCCGATGCGCCCCCGTCACGGCCGCCGCCGATTCCCACTGTCCGTTGGACTCGAGGAACGCGCGCAGCGAGCTCAGCAGATCGGTGCCGTGTGTGCGGTCGTAGTCGACCAGCGGGGTGAGCATGGTGTCGGCCATCGCGTTCAGCACCTGCCGGGTGGCGTCGAACGACAGCAATGAGCGACCGGCCAGTTCGGTGAATTCCGCAGGGGGACTGCCACGTTCGGCGGCGGAGGCGGCGAGCTCGGCATTCGCCAGCATCTCGGTGAGATCGTGCGGGGGATGCGCGCCGCTCAGACCGAGACGGACTTGCTTTCTGGTCGCGGCCTCGATCTCGGTCGTGAGCCTGCGGGCTAGCGCGGTGCCCTCGGCGGCGGGCAACACGACAAGCACCCGGCGCTCGAGGACGTGCATGAACAGGGGAAGCCCGGCTCGGGCGAGCGCTCCTTCCAGGGCTCCCCGCACTCCGGCGACCGCGCCCGTGGTGTCGCACTCCGCGACCAGAGCTCGGATGCGGCCCTGCGCGTCGGCGGCCTGGGCCAGCTGCGCCCACGCCGGAGTGAGGTCGGCGTCGGTGCCTAGCAGCAGCCCGAGTGCGGTGCTATTGAGCAGGTGCTGTGCTGCTTGCAGCCGTGCGGGTTTCTCGAAATCGAGCCCGAGCAGCGAGTTGGCGTGCCCGAGCAGGATCTGATCGACAGCGCCGAGCGGTGCCGGGCTGACCACCACCAGATCACCGTAGGAGCTGCGGCCGACGCTGATGCGCTGGTGCGTGATCGACATCCCCGACGTATCGGTGTGGACGCTGCTCGCCGACGCGGCCGGGTCCGCGGCAAGCGCCGCGCGCACCGTGCGCAGCAGATCGTCATCCGGGGCGCCCGGATGGCATTCGGTGACGGCGCCCGCCGAATCCAGCATCAGGACCTTCGCGCCGAGCGATCCGGCCAATTCGCGGACGATGGCCTGCGCTCCTGCCTTGACCAGTGCTCTCGTCATGCGCGGTTGGGCGCGCGAGGCACGCAGCAGTGCGTCGTACTGCAGCTGCGCCAGCCGCGCGGTCACGCGTTTGACGATGGCCGCGAATGGCGTCGGCAACGGCACCTCGAAGAGCGGAAGACCGATCGCGTCGGCCGCTTCCGTGAGATCCGCGGGCACCTCGGCGTGGGTCAATCCGGTGCCGAATCCGACTGCGGCCACACCGCATTCGTCCAGGCCGCGCAGATACTCGAGCCGGTCGCGCGGCGTGGCGGGCAGCCGCATCCCGGTGGTGAGCAGTAGTTCCCCGCCCGATAGCCAGCGGAACGGGCTTTCGAGCTCGGAGGTGACGACCAGGTCGATCTCGCGGCCAACGCCTGCCGCGCCGCCTTTCAGCCGCACCGCGAGATCGGGCTGGGACAACACCCAGCTAACAGGAACCGCCATCGCTGGTGAGTGTACAGAATGTCGAAGAATCGCCGGTGTCTTGTCCATCTTGGCAGGGTGTCCGCGGATGTGTCGCGGGGCACACTTGACCTAGGCAAACCCCGGACAAACGCACCGAGAGATGGACGGTAAACAATGTCGAGGCCTGCGCTCCAGAACTACATCGACGGCGAATTCGTGGCTTCGTCCGCCACCGAAACCTTCGACCTGGTGAATCCGGTGGACGAAACCGTCGTCGGGCAGGCCCCGATCTCGAACAGGGCCGACATCGATGCCGCGATGGCGGCCGCGCAGCGAGCCTTCGAATCCTGGGGCCGGACCACCCCGAGCGTCCGGCAGGCCGCACTGCTGAAGCTTGCCGATGCCATCGAGGCGCACAGCGATGAACTGGTGGAGGCGCAATGCCGCAACACCGGGCAGCCGAAGGCGGTCATCGCCGCCGAGGAGATCGCGGTGAGCGCCGATCAGATCAGATTCTTCGCAGGCGCCGCCCGGATGCTGGAGGGCAAGTCGGCCGGCGAGTACATGGCGGGCTTCACCTCCTACGTGCGTCGTGAGCCGATCGGTGTGGTCGGTCAGGTGACGCCGTGGAACTACCCGTTCATGATGGCGATCTGGAAGATCGGCCCCGCGCTGGCCGCGGGTAACACCATTGTGCTCAAGCCGAGCGACACCACCCCGGAGAGCACCCTCGTGCTGGCCCGGCTGACCAAGGGCATCCTGCCCGACGGCGTGTTCAATGTCGTGCTCGGCGACGGCGGCACCGGCGCCGAGCTGGTGGGCCATCCGACGCCGGGGCTGGTCTCGATCACCGGATCGGTGCGCGTGGGCATCGCGGTCGCCGCGACGGCGGCACAGCAGGTCAAACGCACACATCTCGAGCTCGGTGGCAAAGCGCCCGCCGTGGTGTTCGGCGACGTCGATATCGAAACGGCCGCAAGCGGAATCGCCGAAGCGGCGTTCTTCAATGCGGGCCAGGACTGTACCGCGGCCACCCGCGTGCTCGTGCACGAGTCGATCCACGACCAGTTCGTGGACGCGTTGGTGAAGAAGGCGGAAACGCTGAAGCCCGGTCTGCCCGAGGATCCGGACACGTTCTACGGCCCGCTCAACAACATCAATCACTTCACCGAGGTGCTGCGCAAACTCGAGGCACTGCCCGCGCACGCGCGGGTCGTCACCGGTGGAAAGCGCATGGGCGACAATGGCTTCTTCGTCGAGCCGACCATCGTCACCCAGGTGCGGCAGGACGACGCCATCGTCCAGGACGAGACCTTCGGCCCGGTGCTGACGGTGCAGCCGTTCCGCGACGAAGCCCAGGCCATCGACTACGCCAACGGTGTCCGCTACGGGCTCGCGGCGAGCATCTGGACCAAGGACCACGCCAGAGTGGAACGACTCACTCGCGCACTGGATTTCGGCGCGGTATGGGTGAACTGTCATATCCCGCTCGTCGCGGAGATGCCGCACGGCGGGTTCAAACACTCCGGCTACGGCAAGGATCTCTCGGCGTACAGCGTGGAGGAATACACCCGCGTCAAGCACGTCATGAGTTCGCACGAGTAGGCGGGCACGCAGATGAGGTTGGTGGTCGGCTACCTCGCCACCCCGAGCGGTGCGGACGGTGTGGCGCTTGCCGTCCGGCTCGCTCGGACCTTGGACGCTCAGCTGGATATCTGCATGGTGCTGCCGCCGGATCAGGTGGCGGCGGGCGCGGTGCCGACCGGCGGATACGAGGATGTGCTCGTCGCGCAGGCGCGGCAGTGGCTGGCCGAAGCGGCGGCAGCGGTGCCGAACGACATTGTGGCCCAGACGCATATCAGCTTCGACGAATCGTTCGCCGCCGGTCTGATCGAACAGGCCGAGAAATTGGCTGCCGCGGCGATCGTCATCGGTGCCGCCGGTGACGGGCTGATCGGCCGCCACTCCATCGGTTCTGTCGCCGGTGACCTGCTGCATTCGGCGCCGGTCCCGCTGGCCTTGGCTCCGCGCGGCACCCGTCATTCGACGGTCGACCGGGTGCGCGAGGTGACCTGCGCCATCGGCGACCGCCCCGGCGCGGATCTGCTGCTCGACGTCGCTCTGCGCGCCAGCAGAGCGGCGGGCACGCCGCTGCGGCTGGTCTCACTCGTCGCCCTGGATCCGATGCACGGCTCCCGCCGCGCCGACGATCTGCCCGCCGCAGTCCGCAACCGTGCCCTCGAACACGCACGAGAAACCCTCGACAGCGCGAAATCCGCTCTGCCCGAGGACTTTCCGGTGTCGTCCTCGACGACCGACGGTCCGACGGTCGAAGCCGCCGTCAACAAGCTCGAATGGCACGACGGCGACCTGATCATGGTCGGCTCGAGCCGACTCGCTCAACCCCGCCGCCTGTTCCTCGGCTCTACAGCCGCGAAGATGCTCCGGGTCCTGCAGGTACCGATGGTCGTGGTTCCGAAAGAGGGGGCCGACGACCATGGCCGGTGACGCCGCGGTCCCGCCGCCTGTCGCCTCCGGTCCCACCGTGGCAGCCTCCGCCGAGCCGTTCGTCGACAAGGGGCTGGCGGCGGGCCAGGTCGGCACCTTGGCCGGTGCGGTACTGGGTATTTCGTGCGTAGCCCCCGGATACACGCTGACCGCGAGCATCGGGCTGATCGTGGCCGCGGTCGGCCTGAAGATGCCCGCCATTCTCATCGCGGGCTTCATCCCGATGTTCCTGACCGCCTACGCCTACCGCGAACTGAACTCGCGGGTGCCCGACTGCGGTGCGTCGTTCACCTGGTCCACCAAGGCCTTCGGTCCCTATGCCGGGTGGATGTGCGGCTGGGGCATGGTGATGGCCTCGATCATCGTGCTGTCCAATCTGGCCTCGATCGCCGTGGAATTCTGCTATCTCTTCTTCGCCAGGATTTTCAGCGAGCCCGGCATCGCCGATCTCGCGGGCAACAAGGGCATCAATATCGCGACGACTCTGCTGTTCCTCGCGGTCGCCACCTTCATCGCCAGCCGTGGCATCACCACCAGTCAGCACGTCCAATATGTGCTCGTCGCCTTCCAGATGATCGTGCTGCTCGCCTTCGCGGTGGTCGCGCTCGTGCACGTCGGCCGGGGCGAGGCGCCGGGATCACTCAGCTTCAGCTTCGACTGGTTCAACCCGTTCACCGGAATCACGCTGAGCGCGTTCGCCATCGGCCTCACCGGCTCCATCTTCGCCTTCTGGGGCTGGGACACCTGCCTGACGCTCGGCGAGGAATCCAAGGATCCGACCAAGGTGCCCGGCCGTGCGGGGCTGCTCTGTGTGCTCTCGATCCTGTTGACCTACTTGCTCGTCGCGGTCGCCGTGATGATGTACGCCGGTGTCGGTGACAGTGGTCTCGGCCTCGGCAACGAGGAGAATGCCGGCAATGTCTTCGGTGCGCTCGCCGATCCGGTGCTCGGCGGCTGGGCCGGGCCGCTGCTGATGCTCGCGGTCCTCGCTTCATCGGCGGCGAGCCTGCAGACGACGTTCCTGCCCGCCGCCCGCACCATGCTCGCGATGGGCGCCTACGGCGCGTTCCCGAAGAAGTTCGCCGAGGTCAGCCCGCGGTTCCTGGTGCCGTCGTTCAGCACCATCGTGGCGGGCGTCGTCACCGGCGTCTTCTACACCGTGGTCACGCTGCTCTCGGAGCACACACTGCTGGATACCGTTGCGGCACTGGGCATCATGATCTGCTGGTACTACGGCATCACGGCCTTCGCCTGCGTCTGGTACTTCCGCGAGGAGTTGTTCGGCAGTGTCCGCAATGCCGTCTTCAAACTGCTGTTCCCGCTGCTCGGCGGGCTGATGCTGGCGACGGTGTTCGTGATCTCCGTGCGCGAGAGCATGAACCCGGACAACGGCAGCGGCGCGTCGGTGGGCGGTGTCGGCCTGGTGTTCTTCATGGGCTTCGGGATGCTGTGTCTCGGCGCGGTACTGATGTCGGTGATGCGGTGGCGCGACCCCGAGTTCTTCCGTGGCGACACGCTCACCAGGCAGACCTCGGTCATCAGCGATGACGCCGCATCGATCCGCGTGGACAAGCGGTAAACCGACCGATGACGGCACACCGTCGCCCAGCCACACAGTCGACGAAATGGCGCGTATGGGGATGGCGGATGGCCGAAGTGGCGCTGGTTCGGGGAGCCGATTGCGCCGAGACTCGACAGAGACATTTCGACTGGACAGGAGCCCGAAGATGATCGCCATCGACCACCGATTGGCGCAGCAGCGCACCATCGTCACCGCCCTGCCGGGGCCGCGGTCGACGGCGCTGGCAGACCGCCGCAAGGGCGCGGTCGCGGCGGGTGTCGGTTCGTCGGTGCCGGTGTATGCGGCCGATGCCGACGGCGGCGTCATCGTCGATGTCGACGGCAACTCGTTGATCGACCTCGGTTCCGGTATTGCGGTCACCAGCGTGGGCGCCTCCCATCCCGCGGTCGCGGCGGCGGTCGCCGAGCAGGCGGCCCGGTTCACCCACACCTGCTTCATGGTCACGCCGTACGAAGGCTATGTGCAGGTGGCGGAGGAGCTGAACGCGCTGACACCCGGGGACCACGAGAAGCGCACCGTGCTGTTCAATTCCGGCGCGGAGGCGGTGGAGAACGCGATCAAGGTGGCGCGCTTGGCCACCGGGCGCACCGCGGTCGTCGCGTTCGACCACGCCTACCACGGGCGCACCAATCTCACGATGGCCTTGACCGCGAAGTCGATGCCGTACAAGACGAACTTCGGGCCTTTCGCTCCGGAGATCTACCGGATGCCGACCTCCTACCCGTACCGCGACGAGGCCGGGCTGACCGGCGCACAGGCGGCGCAGCGCGCGATCGCGCGTATCGAGGCACAGCTCGGCGCCGCCTCGGTCGCCGCGCTGATCATCGAGCCGATCCAGGGCGAAGGCGGTTTCATCGTCCCGGCGCCGGGTTTCCTTCCGGCACTGGCGCAGTGGGCGCGCAGCAACGGCATCGTCTTCATCGCCGACGAGGTGCAGACCGGGTTCGCGCGCACCGGCGCCTGGTTCGCCTGCGAGCACGAGGGTGTGGTGCCCGACATCATCACCATGGCCAAGGGGATCGCGGGCGGTATGCCGCTCGCGGCCATCACCGGCCGGGCCGAGCTGCTCGACGCGGTGCACCCCGGCGGACTCGGTGGCACCTACGGCGGTAATCCGGTCGCCTGCGCGGCCGCGCTCGCCACCCTGTCGGTGATGCGCGAGCTCGATCTGCCCGCACGGGCGCGGGCCATCGAGTCCGCTGTCGTGCCGCGGTTGCGGGCGCTGGCCGATGAGGTCGGCGTGATCGGCGATGTGCGCGGTCGCGGCGGCATGCTGGCGATCGAGATCGTGCGGCCGGGCAGCGCCGAGCCGGATCCAGTGCTCACCAAAGCCGTTGCAGCGCAAGCGCTGGCCGCCGGTGTGGTGCTGCTGACGTGCGGGACCAACGGCAATGTCATCCGGCTGCTTCCGCCACTGGTGATCGGCGCCGACCTGCTCGCCGACGGCATCGATGTGCTCGCGGACGCATTGCGCCGGCTGACCGAAGCCGACTGACGACAAACCCTTTCGAAGTGATCGAGGAGAACCTGACGATGCGTGATGTGGCTGCCTTGCTCGCCGCGGTGCCGACCGGACTGTGGGTTGCCGGCGAGCAGGTGCCAGGGGAGGGCGGCCGCACCTTCCCGGTGCACGATCCGGCGACCGGAGCGGTGCTCGTCGAGGTGGCCGATGCCGCCGCCGCCGACGGCGCACGCGCGTTGGCCGCCGCTGCTCGCGTGCAAAAGGACTGGGCCGCGACATCATCCCGGTCACGCTCGGAAATTCTGCGACGCGCTTGGGAACTGGTCATCGAGCGCCGCGACGATTTCGCGCTGCTGATGACCCTCGAGATGGGCAAGCCGCTCGCGGAGAGCTACGGCGAGGTCACTTACGGCGCGGAGTTCCTGCGCTGGTTCGCCGAGGAGGCGGTCCGGGTGAACGGCCGCTACACGCAGTCGCCCTCGGGCGCAGGCCGCATCCTGGTCACCAAGCAGCCGGTCGGTCCGACCTTGGCGATCACGCCGTGGAACTTCCCGCTCGCCATGGGCACCAGGAAAATCGCGCCCGCCCTGGCGGCGGGCTGCACCATGGTGGTCAAGCCCGCCGCCGAAACCCCGCTGACCATGCTGCTGCTCGGACAGGTGTTCGCCGACGCCGGACTGCCCGCCGGTGTGCTGTCGATCCTGCCGACCTCACAGGCCGCGCAGCTCACCGACCCGATGTTCGCCGACGACCGGCTGCGGAAGGTGACCTTCACCGGCTCCACCGGTGTCGGGAAGCTCCTGCTCGCTCAGTCGGCGACGCGCGTGCTGCGCACGTCTATGGAGCTCGGCGGCAACGCGCCGTTCGTGGTCTTCGCGGACGCCGATCTGGACGCGGCGGTGGACGGCGCGATGGCCGCCAAGATGCGCAACACCGGCGAGGCATGCACCGCGGCGAACCGCTTCCACGTCGACAATGCGGTGCGCGAACAGTTCACGGCGATGTTGACCGCGAGGATGCGCGCACTGAAGGTCGGGCCGGGCCATCTCGACGGTGTCCAAGTGGGGCCGCTCATCAGCGAGAAGCAGCGCACCACGGTGGCCGATCTGGTGCGCGATGCGGTCGAGAAGGGTGCGGTGGTGACCACCGGCGGCGCACATGCGGAAGGAGAGGGCTACTTCTACGAGCCGACAGTCCTGGCGGATGTGCCGGCCGACGCGCGAATCCTGCGCGAGGAGGTCTTCGGACCGGTTGCCGCCATCACCGGATTCGACGGCGAAGCCGAGGGCATCGCCGCGGCCAACGACACCGAATTCGGTTTGGCCGCATACATCTACACGACAGACCTGGACCGCGCGCTGCGGGTGGCCGATGCGCTCGAATCCGGGATGGTCGGGGTGAACCGCGGCATCATTTCCGACGTTGCCGCCCCATTCGGTGGTGTGAAGCAATCCGGCCTCGGGCGCGAGGCGGGCAGCGAGGGCATCGAGGAATACCTCGAGACCAAATACATCGCATTGCAGTAGCGCTGACCGCACGGCCGGCGGTGTCGGCGGAATCAGCATGCACCCGCGGCGAAGATGAGGGGCCGCGGGACAGTTGCCTGCTGAATTCCGCCGCCGCCGACGCCGCGAGAATTCCGCGGTGCGTCACAACTCGATCGCACGCACAGCTCTGGCGGCTCGCTCGCCGCTTCGGCTATGCCGGAGACGTTGCTGCCCACCGAGTTTCGGTGCGCTCCCGCGGATGCTCCGGTCGCGCTATCGCGACGGCAAGAACCCCGATGCGATGAACTCTCTGATGTAGGTGTCGAGTATCGGGCGAGTAAGGGGCGGGCACTCGATGCCGGTGCCCGACAAGGCGGTACGGCTGTGGGTGTCCTCCCAGTCGAGATGTCCGGCGAGCACGGCGAAGTTCGCGCTGAGCAGCGCCGCGCGGACGAGCGAATCGTCGCCCGCGTCGTTGCGCAGGCGGGATTCGCGGTCCAGCTCGGCGCGGACGGTCTCCAGCGGAGCGGTCGCGACCGGGAGGCCGTGGTCGCGCAGCGAGTCGAAGATATCGCGCACCGCCACCGGGGTGCGGTTGACCAGGTGATACACGATCTCCGACGCGGGGTGAGCCGAGATCTCGACGAGCGCGCCCGCCACGTAGTCCACCGGAACCAGTGACACCGTCGCGTCGCCGACATCGGGGGCGATCCCGAGGATCGCGGCGGCGCGGATCATGTTCCAGATCGAATCGTCGGCGCTGTTCACACCGATGCGGGTGTCGCCGCTGATCGTGCCGGGCCGATAGACGGCCACCGGAACCCCGCGCTCGCCGGCCTGCCGAACCAGTTCTTCGGCGACCCACTTGGAGCTGAGGTAGCCGTTGTCGGAGACCTGGTCGGCCCGCAGCCGCGTGTCCTCTTCGACGACGCTGGAATCCGGCGTGGTCGAGACCGCGGCGCCGATAGTGGAGACGAAATGAACCGGCTTGGCCCGTCGCGTCGTCGCCAGGCGCAGCACGTCCCTGGTGCCTTCGACATTGGCGGCGCGCAGTCGAGCATAGGGATCGACGTGATTGACGCGAGCGCCGTTGTGGTAGATGACATCGATGCTGTCGGCGAGGCGTTCGTAGTCGGCGTCGGATAGGCCGAGGCGCGGTGCGGCGAGATCGCCGGGGACCGCGATGATCCGGTCGGCGACGGCATCGTCCCACAATCGGTAGCGGTGCAGCGCCAACCGAATCCGGTTGGCGCCCTCGACCTCGGTGTTCGCCCGGATCAGGCACCACACCCTTGCGTCGGTGCGATGCAGCAGTTCCCGCAGCAGGTGGGCGCCGAGGAACCCGGTCGCGCCGGTCAGCAGCAGCTCACGCGGCGGTCCGGTGTGGGCGGCGGCGATCCCGTCGACAGCGATCGCGGCGTCGAGCACAGCGTCTTCGGCCGGCGACGGTGTGTTTGTTCGCGTCGGCCCCGTAGCCTCGGCGAGCTGTGCGGCGAGGCCGCCCACCGTGGGTGTGGCGAGCAGCATCGACATCGGGACCTCGCGGTCGAGGCGGGACGACAGTCGTTGGTGGAGTGTGAAAGCCATCAACGAAGACCCGCCGAGCTCGAAGAAATCATCCTCGACCCCGATCGGTGACACCGCGAGGACCTCGGCGAACACCTCGGCGATCGCGTGTTCGAGCGCGGTCGACGGCGCGACACCGGCCCGTGCCGCGAACACCGGCAGTGGCAGCGCCGGACGATCGAGTTTGCCGCTGGCGTTGACCGGCAGCGCATCCAGGGGCAACACCGCCGACGGCACCATGTACGAGGGCAACAGCCGAGATATCGAGCGCCGCAGCCTATCGGGGTCGACTGCCGCACCGGGCGCTGCGACGACATAGCCGACGAGCTGGTCCCCGTCCTGCGCCGGTTTGACCGCGGCAGCCGCTTGACCGACGGTGGGGTCGGCGAGCAGCGCGGCTTCGATCTCGCCGAGCTCGATGCGGTGACCGCGCACCTTCACCTGAAAGTCGCTGCGCCCGATGTAGTCCAGTGCACCGCGCGGCGTCCACCGCACCAGATCGCCGGTCCGATACATCCGGTCGCCGGGGCCGCCGAGCGGATTCGCGACGAACCGGCCCGCCGTCAGAGCGTGCGCGCCGTGATAGCCGCGGGCGAGTTGGACTCCGGCCAAATAGAGTTCACCCACCGCACCGACCGGCACCGGCCGCAACCGGGTGTCGAGGACGAAGCTCTGGGAGTTCCCTTCCGGTGCACCGATCGGCACGCGCACCGAGGTCAGGTCGGTGGCCTCGACCCGGTGATGGGTGATGCTCACCGCGGCTTCTGTCGGACCGTACAGATTGTGCAGTTCGGCGCCGCAGACCGCGGTGAACGCCCGTGCGGTCTCCGGCGGTAGCGCCTCGCCGATGACGAAAACCGCACGCAGTGAAGTCAATTCGGCCGCAGTGGCGTGCGCGGCGAACATCGAGAGCATGGCGGGCACGAAATCGGTGAGCGTGACGCGCTGTGCCGCGATGAGCCTGCCGAGCGCCGCGGGGTCGCGGTGCTCGCCCGGTCCGGCGAGCACCAGCCTGGCGCCGGCGCGCAGCGGCAGGAAGTACCCCCACAGTGAGACATCGAACGTCGCGGGAGTCTTCTGCAGGTACCTGTCGGCAACGCCGACACGGTACTGCTGCTGCATCCAGAGGAGCTGGTTGACGATCGCGTCGTGGCTGACCACAACGCCTTTCGGTCGACCAGTGGAGCCGGAGGTGTAGATCACGTAGGCGGGATGGTCGCCGCGCAGTGGCGCGCCGCGCTCGGCATCGAGCACCGGTTCGGGACTCAGCTGCGAGAGATCGAGGGTGTCGACGGCATGCGCGGGAGCGACGATGAACGCGTCACCGCTGGTGGTCACGACGCACCGCGGTGCGGCGGAATCGAGAACCGACCGGATCCGCTCATCCGGATGATCCGGATCGATCGGCACCCAGGCCCCGCCCGCTTCGACGATCGCGGTCAATGCGACGACCTGATCGATGGACCGCCGCATGGCAACCGCCACCACCGTGTCGGGTCCGACGCCTTGTCGGATCAGCCACCGGGCCAGCCGATTACACCGGTCTTGCAGCTGCGCGTAGGTCAGCGCCTGCGCTCCGCAGACCACCGCGACGGCCTCCGGCGTCGCGAGCGCATGCCGCCACAGCGCGGTGGTCAGGGTCTCCGGCGCGACCGGAAGATCCGGTCCGGTCGACCAGAACCGGATCCGCCGCCGCTCGAGCGGTTCCATGATGTCGATATCACCGACCGCCCCGATCGGATCGGCGGCCACCTCATGCAAGATGCGCAGATAGCTGGCGAGGAACCTGCGCACCGTTGTTTCATCGAAAAGATCTGTGGCATAGCCGAATCGGATGTCGATCGGGCCCGGTGCGCCGTCCTCGTCATGGGTGTCGACCACCGCGATGTGCAGGTCGGTCTTCGCGGTCCTGATGTCCGCGTCATAGGACGAGAACGTCAGGCCCGGCAGTTCGAAATTCGCCTCGGCGAAGTTCTGGAACGCGAAACCGACCTGATACAGCGGATGCCGGCCAGGGGACCGCACCGGGTTGACGGCATCCACGACGAGTTCGAACGGCACCTCCGAGTGCGCGAAATTCACCATGTCCCGATCGCGGGTCCGGGCCAGCAGATCCGCGAAGCTCTCGGCCGGGTCGATCCTGGTCCGCGACACCGTGGTGTTGACGAACATGCCGACGACATCCGCGAGGGCGGCCTCGGCGCGATTGGTCATCGGCACGCCGATGGCGATGTCGGTGCCGCCGGACAGACGGGCCAATAGGACGGCCAAGGCTGTCCGCATCACCATGAACAACGTGGCCCGATGGGCCCGCGCGACAGCGAGCAGGTCGCGATGCAGCGCGGCGGGCACCGTGCGCTGCTCGCCGTCGCCGCGCAGCGAGGCCACCGCAGGCCGCGGTCGGTCGGTCGGCAGGTCGAGGTCGTCGGGCAGCTCTGCCAGTTCCTGTGTCCAGTAGGCGAGTTGCCTGGACAACGGGGAATCCGGGTCCTCGCGTGAACCGAGCACCTCCTGTTGCCAGAGCGCGTAGTCGGCGTACTGCACGTCCAGCGGCAGCCAGGCCGGTGCGTCACCCGCGGTGCGTGCGGCGTAGGCGACGGCGACATCACGCGCCAAGGGGGCGAGGGAGGAGCCGTCGGCGCAGATGTGGTGCGTCGCGCAGGCCAGCACGTAGGCGCCGTCCACCCGGAGTAGCCGAGCGCGCAGCGGCACTTCCGCCGACACGTCGAAACCGCGCCACAGCGTCTCGCGCACTCGCTCGTCCACCGCGTCGGTGTGTGTGTCTTCGGGGATGAAATCGGCGACGGCACTTGATGTTTCGAGTATCAGCTGGTGCGGGCCGATGGCGTCGGCCGGGTACATGGTGCGCAGCGTCTCATGCCGCTCGACGGTGTCGGCGAACGCGGCACGCAGCGCCTCGACGTCGAGGTCACCCGACATACCGAGTGCGAACCCGACGTTGTCGACCGAGGTCGTGGTGTCGAACTGATTGCGCAGCCAGAACCGAAGCTGGGCGGGGGACAAGGGAATCCGCTCGGGTCTCGAACCAGCGGCCAAGGCCGGTCGGGCCGTGTCCAGTCGCTGCGTCTGGAGCACCTTCGCCAGCAGGGCCACCGTCGGGTGGTCGAAGACCAGCCTGGTCGGGATCTGGGCCTGCCATGTCTCGCTGAGCCGGGCGGCGACCTGGGTGGCGAGCAGCGAATTGCCGCCCGAAGTGAAGAAGTCGGAGTCCGGCCCGAACTGCTCGTGTCCGAGCACCTTGGCGAACACCGCGGCGACCAATTCCTCGCCGAGACCCGACAGCGGTCGATAGACGAGGCGGTCGTCGGATCGGGCACGCAGCGCCGCACGATCGGTTTTGCCGTTGGGGGTCAGCGGGATGTGGTCCACGATGGTGATCGAGGTCGGCAGCATGTACCGCGGCAGCCGCTGCGCCAAGGTGTCGGCGAGGGCGGCGGGGTCGGGCGATCGCCCCGGTACGGGCTCGACATAGGCCGCCAGCGTGGTGTCGCTCGCGGCGGTCCTCCGGTCGACGGTGACGGCGGTGCGCACCTCGGGATGCGTCGTGAGGATCGCGTCGATCTCGCCGAGCTCGATCCGAAAACCGCGGATCTTGACCTGGTCGTCGGTGCGGCCGAGGTAGTCGAGGTCACCGCCCGTTGTCCAGCGGACGAGGTCGCCGGTCCGGTACATCCGAGTGCCGGGCGCACCGTGCGGGTCCGCGGGAAAACACAGTGCGGTCAGCCCGGCGCGACGGTGATAGCCGCGGGCAATGGCGAGACCGGAGATGTACAGCTCGCCCGCGACGCCGACGCCGACCGGGCGCAGCTGCCGGTCGAGCACGCGCAGGCGCATGCCGCGCACCGCCGAGCCGATGGTCACCGGCGTCTCGGGCGACAGCGGCGCGCTGATGGTCGCGACGACGGTGGATTCGGTGGGCCCGTAGGCGTTCCAGAATCGTCGTCCTGCCATCGCCCAACGGCCGACCAGCGCGGGGGGACACGGCTCGCCGCCCACGATGATGCCCTGCAGCAAGTCCAGTCCGGTCGGCTCGACCGAGGCCAGCGTCGACGGGGTGAGGAAGGCGTGGGTGACCCGATGATGCGCGATGAGCCGCGCCAGCTCACTGCCGCCGTAGATCGTCGGCGGGGCGATCACCATCGTGGCGGCCGCGCCGATGGTAAGCAGCAGCTCCAATATCGAAGCGTCGAAGCTGGGTGAGGCGAAGTGCAGGATCCGCGACTCGGGGGAGATCGAGTGCCGCGCGGTGAGCTCAGCGCAGAGACCGGCCAAGCCGGCGTGGGTGACCGCGACGCCCTTGGGCAGGCCGGTCGAGCCGGACGTATAGATCAGATAGGCCGGGTTGGTGTCCCGCATCGGCGTCCGGCGGTCGAGGTAGGAGATCGGTGTCGGCGTCTGCGCCGACACCGATGCCTCGAAGTCGGAAGCGTCCAGCGCGAGCCACCGGACCTCGCCCGGCAGTACCGCGGCGTACTGCTGCCTGGTAAGTCCGAACTGCGCACCGCAGTCGGCGACCTGGAATTCGATACGTGCCGAAGGGAAGCCCGGATCGATGGGCACGAACGCCGCACCGGTCTTGGCGACCGCCCAGACCGTGAGCACCGAGTCGATCGATCGGGGCAGGGCCACCGCGACGGTGGTTTCCGGGCCGATCCCCATCGCCAGCAAAACTCTGGCCATCTGCG
This sequence comes from Nocardia sp. NPDC057440, assembly GCF_042802915.1. Taxonomy (NCBI): domain Bacteria; kingdom Bacillati; phylum Actinomycetota; class Actinomycetes; order Mycobacteriales; family Nocardiaceae; genus Nocardia; species Nocardia sp. NPDC057440. The sequence continues at coordinate 144,434 of NZ_JBHVDF010000015.1, forward strand.
ACGAGCGTGCGTCGAGGGCACGATAGGTGAGCGTGGCATCGTCGCACACCACGGCCGCGCCATCGGGATTGTGCTCGACGGCCGCGGTGAGCAGCGTCGCCAGAGTGGGCGCGCTCGACCCGGAAGCCCGACGTGAACGTCCACGGCGCGACGACGATGAAGCCGGACGGGTACCACTGGTCAAGTTCTCGTCCTGCCGCGCGAAATGAACAAACGGGCCCGATGCTATAACGCGACACGCAGCTACGCCACCGGTGGGAAGTAAGGATACGGCTATGCCTACCCCGGCTATCGGGCCTCGCGCTCGGCCTTGCTTCGCTCGATGCAGAACTCGTTTCCCTCGGGATCGAGCAGCGTGACCCAGCCGAGCCCATCGGCGGTTCGGTGATCCTCGTGCAGCGTCGCTCCCATGCCGATGATGCGCTCGACCTCGTCGTCCCGCGTCCGCTCGGTGGGCATCCAATCGAAGTGCAGACGGTTCTTCACCACCTTGCCCTCGGGCACGCGAATGAACAGCAAGCCCGGCGCAAGCGCCGGCGCCTCGACCAACGCCTCGTCATCGCCTGGCTTATCCGCCCCGGACACCGGCCATCCGGTGACGGCGCTCCAAAATGACGCGAGCTCATATGGATCGGCGCAATCGACGGTCACATTGCGAAGGATCATTCCGCCGAGCCTAACCAGCGGCCCGGCCGCGCGGGGTCGATCGCCGGTGCCGGTCGCTCACGCATGCGGTTGCCGTCGAGCTTGTAATGCCGTCCCGTCGAGGCGCGCGAGTAGTGCGACCGAGATGACGATCAGCACGGCTCCGGCGGTCACGAATACCGTACGGACAGAGGCTGCCTCGGCGAGGACGCCGTCGAGGGTTGCGCCGATCGGCACCATGTACACATCTGCGATATCTATTGCTACTCAACCATTCTCGAACATTCTCAGTCTGGACAACGGCGCATCGATTTCGTGCCATAGTGAGTCGGTGTTCCGGCTTCGCAGTGTCGCCATCGCCATTGCCTGTTGTGCCCTGTCGGTCACGGCCTGCGAGAGCCCCGCCCCGCCACCGACATCGCCGAGCAGCCCCGCGGCCGCTGCACAGGACGACAAGCCCCGCTCGGGTGACCAGCGGATCACCATCGAATTCGGTGGCAAGACCCGCTCCTATGTGGTGCACGCGCCGCCGAGCTACGACGGCAGCACCGCCTTGCCACTCGTGGTCGCCCTGCACTTCTATCCCGGTGACGCGGCGCGGATCGCCACCACCAGCGGCTTGAATGCCAAGGCGGACAAGGAAAACTTCCTCGTTGTCTATCCGGAGGGGCACGCTTCCGGATACAACGCCTTCGTCTGCTGCGGTTCGGAAGACGATGTCGGCTTCGTCGAGACTGTCGTCGCCCGAATGACCAGCGCCTGGAAAGCCGACCCGAAGCGCGTCTATGCCGCGGGCATCTCGAACGGCGGCGATATGTCCTTCAAGCTCGCGGTGGAACTACCCGGCACCTTCGCCGCCATCGCCGCGGTCAGCGGGGGTTTCATCGGCGCCACCGCGGCGGAGCCGTCCTACAAGCCCACGACACCGGTATCGGTGATCATCTTCCTCGGTGGCAAGGACCGCTACTTCGGTCGATTCGACACCGGGATCACGCAATGGCAGGAGCGACTCGCCTGCGCTCCCGGGAGAGCGCGGGCCGACCTGGCCAACGGCATCACCATCGCGACGGCCACCTGCGCCGACGGCAGCGTGGTCGAGGTCTACCGGCTTCCCGAGATGGGGCACTCGTGGCCGGGCGCCGCGCAGGGCGAACTCTCCGATGCGCAGGCCGGGGTGAACGCGACCGACCTCGCGTGGGACTTCTTCGAAGCCCACGCAATCCACGATCGATGAGGCTCGAGGCCCTGGCCGCGACCTGTTCCGCGGGGTCGATGGGGGACTGGGGCGGCGGGATGGTCCGGGGATGCGGAATCGTCGCGGTGATGGCCGCGGAGGCCCCAGGTCCGTTCTTCACAGCCCGCGTAATCCACGGTCGATGAACCGGATCATCCAGTCGAAGCTGACTTCCGGATCGCCGGTCCACTGGAAGCCGCCGGATGCCTGTAGGGATGCGAATCCGTGGAACATCGAGCGCAAGGTGCGCAGGGCGTGATCCATCTCGGCGTCGGGAATGTCGTAACCGCGCAGCACGGCCACCATCGAATCGAGCACGCGGCCACTGGATTCCAGCAGGGGATCCTCGGGGCTGGTGAACTCGGCTCCGACGGTGGCGGCGTAGCGGCCGGGGTGCGCGACTACATATGAGCGGAATGCGCCGGCGAAGGCCGCCAACGCTTGAGTGCCGGAGCGGCCGTGCATCGCATCGCGAATGGCACGGTCGAGTTCGGTCATCGCGAGCACGGCGATGCCGTGCTGCAGATCGGCCAGGTTGGCCACGTGCTTGTACAGGGAAGGTGTTCGGACACCGAGCTTTTCGGCAAGCGGACCCATGGCCAGTTTGTCATAGCCGACGTCGTCGGCGAGTTGGGCACCCGCACGGACGACGTCGGCTGTCGTCAGCCCGACCCTAGGCACGGGCATGCTCGGTGAGGAACTGCACCGCCAGTTCGGCCACCCGGTCCGGCGCGTCCGCGTGCGGGTAGTGCCCGGACCCCGCAGCCACCGCGACGGTGCCGAGACCCGCAGGCATGAGAGCGACGATGGCGTCGCCTTCGGCTTCGGGGTTCGGGAAGTCGGGGTCCTCGGTGCCCATGATGATCAGCGCGGGGCTACTGATGTTCGGCAGCTGCGCCTCGGCATCGGCGGGAGTCGACTTGCCGGTCTTCATGAATTCCGCGAACCGACCCGGTTCCTGCAGCTTCGCCGACAGTTCGGCCATGTACTCGTCGTAGTCGGCGGGCTTGATCGGGTAGGCGACGTTCAGGTAGCGCATCCACTGTCCGAGGCTCTTGAAGATCATAGTGTTCATCAGCGGCACCAGCCCCTTGCGGTAGCGCGGGACAGTGAACAGCGCGCCGGCGGCGAGCTTCTGGGTCTTGGTGAACGGGTTGAGTTCGATGATGGCGCTGACAAGTTCGGGTGCTTGTGCCGCGGCGATGGTGGCGGCCCCGCCGGAGATGGAGTGCCCGATGATGACCGCTGGACCGCCGAGGTGGCGGATCAGCGCGAGCAGGTCGCCCGCGACATCGGTCCGCGAGATGGCGTCACTGCCGTCATGGGACTTCCAGTTCATGCTGGACTCTCCGTGTCCGCGCAGGTCCGCCGCCGCGACCCGGTAGCCGGCGGCGACCAGCTTCGGCGCGAGCAACCGGAAAGCCTGGCGCCGGTCGCCGATGCCATGCGACAGCACGACCAGTGGGCCGTCGCCGGTCACGTCGTAGGCGATCTGTCCACCGTCGATGGTCAGGTACTCGGTCATGTCGAACTCCCGTTGTGCTGTTAGCTAATATTGATAGCCATAAAGCTAATGCAATTAGCCTTCGCTGTCAACACTCGCCTCAGGCCCTGGACGCGACCTTCGGCGCAGCGTCGACGAGGGCCGGGGGAGTGGGGGTCGTCCGGCGGTACGGGATGGTGGCGGTGATGGCCGCGGCGACGAGGGCGACACCGCAGCCGATCAGCAGGCCGGTGCGGAAGCCGTTCTCCGACGGCAGGGTGTGGCCGCCGAACCGAATACTCATCTGGGACAGGACGGCACCGACCACCGCGGCCGCGAACGAAGTGCCGATCGAGCGCATGAGGGTGTTGAAGCTGTCGGCGGCGGCGGATCATGGACCGGCGCGATGGCGTAAATGCATCACAAAGCTCCCGTGGATTCCTTCGACGAGGGAGATCTCGTGACCGCGAAACTCTTCGGTGCGAACTTCGCCGGCACGTTGCATCGGATCTGAAGCCGCACTCGAGCGGTCAGGTAGCTCGGCGATCAGGTGTCCGAGGCCGAGTTCCGCGGCCATCGCGACACTCGATCCACACCGGCAGGCCGACGAGGGTCTCGACGCCGTGGCTGTCTGTCTGTTTCTCCAGCGCTGACGGGGCCGTATTTGACATGGAGTGCACTCCAGGTCGTAGCGTCGGATCTCGGTAGTCATACCCGGACCTGCCGCTGGACATCGCGTCCGGCGTGCTGAAGGAGGAGATCCCGCAATGATCCCGACCAGGAAACTCGGCGAACTGACCGTAGGTGCGCAGGGGCTCGGCTGCATGGGGATGAGCCAGGCCTATGGTGTGCGCGATAACGACGACGAGTCCATCGCGACCATTCATCGCGCGCTCGACCTGGGCGTGACCCTGCTCGACACCGCCAATGTGTACGGGCCCGAAACCAATGAGCGGCTGGTCGGGCGCGCTATCGCCGATCGTCGTGATCAGGTGGTGCTCGCGACGAAGTTCGGCATCGTGTGGGGGGATGGCGGATCCATGAGTGCGCGCGGTGACGCCGCCTATGTCGAGCAGAGCTGCGACGAGTCGCTGGCCCGCCTCGGTGTCGACCACATCGACCTCTACTACCAGCATAGGGTGGATCCGAACGTACCGATCGAGGACACCTGGGGCGCACTGTCGGAGCTGGTCGCCGCGGGCAAGGTGCGCTACCTCGGTATCTCCGAAGCCTCGGCAGCGACCATCCGCGCCGCGCATGCCGTGCACCCGATCACCGCGCTGCAGAGCGAATGGTCCTTGTGGACACGGGACATCGAGGCCGAGGTGCTGCCGACCTGCCGCGAGTTGGGTATCGGCATCGTGCCGTTCTCCCCGCTCGGCCGCGGCTTCCTCACCGGCGCCATCACCTCCACCGCCGAACTCCCTGCCGACGACATGCGTCGCCAACTGCCGCGTTTCGCCGACGACAACCTCGACCGCAACCTCGCCATCGTCGCCGCCCTCCGCGACCTGGCCGCTGAAAAGGGCATCACCGCAGGCCAATTGGCCCTGGCCTGGGTCATGAGCCAGGGCGAGGACGTAGTCCCCATCCCCGGTACCAAGCGCCGCACCTACCTCGAGGAAAACGTCGCGGCCGCCGACATCACCCTGACCGCAGACGATCTCGCCCGCATCGACGCCGCCGCTCCCTCAGGGGCTTTCGCGGGCGCACGCTATCCCGAGCGCCTCGCCCGAACCGTCGGTCGCTGACCTGGCCGCTCACCCTCGAACAAGGCTCGGGTCATCATACGAAAATAGCTCCGTGCCAATGGGCCCAATAGTTCTTCTACCGTCGAATCAGCGAGCGTTTCAACGGTCACTGCCATGCGGCGACGAGATCTTCAGGTCCCCAATGCATCGCGAGTGGAAGGTCGGACTCGACGCCGGAGCGGGACACGGCCACGAACGGCGTGTGTATGTCCGTGCCCGGCACCGACAGGATCGCTCGGGTGAGAGCGTCGTAATCGTGGCGGTCGAATGTGCGGTCCTCCAGCCATTTGATCGATCCGATGAAATGCACCGAGTCTGCGACAGGTTCGTGGTCGGCGCCGACGAGGTCGATTTCGGGGTTGTTCTGCCGATTCCACCAGCCGCCGATCGCTTCGGTTTCGGGCCATCGGGCACCGGGCAGTAGGAGGAGTAAGGATTCCCGGATGAGAGGTTCGACGGCACGTCCGCGCCAGGCGGTCCATGAGCGCTCGATGCGAGTGAGCGCAAGGTCTCCGCGGCCGCGTTCGATGAGAGGAATGCCTCGCTGGAGGAAAGCCAGCCAGAACCGGAGATAGGAATCGGCGATGCGATACCGCTTGTTCTTGGTGTCGGGCTTGGTGGACAGCGGTACGTCTGTGGCGACAATTCGCTTGGCTTGCAGGGTGTTCAGTAAGGGTGTCAGGGTTCCCGAGGGCAGTGCGCCGTTGCCTCCCGCCTGTGCGGCGATGGTGCCGAAGGTGCGCTCGCCACTGCCAATGGCCTCCAGTACAGCGCGTGAGCGTGATGATTCCGGAAACTCGCCGAGCAGGGACAGCTCGCCGGCCACCAGTAGCGGTGACAGGGGGTTCGTCGCCGAAGCTTGGAGGAAGTCGGTTCTGCTCATCCCCGGCCGCCACGACTGGACGATCTCCGGGAAGCCGCCGGTGATCAGCCGGGCGTCGACAGCGTTGGCGGCATCGAGATCTGTCATTGTCTGCACATCGGCCAGATTCAGTGGCTCAACAGCCATCTTCGTTGCGCGCCCGAAGAATGGGCGGTCGCGGGACTGCAACGCTTCCATGACCGAGATGTCGCTGCCGACCAGCACGAGTAGCACCGGCTTGCCGGAAAGCTGGCGATCCCACACAGTCTGCAGCGCGCCCTCGAACTCGGAGTCCTTTTCGGTGAGCCAGGGCACCTCATCGACAACGGCGATACAGGGCACGTCGTCCGGGAGGGCGATGGCAAGGGCGCGCAGGGCCTGGTTCCAGTCGGTTGCGTGCAACCCGGCAACCAGCTCGGCCCCGCCTAACGCGGAGTGCGCGATGGTGGCGATGAAATCGGCGCGCTCGGCCACCGGGTTGCGTGCGCGAGTGGCCTGAAAAACGACGTACGCCCTGCCTGACCGATCGCAGAACTCCTGGATGAGCCGCGATTTACCGACCCGCCGTCGACCGGTCACGATCACTGCTCGTCCACGTGTCGCACCGCGCCCCTCGGCCACCAGGTCCAGCTGTTGAGCGAGCAGGTCGAGGTCGGCTGCTCTACCGGTGAACTCCATCGCCCGCTCCTCGAGTTAAACGTAGATTGATTCTTACGTAGAAGAAATCTTACGTAGATCAAATCTACCTTAGATTCAACAAGGAGATGGGTCTGTCCCGGCGGTAGGCACGAGTTCCCATTGCTCGATCTTCGGGTCCGGCCAGGGATTGGGCGCGCGTTTCAGCGAGTGGGGGTGTGCCCTCAGCGAGTGAGTTGCGATGCGGCGGCTTCGGCGCTGAGGTCCGACAGCGACAGCGGGTGGGCCGGTGGGCGATCGAGTATCGGGCTGCTGTCCATATGTAGATCGGGGTGGATGTGCAGTAGCTCGCCGGGGGACATGCGACGCCAGCCGGGGTCGGTGTCCATCGGCTCGCTGGCGATGACCACGGTCGGGGTTGCGGCCGAATCGGCGGAGTGGACGCGGACGGTTCCCGCGCTGCCCGCATGACGGAGGTGTTCTCCTGCTTCGCGTTTCAGCATGTAGAGCTCGTGGGTATCGGGGTAGCGCAAGGCCCACAGCTCGGTGGCGGTGGTCAGGATCAGATTGATCGCGAAGATCGGCAGCTGGTCGGCGATCCATCGGGTGGCGTCGGTGATCCCGGCGGTGATGTCACCGCCGTGCGCATCGATGTGTTGGGTGATCAGCGCGAAGAATCGTTCCGAGTCGGTGTCGCCCTGCACCAGTGCGCGGTAGGGGCCCAGTTGCTCGTCGAGTCGTGGGAGATCTTCGATGACGCCGTTGTGGGCGAAGATACGCCCGTTCTGGGTGAATGGATGGGTGTTGTTCACGGTGCGGGCACCCGTCGACGCATGGCGGACATGGGCGAGGAAGGTCGCCGACTCGCGGTGTTTGGCTTCGGTAGCGAACTGGCGGTCCGTGTAGGCGGCCAACGGCTGCTTCTCGACCACCGGCCTGCCCTGTGTGTCGAAGGTGCCGAGGCCGGTGCCGTCGGGGTTCTTCTCGCTCTGGTGGTCCAGGCTGTCTACGGCATCGAGGAGCCAGAAGGTCGCCGTGACTCGCCGCGGGGACGCTGTCATTCCGAAAAGTCGGCACATGTCGGTCTCCTCCGTTATCCGAGCGCCGTGGCCGGTTTTGCGGCGGCGTGCTCATGGCGGTCCGACAGCTCGCCGGGCAATAGGGGCTCGGCCCATTGCGCGGTCAGATCGAGTTTCTCGGCGGCGGAAGGGTGTCGTTCAGCCATTCGCTCAGTCTCGCGCTCGAGACCGCCCTGCCTCGATCGACACGCTCGACAGGTGTTCTCTTGCTGCTTCGGCTACGACTCGATGCGATCCAGGAGCCAGCGTGGACCGACCGTTACGGCCCCGAGCTCCTCGACTCGATCGCGCAGTCCCCGATCCGCCGTCACGACGGTGATCGACCGGCTGTTGTCCGCTGCGACGGCTGCCGCCACCACATCGACGATCGCGTCGTCTCCTGATCCGTCTGCCAGCACCACACGCAGGCCGTCCGGGTCCGTGCCCTCGGCGACTGCGCTTTTCGCTGCCCCCTCGAGGGCGACTACGACGTCCGACGGTTGCTCCAGGCATTCCTGCAGCGAGGTCAGCTTCGTGAGTAATCGTCGGGCAGCGCCGGCGCGGTCGCGCCACCAGCCATCGGGCCGAGAGCCGACGACATTGGCAGCGTCCACCACGATCAGCTGGATTCCGTCCCTTGTCACGCCCTCAGTCTCCACGCATCGGCTGTGTGCCGCGGTTCCATGAGCCGTGCAACGGTGACAGCCTGCAGCGATAACTGGATATGATCTATCGCGGTGTGTACTCCTTGAAACAGACTGCATTGTGAAACAGACTGCATTGTCTGTTCCCCTTGGGGAGGCGTGTAGTCGGATCGAGCTGGGCTACGGTCGCGGAGAGGTGAGGGCTATGGCCGACGAGAGCCCGACGCTGATAGTTCTGTATGACATCGGATCGTCGAAGCCGCAACGAGTCGCGGAGTTCCGGCTGACCCCGGCGGGACGAGTGGCGCTTGCCGTCGTCGATCCCGCGGGATGTCCACCTGCTGAGGGATGGTACGACCACGGCGTCCAGATCTTGGGCACAACGCGATTTGTCATGCCTGACGACGGTGGTGCGTTCATGCGGGCCCTGCTGCAGCAGTTCGGGATGAGCTATTACCGCCTGGTCGATGAAAGCGTCGGGGAATCCGGAATTCCTGCGACTTCATCGCCGTGGACAAGGGGTTCGCAAAAAGGGGTGGGCAAGAGTTCGGCGATCAATCTCAGTTGACTGGCAGCCTCGGCCCCTTTGGGAAGAATGTAGCGAAACAGGTCAATGACCTGGCCGAAAGTATGGCGAAGGCTATCCATGGCGCATATACCGAGTCTACGAGCACGCTTAATTTAGGCCTCCGCAATCGCGCGGAAGCGGACCAGCGAATAGCGGCCGAGTTCGACGAAGGTGAGGGGCGCGCAGTTCGGCAAGAACATCCGGAGCGGGCTGGCGGCGGTAGAGATTGGGGGTACCGGCCGAGTGCGGTTGAGGAGAATATGTGTGCCCGCCGCTTGGAAACTATCGCGGATCAACCCGGCGACATGAAAGAAAGTCGTCGGACTAGCGGTGTCTTATTGATGCGGTCCAGCGATGGCGAATTGAATATCTATAAGCCGATCCATTCTGAGAACTACGAAGGGAACCTTCCGTTCGCTAAGAAGCCGGGTGCACTGACGAGTAGGGAAATCGCGGCCTTTCGGCTCGATGAGCACCTCGGGTTCGGCCGAGTGCCGCCGACGGCCAGGACGGCGGGGCGGATCATCAACGGTCGCCCGAGTGGTCCTGGAATGGTGCAGCAATTCGTGAAGTCCACATTCGGTCGAAAGGATATCAACGACTACCCGGAGACGCAGCAGCAGCAGATGGCAGTCCTTGATTACATAATGGGAAACTTCGACCGCGATTCTGAGAATTATCGGACGGTGACACGAGGCGGCAATCTAGAACCTGTTGCGATCGATCACGGCAGATCGTTTCCTCGAGCAGTGAATCACCTGGATGTCGTCATCCGTTCCGAGTTCGTTGCGGCCCATAAGGGAAAAATACTGAATGACGATATCCTCCGCAGCATCGACGCTGTCGACCAGGTTCGTCTCCGCGCCGCGCTCGGAGACGCCGGGATAGAAGAAAATGCCATTAAGGGGGCACTCGAAAGGCTGAATGCAATCAAGGACACCCGCAAGATCCCACATAATGCGCTGGTATTGGCATCTGATGTTTGAGGCAGGTGGATGCCTCGACGACCCGGACCCGGCATGCCCTTCGATCAGGGCATGCCTGTCTATGGTTCGTCCGAGATCGCCAGCAGCCGAGCGCCGATCGCCAGCAGCGCCGCATCGACACCGGGACGAGATCGCAGATGGGGCATGAGCGCGATGTCGTTTATCATGGTCTGCACCGCCTGCACGCGGATTCGGGCACTGACCGGATCCCAGTCGGGGTGCACCTGAGTTGCCAGGTGCACCCACTCCGCGATGTAGGAGTGCTGAGCCGCTCTGGCTCGGTGCCGGTCGGCGTCGGGCAGGTGCATGGATTCCGAGACGAGCAACTGGACCAGGTCGGGGTCTTCGAAGGCGAACGCGCGGTAGCTGCGCAGTAGTCGGAGTAAGCCGTCGCGGGCGTCCGCGGCCTGCGCGAACGTGCGGTTCATCTCCCTCTGCATCCATTCGTCACCACGGGACATCGCGGCGACCAGGATGTCGGATTTGGTCGGGAAATGGTTGTAGACGCTGGGGCCGGAGATGCCGACTCCGGCGCCGATGTCCTCCATGCTCACGCCGGCGAATCCGTTGCCCGCGAACAGTCGCGTTGCCTCGGCCAGGATGGCCTCGCGCCGTGATTGCCGAGTCAAGGACCCTGTGTGCTCCGTGCGCGCGGCGGACCGATCGGGCACGGCGATAGGCGCGTCGACGATGGTCGTGACGAGTTCCTCGATCAGGGTGGTGAACCCGGGCTCCGGAAGCGAAAGACTATGGAACGAAAGGCTGTTGCCGGTCGCGACGGCGCACCAGGCCAGCAGATCGGACTCGGAAGTGTTCAGCTCGGGCCTGCGTTCGCCGATGAGTTCGGCGAATCGCGCGCCGATGCGTTTGGTCACCGTGCGCAGCGCCGCGCGATCATCGACGGACAACTGGCGAGATTCGCGGCGCACCAACACCCCGACCCGTCTGTTCTCCAGCATCGCTGTCACCACTGTCGTGATGAGGTTGGCGGCAGTGGCCGTCACCAGCACACCGTCCAGGGTGTTCAGCGCCTCGCCGACGACCGTGGCCAGCAGATCCTGCTTGCCACGGAAATGCCGGTACAGCGCCGAAGGGCCGATGGCCACCGCTTCCGCCACATCGCCCATACCGACCTTGGCATAGCCCTTTTCGTAGAAGAGATCCGCCGCCGCACGCAGAATCAGCTGACGCCGATTCGCGGGCCTGGTGCCGCGGACGGGGTCGCTGAGCGTGCGCTCCTCCGACCCGCGCACCATGCCCTTTGCCTCCGATCATCGCCATACGGCGAGCGTGTGATGTTACCGCCTCGGTCTGGTGCGCGAGGCCGCCGAGCGCTGGTTGTCGGCGGGACCTGACGCGACTGTCGAAATGCGAGCCGCGCAGGCCCTGACGCCGCGTGTCAGCGCCGTGTCAGCGGCGGCGGGCAACGTTCCCCGCATGCCAGACACACGAGGTACAGGGACTCGGCGTCGTGGCGAAGAGTCGATCGAAAGGGAATGAAATGTCTGATACCGCATTGTCCGAATTCGTCGAGGCCACGGCGACCGAGCTGGACATCCCCGGTGTCGCGGTCGGAGTGTGGGTCGGGGGTAAAGAAGTGTTCGCTTCTCATGGCGTGACCAGCCGCGACAATCCGCTGCCCGTCGACAAGGACACCGTGTTTCTGCTCGGCTCGGTGTCGAAGACCTTCACCGCGACCGCGCTCATGCGGTTGGCCGCGGAGGGGCGGATCGACCTGGACGCGCCGGTGCGGCGCTATGTCCCTGAGCTTGAGCTCGCTGATGAGCAGGCCGCGGCGGAGATGACGGTGTTCAATCTGCTCAATCACACTGCGGGACTTGGTGTGCGGCTCATCGTCGACACCGGTGACGGTGACGACGCGCTGGCCGGGTATGTGGCGCGCATGCGCGAGCTGGATCAGATCGCGCCGGTCGGCGCGCGGGCCTCCTACAGCCAGGCGGGATACAACCTGCTCGGGCGGATTATCGAGAAGGTCACCGGTCTCGCCTTCGAGGCGGCGGTCGCGTCGCTCATCCTCGAGCCCGTTGGGTTGTCGAACACGGTCTACGCACCTGCCGATGTCATGGTTCGGCGGTTCGCCGTCGGTCACAACCTCGGTGAGGACTGCACCCTGGCCGTCGCGCGGCAGTGGAAGGACACCCGCGGCAACAACCCCGGTGGCGGCATCGCGTCGTCGGTGTCGGACCAACTCCGTTGGGCGCGTTTCCATCTCGGTGACGGCCGGGCGGAAAGCGGCTTCGACGTGCTGCCCTCCGATGAGCTGGCGCGGATGAAGGAACCAACGGTCGCGTTGAAAGGCAGCACGCTGGGCGACGCGTTCGGCATCAGCTGGTTCCTGCGTGAGGTGGACGGTGTGCGCACCGTCGGGCACGGCGGGTCGGGCAATGGCCAGTTCGCCGAGCTGCTCATGGTTCCGGAACACCGCTTCGCCATCACCGTCCTGTCCAACTCGGGACCGGACGACGGCATGCTGTTCAACCAGGCGGTCGTCCGCTGGGCATTGAAGCATTACCTGGGGGTGATCGATCGGCAGCCGGTGCCGCTGCCCCACGACGTGGTACGGGCGCGAGAAGTAGTGGGCGACTACGACATCGATGTCATGCGGCTCACCATCGATACCGATGGCGAGGGGCTGACGATCGCGGTCGGCATCAAGCCGGAGATCCGCGCGGCATCCGACACCGAGCTGCCCCCGGACCTGCCCGCGGCCGGTCTCGGCCTGCTGCCCGACGACGAGTACGTCGTCACCGGCGGCGGGCTCCAGGGCCAGCGCGGCTACTTCACCCGTGACGAACGCGGCGCGATCGTCGGGGCAGACCTCGCGGGCCGGCTGTTCACCCGCGTGCTCGACGCCGCCGAGTAGGCGAAGCAAGGCGATCGACCCAACAAGACCAGCGGGACCTGGTGGCGGACCCTTCGGGCACTGACACCAGGTCTTGTCGATCATTGTTCGGGTCAGGATCGGGCGAGCGATTCGGCTACGGCGCTATCGGCCTGCCCGCCTTCCGGCCTCTCCCATTCCGACCCGGTATATCCATTGCGGCAGAACAGCTCCGCCGCGTCCCCGGCGATCAGTCGACTTCGGCTCGCGGGCCGAGAGTCGAGGGGCAGGCAGGCTCGCCGCCCGCCCGGCTGAGCCTCGCTCCTAGATGTTGAAGCCGCCGCCGCAGATCAGGGTCTGGGCACTGACGTAGTCGGATTCGGGGGTGCAGAAGAGGTAGACGGCGCCTGCCGCTTCCTTGGGCGTGCCCGCACGGCCCAGCGGGATCATCTGCTCCATGGCGGCGAGCAGGTCGGGGTTGACGCCGACCTTGATCTCCTTGCCCTGCACGTCGATCGTGCTGTCGCCGGCGGCCGACGCTTCGGTGAGCCGAGTCTTGATGAAGCCGAACGCGACGGTGTTCACGGTGACGTTGTAGCGACCCCACTCCTTGGCGAGAGTCTTGGTCAGGCCGGTGATGCCCGCCTTGGCCGAGGAGTAATTGGCCTGTCCCGCATTGCCTCCCGTGCCCGCGATCGACGAGATATTGACGACCTTGCGGCAGGGGACCGGCTCGCCGGCCTCCTTGGCTTTCTTGGCCGCCGCGGCGATCACCGGCTGTGCGGCGCGCAGAATCCGGAACGGCGCCTTGAGGTGCACGTCGAGGATGGCGTCCCACTGCTCGTCGGTCATCTTCTGGATCACCGAATCCCAGGTGTAGCCCGCATTGTTGATAATGATGTCCAGGCCACCGTAGTTCTCGACCGCGGTCTGCACGAAGCGCTCGCCGAACTCGGCGTCGGTGACGCTGCCGATGCACGAAACAGCCTGTCCGCCTCCGGCTTCGATCGCCGCGACCGTTTCCTTCGCCGGTTCGGCATCGAGATCGTTGACCACGACCTGTGCGCCTTCGGAGGCGAGCTTCAGCGCGATCTCACGGCCTATGCCGCGGCCGGAGCCGGAGACAATCGCGACCTTGCCATCCAGAGTTCCCATGTGCTGCATGTCCTTTCGGGTGATCAGACGGCGACGACAGCGTCGCCGGTCAGTGGGGGATCATCCCGACCCCGCAACCACGGCTCGTCTGCTCATCGCCATCCCTCACGCTCGTAGCTCGAGCTAGTTGATATTCACTTAGTGAACACCAGAAAGGTTTGATCGTGCAATGGTGCGACTTCCATCGTGGTTGTCACAGGAGGCTCTGGCACCTAGTGGGTTGCTGGGTACAGCTCACCTGCTGTGAACTGGAATGTCGCCGACCGGGAACTGGTTTCGTGGCCGGCCCGACCGAGCTGATCGAGGCGCTCCAGGCGGCGCCGGACCTCGAAGCGGTGCGCTTTCCCTGGTGCTGACGGGCTCGATCTCGGGCCTCTCGAGCCCCTGGAGCGCCTGGAGCGCCTGCTCGCCGTCCGAGGTCGTCCTTGCGTCCCTGGCCGGTGTGGAGCACCCGCGCCACCCGTCCCTGACTCCCGCCGAGCACGCGGATGCGCCGTGTCGCCGACCTCGGGTCGGTGACACGGCGCATCTGCTCACGGGGCCGGCCGGTCAGCGGCCACCACGGTTTCGCGCATGGCCATCGCTGCGGCCTAGAAGGCCCCGACCCGTTCGGTTTCCCGGCAGGATCGTCAGGGCATTCTCAGCACGCTGGCGGTGGCCGGGAACGCGGCGGCCCGCGCCCGGTGTGAGTACGGTCGAATGCACGACATCGACGGACGGAGCCGACAAGATGACGAGTGCCGACGTACTTGCCGACGCCTACGGGCGCATTCAAGAGGTGGTGCACGAGGCGGTGGACGGCCTGACCGAGGACCACCTGGCCTATCGCATCGAACCGGGCGCGAACTCGATCGCCTGGCTTATCTGGCACCTGACCCGGGTGCAGGACGATCACGTCGCCGATGTGGCGGGCGTGGAGCAGGTGTGGACCGCACAGGGCTGGTACGACCGGTTCGGTCTGCCGATCGACCGGCGCGCGACCGGATACGGCGACCGTCCCGAGAACATCGCCGCCATCCAGGCCACTGCCGACCTGCTCCTCGGTTACTACGACGCGGTCCACGAGCAGACGCTGCGGTTCGTCCGAGGTCTCACCGCCCATGACCTCGGCCGGATTGTCGACACCAGATGGGACCCGCCGGTCACCCTCAGCGTGCGCCTGGTCAGCGTGATCTCCGACGATCTGCAGCACGCGGGCCAGGCCGCCTACGTTCGCGGAGTGATCGAGCGGACGAAGTAGAGCGACCGGTGCGCTCTACTCCACGCTGAAATATCGGACCGGCCCACCGTGCCTTTCCCGCCGAACCGAGGCATCAGGCCGGCGCGCCGACCCATGTGGTGAGGGCTTCGACCAATCCGGCGGTGGTCGGGTCGTCGGCGGCCCAGGCGACGTAGCCGTCGGGGCGCAGCAGTGCCGCGCCAGGGCACGGAATGTCGCCGACGCCGGGGATGGTCCAGCGGTCGGTACGGCTTTCGGCGGTGACGATCTCGACTCGGTCGTGCCATTGCGGTATGGCCGGAACGTCGTTTCCACCGAGCACCAAGAGCACCGGCCGACCGGAGCGCAGCAGAGCGTGGACCCGGGTATCGCCGCCCTCGGTCGTCAGGTCGGCATCCGGCACGCGGCGTCCGGCCAGTGGATGGTCGGCTTTGGTGTCGTAGCGGATGTCGAGGGCGGTGATCATGAGGCCGAGGCGCTGCCGCACCTGGTCGATGTCGATCAGGTCGCTCATGATGTCGCGCAGCGCGTCGGTATGCGGACCGGAGCGTGACAGTGCCGTCTGGGCTCTCGTGTTGTGCAGGACGCGGGCGGCGATGGGGTGGCGCTCGGTCTCGTAGGTGTCGAGCAGTTCGTCGGATGCGTTGCCGCGCAGCGTCGCAGCGAGCTTCCAGCCGAGGTTGACCGCGTCCTGCACGCCCAGGTTCTGGCCCTGGCCGCCGGCCGGGTAGTGGATATGGGCGGCGTCGCCTGCCAGGAACACCCGGCCGACGCGGTAGCGGTCGGCCTGCCGCGCGGCGTCGCCGTAGTGCGTCACCCAGCGCGGGCTGTGCATGCCGAAGTCGGTGCCCGCGAGCTCGATGAAGTTGTCGCGGAAGTCCTCGAAGGTCAGCTCGGCGCCGCGCTCGAGGACGCGGTCGTGCCGCTGCACGACCAGCCGGTACCAGCCCGGCTCGAATTGCACCGCCGAGAAGTCGCCCGCATCACCGCGCTGACCGAAGAAGGGTTGCGCGGGCGGATCGGCGAGTTCGACGTCGGCGATCATGCCGGTCACGGTCGCGTCCGTGCCTGCGAAGTCGATGCCCGCGAGTTTGCGGACCGTGCTGCGACCACCGTCGCAGCCGACGAGGTAGGCGGCGCGAATCCGGCGGGAGCCCTCCGGTCCGCCGACCTCGACCTCCACGCCCGTCGCGTCCTGGCGGAATCCGGTGACCGGCGATCCCCACTGCACCGATGCGCCCAATTCTGTTGCGCGCCGGTCGAGTTCGCGCTCGATCACCGACTGCAGCACGGCGAGGGTGTAGGGGTAGCGGGTGTTGAAGTCGCTGAAGTCCAGGGGGAGTCCGCCGAAGTGCCCGGCCTGGATGGGGCGGCCCTGCGGGAGCAGGTCGTCGAGCAGGCCGCGCTGGTCGAGGATCTCCATGGTGCGGGCGTGGATGCCGCCCGCCCGGGATTCGCCGGTGCGCGCCGGAAGTCCGTCGAGCAGCGCCACCTCGACTCCGGCGAGTCGCAGTTCGTAGGCCAGCATCAGGCCGGTCGGTCCGGCGCCGGCAATCACCACATCGGTCGTGTCCATGACCGTCTCCTTAACAACGT
This sequence comes from Nocardia sp. NPDC057440, assembly GCF_042802915.1. NCBI lineage: Bacteria > Bacillati > Actinomycetota > Actinomycetes > Mycobacteriales > Nocardiaceae > Nocardia > Nocardia sp. NPDC057440. The sequence continues at coordinate 161,113 of NZ_JBHVDF010000015.1, forward strand.
TAAATTCCTGAACGTTGTTAAGGAGACCAGAACATTGTTAAGCTGTCAAGCAGTCGAATGTAGGAGGTGACGATGAAGCTGGACGCCACAGCCATCGCCGAGGCCGCGCTGGGATTGCTCGATGAGGTCGGCCTCGACGGGCTGACCATGCGCAAGGTGGCCGCGGCACTGAATGTGCAAGCACCCGCGCTGTATTGGCATGTCAAGAACAAGCGGGAATTGCTGGACGCGATGGCGCAGGCCGTCTTCGTCGATGCCGTCACCGGGGTCGAGGCGCCGCGGCAGGGCCAGAGCTGGCAGGACTGGCTGGTCGCGCTGGCCGGGCGGTTGCGCGGGGCGATGCTGCGCTATCGGGACGGCGCCAAGGTCCTGGCAGGCACCTACATCAGCGACGAAGCCATGTGGCGCACAGTGGAATTGACCTTGCGTATGCTCGAGGACGCGGGCTTCTCCAAGGCCGATGGCGGCCGGGTCTTCCCGATCATGCTGCACTACACCGTCGGCTTCGTCATCGAAGAGCAGTCCCGCACCAGCATCGAATACGCCGACGCCAACCCATACGAGCCCGACCGCCTCGAACACGCCGTCGACCCCGTTCGCTACCCCCGCACCGCTCAGTTGGTGGCCGACCTCTTCGCCGCCGATATCGACAAGGAGTTCGAACACGGCCTCCGCGTCATCCTCGCCGGAATCCTCGCCACCCGAACGGTTCCCGAGCCCTCTTGATGAGATGCGGGCACTGAAATGGTGGCCTGGAAACGTGGCGGTGTGGTTCGCCATCGGCTGTGCTGACCGGTTGCTCGGCAATTCGCCTGTGCGCAGCTGCGATGACAGTGCCGACGAAGACCGGTCAGTACCAGTGATGTTCCTGCCAGAATGCCCACGCGCCCGCGGGACTGCCGTACACCTTCTTCATGTAGTCATACGTCCAGCGGATTTGGGTCACCGGATTGAACGGCCAATCGGCGCCGTGAGTGGCCATCTTGTGCGGCGGCAGGGCCTGGCCGAGCCCGTACGCGCCGCTGGCTGGATTGACGGCCAAGAAGTCCCAACTGCTTTCGCGCATGACGACATTGTCGAACGCCCAGAAATCGTAGAGCGGCACGATCGACATCGCCGTGAGTCTGGTGGCCGCACGGACCGGCGTCAGCCCGGAGCCGGCCTGCGTTTCCGCGGAGCCGGATGGCAACGTGGAATCCGCATGGGGGACGGTGGCATCGAACTGGGCAGGTGCGGCAGTGGCGGGAGCGATCCCGATGGCGAGCGCGCAGCCGGTCGCTGCGAGGGCAGTTTTGACGTGCGGCACGACTTGCTCCTTCGCATCCGGTGAGTGAAGCTCGAAGCTGGTAACGCCACAATCAGCAAAGCACTGGTCAGTGCCACTGCGCGGCATACCGCCCGGAGTGTCGGCGAGGGAGACGTGCGTGAAGCGGTCTAGCGGTAGTCGGGGTTCTCGAAGTCGAACCGGCACCCCGCCTCCCACTCGGAGCGCTGATTACCGTGCGCGGGCATGCCGCCGTTGTCCTTCAGCATGCGGGCAAGGTGCAGCAGATTCCAGGTCATGAAGGTCGTATTGCGGTTGGTGAAGTCATTGTCGGGACCGCCTGAACCAGGGTCCAGATAGGACGGCCCCGGTCCCGCTTCGCCGATCCAGCCCGCGTCGGCCTGCGGTGGAATGGTGTAGCCGAGATGCTGGAGGCTGTACAGGATATTCATCGCGCAGTGCTTGACGCCGTCCTCGTTGCCGGTGATCAGGCATCCGCCGACGCGGCCGTAGTAGGCGTACTGGCCGCGCTCATTGAGTATCGACGAATTGCCGTACAGCCGCTCGATGACCTGCTTGGTGACGGAACTGTTGTCGCCCAACCAGATCGGTCCGGCCAGCACGAGGATGTCGGCGTCCATCACCTGCCGCTGCACTTGCGGCCACTCGTCGGTGGCCCACCCGTGCTCGGTCATATCCGGCCAGACCCCGGTCGCGATGTCGTGGTCGACGGCGCGAATATGCGAAACCCGAACCCCGTTCTTCGCCATGATCCGGGCGCTCACGTCGATGAGTCCCTGGGTGTTGCTCGGTTCGGGTGAGCGCTTCAGTGTGCAGTTGATGAACAGTGCCCGTAGATCGTCGTAGCTGGTCATAGTGGTCTCCTCGGGTACCACGACATGCGGAATCAGCCGGATCTGGATTTGCCACAGGCCGGTAGAGCGCCGACCTGAGAATCGAACGATAACCCGCTCCGTGTCAGTCCAGTGGCGCCGCCACCATCTCGTCACGGACTTACTCGATGCCCCCCGAAGGGCGCGTCGAGCGGGGGATGGGGTGGATGCCTGCCGGGCATTGTTTTGCACTTTGTTGACTTGATAGTGCAGCAAATGCACTATTGAGACTGTAGAGTGCATTGACCGCGATCGAGAATCCGGCGATGACAGCCGGGAAGAATGTCGACGGTGAACAGGAGTCGAATGTCTTCGGTGCGTGTCGCAACGCGCGAACTGGTGCGCGAGCGAATCCTCGCGGCCGCCATCGAGCTGGCGAGCACCACCGAGTGGAACAGCATCCGTATGGTCGACATCGCCGAGCGAGCGGGGGTGAGCAGGCGGACTGTCTTCAATGAATTCGAGTCCAAGAGCGGTGTGCTGGAGGCGATGGCCTGGCACAACACGTCGCGGTATCTGGAGGGTGTCGCAGCGCGGCTGGCCGAGCACCGCGACGATCCGGTGGCCGCGGTCACGGCGGTGACGGAATTCGTGCTCACGACCATCGCCGCGGATCCCTTGGCGCACGCTGTGCTCGATGCGCCGCCGGGCACGCCCGACGACCTGCTCGCGTTGGCGACGACCCGTTCCGCGCCGTTCATCGAGGCCGCGACTCAACTGAATATTGCCTTCGCCCAACAGCATTGGAGTCGGCTGATTCGCGCCGACGCCGACGTGCCGTTCGTCGCGGAAAGTCTGGTCCGGCTGCTGTTCAGCCACATGATCCGGCCCTCGGGCCCGCCGGCGCGGATCGCGCGATCTTTCGGGCAGCTCGTGCAGGCGCTGCTCACGACCTCCGATTCGCCGCCAACCGAATGAGGTCCGGCGGCATGCCAACTCAGAAGGGATTTGTCAACGATGACTAAATCTGATCAGGTGCTGCCCGCCTCCGCCGCGCACTACCGAGGCGGTTCCGGCGCACCGCTCGTGCTGCTGCACGGCGGCACCAGCTCGTGGCGGTGCTGGGAATCGTTGCTGCCCACGCTCATCGACAGACACGATGTGCTCGCGCCGAACCTGCCCGGGCATGCGGGCAGGCCGAGCAGCCACCCGCTCGCGATCGGCGGTCTCGCCGACGCGGTCGAAACCGCCATGGACGACGCCGGATTCGACACCGCGCATATCGCGGGCAACTCGCTCGGCGGTTGGGTGGCCATGGAGCTTGCGCGCCGCGGGCGCGCCCGCAGCGTGGTCGCGCTCTCGCCTGCGGGCGGCTGGCTGCCGACGGAAACCCGGGTTCCGAAGATCTTCGTATCCATGCGCAGACAACTGCGGTTCGGTTACTTCGCGATTCCACTGGTCATGCGCGTACCAGCGCTGCGGCGGATACTGATGCGCATCGTCTGCGAGCACGGCGATCGGCTCTCGCCCAGGCAAGCGATGGACGCGGCCCGCGACGCGCTCGTCTGCACCCTCGTCGACGAGCTTGTCCACCCGGTTCCCGCGCAAACCGAACCCTACGGCGATCTCGGCATCCCGATTCTGATGGCTTGGGGCGAATGCGATCGGCTCCTCACCGCGCCTCGATACTGCGACCCGTGGCGTCGACTCGTGCCCGCCGCCAGCTGGCGCACACTCCCCGGCGTCGGTCACCTCCCGATGTTCGACGACCCGGCTCTGGTCGCGGGCACCATCCTCGACTGGGCGCAGCGGGCCTCGACAAACCAGCAAACCGGCTGACGTGCCCTGATCCGGGCGGCGGGTTCGGTCGCCGACGGGCGAACAGGAGGCCGGGTCGGTTGCCGTGCACGAGAGCGGTGAGTTCGGCGGCGGGCGAAGGTGTCATACCGTCACGCTAAAGTTTCACACGGATGTCATGGTCAACCTGCTGTGAGGTGGATCGCATGCGAATCGGAGAACTGTCCGCGCAAACCGGAGCCAGCCCGCGCCTGTTGCGCTATTACGAAGAGCAGGGCCTGATTTCGGCCGACAGAGAAGGCAACGGATACCGCAACTACGGCGCCGAAGTGCCCCTGGTGGTGCGGCAGATTCGTGCGCTGTTGGCCGCCGGGCTGTCGACCGAGGTGATTCGCGACATCCTGCCCTGCGCGCACGGGTCCGCGCCGCAGCTGGAACCGCATCCCGACATGCTGGCATTGCTGCGGAGGGAACTCGGCGCCCTCGAGGCCAAGATGGTCTGTCTCGCCGAAACGCGGGACATCCTGGCCTGCTACCTGAATGCGACCACCGCACTGCGCGATCGGTGATGCACTGAACGGCGGTGCGGTCGGGCGTCGATTGCCTAGATCGGGGTACGCGCTCCGCAGGAGCCGACACAGGCAGTACGGTTGCCGCCGCAGCCCTGCCGATCCGGTAGTGGCCGCTCGGTGGGTCGGCCTCGGACCTTTCCGAATCCGCCGCACTGGATCGGTGCGCGACGGATTCGCCGACGCGGCGGCCGCGATCAGGCCACGGGTTCGAGGCTGGGTGGGTGCCAATCGCCTTCGGTGGCAGCGGGTTTGGGTGCGTAGAGCCGCAGTGTGAGGGAGAACTTCCCCGATGCCGGTATGGGCAGCCAGTTGCCGGTGGGCACACTCGGGCCCGGGTTGGCGTTCTGGACGGCGAGCTCGACCGATCCGTCGGAGCCGGGCACGACGGGGACCTGGTGGCCCACCGCGTAGATATTGTCCGGGTTCGGGATCAGGAAGCTGTCGGCGTCGTAGGCGGTGACGGACCAGAACGCCTCGACCGGCGGCAATTGTCCTGCGGGGAAGCGGATTCGGAAGCGACGTGGAGCGCCGTTGTCGTCGGCATCGCCGAACACTGTCGGGTAGATCGCGTCCTGCGGCAGGTTCGCGCCGAGACCGGTCAACGCGATATAGGCGCGCTGTTTGTAGTCGGTGCCGTAAGTGCCGACGTTGGTGGCGAACATCCAGCCGTTCTCGTTTTCGAGCTGCGGGTTGACGTAGTCGGCGATCTGGCGCTTCGCATCGGTGACCGCGGCGTCGAGAGCGGCGGCGTCGAGAGCGGCGGCGTCGAGTTTGTCGACGTTGCCGCCGGGCGTGATGCCGATGCCGGCGAAACGCTTCATCGCGTCGGCGTCCGCGGCGGCGGGCGGGTCGGTCGCCATCAGCGCGCTCATTCGATCGAAGAACGCGCGTCCATCCATGGCGGCGATCTGCTGCACCGGCGGGATCGCCGTGGGATCGGTGACGTGGGTGCGGCTGACGGTGCCGCCCTCGTTGCCCTGCGCCCACTCGCTCAGCGGCACCAGCTTCAACTGCTGTTGCAGGGCTTGCACGGCCGCGGTGTCCGCGTCGCCGTTGATCTGGATCCGGCCGATGATCCAGACCGTCGGTGTCGGCACGGACAATTGGGTGGTATTCGCGGGCAGCGTGCCCGTCCAGCCGGGACCGGTGATCACGTAGGTGAAGGGCGGAGACGTTGTGCCGGAGGCGGTGTGGGGTTCGACGCTGCTGGGATTGTGGACGGTGTTGCTCCACGCGTCCAGGATCTGCATCAGCCAGTAGCGCCCGGCGTCCATGGCGGGAACCTGCAACACCATCGGCTCCGACCGCACGTCGAGCCAGGCCTGCGAATACAGCGTGTCGAGATTCAGCCGGACCACACCTTTTTCGGCCGGATCGGGCAATACGCCGTGGTCGAACGAATTGACAGGCGCGGCGACGGCTCTGGTCGCGTCCATCAGCACGAGCGGGTACCCGAAAATGTAGGCGTCGGCGGCGATCGCCTTCGCATCACCCGCCGCCGCCGAGCCTGTCGTGGTCGAGGATGTCGTGGTCGAGGATGTCGATTCACGGTCGTCGCTGCACGCGACCAGGCCGAGTCCGGCCACCGTCATCGCACCGATGCCGAGCATGGAGCGGCGGGAGAACTGTCCCGCACGGTGGTGTTCGAAGGCACTGTCCTTGCGATTCATAGCACTCCCGAGGTCGATCCAGCGGACTGAGATACGAGACGTGGAACGCGGCTAGAAATTTGCCAGAATCCTGAGGCGCACTTGAAAATATCTCATTCCCGCATGTTCTGCGCGGGAACGCTCGGTAACTCCAGCTTCGCTATTCGATAGCGCCACTCGGCCTGGCCGAGCTGAGTCGAACGGGATCCTGGCTGCCGGAAATCGCGAGATCGCCCACTGTCATGTCTCGTTCGAGTCGTAGGACCTCGGGCGGGTCAGGAGAGGCAGAATTCGTTGCCTTCGGGGTCGGCGAGGGTGATCCAGGTGTGCGGGCCTTGGGCGCCGTTGTGGAGGAAGGTTGCGCCGAGGGTGGTCAGGCGTTGGAGTTCTGATTGGAGGTTGTCCGCTCCTACTCGAATGTCGAGGTGGATGCGGTTCTTGACGGTTTTGGGCTCGGGGACGAGTTGGAAGAGGATGCGCCTGCGTGGGGCGTTGCCCGGAGTGTCGGGGTGCAGGATGGCGGCGCCTTCCTTCCAGACCAGGACGCCGCGATGGGTCGTGGTGTCTTCGTCCTTCGCGTAGCCCTTGGCGATCATGCTGCGGATGAAGTCCTCGTCGGAGGGCTCCACCTCCCAGCCGATGGCTTCGGCCCACCAGTCTGCGAGGGTGTGCGGATCGGCGCAGTCGACGGTGATCTGAAAGTCATGTGCCATGGTGCGGATGATAGGCAGTGGCACCGACAGCAATCGGCTCCCGAACATTCGGGGCGATCCGCTGGACGACTGCGGCGGGACCGGCCGCAGTCGTCCGGGATCGGCGATCACTTCAGCGTGTCGACGACCTGTCGGGCGGTCTCGGCGACCAAACCGCTGTCCGCTTGCGCCGTGGGGTCGGAATGTGTTGTCAGCACCGCTATGACGATCGGCGCAGTGCTGCCGACCGGCCAGGTGACGGCGACGTCGTTGGCTGATCCGTAGTCGCCGGTCCCGGTTTTGTCGCCGGTCTTCCACTCGGCGGGCAGCCCGGCGCGAATGCGGGTTGCGCCGGTAGCGCCAGCGAGCAGCCAGGTCGTCAGCTGTCGTCGCTCCGGCTCCGCGAGCGCATCGCCGACCGTCAGCGCCCGATAGTCGGCGGCAAGTGCGGCGGGGGTCGTGGTGTCCCGCTCATCGCCGGGTATGGCGGTGTTGAGGTCCGGTTCCCAGCGGTCGAGATGGGTGACCTGGTCGCCGAGGGTCCGGAGGAACTGGGTGAGGGCCTGCGGGCCGCCGAGTAATTTCAGCAACTGGTTGCCTGCGGCGTTGTCGCTCTTGGTGATTGCGGCATCGCACAGCTCCGATACCGACATGCCGCTCCCGACACGGGGGCCGGTGACCGCCGAACCGCCGGCGGCCGCGACCTCTGCTTCGGTGAAATGGATGATCTGGTCGAAGTATCCGGTGCCGAGCGGATGTTCGCGCAACAGCGCGGCGCAGGCGAGTGTTTTGAAGGTCGACAACATCGGAAACCGTTCGTCCTGGCGGTACCCGACGGTCTTCCCCGAGCCGGTGTCGATCGTGAACATCCCGAGCCGGGCTTGGTGCTGCTGTTCGATGCCTGCCAGCCGGCTGTCGGAGGGCTGGACGGCGGGAGCCGGGCTCTCCGTGGCGGACTCGCATGCGCCGAGCACCGGCAGCATCGCCAACGCCAGCACGGCGATCCGCGAGCGGACCGGTGCACTCCTGTTGAGCTGTCTCATGGGGGCACAACATCACAGGGTTGGTACGGCTGTCCAAGACCAAAAGGTGCGAGAACCGATATTCGCGTCGATATCGTTGCACGTCGGGCGGGTCGTCGCGGCCTCATTGTGGTGGGCGGCATCGGCTTCGTCCGGTGATCCCGCAAGCCGATCACGGCGCAACCGGCCGCGTTCGCGACTGGCCGCGCTCCCCGGTGGTCACCGTTTCGCAGTCGGCATCCGGGCGGGCGAATCCGCCTCACCCCGGCCGCAGCGGTGGTCACTGATGGCATCGCCTCGGCAAAGGTGCGCTGCGACAGGATGTGAACCTCGTCGGACCGGCCTACGGGCCTTCTGATCGTGTTGACCTGTGTGTTCCTCGCTGGGGCTGGATTGCCGCAACAGGGGCGAATATCACATGGCCCGTTCATGTTTCGGTGACGAAGTCGGCCATCATCGCCATATCTTCGTGTTCGAGGTTGTGGCAGTGCAGCATGAACGCGCCGGGATAGTCGGTGAAGCGGACGGCCACCTCGACGACTTCGGCGGGGCGGACGTCGACGGTGTCCTTCCAACCGGCGTCGTAACGGCCGGGGGCGCGGTTATTGCGACTGAGCACCTGGAACGGGTCGAGGTGGACGTGCACGGGATGGTGCAGATCGGTGACGAAACGCCAGATTTCGGTGGTGCCGAGGCGGGGGCGGGCGAGCGCACGGCCAGGTTCGTAGGGGTGGCCGTTGATCGTCCAGCCGTGTCGGCGGAGCTGGAAGTGGAAGGTGCGTTCGGTGACGGCGCGGCTCGGGTCGAGCGCGGCGAGGTGCGCGAGCCGACCGGGCACCGCGGTGTCGTCGGGGAAGGCCGCCTCGGTGATGTCGAACCGCATGACGTCCGAGGTGGTGTTCTCGCCGAGGGCATTCACCAGCCGCACACTGGTTCCCGGACGGAATCGAGAGAAGTCGACGACGAGGTCGAAACGCTCGGCCGGGGCGATATCGAGGAGGTCGTGTGCAATCGGACGTGCCAATAGTCCACCGTCGCTGCCGATTTGGACGAACCCGCCGCCGCCCGCAGGCCGTGGATCGAGCGCGAGGCGGTATCTGCGCGCATTGGAACCGTTGAGCAGCCGAAACCGGTAACGCACCGGGGCGACGGGTAACACCGGCCACGGCGCTCCGTTGACCAGGACGACGTCACCGAGTACGCCGTTCATGAAGGGGTCGGTGACACCAGGTGAGCGGAGAGTCGGATCCGCGAACGGGTAGGCGAAGGAGCCGTCGGCGTCGAAGGAACGATCGGCGATCAGCAGCGGGATATCCCGGTCGCCGGACGGCAGCGGGAGCGCCTGCTCTTCATCGTCGGTGATCAGGTGGAATCCGGCAAGGCCGTGCCAGACCGCGGGAGCGGTGAAGCCGTGCCGGTGGTCGTGGTACCAGAGTGTGGCTGCGCGTTGGGCATTCGGATACACATAGTCCCGCTCGCCATCGGCGACTACGCCCGGTACGGCCGCCGCCGCATGGTGGCCGTGGGGTGTCGCTGTGGGCGCTGTGCCGCCGCGCGGGAGGATGACGTCCATCGGATAGCCGTCGCTGTCGGAGGGCGTGTGCCCGCCGTGCAGGTGCACCACCACCGGATGGGGCAACTCATTGCGGTGCCGCACGACGGTGCGACGACCCGAGCGCGCGTGCAGCGTTGGGCCGGGAAAGCTGCCGTGATATGTCCACGCCGTGGTGCGCAATCCGGGCAGGATGTCGAGGTCCGCTGTCCGTTGGAGGATCTCGTAGTAGTCGGTGGTCGCGTCGCTGCGCACGGGCTGTAGCACCGGAGGCACCGGTAGCAGCGCCTGGAAAGGACGCGGCAGCGGAGTCCGACTGTGCAGGAGGCGGCCCGGCTGCCCGGGGGACAGCAGATGCGCACTCACCCGCCAACCGGCCGCCGCGATTGCCGCTGTCGCACCCACTCCCGCGCCGGCCCGCAGAAACCCGCGCCGATTCACCCCGGTCATCGCCGCCACCGCCATGCCCAGACGACCAGCAGTGCGGTGCCGATGGCGAGTCCCACCGCCAGCGGGACATGCACGGCGAGTATCCGATTCTCGCCGAGCGGGATCAGCGCGCCCGCGATCGCCAGCTGAATCAGGCTGGTCCGCACCGGCCACGACGGGCCGAAACCCTTGCGCCAGAGCAGAACAGCCGCGACAAATTGTCCGAGCATGGCGACCGCGACAACACTGCCGTTGCGACTGTGCATGGCCAAGGCCTCGTATCTGCCGGACAGGAAGTCACCCGCAAGGGCGGCCTGGACGAGCACCAGCAACGCCACCGCGGTGCTCACGATGCGCAACGACATCAGCGGCCAGGCGGGGGCGCGCCCGATGGCTTCGGTCATGACTCTCCTCGATTGCGTGGTATCCGGCCCGGTCAACGGATATGGCGGACGCCACGACGCCAGACTTCGGCGATCGAGCGAGTCGCCGAGATGTCGGTGGTCGGATCGCCGTCGACGAGCAGCAGGTCGGCACGTTTACCCGGCGCGATCCTGCCTCGATCGGCCAGTCCGAAGTAGTGGGCGGGCAGGCTGGTCGCCGCCGCGAGCGCCTGCTCGTTGTCGAGTCCGGCCGCGGTGAGCAGGGCGAGCTCGTGATGCAGGTCGACGCCGTGGGCCGGGACGAACGGGGTGGCGTCGGTGCCCGCGAGCAAGGGCACGCCTGCCCGGTGCAGCGCCCGGGCGACCTGCGACGCCCCGGCCGCGGTAGCTGGCGTCGCGCAGTCGGCCGCGGCGGCGTTGTGCGTGATCGCCTCGAAGTACACCAGCGTGCTCACTACGAAGATGTCTTGCGCCGCAATCAGATTCACCAGGTCGAGCGCGGCATCGGTGGTGTCGGTCCAGACGTGGGCGAGGCCGTCTACACCGGCGTCGACGGCGATGCGCACTTCCGCCGCGGTGATCGCGTGCGCGATGACCCGCAGACCCACATCGTGGGCCTCGGCGACCAACGCCGTCGCCGTATCCGCCGACAACACCGGCAGGTGGGTCCCGTGCACCGCGCCGTCATCGATGACGATCTTCAGATAGTCGGCGCCCTCGGCCAGTCGAGCTTCCACGAACGACGCCGCTTCGCCGGGGCTGTGGATCGTGTCGAACGGCTCGACACCAAGGGCTTCGACGCCGGCCGCGGCCAGCAGCTGGCTCGGATGACCGCCGGGCGCGGTGGCCAGGGTGCCCGCGGAACGGAAGTCGGCGATATCGTCACGCTCGGCCGTCTGCTTGCGCAGCTCGGCGAGGCTGGGCGGCAGGCAGAACATATCGAGCTCGGTGGTGACGCCGTTGGTCAGTGCCGCGCGCAAGTCGTCGACGACGAAGGTGTGCGTGTGGGCGTCGATCAGGCCGGGCAGCAGGGTCCGGCCGGTGCCGTCGATCTCGAGGTCACCGGTGCCGCCCTCGAACTCGGCGATATGGTCGTCGACGATCAGCACGGTGGTGCGGGGTGTGGTCTTCGCGCCGTCGAACAGGCGGACATCACGAATCACGGTGCGCATGGAATCTCTCCTGGTGCTCGGGCGGCAAGTGCCGCGTACGAAAATCAGGAGTGCGGGCCGGTGCTGGAACGTAACGCGCCGGTGAGATGGATCACACTGTGTTATCGCGCCCGGTGTCCGCGTCTCCCATGATCGATACGCGACAGCAAGGGAGCCGACGATGACCGACCCGCACCGAAACCACCTGCCCACCGCGGAGACCGACAGCGCGACAGCGGAGTTCGTGCGGCATCGGGAACTGCTGGTCTCGGTCGTCTACAACATCCTCGGCAGCGTCGCCGACACCGAGGATGTGCTGCAGGAGACCTGGTTGTCGTGGGCGCCGCGGCGCAGTGCGACCGCCGGGCAGATCGACAATCCGCGGGCGTATCTGGTGCGGGTCGCGGTGAATCACGCGCTCGGCAGGCGGACGGCGATGAACCGGCACCGGGAAACCTATGTCGGCCAATGGCTTCCTGAACCGGTGGTCACCGCGCCGGACGAAGACGACGCCGCGGACGCGCTGATCCGCGCCGAATCGTTCTCCATGGCGCTGCTGGTGGTTCTCGAAACGCTGAGCCCGATCGAACGAGCGGTATTCGTGCTGAACGAGGTCTTCGGCTACTCGCACAGCGAGATCGCGGAGATGATCGATCGCAGTCCGACCGCGGTCCGTCAGCTGGCCTACCGGGCTCGCCAGCACGTGCATGCCCGGCGGCCACGGCAGCAGGCCGACCCACGAGTGCGCAGGGTGGTCACCGAGCGTTTCGTCGCCGCCGCGATGGGCGGTGATCCCGAGGAGTTGCTCGCCGTGCTCGCGCCGGATGTGACGCTGTGGACCGACGGCGGGGCGAAGGGGCCTGCGACGAGCCTGCGGCCGGTGCACGGACGGGCAGAGGTGATCGAGGTCTTCCTCGCGGTGGCTCGCGGGATGCGCGCCGACTACCAGATCACCTACCGGGCCGTCAGCGGCGATCCGTGCGCAGTCGTCTTCGACGGCGACGCGCCGCTCGCTGTCGTCGTCCTCGACGTCGCTTCGGACGACACCGTCCGCGGCATCTACTCGGTGACCAACCCGGACAAGCTCACGACCATTCGATGACCGAAAGGCCGAGCGGCCCTGCCGACGCGGATCCCCGGTGCGAGCTCGGCGAGGCCGCAGGCCCGAGCTGTCAGCGTGGCTCGAGATCGGCGTGTTCGGCTGCGGGCGCGCGGACCTCCTCGTCGCGGGCTGGGGCGAACCAGATTGTGTAGAAGGTGATCGCCAGTGCGGCGAAAGCGCCGAGGATCGCGATGCCGAAGGGGACCGGATAGTTCGCCATCGGGAGGGCAAGGTAGCGGATGCACAGGAGCACCCCCGCGAACACGGCGATGCCGAAGGCCACCAGCCGGATCCGCGCGCGGTCCCAGCCCCGGTCCGGGTCACGCAATGCGGACTCGACGGTCAGGCACAGTGTGGCGCCGACGACGAGGTCGATGCCGTAATGCGCGCCGAGGCCGAGCGTCGCGATGAGGGTGCACACCAGCCAGAACGCGCCGCCCCAGCGCAGCCACAGCGGTCCGCGCCTGGAGTGGATGAACAGCGACAGCGCCCACGCAGTGTGCAGTGACGGCATGCAATTACGCGGCGTGATGCCGTCGAACGGCATGGATTCGACCGAAGCCGGTATCGGCGGAACGGTGGCGGGCCACACGTTCGCCAGTTCCATGCCGTGGCCCCACGACCCGAAGGCGAGGATCGGCCCGACGACGGGGAAGACCACGTAGAAGATCGGGCCGATGAGGCCGAGGGTCAGGAACGTGCGCACCAGATGGTGCCGGGGCCACGAACCTGTGGTGACACCGCGCAGCTGCCAGATGGCCACGACGATAGCGGCGACAGGAAGCTCGAAATACACCCAGCGCACCAGGCCCAACGGCACCGGTCCCGCCACGTCGAGGGCGTGGCCGACGAGCCACGACGGACTGCCGAGTGCGCGATCGGCCAGTTGCACATAGGGATCGAGGACTTGCGGGCACGTCCATGCGGTGATGTCCAGCCAGATCTCGCCGACCTTCGTCGCGAGAACGAGCAGCGTGCCGAGCGCGATGGTGTGCAGTGCCGTCCGACGCCGTGTGCCGGTCCACCGCAGTGCGGCGATGACCGCCAGTAGCGTGAGCACGATGGTCGGGCCATTGCCGACGGTGAACGGTCGGCCCTCCAGCGTCCGGATGGTCACGAAGACCAGGTCGAGGGCGACGGCGGCGGCGAGGGCGGTCACGCGGACCCGGGTGGTCACGCCGACCAGCGCGAGCAGGAAGCCCGCCCAGGGTGTCGTCGCGGACTTGGGTGTTCCGGCATAGTCGCGGAAAAGGCTGGTCAGTGGGCCGAGAGCGTGGATATGGGCGGCCACGATCTGGCCTGCGACAAGCACCGATATCGCGGCGACTATGCCGCACCAGACAGCCGTCGATCGACGCTGCTGGAGCCGCGCAAGACCCACCCGCTCGGGAGGTGAGGTCGAACGGCCCTGCGCGTCGTGAATAAGCATTCGGTCATCGTAAACACGATGTGAACACGACCATGCGGGCCGGTTAACGGCATTCGATCTCACGAACGAGCGCGAAAACCCTTGACTGCCTGCCGAAGCCGGTCGCCCCCGAGCGTACCGCGATCCGCGCGGCCATTGTCTCGGTGACCCGAATCACGATCGGACCGGACCGCTTCGATGCACCGGACGCCACGACGCGGTGACCACGGCGGATGCCACTGCCCACGGAAGTATCCGTCGGCAGTGGCCCGCACCGCGCCATCCGGCGCTGCCGTCGGGTGCGCACGGTGACGCGATTCGCGTGCGCTACACGTCGGCGGTGATCAGCTCACGCTCCGGTTCCTCCGACGGACAATCGTCGGGCGGGAGCAGCGGGCGGCGGCGCGTTCGCCGGTACGCCCACTGCAGCAGACCGATTCCGCCGATTCCGGCCACCGCGGTCGCGATGCCGACCTGCCAGCCCGGCGGGGCCCAGGTGAGCGTCAGCTCGGCGTTGTCGGTGCCTGCCGGAATGTCGGCGGCAAGGAAGGTGCGCGCCACCGTGGTCACAGGGATCTCCCTGCCGTTCAAGGTGATTCGGTGGCCGGGCCAGGCGAGCCGCGCAAACACCACACGACCGCCGCGAGCCGAGGTGACGCGGGCATCGCTGCGGAAACTGTCCTGCGAGATCGAGGTGGCGGTGACGTCGCGGGTATCGGCGATCACGCCGTTCTCGGCGGAGATGCGGCCGCTTTCCCGTTCCAGCACCCAGATATAGCGTTCGTGGCCCGGATAGTCGACCCACGTCCAGCCCGATGGCGCGGCGTGGTCGCGGGCGTCGGGATATTGAGCGCGTTGCAGCACCACACGGTCGACCTTCATCAGGTCGACAATCGTTCGGCCGGTGGATGGTTCGGTGGCGAAGGCGCGACGGAACGCGTCAGGGCAGGTGCTGCCGTCCCATGCTATGCACACCAGGTCGCTGAACGCGGCGTGGCCGATGGGGGTGTAGCCGTTGACATAGTGGAGCCCGAGGTTCTTCGCGTAGCTGCCGATGGACAGTGAGCCGTAGGCGCCCGCGAGGTTCTTGTCCTCCGGTCCCACCAGCACGCGGTCGGCGAGTTGCAGTGTGACACCGTCGAAATCGGGGAAGGCGGCGACCATCGCCGAGCGTCGCTCCGGGAAGTTGTAGGACATCGGGGTCGGCGGCGCGCCCTGCACCTGGGCGTAGGCAATCGGGAACATGGCCACGATGGTCAGCACACACGCAGGCGCCGGTCCCCGGGTGCGGGCGAGCCACACCACCGCCGCGCCGATCGCGGCCACCACCGCGACCGCGACGAGATGCCGCACGATGAGCTGCGGAGCGGCCGAGAAGGAACGCACGAGCAGCAGTCCGATGAGGACCCCGGCGGCGATCACGCGCCTGCGCGACGACGCGAAAGTGCCATAGCGGCTGAGCAATACGCATACCAGCACGAGTAATGCCAGGGCGACCATCGGTAACACGCGGGCCGGCCAGCGCAACGGACCGATCGCGCCGGGCCCCGCGGTCCACATCAGCACCGCCGTCGCGAAGAACGCGATCCCACTGAATTCCCGCACCGACTGCCGCGCCGCATGCCAGCCGACGAACGCCAGCGCCGGAATCAGGAACCACGCTATGTAGACCATCGGCAAGGGCTGGATATGTCCCCACCAGGCAGTGAACGCAGGAGCCGTGCTCGGCAGGCTCGCGTTCAGCGACTCCGACCACGGCACCGTCAGGAATGGATCGTTGTTGATCTGGGCGCTGCCGCGCCAGGTCACCTGCGAGGAGAGGATCCCGGGCAGGTTGGCCGCCGCTGCCGCCAGCGCGGCGCATCCTGCCGCGGCGAGCAGCCGCATCGATGGGGCCCAGCGCCGCTGATAGACGACCTCACCGGCGGCGATCGTGACGATCATCAACCCGGATTCGACTGCGGGGAAAGCATATTGGACCGTCAGCGCCAGGTAGAGGAAGACGAAGACCGGGATCGGCCCACTGCCGCCGCGCGTGTAGCGCACCGCGGATGCCCAGGCATGCACCAGCCACGCCGTGGCGGTGTGCGAGGTCACCCAGCTGGCCTCGTCGAAGAACAGGAACCAGCCGCTCAACGGGAACGCGACACCCGCGACCGCCGCCCACGGCGTCCGTGCGCCATAGGCCAGGCAGATCCGAAATACCCCCAGCGCGGCGATGATCGAGAAAATCAGCTTCACCGCCGTGGCGAACACGGCGAGGTTGTCCATCGACGGCGCGAGCAGATAGACCAGCAACTGGGGCGGGTTGTACAGCCCCGCCTCTTCCAGGGCGTAGTTGCCCGCCATCCACTCCCACGGCACCAGCGCGGGAAAGTGCCCCTCGCGCAGCTGCGTGCCGAGCATCACCCACATCGGGGCGTACTGGGCTTCGGTGTCGTCGGTGTAGTAGTGCCGCGCGTCCGCCAGCAGGACCGCCACGTATCCGGCGATCACTCCGACTGCGGTAACCGCCCCCCACTTGTATCTGTCTTTTCGCGCTTCGACAACCGCACTACCGCTCACGAACGTCGGACGCTATTCGAACCGCGTGAACGGGGCAAGGCGAAGAGATGACCGACTGCGTCGGCGTGGTGACACTGTCCGCTGCCGCCGGGCCCTGCGGAGCGGATGACTAGGGGGAATGAGGGTTTCGGCGGCGGGGCCAGGCTGGATTCCTAGCCTGCGGGCAGCCACCGAGTGGTGGTTGTCACGGTAGTCACCCACGCCCTCGACACCAGGCCGCGAAAGACCCTCGGCTGGAGACCCTCTGCCGAGTCCTCAACGATCACCTACGCCCACCTCGACAAGGCGGTGTGGCAATGGCCGCTCGAGCCCGAGCGGCACATCTCTATCACCTTCGCGGAAACGCCTAGTGGCAGATCGGATTGCGGCCTCGATCTCCTATCGAAGGGTGGGGCAGGCAAGTCAAGAGGCGGCTCGTACCCTGACGGCCTTGCGGAAGCGTCCGTGAGTTCGGTCACCGGCAACGTATTCAACCGGGAGGCCTGGGCGAATTGTGGACAGGTCGCCCTCGAATTCGTGCTCGGAGAACCAGATGTCACCAGACTTGTCGGCGATCAATCCGACGAACCAGTAGCCCAGCCACCAGCGGACCACACGCTCGAGATCGGTGTTCGGGCTGTGTGCCGACCTGGCGTGACCGTAGGGGACCAGCACCGCCGGGTCGCTCTCGCTGTACCAGCCCTTGTCGCCGGGGACCAACGGCTGGTCGTCGTGGCCGGGATATGCGGGCCAGATCATGCTGGTGCGGGAGAGGATGTCGTCTTGGATGTGGGTCGCCAGCTGGCAGGCCACCGAATCGGGGGTCACCGCCGGGTCCGGTCCGTAGCCCATCTCGATATCCAGTGCGGGGACGCGGAGGCTGATCCATCCCCCTGCCCGGTCCGCTTTTTCCGTCAGGTGAGCGGGGGCGCTGTGGTCCGTCTGGACGTCATAACCCAACGCTGTCGCAATATCATCCGCGAGGAGTCGCGCCCCCGTCACCGCATTAGAGTTGGTCACACCGTCATTGTGCCACCCCGGTTTACGGGATTCGGCAGCTGTTCAACGGGGTGACGTAGAGGTTGTTGCCGGCCTGGTGTGCAGCTTCGACATGGAAAATGTCTCCAGAGTTGTATCGATCGGTTCCGTCGCGATACCTGCGAAATGCAGAGTGAAGATTGTCGTCCTTGTTGTTCCATTGCGGGCCTTCCGGCGCCCGACTGTTGATGAAGACGGTCCAATCGTAGCGGCCGGGCACATCGGCAGGATTGTTGATGAACCACGCCCAGCTGACGACCCCGATGGGATCGCCGTCGTTCGATGGTCTGGTGTCCACCGTGAGCCTCCCCCACTCCGTCTGAACCTCGTAGTTTCGGCACGGTGGCGCGCTATCAGCGTGCGCCAATTGAGGTTTCGTCAGTGCAACTGCCGACATCACGAGAATTGCTACACCGATGCGATGAAACCATTTTTTCCCAATCATGCTGTCCCCCGTGAATGTTGAGATTCGCCCGTTCGATCCGATTCATCCAAAATTGATCGGTCAGCAGATTGGATGCGCCGGCCCTCCTCATGGTTCCATTTCCCGGTTGTGTCAGTCGTCACATCGGCATCCGCCGTCGCCCCGTCTGAGGGTTGAACCGCTGGTGTCGGGCATGCTGACCGTGGCGGGCTGGGTCCGCCTCGTGGCGCGCGTGTGGGCTGGGCCGCGAGACGCTCGGACAGCGCAACACGGCGGGAAAGGGATCGGGCGGGTTCGCACGGAGTGTCGGAACGCATTTCGGCGAACGCATGGTGCGGGGTGCGGGATTGCTCTAGCGTGCGTACGCCTAGATGAGTGGTCTCGCCGAAGGATGCACCCCGGTGTCCGTTACGGACACCGGGGCGGTGGGTGGTGCGCGAGAGGGGACTTGAACCCCTACGTCCGTGGACACCAGAACCTAAATCTGGCGCGTCTGCCAATTTCGCCACTCGCGCGTGATGGTACGACCGTCCAAAGACTACCGGGCTTGACCGCGATCGCGAAGCTCTGCCCGGGCGTGGCGTACTCGCCGGTAACCCCACCTGGGATTATAACGATTAAGTAACGGACAACATGAGGAGCGCTCATGTTTCCTACGCGTTAGTAACCGAGTGGACCAGCGTGTTCAAACATGAGGGAGGGTCATGTTCCTGGGAATTCTGGTACGGCAGTACATAAATACTCGGTGGTAGAGGAGGGCATGCCGAGCAAACGTGAGGATTTCCTCATGATTTTGTGCCAAGCTCGCCCTTATCAAGCCCATTGGTTGAGGAACACCTGCGCACCGGAGGGAGCGGCGTGTCCGCCTAGGGCATGTCGCCAGGAGAAGGAAGTCGAAGCGCCTTGACGATCAACGAGAGCACCGAAGCCGGGACCGCACGCAGCGCGAAGGTGGCCGCTGCCGCCAAGGCGGGTGGGGCGCGGTCCCCGCTGCTGGATCGTTTGCTCGGCGGCACGCCCTACGCTGTGGCCTTCGGCGGCCAGGGCGCGCAGTGGCTGCGTGAGCTGGAGGAGATCGGCCGCGACAGCGCGCTGGAGCCGGAGCTGACCGCGTTGGTCAACGAGGCGGCCGCGCTGCTGGAACCCGTTGCGGCACAACTGCTCGTGGTGCGGCCGGTCGGTTTCGACCCGGTCGGCTGGATGCTCGAGGACGAGCTCGCCGACGGTGACGAGGGGGAGCCCTCCGCGGCGCCCTCGGAACAGGTGTTGCGCTCGGCCGTGGTGTCCATGCCGGGCGTGTTGCTGACGCAGCTCGCGGCGCTTCGGGCGCTGCGCCTCCAGGGGCTCGATCCGGTCGAGAACGCTCCGGTGGCGGTCATCGGCCATTCCCAGGGCCGCCTCGCCGCGACGGCGGTGGAGACCGGCGGGCAGCGCGACGCCGAACTGCTGGCGATGGCGCAATTGATCGGCGCCGCAGCGGGTTTGGTCGCGCGGCGGCGTGGGCTGATGCCGGTCGGCGAGCGCTCGCCCATGGTCGCGGTGTCGAATGTGGATCCCGAGCAGCTGCGCGCAGTGGTCGCCGAGGTGTCCGAAGGTGTGGAGCCTGCTGCGGCAGCGGTGGTGTCGATCCGCAACGGGCGGCGCAGGGCGGTGCTGTCCGGTACCCCGACCCAACTGGAGCGGGTGCGGCAGCGCTGCGCGCAGATCCACGATGAACAGTCCCGCGAGCGTGATGCGAAGACACGCGGTGGCGCGGTGTTCGCGCCGGTCTTCGAGGACATCGCCGTCGACGTCGCGTTCCATCACCCGGCGCTGGCCGACACGGTGGATCTGGTGGCAGGCTGGGCAACCCAGTGCGGCATCGACGCGGAACTCGCCGGTGCGCTGGCGCAGGAGATCCTGGTCGACCCGATCGATTGGGTCGAGACCGTGGACGGCGTGGTGGCCGCGGGCGCGGAATGGATTCTGGACCTCGGCCCCGGTGATCTGCTCAGCAGGCTCACCGGCGGCTCGCTCAAGGGCACCGGCGTCGGCACCGTCGCGGCCGCGACGCGCGCGGGTCAGCGTGAACTGCTGACGCCCGGCGCCGCACCCGAGGTGGCCGCGCCGTGGACGTCGTTCGCGCCGCGGCCGGTGCGACTGCCCAACGGGCGCATCGTCGTCGAGACCGCGTTCACCAAGCTGACCGGCCGCTCGCCGATTCTGCTCGCGGGCATGACGCCGACCACGGTTGACGCGAAAATCGTTGCGGCGGCCGCGAACGCGGGCCACTGGGCGGAGCTCGCCGGTGGCGGCCAGGTGACCGAGCAGATCTTCGCCGACCGGGTGGCCGAGCTGCAGACGCTGCTGCACCCGGGCCGGTCGGTGCAGTTCAACTCGCTGTTCCTCGACCCGTACCTGTGGAAGCTGCAACTGGGCGGCAAGCGCCTGGTGCAGAAGGCCCGCACGGCGGGTGCGCCCTTCGACGGCGTCATCGTCACCGCGGGCATCCCCGAGCTCGAGGAAGCCGTCGCGCTCATCGAGGAGCTGACCGAGGTCGGCATCTCCCACGTGGCCTTCAAGCCCGGCACGGTGGCCCAGATCCGCGCGGTCCTTCGCATCGCCGACGAGGTGCCGGACTACCCGGTGATCATGCACATCGAGGGCGGCCGCGCCGGCGGACACCACTCCTGGGAAGACCTGGACGACCTGCTGCTCGCGACCTACGCCGAGCTGCGCAACCGCGACAATGTGGTGATCTGCGTCGGCGGCGGCATCGGCACGCCGGAGCGCGCCACCGAGTACCTCACCGGCGAATGGGCGGTGCCGCACGGCTATCCGGTGATGCCGCTGGACGGCGTGCTGGTCGGTACCGCGGCGATGGCGACACTGGAGGCCACCACCGCGCCCGAGGTGAAGCAGTTGCTCGTCGACACCCCAGGCACCCCGGATTGGGTCGGAGCGGGCACCGCCAACGGCGGCATGGCCTCGGGCCGTAGCCAATTGGGCGCCGACATCCACGAGATCGACAACGCGGCCTCGCGTACCGGCCGCCTGCTCGACGAGGTCGCCGGCGACGCCGACGCGGTCGCCGAGCGCCGCGACGAGATCATCGCGGCACTGAACGCCGCGGCCAAGCCGTACTTCGGCGACCTGACCACGATGACCTACCTCGAATGGCTCGAGCGCTACGTGGAGCTCGCGGTCGGCCTCGACCGGCGCAAGGACTTCGACTGCGGCAGCGACCTCGGCGACGCCTTCCTCGAGGCCACCCGCTCGGTGTGGCTGGACATCACCTGGCGCGATCGGTTCGCGGACATGGTGCGGCGCACCGAATCTCGGCTCAACCCGGCCGATCGCGGCGAGATCGAGACGCTGTTCGCCGCCGGCGACGCCTTCGAGAGCCCGGTCGAGGCGCTGTGCACGCTGAAGCAGCGCTACCCCGCCGCCGAGCAGACCCTGCTGCACCCGGCCGATGTGCCGTTCTTCATCTCGCTGTGCAAGACGCCGGGCAAGCCGGTCAACTTCGTCCCGGTCGTCGACGGCGATGTGCGTCGCTGGTGGCGCTCGGATTCGCTGTGGCAGGCGCATGATCCGCGCTACTCGGCCGACCAGGTCTGCGTCATCCCCGGCACGGTGGCCGTCGCGGGCATCACCCGGGTCGACGAGCCGGTCGGCGAGCTGCTCGACCGATTCGAGAAGGACACCGCCTACTCGCTCGTCCGCGCGGGTGTGGTGCCGGTCGCGATCGACGGCCGCCGCACCGCGGGCGTGACCTCCGGGGCCATCGACACGGTGCTCGCCGCTCCGGATGTCGAATGGTCCGGCCGCACCACCATCAACCCCGTGCACCGGCTCGGCGATCTCGCCGAGTGGACCGTCGACGGCAAGGGCGCGCTGCACCCGCCGACCGGCGCGACCCTCGTCGAGACGACAGGGCCGGATGTCGAGGACTCCTACCTCGAGCTCAGCGTGCCGCTGCTGGGGCGCGACGCTGTGCGCATCCGGATCACCGTGCCGGTCACCACCTTCAACGGTGGCGCTCCTGTCGTCACCGAGGCCGACGCCGACGCCGCCATGTCCGCATTGCTCGCGGTCGCCGCGGGGCAGTCGCTGCCGGAGGTGAAGGGCGAGGTCGCACACCTGAATGTGGCGTGGACCCCCGACCTCATCGCCGATCACGCGGGTGTCACCGGCTCCGGCCTGCCCGCAACCCTGAGCACGCTCGGCCGTACCGTTCCCGACGTCCTCGTCGGCGCCTGCTGGCCCGCCGTGTTCGCGGTGCTCGGCGCGGCGCGCAGCGAGTCCGGCGCCAGCGTTATCGAGGGCATGCTCGACCTGGTCCATCTCGACCACCAGGTCGCGCTGGTCGGTGAATTGCCCACCGACACCAGCGTTCTCGTGGTCCGCGCGCGGGCCGGCGAGACCATCGACACCGACCTCGGCCGCGTGGTCGAGGTGCACGTGAAGATCACCGGCATGCTCGACAAGCCCGAAACCGGGATGTCCATGCCGACCCTCGCGACGCTCACCGAACGCTTCGCCATCCGCGGCCGCAACGGCGCGGGCGAGCTGACCGACCCGCCGCGCGCCGCGGGCACGTTGTCCGACGCGGCCACCGACACCCCGCGCAGGCGCCGCCGCGACGTCACGATGGTGGCGCCGCGCGCCATGCATGCCTTCGCGGCGGTCTCCGGCGACCACAACCCCATCCACACCAGCGCCGCCGCCGCCAAGCTCGCCGGCCTCGGCAGCCCGATCGTGCACGGCATGTGGCTCTCGGCCGCCGCGCAGCACGCGGTGTCGGCGCTCGATCCGTCGGCCCCCGTGCCTGCCAGGACGCTGACGGCGTGGACCACCCGGTTCCTCGGCATGGTGCGTCCCGGTGCGGAGATCGACGTGCGGGTCGAGCGGATCGCCGTCGACGCGGGCAGCGAGATCGTCGAGGTGTCCTGCCGGACCGACGGCGACCTGGTGATGACCGCGACCGGTCGCACCGCGGGGCCCAAGACCGTCTACGCCTTCCCGGGCCAGGGCATTCAGCGCAAGGGCATGGGCCTGGACGCCCGCGCCCGCTCCAAGGCCGCCAAGGACATCTGGGAGCGCGCTGACAAGCACACCCGTGCGGCGCTCGGCTTCTCGATCCTCGCGGTCGTGCGCGACAACCCGACCTACCTCAAGGCGCGCGGTGTCGAACACCGCCACCCGGACGGCGTGCTGCACCTGACCCAGTTCACGCAGGTCGCGATGGCAGTGCTCGGTGTCGCCCAGGTCGCCGAGCTGCGGGAGGCGGGGGCCTACGTCGAAGGAGCCATGCTGGCCGGACATTCGGTCGGCGAGTACAACGCCCTCGCGGCGGTCGCGGGCGTGCTGCCGCTGGAGGCGGTGCTCGAGGTCGTCTTCCAGCGCGGTTCCGCCATGCACGAGCTGGTGCCGCGTGATGCGCAGGGCCGCAGCGACTACCGGATGGCCGCCATCCGGCCCTCGCAGATCGGGCTGCCCGATGACGAGGTCGTCGGCTTCGTCTCCGGCATCGGTGCGCAGACCGGTGAGTTCCTCGAGGTCGTCAACCTGAACCTGCGCGGCTCGCAGTACGCGATCGCAGGCACCGTCGCGGGTCTCGAAGCCCTCGAGACCGAAATCGACCGGCGCCGTGCGGAATTCGGCGGCAAGCGCGCGTTCATCCTGGTGCCCGGTATCGACGTGCCGTTCCACTCCACCGTGTTGCGCGAGGGCGTGCCCGAGTTCCGGCAGAAGCTCGAGCAGCTGCTGCCCGAGGACCTGCACCCGGAAGTCCTGCTCGGGCGCTACATTCCGAACCTGGTGCCCAAGCCGTTCTCGCTGGAGCGCGCTTTTGTCCAGGAGATCGCGGATCTGGTGCCCTCCGAGCCGCTCGCCGCGGTGCTCGCCGACTTCGACAGCTGGGCGGCGCGGCCGACCGAGCTCTGCCGGGTGGTGCTGATCGAGCTGCTCGCGTGGCAGTTCGCCAGCCCGGTCCGCTGGATCGAAACTCAGGACCTGCTGTTCACCGATGTCGCACACGGCGGTCTCGGTGTGGAGCGCTTCGTCGAGATCGGCCTCGGCGCCACCCCGACGGTGGCGAATCTAGCCAGTCAGACACTGAAGCTGCCTGCCTTCGCCACCGCCACCGTGGAGGTGCTCAACATCGAGCGCGAGGCCGGGGTCGTCTACTCGGCCGACACCGATCCCGCGCCCGCCGACGAACCCGCCGACGAGCCGACCGCATCCGCGCCTGCGGCCACTGCCGCGGTCGCCGCGCCGGTCGCTGTGCCCGCGCCGAGCTCGGGTGGCCCGCGTCCGGACGACATCGCCTTCAGCGCGGCCGACGCCACCCGTGTGCTCATCGCGCTGTGGACGAAGCTGCGGCTGGACCAGATCGGCCCGGTCGACACCATCGAGGGTCTGTGCGACGGTGTTTCCTCCCGGCGTAACCAGCTGCTCGTCGACCTCGGTTCGGAGCTGTCGCTCGGCGCCATCGACGGCGCGGCGGACGCCGATATGGGTGCGCTGTCCGCGACGGTCGAGCGCCTGGCCCGCACCTACAAGCCGTTCGGCTCGGTGCTGTCGGATTCCATCGGCGACCACCTGCGCAAGGTGTTCGGCCCGTCCGGTAAGCGGCCCGCCGCGATCGCCGAACGCGTCAAGAAGGTCTGGGAGCTCGGCGACGGCTGGGCCAACCATGTGACCGCCGAGGTATCGCTCGGTACCCGCGAGGGCGCCAGCGTGCGCGGCGGTGAGCTCGGCGGGCTGGTGTCCGGTGCGCTGAGCGACGCGGCGTCGGTCGACGCGGCCATCGACTCCGCGGTCCAGGCCGTCGCGGCCCGGCGCGGTGTCGCGGTGTCGCTGCCCAGCGCGGGCGGCGGTGGCGGCGCCACGGTCGACGCGGCCGCACTCGGCGAGTTCACCGAGCAGATCACCGGGCGCGACGGCGTGCTGGCGACGGCCGCGCGGGTGGTGCTCGAGCAGCTCGGCCTGACCGAACAGGTCTCCGCGCCGGAGGCGAGCGACGATTCGCTGGTCGACCTGGTCTCGGCGGAGCTCGGTTCGGACTGGCCACGCCTGGTCGCCCCGGCCTTCGACGCGCGCAAGGCGGTGCTGATCGACGACCGCTGGGCCACCGCACGCGAGGACCTGGCGAAGCTGTGGCTGCTCGATGACGCAGGCTCGGGCGAGGGTCCGGTCGTCGGATTCCTCGGTGCCGGCGAAGCTGTTGCCGCACAGGCGAACTGGTGGCGTGATCGGGCCAAGCACGAGGCGCGCTCGGTGCTCGCGCGGCTGTACGAGCGCATTGCCGAGGCCGCGCTGAGCACCGAAGAGCCCGGCCTGTGGTCGTCGGACATCGCCGTGATCACCGGTGCGAGCAAGGGATCCATCGCGGCCTCGGTCGCCGGACGGCTGCTCGGCGGCGGCGCGACCGTCGTCGTCACCACCTCCGGCCTGAACGACGAGCGGCTCGGCTTCTACCGGAAGCTGCACCGTGAGAACGCCAGGCACGGTGCGGCCCTGTGGGTCGTCCCGGCGAACATGGCCTCCTACCAGGACATCGACGCACTGATCGACTGGGTCGGCACTGAGCAGGTCGACAACGCGGGCGGCGCGAAGATCAAGACCAAGGACGCCATGACGCCGACCCTGCTGCTACCGTTCGCGGCGCCGCGGGTGGCCGGTGACCTCGCCGACGCGGGGGCCCGCGCCGAAATGGAGATGCGTGTCCTGCTCTGGTCGGTGGAGAAGCTCATCGGCGGGCTGTCCAAGCTCGGCGCCGACCACGACGTCGACGCGAAACTGCATGTGGTGCTTCCGGGCTCGCCCAACCGCGGCATGTTCGGCGGTGACGGCGCCTACGGCGAGTCCAAGGCGGCGCTCGACGCGGTCGTCGCCAAGTGGCGGGCCGAGAAGTCGTGGTCGGCGCGGGTCACCCTGGTGCACGCGCTGATCGGCTGGGTGCGCGGCACCGGGCTGATGGGCCACAACGATCCGATGGTCGAGGCGGTCGAAAAGGCCGGAGTGCAAACCTGGTCCACCGCGGAGATGGCCGACGAGCTGCTCAAGTGGTGCACCTCGCGGGCCCGTCAGGTGACCGTGGCCGGCCCCCAGCAGATCGACCTGACCGGCGGACTCGCGCGGGCCAAGCTCGACCTGCCCGCGCTGGCCAAGCAGGCGCAGGAGGCCGCTGAAGCGACGACCGACGAGGCCGGCTCGGCCGCGACCATCGCCGCGTTGCCTTCGCCGCCGACCATGACCTCGGCCCTGCCGGTGCCCGAATGGGGCACTGTCACCGCCGATCTCGCCGACATGGTGGTCATCGTCGGCGCCGGCGAGCTCGGCCCGTACGGGTCCTCGCGCACCCGCTTCGAGATGGAAGTCGAGGACGAGCTCTCGGCCGCGGGCGTGCTGGAGCTCGCCTGGACCACCGGCATGGTCAGCTGGGAGAACGATCCCAAGCCCGGCTGGTACGACGCCGAATCCGGTGACTATGTGCCCGAATCCGAGCTGGCCGAGAAGTACCACGACGCGGTGGTCGCCCGCTGCGGCGTGCGCCGCTACGGCGACGACGGCGCCATGGTCGATAACACCGCGCCGCTGATGACGTCGGTGTTCCTCGACCAGGATCTGTCGTTCACCGTCGGCAGCGAGGCCGAGGCCCGCTCCTTCCATGCCGCCGACCCCGAGCACACGGTGATCGTGCCCGCGCCGGAATCCGGCGACTGGACCGTTACCCGCAAGGCGGGCACCGAGATCCGGGTGCCGCGCCGGGCGAAGATCTCGCGGACCGTCGGCGGTCAGATCCCCACCGGCTGGGATCCGACCATCTGGGGCATCTCGGCCGATATGGCGAGCTCGGTGGACCGGGTGGCGCTGTGGAACATCGTCACCACCGTCGATGCGTTCATCAGTTCGGGGTTCAGCCCGGTCGAACTGATGCGCTGGGTGCACCCGTCGATGGTGGCCAACACCCAGGGCACCGGTATGGGCGGCATGTCCGCGATGCGCTCGCTGTACATCGACTCGCTGCTCGGCGAGCCGACGCCGAACGACATCCTGCAGGAAGCCCTGCCGAATGTGGCACTGGCGCACGTGGTTCAGTCCTACGTCGGCAGCTACGGCGCGATGGTGCACCCGGTGGCGGCCTGCGCGACCGCCGCGGTGTCGGTCGAGGAAGGCGTCGACAAGATCCGGCTCGGCAAGGCCGAACTGGTGGTGGCCGGCGGCTTCGACGATCTCGGTATCGAGGGCATCAAGGGTTTCGGTGACATGTCCGCGACCGCCGATTCGGCGGCCATGAGCGCCAAGGGCATCAGCGACAGGTACTTCTCCCGCGCCAACGACCGTCGGCGTGGTGGGTTCGTGGAATCGCAGGGCGGTGGCACCGTGCTGCTCGCCCGCGGTGACGTGGCGGTGGAGATGGGCCTTCCTGTCCTCGGCGTGGTGGCCTGGGCACAGTCCTTCGGCGACGGTGTGCACACCTCGATTCCGGCACCGGGCCTCGGCGCGCTCGGCGCGGGCCGCGGCGGCCGGGAATCCCGGTTCGCCACCGAGCTGCGCAAGCTCGGCGTCGGTCCCGACGACATCGCGGTGATCTCCAAGCACGACACCTCGACCGCGGCCAACGATCCCAACGAGTCCGAGCTGCACGAGCGGCTTGCCGATGCGATCGGTCGTTCGGCGGGCGCACCGCTGTTCGTCGTCTCGCAGAAGAGCCTGACCGGGCACGCCAAGGGCGGCGCGGCGGCCTTCCAGCTCATCGGCCTGTGCCAGGTGCTCGAGCAGGGCGTCATTCCGCCGAACCGCAGCCTGGATTGTGTCGACGACAAGATGCAGGCCTACCCGCACCTGGTGTGGGCGCGCGAACCGCTGCGCTTCGGCGACCGGTTCCCGCTCAAGGCCGGTCTGGTCACCTCACTCGGCTTCGGACACGTGTCGGGTCTGCTCGCGGTGGTGCATCCCGAGGCGTTCGTCCAGGCGATCGAGCCGGGTCAGCGTGCGGAGTACCAGCGTCGGGCGCAGGAGCGGCAGCTCGCGGGACGGCAGCGGTTCACCGAGGCCATGTGTGGTGGCGCCGCGCTGTACGAGCGGCCCGCCGATCGGCGCCTCGGCGCAGAGGGCACGCCCGCCAAGCAGATTCGGCAGCTGGAGGCCGATGTGTTGTTGTCCGCGGATGCGCGCCTGGCGGCCGACGGCACGTACCGTGCCGACGGCTGGGGCTGCAATACCGGTCAGGTCGCGGATGATTCGCGCGCGGCCGGGCGCGCGGGGTCGTAGGCTTCGCCCCTGTGACGATCCTCGGTATCGGCCTGGACTTGGTAACCATCTCCGAGTTCTCCGAACAGCTACAAAGGTCCGGAACCACCATGCTCCGGGAGAGTTTCACCGCGGGTGAGCGGCGCTACTGCCAGGGCAAGGGAACCGACCCCGCTCGCAGTTACGCGGCACGGTGGGCGGCGAAAGAGGCGGTGCTCAAGGCATGGGCATCGTCTCGGTTCGCCCGCCGCCCGCAGATCGGGGACAACCCCTACCCCCTGATCGAAGTAGTCAACGACGCGTGGGGCAGGCCGAGCATCAAGCTGCACGGCCTCGCCGCCGAATTCCTGCCTCGCGTAAGGGTTCACCTGTCGCTGACCCACGACGGCGACACCGCCGCCGCCATGGTCGTCCTGGAAGACCCTGGCGAACTGGCAGATCTCATCGATGGCCGCGAGGCGAGCGGCTAGTCGTGTTATCCCGCTCCGCTAGCGCTCGCTGGCGGAGCGGGATTCTTTTTCGGCGACGAGCAGGTAGGCGACCATCAGTCGCTTGAGCTCGGAGACGGCCTCGGCGTGGCTTTGCTCGTCCTGAACGGAGAAGTTCAGCATCGAGTAGACGACGTGCACGAGCACCTCGGCCATCATGGAGCGCCGCGATCGCGGGGTGCGCGGGGTCAGCGGCCGCAGCATCCGGGAGATGACTTCGGCGAATTCCTTCTCGTGAATCGCACCGGTGGCCCGCGTCGACGGTGTCGACTGCATGGCGAGCCAGACCTCGCGCCGCGACGGGTCGGTCATCCACAGGTTGGCCAAATGGTCGACGAACTGGTTCATGTGCCGCAACCAGTCCAGAGACGGAATCTCGCCGTGGAAATCGGCTAGTTCCTGGGAAACGGCAACGAGGTCTTGGCGATTCAGCTCGCAGACGATGACATATTTGTTGGCGAAGAACTGATACAGCGTGCCGATCGGCACCTCGGCCCGCGCCGCCACCTCTTCACAGGTGAACGATTCGAACCCGACCTCGACGAGCAGTTCACGAGACGCCTGCAACAGCGCGTCGAACTTGCGTTTGCTGCGTTCCTGCGTCGGTCGACGCCGCGGCATGAGCTCCTGTGGGTCGTCCTGCAGGTCCAGCGCAGGGTCCAGACGTCGCTTAGGGCTGGCCTCCGTGCGTACATCCACGTATCCAGGCTAGCGGTAGGGACACACGTGCGACACGCGCACGGCGTCTGTGTGTTGAGGACTGTCACATTTCACCACCCATCCAAAGCCGGATGTGGCCGCGAACACATAAGCGAGCCTGCGTGCATCTTCACCGCGTTACTGCGCAGTGCGTCCCCCGCGCAGGCGGGGAAGGACCCGTTCGTGAGCTCGGCAAAACAATGGGAAGGCGTGGTCTGTGGTAGCTCGATCCGTGGTAACCCTAGGCGTTTCCACCGAACGCGGCGCCGTTCACGCGGTAGCTCTCGCCGATTCCAGCGAGAGACTACCTGAGCGCGTGCTGCTCTATCGGGTGGTAAAGACGGACGGCGACAGTAAAGCGGAATTGGCCGACGCCGTCGAGACAGCAATGGATGTACTGGCCGCTGAACTCGGCGCGGATACGGAGATCGGCGGTGCGGCTGTCACTTACCGCGATGCCACCGAACGCCGGGCCATCGTCACCCGGCTGGCGTCCGGGCAGTGGCACTCGGCCTCGTTGGTGTCGGCGAAGGCCGCGCACCTCAACGTGGCAGGCGCCATGACGTGGCTGAACGAATTCGGCAATCTGCTGATCTGCGATGTAGTTCCCGGCCATCAGGCGTTCACGCTGATCGATCGCAAGCGCAGCAGGGTCCTTGCGGCCAACAGCCAAACCGGAGGCTCGGCGACAGCCGAGTCGATGGGCGCGGCTGTGACAGCGGCCTGGGATCAATTCGAAGCGGCCGAGGTACGACCGGATGCCGTGGTGCTGATCGGATCGCTTGCGCGTGCTGCGGCGGTCGTCGCCGCGGCGGACGGATTCGGTGCGCCGGTGATTCCGTGCAAGATCGCGGCATCCGCGTCCGCGGTGGGTGCGGCGCTGTCCGCGATAGTCGACGTGGAGGAGTCCGACGCAACGGTCGAGCGGGTACACAACGGCCGTGTCACCGTTGCGCTGTTCGCGGCGGCCAGTGTGCTTGCGGGTGGTCTGGTCGTCGGCGGCGTCTACGCGGCGGGCGGTTTCTCGCGGTCGGCTACCGGCGCTGTCGTCGCGGATGCGCGGGTAGCCGCGGATACGCGTGTGGTCGGCGGCGAGATCGGATCGAATGCGGGCTCGGCGGTAGACCCCGGCGTGCGCGACTCTCGTGATTCGGCGGGCAGAGGCCGGGGATCCATGACCGGCGAACTCGGCCTGGAGCCGACCACGGTCGTGCGGGATCTGCCGGAGTACTCGGCGCAGCGATGGGGCAGCGGCCAGCAGGATCGTCTGCTGTCGTTCACACCGTCGGACTCGGTCGCCGAGCCCGAGTCCGCGCCGCAGCTGCTGCCCGGGACGGGCACTCCGGGCTCCACCACGAAGGTCGGCGCACCGAACGGCACGATGTTGTTCCCGGGTGAGAGTCCGCCGCCCGCGGCGTTCACACCCGAGTCCTATCACTGGTGGGACAACCACTTCCGCCTGATGCTGCAGTGGGCGTCGCAGCAGTTGCTGTCCACCTAGGCGGCACTGCACCGCAAGCGGAAACCACGAAAGGTCCGGCGCTGCCAGCGTCGGACCTTTCGCTTGTTCAGTCCGCGGTGCGGCGGCCGGAACAGGACGCCTGCCGCGATGAACCCGGCCAGCGCGATGCGTTCTAGTCAGGTTCGCGCCCAAGGGTGCGCTGACATTTTGGATTCGCGCCAGCGGATTTCGCTGCGAGGCAGAGAATTCCGCTCGAGTCGATGCGGTCACCCGTCCGGTCGCACAATCGTCGAGCACGCATCGAAACGCGCCGTCAGAGGCCGATTACGCCATCGGAGACCTGCATGACCGAGTCACTCATTCAGCTGCCCACCGCTGGAGAATCTGTTATCGACACCTTCGACCGGATGATCCGGACCGGGCCGATCGTTCCCTACGAGCTGCCGGGCGGAGTTCGGGCCTGGATGGCGGTCAGCCATCAGGCGGTCGGCGAGGTCCTTGCTGGTGACGGAACGCTTTTCAGCAAGAACGCTAAGAACTGCCCCGTGATGCACGACGGGACCGTCCCGGCGGACTGGCCGTTACGTGTCCTGACCGACGCCGATCACCTGCTCAACAAGGATGGCGCCGACCACATGCGAATGCGGCGAGCCATCGCCCGCGCGTTCACCCCCGTCCGGGTTGCCCAACTCCAACCACGCATCCAGCGGCTCACCGACGATCTGATCGACAGATTCGCCGACTTGCCGGAGGTCGATCTCGTCGAGCACTTCACAATGCCGCTGCCCGTCGGGGTGATCTGCGAGTTGTTCGGCGTACCGGCGGATGATCAGTCGAAGTTCCGCGGATGGACCGCCACGCTGGTATCGCACACCAGCACCGGTGAGCAGACCCAGGCCGCCATGCAGGAAATGGCCGGCTACCTGACAGGGCTGGTCAGCGACAAGCACGGCAATCCCGGTGACGACCTGACCTCGGACCTGGTGCGGGCCCAGACCGAACACGGACTCGCCGACGCCGAGCTGGTCGAAATGCTGTGGATCATCATCGTGGCCGGACACGAGACCACGATGCATCTGCTCGGCAATGCGGTGGTGGCTCTGTCCGCCAATCCCGACCAGCTCGCAGCGGCCAAGGACGGGGACCGGTGGGCCGACGTCGTCGAGGAGACTTTGCGCTACCGGAACGCGGCCTGCGCCATGTTCAACCGGTACGCCTTGAGTGATGTCCAGATCGCCGGTGTCGATATCCCCGCGGGTGCGATCGTGGGCTGGTACGCGGGCGTCGGACGCGATCCGCGGAAGCATTCGGATGCCGACGTCTTCGATATCGACCGCGATCATTCTGATCAGCTGGCATTCGGTCGCGGTCCGCACTTCTGTCTCGGCGCGCATCTGGCCCGGCTGGAATCTCGCATCGCGCTGGCCACCCTGTTCGGCCGGTTCCCGCAGTTGCGGCTCGCGTGTGATCCGGCCGAGATCCCGTACGCGCCGCAGTTCATGACCAACGGCCCACTCTGTGTGCCGGTGCAGCTCCAAACCCTCGGCTGATCGGGCACGCCCTCTGGCGGGAAGCTGTCAGACTTATGTCGGAACACCACCGAGTGAATAGTGGAGATGAGCATCAGACCGACAGCGCAACCGTCATGCAGTATTCCGAGCTGACCGTCGCGAGCGCAGCGGTGTGGACCGAGGTCACCGACCAGTTCCTGAGGGCAGAGCACCGCTACCGTGATCCGGCCAACTGGTGGGCTCGGATCGCGGTTCAGGAATCCTCGGGCTACACGTTGCTGCACACACAGCAACGCGGCGACCACCTGATGAACCGCAGCCGCTCACATATCCGGCGTGGTCCGACCGATCACTGTTGGATCGTGTTCCCGAAACGGGGCGAATACGTCATCCAGCAGCCGGACCGGCTCACCCGGGTACCGCCACATCGTGGGTTCGTCCTCGAGCTGGACCGAATCTGCCGAGTGTTGCTACCCGGATCGACGGCCTACGCGCTACGGCTCCCCCGCGCGCAGTTCGATCAACGGCTGCCCACCCGCGGCGCATCGCAGACGGTGCTCGATATGTCATCGGGTCTCGGCCGGGTCGTGGAGAGCATGCTCGCCGCCACACTTGCCGGGCGATCGAACCTGACGACGCTGGAATTCGACGCCGTCTGTGACCGCGTCACCGAACTGTTGTGCCTGATGTTCATCGGCGACGTCGGGCCACAGCAGGCCCATGTGGCCGAAACCGTCGATGCCATCAGAGCATTCGTGCGTGCGAACATCGGGTCTGGTGACGTGCGGCTGCCCGCGGTGGCTCGTGCGCTCGGCTGGTCACCCCGCCAACTGCGGTCGGTGTTGCACCAGACCGGCATCACCTATCGGGAGCTCCGGCGGACCGAAGCACTGCGCACCGCACGCGATCTGCTGGCGGGCCCTGGCCCGCTTTCCATCGGGGAGGTGGCCGCACGTTCCGGGTTCACCAGCGCCGGATTCTCGACGGCGTTCAAATCCGAATACGGCGAAACGCCGAGAGATTTTCGGCGCCGTCGCCGGTCCGATCAACTCGCCGTGCCACCACCCGGTTCCTGATCCGTCGTGCCGCGGCCGACACCGTTCGCGACTTCATCGATGCCGACCACGACGACTACCCGGCCATGCTGAGCCGGGTACTCGACCCGCGGCGGTATCCGGCGCTGACTCGCGCATTCTCCGAGCAGGCCTTCGACGATGTGGAGATGGATTCGGAAGCAGCGGTGCTGCGCTTCGGCCTCGATCGGATGCTCGACGGATACGAGCAATTCGTGCGGTCGTTCGAGCAAATAGTTCCGGCTACACCGACAGGTCGCGGCGCAGCTTGGCGACATGGCCGGTGGCGCGGACGTTGTACTGGGCGACCTCGATCGTGCCCGCCTCGTCCACCAGGAAGGTGGAGCGGATGACCCCGGTCACCGTCTTGCCGTACATCATCTTCTCGCCGAACGCGCCCCAAGCGGTGAGCACAGCGCGGTCGGGGTCCGAAAGCAACGGGAAGGTGAGCTTTTCGGCGTCGCGGAACTTGGCCAGCTTCGCGGGCTTGTCCGGTGAGATGCCGATGACCTCGATGCCCGCACCCTCCAGTTCGGCGAGGTTGTCGCGGAAATCGCAGGCCTGCTTGGTGCAGCCGGGTGTGCTCGCCGCGGGGTAGAAGTAGACGATCACCTTGCGGCCGCGGTATTCCGACAGCGAAACCTCTTTGCCGTCGGCATCGGGGAGCGTGAAATCGGGGGCGGTATCGCCGGGGGAGAGTCGTTGGTTGTCGGTCACGTCTTGCACGGTAACCGACGGCCCCGACAGTACGTGGATGATGGCTAGACTCGTGGCAATCAGACACAGGAGGAGATACGTGGCTAGGGATACCGAGCGGATCGAGCGGGACATCGAGGCCGCGCGGACACAGCTCGCGAGCACGCTCGACGAACTTGCCGTGCGGGCGGATCCGCAGCGGATCGCCGACGACACCAAGCACATGGTGCTTGCCAAGCTGAACGAGCCGAAGGTGAAGTACAGCTTGATCGGTGCGGGCGCTGTCGTCGTCGGGCTGGTGCTGCTCAAGATCTTCCGCTGACGGAAAACGAAACACCCGGTGTGGCACTGCCACACCGGGTGTTTCGTTCTTTCGGGCTATTAGACCGTCGGGCAGGCGAATCCATCGCCGTCGGGGTCCAGGTGCGGGCCGTAACCGGGTTCGCCACGGAAGATCGGCGCCCGGCCGGCCGCACGGGCCGCGTCGCAGTTGGCGAAGGCGCCACCCGCCGAGCCGGTCTGCGACATGCCTGCCGAGCCGGTCGCGGCCGAGCCGGTGTCGATGGCGGACGATCCTGTTCCTGCGGAACCGGTGGGAGCGGCGGCCATGGCGGCGGGCGCCGCAAGGAAGGTCAGACCCGCGACGGCAGCGCTGACGGTGAGCCGGCGAACGTTCATGTATTCCTCTGTGTGTTTGCTGCGGTGGATTGGCGCCGAAAGGGGGAGGCGCCGCATCCACTGTTGTGACGGGCCGCCCGGTTGTCAACCGGGCTGCATGCGAAGGTTGTGCGCGAAACGCCGCAATTACGCGCCGAGGTGCTCTCCCGCCACGTGTTCGGCCGGGATATTTCCCATTCTTCCGGCTTGGAAATCCTCGACGGCTCGGATGATTTCGGCGCGGCTGTTCATCACGAAGGGGCCGTATTGGACGACGGGCTCATTGATAGGCCTGCCACCGAGTAACAACACCTCGAGATCGCCGGTCCGATCGTGCTGCCGGGTGTCGGCCGACACGGTGATCGAGTCGCCGCGACCGAACACCGCGAGCTGGCCCTCGCCGATCGGCCTGCGTTCCGCGCCGACGGTGCCGCTGCCGGACAAGACGTATGCCATCGCCGTAAAATGTTGTGGCCATGGTGTTTCCAGCCGTCCCCCGGGGCTGATGGAGGCGTGTGCGTAGGCAATCGGGGTGTAGGTCGAGCCGGGGCCTGCGAATCCGCCGATTTCGCCGGCGATCAGTCGCACCAGCGCGCCGCCGTCGTGGGAGCTCACCAATGTCAGCTCGCGACCGCGCAGATCCTGGTAGCGCGGTGCGGCCATCTTCAGCGCACGCGGCAGGTTCACCCACAGTTGCACGCCGTGGAACCAGCCGCCGGAGGCGACCAGCTCTTCCGGTGGCACCTCGTCGTGCAGGATGCCGGAACCGGCGGTCATCCACTGGGTGTCGCCTTCGCTGATGACGCCGCCCCCGCCGTTGGAGTCGTGGTGCACCATGGTGCCGTCGAGCATGTAGGTGACGGTCTCGAAGCCGCGGTGCGGATGCCAGGGCGCGCCTTTGGCCTCGTGCGGTTCATACGCGACCGGACCCATCTGGTCGAGCAGGATGAACGGGTCGGCCGAGCGCAGGTCCATGCTCGGGAACGGCCGCCGGACTTCGAAGCCCGCGCCTTCGCGCTGCTTGTGTGCGGTGCTGATGCTGCGCACCGGACGCTCGCGCGTCGGCTCGGTCGGCCTGGGCAGGCGGGGCAGCACCATGATGTCGGGGACGGTGATGGCGGGCACGGGCACCTCCTGAAAGTTTTTGGTGTCCATGTCAACCAAAGACTGGCTAGGATAATTCCCGTGGTCCGATGGTTGAGCGATGACGAGCAAACGACCTGGCAAGCCTTCATCCGGCTGCGCCAGCGAATGGACGCGGCGCTGGCCGCGGGCTTCGCCCAGGACGGCCTCTCGCCCGCCGACTACGAGATCTTGGTGCCGCTGTCGGCCGCGCCGGACGGCTGTCTGCGCGCCAAGGAGCTCGGCGCGGAGATCTGCTGGGAGAAGAGCAGGCTCTCCAAGCATCTGGCCCGCATGGCCGCCCGCGGACTCGTCGAACGCCGTCCTGCCCAGGAAGATGCCCGCGGCATCCTGGTGGAACTCACCGCGGCCGGGCGGGCGGCGCTCGAACGCGCCGCACCGAATCACGTCGATCTGGTCCGTCGCCTGTTCGTCGACGTGCTGACACCCGCGGAGGCGAGGGCGTTGCGCTCGCTCGCGGACAAGGTGGTGGCCGAGGCCGAGCGCAGCACCGGCCTCAACCTCTGAGCGTCGTCACCATGGTGTGATCGGCGGCTTCACCCACATCAGCTTCTCGTCGGTGTGGTTGCGCTGTGCCGCGGCATGATTCGGATGGTGCTCGGCCCAGGCATCCTTGTCGTCGAGGAGTCGGGCGACGGCCGCCCAGGTCTCGTCGGTGCTCGGCGGATTCGTTGCCGCCGCGCGCGCGAGCTTGCGCCGCAGCGCCGCGGGCATGGCCAGCAGTTCGGCTCCGGTGACTCCGCGATCCCAGATATAGCCCGCGAGCCGCCGCGCCTTCTCGGCGCGACTCTTCGACGCGGAGTCGGAGTGGGCGTAATCGGTCATGGCGCATTCCGCATCGGTGGTGGTTGGTTCCGGTCGACCCTAGCGGACGACAACGCCTCCCCGGCGATCGCCGGGGAGGCGTTGTTCCTGCGTGCTGTCGGATCAGTAGGCCGAGTTCACGTTGTCCATCGAGCCGTACCGGTTGGCCGCGTAGTTGCAGGCCGCG
Organism: Nocardia sp. NPDC057440; assembly: GCF_042802915.1. Lineage (NCBI taxonomy): Bacteria > Bacillati > Actinomycetota > Actinomycetes > Mycobacteriales > Nocardiaceae > Nocardia > Nocardia sp. NPDC057440. Next base: position 197,935 of record NZ_JBHVDF010000015.1, read on the forward strand.
GTGATGTTGGCGACCGGGTCCCAGATGTCGAAGGGGGTGCCGTCGACGTGGTAGGTGGCGAAGGTCGGGTCGATGACCTGCAGCAGACCCTTGGAGGGGATGCCCGCAGCGGCGTTGGAGTCCCACAGGTTGATGGCATGCGGGTCGCCGCCGGACTCGCGGATGATGTTGCGGTGGATGCCGTCGTAGCTTCCGGGGATGTTCCTGGCGCGCATGATGTCGAGGGACTGCAGGATCCAGCCGTTGAGGTTGTTCTCGTACACCGGAGCGGGCGGCGGCGGGAGCACTTCGGGCATCGGAGGCAGTGCGGGCAGCGCAGGCAGGGGCAGCTCGGGCAGCGCGGGCAGGGCCGCAGCATCGGCGACCGGGGCAGCGACCGGGGCGGCGATCGGGGCGGCCGCCGGTGCGGCCTGCTCCTCGGCGACCATGGCGACGCGAGACGGAACACTGTCGTCTGCGACGGACACCGCGGAAGAAGCGGCGACGGCGATGATGCCCGCTGCGGCCACCGCGAAGGTGAAGCCTTCACGAAGCGAGGGGCGGTGGGAGGTGAAGAAGCGTCTGTCAAGCATAGCGAAATCGGTTCCTTGTTCGGGGACTGGGTTTCGATCCGGGCATGCGTGGCAACACGGATCCACGGCGGGCGTCAGGTGTGATTGCTCGCCGAATTCGGCTGTATGCGGTTTTCGGATTTTGTTGTGAAAGACGGGGATTCAGTTCCCGTTGTGGGCAGCTCGGGGAGCCGGGGCAATTGCCACGCGGGTGCCGCTGTCATCGAAAAGGAGTATTGCGGTACCTTTGGTGCCGCGCGGTACTCCAGTGACCGCGATCGAACATCTTGCTGTTGCGGTCGTTTCCGAATGACTGTGGATTACTCCTCGGTCTAACCAAACTGCCGGTCTGTTCTTGACCTGATCTCAGGATGGTCACGGCTGGTTAACAGAGGGTAAACGGAAGATGTATCAAAGGATTTTTCGATCTTGGATCACCAAGATCATGCAGGTCGACACCCTACGTATGCGGGGAGTTTGCCCCTAAACTCAAAGTGACGCAGGTCACGTAAATATAACGGTAACGCAAACCACTTTGTCTTTTTTGTCCCTACCAGGACGCCGGACGCACCCTTCCGGGGGTCACAACGCGAGCCAAAGCGTTACGTAATTCGGTGATCTTGGAATCGCCGAGAACGGCCGCCCATTGCGCGGCGAAATTCGCGGCAGCGGCATCGGCGGCGCGCGTGCAGGCCCACCCGCGTTCGGTCAAGGTGATCAGCCGAGCACGGGCGTCGTCGGGATGCGGATGGCGTTCGGCGTATCCCTTGCGCACCAATTCGTCCACTAGTTGACTGGCCGCCTGCTTGGTCACCGCGAGGTGCTCCGCGAGCTCGCCGACGGTCGCGCCGTTCGGCGCCATCCGCACGAACGCGAACCCGTGGGTGGGTCGCACATCGCCGAATCCGGCCGCCTGGACGCCGCTGTGGATCGCGTCTGTCGCCGCCGCGCCCGCGGCGAGCAGCAGCAGGGCCAGATCTTGTCCCTGGTGCAGTGTCGAAGCGGGCTTCAGGTCCGTCATGAATTCCATCTTGACACATGTGGTCAACATGCTTGACTATATAGTCAATTGAATTGACTATATGAAGGAGCAGGACATGCCCGTGATTCGTGCCGCTGAAGCCCAGGTCCACGAGATGCACAACGCCCGCTTCACCTCCTACATCCGTCCCGAGACGGGCAGCACCGAACTGTGCGTCTGGCAGACCGGGATCGATCCGGGCACGGTGGGAGTGGGCCACAAGATCCTGCGTGAGGAGGCTTTTGTCCTCATCAGGGGCGCGGTGACGCTGCACATCGACGGCGAGGCGTCGGCGCTGGAACCCGGCGACGCGGCCATCGCGCCCGCAGGCTCGACCATCAGCATCGACAACACCGGGTCAGAGCCTGCGGCGCTGGTGGTGACCGTTCCGGTCGGATTCGCCGCAGAGCTCGCCGACGGCACCCGCCTGACTCCGCCATGGGCGGGCTGAGGCCCGTCGGCACGAGCGGACCTGCGCGGCGGCCCGGTAATCCAGCTCCTGGATTGCCGGGCCGCCGAGGTAATCAGGCCAGAGTGCCGAGCTCGTCGCTCACCAGGCCGGAGATCGCCGCGAAGAACGCGGCGATGCCGGGCAGGTTCGGGCCCTTGGCGCGGGAGGCCGTGAAATCCGCCTCGGAGCGCCACTCGACGACGTCGAGCCACTCGTCGTTGGGCAGGCGTACCAGCCGGGCTCCGAGAAACCCCTCGCGGTCGGCGTCGAAATCCGCGACCATCCCCGGCCTGGCAGCCAGCATCTCCTCGACCTTGTCCGGCGCCACCGTGAAACGGGTCAGCTCTACCGTCACTGCCATTACTGCCTCCTTGTCGTAGCAAAACTGCTCAACTCTGACCGAGGCCGAACTGTTCCGCGGGTGCTCAGTGGCGCGTGCGCCGCCCGAGCGGCGGGTGAAGGAAGATGATCGCGGGTGGTCATGTCTGGGTTCACCCGCAGCGCAAGCACCCATGTCCGGGCATTAGCGCTGACAGCGGTGTCCGCAGCGCGAGCAGCGCCCAGTGGTCGGCACCGGAATGGGCCTCATTCGACCCTTCATCGGATTGAGCGGTGACTGCGGCCGGGCGTCAGTGCGGTATTGCATCGATGATGGCTCGGGCGCCCTGACGCAGCAGGTCGGCACCGACGAAGAACCCGAGGGCCTGCGGGTCCTCCGCGACGCCCCAGTGGTGGGAGTCCAGCCACTGAGACCCGTCGAGGTTGAATACCTTGCCATGCAACATCAATCGGCCCGTCGGATCTTGGGTGGCGTATCCAGCTATGGGTGAGTTGCAGTGGCCCTGCAGGGCATGCAGCATGGCGCGCTCGGCGTCGGCCACGCGGCGGGTGCCGGGGTGATCGAGCCGCGCGGACAACTCGAGCAGTTCGGCATCGTCGGCGCGGCACTGCAATGCGATGACCCCCGCGCCGATCGGTGGACACATTGTTTCCAGATTCAATGTCTCGGTGATCCGGTGGGCATGCCCGACCCGGTGGAGGCCGGACACGGCCGCTATCAGTACATCGACGTGCCCCTCTTCGAGCCGTGCCAATCGAGTGTTGACGTTGCCGCGCAACGGCGTCACCGCCAGATGCGGGTAATGCAAGCGAAGTTGAGCGGTCCGACGGACAGAGCTGGTGCCGACCACCGTGCCTTCGGGCAGCTCGGTCAAGGGCGCGCCCGTGCGGGTGATCACCGCGTCGTGGACATCCTCGCGCGGCAGGTACCCGGCGAACGCCAACCCCTCGGGCACGGGAATGTCGCCGGGGATGTCTTTGAGGCAGTGCACCGCGAGATCGGCCGAGCCATCGAGCAGGGCGAGGTCGATCTCTTTGACGAATGCGCCCTTGCCGCCGAGCTTCGACAGGTCGCCCATCCACCGATCTCCCGCAGTGGTTGCTGGGTTGAGTCTGCGTCATTCCTGTGACGCGATCCAAACGGGTTTCCGCTCCACTGAGTGTCTGGCCTTCGTGCGCATTTGGGGGCGTGCCCGTGCGGTGCGCCGACGAGCAGGATTTCGACCTCGCAGTCGGCGACGGTACCGGTCACAAGCGAGCGATCCAACACGACCACGACCCGGCGCGCTGCGCAGCCGACGGCATACACCGATATGGGTGAGCGCATTCATCGCCAGTTCGGGTCACGATGCGACCCCGACCGGCTCGAACGGGATCGCGTGCTCGCGCCCCAGCGTGCAGCGCGTGATCGTGCGCTTGCCGTCAATGAACCGATCCGCGTGCGCGCACAACGCTTTCAGCTCAGCGCTGGAGTCGTCGGTGCGGTGGCGGGTCTCCTCGAGTTCCGCCACCAGCAGACCGTCTGAGCGGTGCACGAGCCGGATAGCTCCGTCGTTGCCTTCAGCGCCGAATCCGAGGTGTCCCGCTGCGATGCGGCGCGGTTGGAGTCCTCGACGAGCTCTTTGTAGAGCTGGTCGACGGGCACTACCTGTTCGGTCCACAACTTGGTGGTCAGGACTTTGATCGGATCGAATCTGGCCAATGTCGCGTCCTCGTGCAGCTGGGACTCCATCAACACCACCTCGTCGGCGGCAGTCACGGGTGTAGCAGTGAGCGGCTCTACGGTGAGCGGCTCAACGGACGTGAGGGGCTGTTGGAATGTCACTGGCTGGTCGGCGTCGAGGCGGTAAATGTGAGCGGTTTTCATCCGCGTAATGCGTGCCGTCGCGCAAAGTGGGCCCACCACGACAAGATCAACACCGTCTCACGCTCTCGAGACAACCTGGCGCGCAGTATTCGCGGTCAAACCGCCCTCATCGACCGAGGTTGATGCTGCGAGCCCGGGTCTCTTCAGGGCCATGGTGTGCCAGCGGGCTGCGGGGTGATGCCCACGAGCACGGTGTAGGCCACCACGTTAGACAGATAGCTTCTTATGGTGTGGTCGAATTCGCCACCACACGTCACCAGTTGCAGCGCGCTGTATCCGCGCGAGTCGTAGACCTCATGAGTTGGGAACTCTGACTTCAGATAGGTGGCTACTTCCTGAACGAGGAAGTGAGCAACCGATCGATCCGCTCTTGTCACGTCGACCTGGTCCCCGGGGCGCAGTGACGATAGTCGGTAGAAGACCGCAGGTCCGGTGTAGGAGTCTACGTGTCCCAGGATGACCGCGGAGCCCATGTCTCCGGGTGGGGGGCCGTTTCGGTACCAGCCCGCCACCTGAAAGTCCGTCGGAAGTTCTACGGTGCGATCAGGATTCAGGCCGAGCTCGGAGAGTGGTCCATCCACCGCGATAGCTGGGATGTGTAGTTCCACAGGGAGCGATTCTGGAAGCGCGGCCGGAGCCACGCTACCGAACGCGGTCACGGCGGCATCGGTGGCCGGGACCAGGTTCCCACCCAGGCACAGTCGAGCGATCGGACTCAGTGCCGCAAGAAATAGCAGAATGCTCGCCGCTAATCGTAGGTGCTTCGACGACACCGGTGAACTGCGTCCTGTACTGCGCGGAGTGCGCGCTCGTGCTTCAGTCATTCCGGTTCCGGCCGTGCTGCGGTCGGTCCCTGACGTCGGCGAGTGGTCCGCTCGAGCGGGAGGCTGAGTCCGACCGCCAGCACACCCAAGGTCATCAACTGGGTGCGGACTATCGGCGGTGCCGCCCTCGCCGGTACCTGGCGGACCCTTTGGCGGAAGTCCGGGGCCAGGCGTCACAGGCGGTGCTGTCTCGGGCGTATCGGCGCCGCCCTGACCACCACCGGGTCCACCTGAACGGCCGGGGTCTTGCGGTGGTGATTCCGGAATCGGTGGGCCGGGACCGCCGGGCAACCCTGGAATGACCGGTATAGCACAAAATGGCGACCTCATAGGAACTCCTCGACACATAGAATTCGTCCACAAGGCTCACATGCAATCGTGAATGCGAGCGGATCGGTCTATTGCCTCGGTAGCCAACGAAGTGCTTATTGAGCTCAACACGTGTTACTGCGATATTACGCTTCAAGGCTATGTCTCCTAATTAAACTTTGAGTTTGGGTGTTGTATCGAAACTAAATGTAATGAATCTATTAGGCTGCCGTAGCAGTCATGGGTGGGGGATCGGGAGAAAGTGGCGAGGCCCCGCTCTGTCAGACTGGCATTAGACCAGGTGACCGGTCGGTTTTAGAGAGCCGAGTAGGGCCGAGATCGGGGATTCTGGTGGTGACGTCGGGTGCGGCCGATCCCGCCCACCGAGAATTGGTGACGTCAAACATCCCGTGAAGTCAAAACATCAAGCATCACCTGAAGCCCGACAATTTTTCGTTGGCTATTTCTTTGGGTTACCGGTTCCTTCTTCTTTTCTTCCTCCGGGCTCCCAACTTTTCACCCACAATTACGTGGCTCATCAAGCCCGTGGCGCAACACTTTTCGCGGGATAGTTCAGTGCAAGGAAGTCGGGCGACGCGACCGGTCGGCCTCCTGGCATAGGGGTCCAGGAACGGGGTCGCCGAATCCGGCACGGCGGGGACGGTTGACGCAGACCCCGGAGGTCTCCGAGAGCAGGAGCCCGTCCTACATCCAATGCAGTCCAACTCCGCGCGGGCGCGGTCGATGAGGCGCGGGCTCTGGAAGTAGTCGTGCCGTATGACGGGGTCGAAATGGGCCGTTCTTACGAACTGATGTGAGATTCCGGCTCGTCAGGGCCCGATACCAATATGGGGCCGGTCGCGTACTCGAGGCCGGCAAGTACTAAAAACCACCCATGATGGGCTTACGTTTCCACTGGTGAAGCCCTATAGTCGACTGCCGCTGTGCGCGAGATGGCCAGCTGCCCCAGCGGGCGATGCGTAGGCGAAAGGTCTTGCCTGAATCGTGCGGTCGAGACATCTCGCCTGAACCGGGTTAGCCCACCGATCCTTGCGCCTGGTGAACTGGCGACTCGAGGAGTGGACAGTGAGACTGCGGGGTCGTGGCCGTGCCAGGCGGCGACGACGTGTGGGGGAATGCCGCGCGAGCATGAGGGACACCGAGGTATTGCGAAGATGCTCAACGGGATCCGACGAAGGGCGGCCCGTGTACGGAGCCGCTGGAACTCGTCGCTGCACCACTCGGGTCGGAGGGTGCGCCGTCTTCGTGGACGGCTATCAGCCGGTCGCCGGTCCATGGGATGCCCAGTACCCGGCTTTCGGCTTTCTACAGCGAGGTAACCAGTGCGGCAACCTGTTTCGGGATAGTCGCGCGATGCTGGACAGGTATGCCCATTGGTCGTCGAACGGATCAATGACTACCTGGTGCGGTGGCTCGTGCAGAAAGGTAGGCGGTTCCGGGGCCGTTGGAAACGAGCACGTGAAGCGCTTCCGAAGGCCGCGGAGGCCTACCCGAAATTCTTCTCCGACTGGGCAATCGGGAACCCCGCAACCGTGAACGCTCGATGATGGGGAGCCGTGTGACAGGAGACTGTCACACACGGCTCTGAGAGGGCCGGGAGGTGAACCCTCCCGGCCGCCTGCTAGAGCACCTTTCGCTCTCTACCGGTACACAATGCCGGAAAACGGTGAATTGTCCGGGCTAGGCAGTACCACCGCCACCCGTTTCCGGAGACCCCTCGGGCACGTCCCCGCCACCGCCCGGTCCTTCCTCGCCGGGTCCTTCCTCGCCGGGCCCTTGTTCACCCGGTCCACCGGGACCACCGGGAATAACGCCAGGGGGAATCGGAATGGGAATGGGAATGGGAATGGGGATCGGGATGGGGAGAACTCCGACTCCGCCACCACCGCCGGGGATGCCACCGCCGGGGATGCCGCCGCCGGGGATGACGGGGACAACTCCGCCAGGGGGGATGGGGATGGTCGGCAGTGTTGTCGGCGGCCCTGTCGTCGTTGTCGGCGGGCCTGTCGTCGTTGTCGGCGGGCCTGTCGTCGTTGTCGTTGTCGGCGGCGCTGTCGTCGTTGTCGTGGTCGGCGGCGCTGTCGTCGTGGACGTCGGTGGAATAGTGCAGTTGGGTCGGGTGATCCTGTTGTTGTCCAGGCTGACCTGGCCGTTGCGTGCCAGTACCCGTCCCTCCACGATGGTTCCGGTCTGCACCGAGATCGAGGTCAACGCCATGATGGTTCCGACGAAGGTGGAGTTGGTGCCCAGTGTCGCGGAGCTACCCACCTGCCAGAAGACGTTGCACGCTGAGGCCCCGTTGATGAGGCTGACCGTGCTGCTCGATGCCGTGATCAACGTAGATCCCGCTTGGAAGATCCAGACCGCGTTGGGATCGCCCTGCGCATCGAGGGTGACTGTCCCGGTCAGGCCCATGGGGCCCGCCGTGTTGTACACCCCCGCGACCAGTGTGAGGCCGCCGAGATCAGGGGGAGCAGCGGTGGCAGGACCGCGACCCGCAGCATCGTTATATGCCGTAGTCAGATCTGATTGCGCTTGCAACGCCACCGCGTCGGCAGCGTGAATGGTTCCGACCACTGATCCCGGCGGAAAGCCGGTGACCGCGGAACCCGGGCTGACCCCCAGATCACCGGTGATAATCGAAGGTCCCGTGTTGGTGACCGTCTGGCCCGCCAATACCGCGAACGATGTGGCCGTCCCTAACCCGACCGGGGGCTGGGCCGCTGACGCTACCCCATTGAATATCAGCAGGACCGTGGCGGTCACAACCGTCGCCCCGGCCACGATCAATCGTTTGATCGGACGCCGCCGGGGCGAGTTGGACGGAAATGTCACTGGTTTCCCTTCTCCGTTGAACGGCACACGTATGAATGTCACTGTCCGTCTTCGATCCAATCGGTAGGAGTGGATGGGTCGATCCAGACGCGAATTTCATACGCCCCTTGGCCGCACTCCAAACCGGCTCGAGCCCAACGACAGTCCGAAGCCAGAAATTAACCCATCCAGGTTTGCGCGGCCTACGAAGTACCTTCCGATGCCGATCTAACTGGTGCGACATGCTCGCGCGCGTTGTTTACTGCTGCAGCAGTAAACAACTGGTGCGACATGCTCGCGCGCGTTGTTTGCCGCTGCAGCGACAAACAACGTTGGCCGCTGCAGCGGCATGCGGTGTCACGGTCGAGTCTCGCCACGGAAGTAGCAGCGGTTCGCGACTAGTGCGCGATCCCTCTTCTGGCGGGCGACCAAGCAAGCGCCCCCGAGGACGGTCCTCTCGAGGACGGTTCTCGGGGGCACCACCACTCACCAAACAAGAAGAGGTTAAACAAACATGGGCGGTCTTCTCAGCGGTCTGCTGCCGGTCGTAGGCAACCTTCTCACCGGTGTCGTCAGCGTTCTGGTCCACTCGCTGCTCTGACACGAATGCTTGGTTTGCGGCCCGACCCCCGACATCTCAAAACAGTCCGTCGGGGGTCGGGCCGCAAACAATTCACTACGCCGAACCGATACAAAGACGATCAACCGAAAGGCTGTCCGAATGATCCTCCAGCCCGTAATCGACCTCGTCACAGGACTTCTCGCCGTCGCGGGAAACACAATCCATTTTCTGACCGGCGGCCTGCTCTAGGGGGTTATGACAACCCCAGCGGGATGAACGTGAAGTGCGGCAAGTCCAAGTAAAGCTCGAGTCGGAGAGAGGTCGGATCGTTGTGTCGAGGAAGATAGGTCGAGCAGTCGCCGTAACCGGCGCGTGTGCCGTCATCGCAGCCACAGGCGCCGTCGTCGCCCAACCCTCTGCCGCCGCTCCGGAATTCGATCCGACCGACTGCCCGGCCTTGTACACCCTCGGCGTTCAGGGCACAGGGCAGTCCTCCCTCAGCGCATCGCCCACCGTCGACACCGGCATGCTGTCGGGCGTTTTCGCGCCATTGCTGGCCAGCGTTTCGAAGCCCGGAGCGGTCGATCGCGCATACGTGCCCTATCCCGCGGCGTTCGGCGGGATCGTGCCCGGCGCTGCCACGCCGCCGTACGCACAATCCGTCTTCGCCGGACTCGACGAGCTGCGGAGCATGACCCGCGCGATCACAAGTAAATGCGAGAACACCAGCCTGGCTTTGCTGGGGTATTCACAAGGGGCGCACGTTGTTTCGTTGTTCCTGCGCGAAGTAGGGCTCGGATACGGCGTGGTGGCACCGGACAAGATAGCCGGCGCCGCACTCTTCGCCGACCCGACCCGTGACCCGGGGGCACCAGTGTTCCCTGGCGCGCCGGGACAGCACACACCCGCCCCCGCACCCGGCACCGACCGAACAGCATTAGCGGGGCTGCCACCAGTTGCACAGACGATGCCACCGGGCGGTGGCATCGGACCGCAACAAGACATTGCCGCAGACTTCGGCGCGCTCACCGGACGCGTGGCTTCGTTATGCATTGCAGAAGACCTCGCCTGTGACGCACCCACCGGCGCACCGATACTGCACGCGTTGACGAACATCATCGGCCAGGCGCTGCTGTCCCCGCTCGACCCAATTACCGTACTGTCCTCTATCATTCAAGCCGTTGTCGCGACAACTGTGAAGACCGCCGCCGCCGTCGTAAGCAATGATGTGGTCGGCAACACGGTCGGAACACTGACGCTGACGTCCGAAAGGACGCTCAGTCAGCGCCTTGCGGAAGCCTCGGACCCTCGGGTGCCGGTTCATGGTCCCGACGCGCAGGCGGCATTGCTCAAAGTGGCTACAGTCGCGCTCAATATTTTGCTCGCCGTAGTAGGCGTGACACTCGAACCGAGCGAAGTCGCCGACATCCTCAGCGTGGGTGAGAATCAACCTATGGACGGCATTGCCCTCCTTACGGAAAAGATTGCTGGCCCGCGATTCCCATCGGTGCCGATCGAACCCGCCGGGAACCTGGTGATACAAGCATTCGACGCGGTCGCCTTTGCCGTCGCAGATAACGCCGCGCTCCTCGAACCCGCAACGTGGGCGAGATATCAGGATGTTGTCGCACGCCATGGCGCCTATGTATGGGAATCCGTCACCGAAACCGGCCAGACGTCTACCCAATTCGTCGCGGGCTGGTTTGCGGCGCTGGCGCGCAGTCTCGCCACCCGGACAGGCACCGCCGCCAAGGCTTCCGCTGCACCGAGTGCTCCTAGTCGGCCAATAGATCCAGATCAAGCTGTGGCGCGAGGCGATGCGTCTCCACCGGAGAGCCAGGGCGCCCAACCAGCTACGGCCAAATCTGCGCCCGAGGCTGCTCCCGCACAGCACGCACTGCGGAAAGACAGCGGAAACGCCCTTAGCGACCCAGCCAACATCATTATGTGGGATTGCCTTTGGATGCTCCTGATGTTCGTGGGTTTGCGTCGACTGCTTCGACATCGGCTCACCGCTGGCGCTGACGCCGGCGCCGGATCCAGCTTTCTTGCCGGGTCCACAAACTCAGCCTCGAACAGCGCCGGCTGGTGGGGTATAAGAGCGCGCCGCCGATAGCTGCAGCAGTCGCTGCCATGGCCGTCCCCACGGCCCGGGACCCATCCGGGCGGGCAGGATAGACGCGCCGTTCGTCGAAGAGGTGGGGCGAGGCGGAGGCGCCCTGCAGTAGTCCGAGCGCGCGAGAGTCGCGTGCATGGCGAAGGGGGCCAGCAAGTCGCGGGGAGGCGATTGGAATGCCGGGAGGCCGTTGGTGAATACCGACGAGCTGGCGTTCGAGCTCGCAAGAGCCGAGCGTCGGGTACTGGGGATCCAAACCAAGCTGCACTGTTGGGCCGGTGATGATCCTCATCGCAGGTTCGATGATCTGTTCAATCTCGTCGCCGATCCCGCGTTCCTTCTGGTGGCGTGGGATCGGGTGCGGAACAACACGGGCGCACGCACGGCCGGAGTGGACGGGGAAACCGCCCGCTATACCGAAGCCGAACGCAGGGTCGAAGAGTTCCTGGCCCAGCTGCGGGTTGATGTGAAAGCCCGTAGCTTCCAGCCTCTTCCGGTCCGGCAGCGAGCGATTCCCAAGGCGGGCAGTAAGGTTCGCTATCTGAGGATCGCCACGATCCAGGACCGGGGTGGTTCCAAGCCTCGCTGAAGTTGGTGCTTGAGCGGCGTTCGAAAACACAACCACCGGACCAACCGGCCCCGACCGGGGGGGCGAACCTACACCGAAGTGGAAAAGCTGGGCAGACCAGCGGCTACTCCCTGCCTCAACCAGCCCGCCAGCATCGCGGCACGGCCGAATCCGGCCGCCACACCACCACCAACGTCAGTCCACGGATCGTGGCTAAGTCACTGGTATTGAAGTTGAGCCGAAGGATATCTGGCCCCGAGACAATCCAGTCGGAACGACGTGCCGCCGAGCATGCGGGCTATGTCCTCGGCTTGTGAGTAATAGCGGTGCAGCGGATAGGCGATCTCGGTGCCGATGTCGCTGTTGATGCGATAGCACTTCTGCATGGCGGCCGGCAGCGCCGAGGCGACCCAATAGGCCAGCACGTCGAGGTTGGTGTCGACGCGCTCGCGATGCTCTGCGCTGTCGTCCTCCTGCGCCAGCGCCCAATTCGCCGACAGTGTGATCGAGTGCAAGACGCGAGAGGTGATGTAGATATCGGCGATCTGCTGGGACACCGCCTGAAACTGTGCGGGGGGCAGCCCGAGCTGATATCGGGTGCGCACTTGTTCGGCAGTCAGTGTCAGCACGCCCTTCAGCAGGCCATCTGCCACTGAACCGATCACCGCCAGCGCCAAACGATTGAGTTCCGGGACACCGCCGGGAAGCAACTGCTCCGCTGGGATGGACACATTGTCCAAATACAGCGAAAATTCCGGCACTCTGGTGGAGGATGGGCTCTCGACGCGGCCGATACCCGGCACCTCCGCATCCACGACAGCGAGCCCGGAATCGGTCGGCACTAGAATCCACCTTGCCAGGTCCGCGAATAGCACGCCGACCTTATGGCCGCTTATGTGCACCGTGTTGCCGACGGTGACCGCGGTGGTTTCCGGCTTCATGGAGAATGGCGCACCAGGTTCGTTGAGCGCCGCCGTGAGTACCGCACCCTTGGCGACAGCTGGAAAGACCTTCTCTGCCAAGGTATCCGATGCGGCTCGCACCAGGGGCAGGACCCCGAAGCCGAGCGTCGACAGCGCCGGCACCTGTACGGCGTCGGTTGCTAACTCGGTCAGCATCGCCGACACCTCGAGCAAACCCAGACCGCCTCCGCCGTAGCGTTCCGGCAGGGCCGCCGACAGTAACCCGCTGCCCATGAGTATGGGCCACAGTGCGATATCGCGAGCGCTCTCACGTTCCAGCAAACTTACGACAACTTCAGCAACAGTATCCTGGCTCTCGTTCATGGTGAAGTCCAATACAATGCTCCCGATCGAGGTGTTGATTCAGCTGTAACGCAGACGGTGGGTAAGTGGCGGACCCGTTTTGCCGAGAAGCGTTTGGAGGGGACGCCCGACGAGCCGCGTCCGGGACGTCCGCCGTCGATCCTGCTGGACAAGGTTGAAGAAGTGGTCACGATGACCCTCGAATAGAAGCCGGCGGACGCGACGCATTGGTCGCGGGCCTCGATGGCCAAACGAAGTGGCGTCGCCGTTGACGATTGACCGGATCTGGAGCAAGTTCGAGCTGAAACCGCATCTCACCGACGGTTTCAAGCTGTCGACCGATCCGTTGTTCGTGGACCAGGTCGTCGATGTGGTCGGTCTGTATCACAATCCGCCCGAGAAGGCGGGTTGTGCTGTGTGTGGATGAGAAGTCGGGAATCCAGGCGCTGGACGCTCCCAGCCGGTGTTGCCGATGATGCCCGGTATGCCCGAGCGATACTCCCACGACTACGTCCATCACGGCGTGACCAGCTTGTTCGGGCGTTCGACATCGCGGACGGAGCCGTGATCTCCCAAGCTCTATCAGCGTCGCCGCGCCGCGGAGTTCAAGAAGTTCCTTGTCGCGATCGACAAGGCCGTGCCCGCCGGAACTGGATGTGCACCTGATCTGCGACCATCTGTCCACCCACAAGACGCCGGTAATCAACGCCTGGCTGGCCAAACATCCCCGCTTCCATATGCATTCCACTCCGACCGGCTCGTCATGGCTCAACGAGGTCGAGCACTGAGTCGGGTTCCTCACCGGCCAACTCCTGCGTCGAGGAGTCCGCAAAAGGGTTGCGGCCCTTGACAAAGACATCACGGCATGGATCGAGCAATGGAACGTCGACCCGAAACCGTTCGTCTGGCGCAAAACCACCGGGGAAATCCTCGAATCACTGGCTCGATATCTTCAACGAAGTTCAGGCGCAACGCACTAGGCTATATTCCCCCCGCCACCAGGAAGCAACGACCTGACCAGCATATTCACGTCGTGAGTACGGGTACTGCCCCTCGCAAACGAGCGCGCTGCACCCGGCGAGCTGGTATATGTCAGGCTTCCTGATATTGGAGAGCGTGCCGCCGAAGTGAGCGGGCGGGTGCGGGCGGCCATGTGACGCCGGCGGCGTCACACAGCCGTATCTCAGGCCGAACCGTCGCTGCGCACTATCTGCTATCGCCGGTTAAGGACCTGGGCCTGGCGGCCTTGCGTGCCGCGTTGTCGGCGGCCATTTCATCGCGCAGACTCTTCGGCCGCATATCTGTCCAGTTCTTGTCGATGTACTCGATGCAGGCGGCCCGGCTGTCTTCGCCGAACACGACTCTCCACCCGTCCGGGATCTCGGCAAAGGTTGGCCAGACGGAATACTGCTCCTCGTCGTTGACCAGAACCAAGAACCGGCCGTCTTCGTCGTCGAAGGGATTGGTGCTCATTTCACCTCACTGGATAAACTGGCATTGTGCACGAACAGGCAACGCTCGTAGTCCGTCTCATCCGGATCGGATCCCCCGAGCGTTGCATCGGCCTGGCAGTGAACCCCTACAAAAGGGCAGTTACCTCGGCTCGGAAGAAAAACAGGACCTTGTTCACCACGAGCAGGAAATAGCGAGCAGGAGATCCCCGGGTGTATCTGTATCGGTGGCACGCAACCGAGGGATTGGGGATTCGCGATCACGCGGTGAGCAGAGTCTCGAGCACATCGGCGATTTCTCCGACCAGATTACCGATACGCTGCAACACTTTCGGGTTCTCCTTCATGCTGTGGGCCGACCATTCCTGGCAAGTGCCGGTTACGAACTGCACGGTATTCGAGGCAGCGCGACGTGCGGATGGGAGCGAAATGCTACCTCCCGCCGTGAAACAAGAAGTCATCAAGTACTACTCGGCAGTACCGAGGTGTGCGGGTCGGAACCTGTTCGACCCGAATCGGACGAATCGCCGATTTGCCTCATACCGTGCACGCAATGGCAAACGAGACTACGAAAGATTGTTCCGATCCACGGTCTCCGTGGCTTCGAATAGGTCGTAATGCCATATCGCGGGCGGTGACACCGACGGGCAGACTGTCCGTGTGAGTGCGATTTCGCGGCCGTGCGTCTCGTTCCCGGCAGGGCTGGTGCCGCCTGCTGATCGACTGGCAAGCGACCGACAATGGGGAATCCATCGACAACGCAAGGAGATCGAATGCTGCTGAATCGTGTCGGCACGTTGGTGGCTAGTCCGCTCGCCAGCGTGACCCGTCGCTAGTTCCCTCAATGCGAGGTTCCGGTGCGGCGGAACTGCTCCCTGTCGCCCTCGCGCCACCTGTTGCGCTGTTCGGGTACCGGTGGCGCGATCCGCAGGAAAAGTACTGCTGCTGCAGTGGAATTCCATTTTGCTTCGGTTTTTGTTTTGGGTGCGAGGGCGTGTCGAGCTACACGCCGTATGCGATCGGCGCATTCGGGAGCAGGGGTAGTGCCGGTTCGGAATTGGAAAAAGTAAATACAAGGGGAAATTTCGGACAGGTGGCACGGCGTGGTTCCGTCGCGCCGCGGTGCCGGCGAGTCTGAGCGAGGGGTTACAGAATGAATCCGAAGTCAGCAGGAACTGCCGACGGCGATCTGGGTCTGATTCCGCTGTCCAGGGCGCAATACGGTATGTGGTTCGCAGACAGCATGCCCGGCGGTCCGCCTGTCAACATCGCACAGTACGTCGAGATCGAAGGCCCGATAGACGCGGATGTGTTCGCTCAGGCGGTGACCAGCGCCTCGCTGGAAACCGAGTCTCTGGTGGTACGGGTGATCGAGTTCGACGGTCGCCCATATCAATTCGTCGACCGCAGCATCACCTTCGACGAGCCCGTGCTGGATGTCAGTGATGAGGACGATCCGTTCGCGGCGGCGATGGAATGGATGCGCCGCGACTACCACACCAAGGCTGTCGACATGAGCCGTGACCGGCTCACCGCGACGCGGCTCATCCGACTCGGCGAAGACCGGTATCTCTGGTACGGGCGCGCTCATCATCTCGTGATCGACGGTTACGGCGCGTTCAATGCTGTCACCCGAATCGCCGAGCACTACAACGCCATCCTCGAAAACAGGCTGCCCACACGGGTGGTGGCGGCCAAGTTGCGCGACATCGTCGAGGCGGAGCGCACTTATCGCGCCAGCTCGCGGTTCGAGAACGACAAGGCATACTGGCTCGACAAGGTTGCCGACCTTCCGACGCCGGCGAGTCTGTCCGGTCGCACCGCACGGTGGAGCGCAGACGACCGCGTAGCCGGCCTGAAGCTTCCGTTGCGGTTGTCCGACATGCTCGATCGCTTCGCCGATAACCTGGAAGCCTCGCCCGCGCAGGTGGTGATCGCCGCATTCGGCGCGTTCCTCAGCCGGATGACACGTACCGACGATGTGGTGTTGTCGATGCCGGTGAGCGGGCGTGTCACGATGCGGCTGCGCAATGCCGCCGCGATGTTGGCGAACATGGTGCCGATTCGATTCACCGTGGACGCGACGACCACCGTGGAAGAGTTGGTCGGTGCGTCGGTGTCCGAACTCGTCTCGGCGATGCGGCACCAGCTCTACCGATTCGAGGATCTGCGTCGCGACTCGAACGCGCTGGACTCGGCCGCGAACTCGTTCGGTCCGATCGTCAACATCCTGTTCTTCGACTCCGAGATTCGCCTCGGGTCAGCCGTCGGCCGATACCGCGCACTGACCTCGGGGGTGCTCGACGACCTGCAGCTCAACATGTACCGTTCCGGGGCCGATGCGCCGTTGCTCATCGAACTGCACGGCAACGCGAACCTGTATGGCCAGGATGAACTCGAATCGCACGCGCACCGGTTCATCGAGTTCCTGGATCGGCTGATCGATTCGCCTCCCGGCACCCCCATTGTCGATATCCCGCTCGTCGACCCCGCCGAGGAGCTGCGAATCGTCGGTGAACTCGCGGGCGGCGACGGCGAATCGCCCTCCGCGACACTGGTTGATCTGCTGGCGCGACAGGCTGCCGCGACGCCGTCTGCGGTGGCCGTCACGTCGAGCGAGGCCGCCCTCACTTACGGCGAGCTCGACGAGCTGTCCAACCGGTTCGCTCGCAGGCTTATCGCCCTCGGTGCGGGGCCGGAATCACTGGTGGCCATCGCGATGCCACGGGATGCCGATCTGATCGTCGTTCTGCTGGCCGTGCTGAAGTCGGGCGCCGGGTATCTGCCGTTGGACGTGGCCCACCCGACCGAGCGGCTCGAATACGTACTGAGCGACGCCGATCCGATCGTTGTCGTGACGAACCGGAGTATGCGCGAGCACGTTCCGGGTGATCCCGGCCGCGTCGTGCTGTTCGACGACGTTCCCGGTGCTGCCCGCGATGATGCCTCGGCTCCGATCACCGATGCCGATCGGAGGGGCCCGCTGTGTTCCGACCACGTCGCCTATGTCATCTACACGTCCGGATCGACCGGTCGACCGAAGGGCGTGTCGATAAGCCATCGCGCCGTCGCCACCTACTTGGTGAACGCGTGTGCCGAGATCGGAGTCCGGTCCGAGGATGTCTGGACGTTCTTCCACTCGATCGCGTTCGACTACTCGGTATGGGAAATATTCGGCGCGCTGGTCACCGGCGGCCGTGTCGTCGTCGTGGACAGCCTCACCACGCGTTCGCCGGACGATGTCGTGCGACTTGCGGTACGCGAGAAGGTGACCGTTCTCAACCAGACGCCGTCGGCATTCTTCCAGTTCGCGGCCGCGCAACAGCGATACGCGACCGCAGCTGCGCCGCACGGTGAGCTTTCCCTTCGACTGGTCATTCTCTCGGGTGAGGCTCTGCATCCGGCGGGGTTGGCGGACTGGTATGAACACAACCCGAACTTGCCAGTGCTGGCCAATAGCTACGGGATCACCGAAACCACGGTCTTCGTCACCTACCTCGGCCTGACACCAGACATCGCCGTGCCGGGCGCGCCGAGCGCAATCGGACCGGCGTTGCCGGGTTTGCGGACGTTTGTCCTGGACGAGCGGTTGTGTCCGGTTCCGCTGGGGGCGTGGGGCGAGATCTACGTCGCGGGAGCCCAACTCGCGCGCGGCTATTTGAACCGACCTGCGTTGACCGCGGGACGCTTCGTTGCCGATCCGTTCGGGAAGTCGGGCGAGCGCCTGTATCGCAGCGGCGACGTCGCACGATGGAATCACAAGGGCGAGTTGGAATACCGCGGCCGAGCCGACCAGCAGGTGCAGTTGCGCGGGTTCCGGATCGAGCTGGACGAGATCCGCAACGCGCTGTTGAGCCATAGCGCTGTCTCGGCGGCCGTCGTCGTTGTGCATTTTCCTGGCACGCAGGCGGCCCGGCTCGTCGGATACGTCGTGCCCGCCGGCGACGCCATCTGTGAGGCCGATTCCCTTCGCGCGCACGTTGGTGCGCGGCTGCCGGAATACATGGTCCCGGTGGGGATCGTCGTGTTGGCGGCGTTGCCGCTGACGGTCAACGGCAAGGTGGACCACCGTGCGCTGCCCGAGCCGGTATTCGATTCGGCCGCAGCGTACGTCGCGCCCCGCACGGTTGTCGAGGAGTTGATCGCGGACGTCTTCGCCGAGGTTCTCGACACGGAGCGGGTAGGCGTGCTGGACAGCTTCTTCGAACTCGGCGGCAATTCGCTCACCGCGATCAGCGCCGCCGTGCGCATCGCTGAGATAACCCGATGCGACGTGTCGGTCCGCGACCTGTTCGGTAAACCGACCATCGCTGAACTCGCCGCGCATATTGAAGACGGGCACCGCGCCAATCGGCCGGCGCTGAGCACGGCGCGGCGGACCGAGCCGATCCCATTGTCGCCCGCGCAGAACAGGATGTGGCTGGTCAATCAGGCCGACCCGGCGTCCGCGGCGTACAATATTCCGCTCGTGGTGCAGCTGACCGGACGTCTCAACACCACGGCACTGCGTGCGTCCCTGACGGACGTGATCGATCGGCACGAGTCGCTGCGTACCTTCTACCCTGCTGTGGACGGTGCAGGGACACAGGTCATTCTGTCGGCCGAGCAGGTCGTCGCGGAGCTCGATCTGACCCCGAAGCCGACCGACCCCGACGAGATCGCCAACCGGATTCGTGAGCTCGCGTCGATCGGGACCGACGTGCGCGAATGTCCGCCGATCCGGGGCGCGCTGCTCGAGACCGGCGACCGCCGATGCCACGTACTGGTCCTTGTCCTGCACCACATCTGCTGCGACGGCTCATCTCTCCGACCGCTCGCGGCCGATGTGGCAGCCGCCTACGGTGCGAGGTCGGAAGGAAAAACTCCGGACTGGCAGCCTTTGACGGTGCAGTACGCCGACTACAGCATCTGGCATCATGGACTGCTCGGCGACGAGAACGATCCGAACTCGCTGGCCGCACACCAGTTGCGTTATTGGACAGAGCAATTGGCGGGGATGCCGCCGGTGCTGGAGCTTCCTGCCGATCGTTCACGTCCTGGCCGCCAGTCCATGCGCGGCGACGTCGCGAGCACGGTGATCCCGGCCGAGACCTTCGCCGAAATCCAGCGGTTGGCGCGCGCCGCGAACGTGACGACATTCATGGTCGTCCATGCCGCGCTAGCCGTGCTGCTCGCCCGGCTGTCGGGCTCCTCCGACATCACCGTCGGGACGCCGGTCGCGGGTCGGGGTGAGCGCGCGCTCGAACCGCTCATCGGGATGTTCGTCAACACTGTGCCGCTGCGCACCGAGGTGCGTGATGACGAATCGTTCACCGCATTCCTGGCGCGAGTCAAAGACATCGATGTCGATGCCTTCGCCTGCAGCGACGTGCCGTACGAACGCGTCGTCGAGGAACTCGATCCCGCACGGTCGATGGCGTATGCACCGCTGTGCCAGGTCTATCTCGCCTTCGAGAACATGGACCGTGCGAGTTTGGAACTGCCCGACCTCACTGTCGAGGTCCTGGATTCGGGGCCGGAACCGGCGAAGGTGGACATCATCGTCACCGTCGCCGAAAGCTCGGCCGCGGGCGGCGATGTCGCACTGCGGATCAATTACGCGACTGACCTGTTCAACCGGGGGACGATCGAGGAGCTTGCCGCGCGATTGAATCGGATCCTCGATGCGTTCGTGTCGGACCCGCAGATGCGCGTGGGTGGTGTGGAGTTGTTGTCGGGGGTCGAGCTGATGGAGTTGGTGCCGGCTTCGGGTGGTAGTGCCGAGGTGCCGCGAGTGCTGGCGGAGTTGTTGTCTGCCGGCGTGATGGGGGATCCGGCTGCGGTCGCGGTGGTGTCGGGTGAGTTGGTGGTGTCCTACGCGCAATTGGATGAGTGGTCGAATCGTGTTGCGCGTGAGTTGATCGGATGGGGTGTGGGTCCGGGTGATCAGGTCGCGTTGGTGATGGCGCGGTCGGTTGAATTCGCGGTGGGGGTGTGGGCGGTGGCGAAGGCGGGCGCCGCGTTTGTGCCGGTCGATCCGCGGAATCCGATCGAGCGGGTCGCGCATATGGTCGCGGATTCCGATGTGCGGGTCGCGATCACGGTCGGGGCGTCGCGGGGGTTGCTTCCTGGTGAGGTGTGCTTGTTGGTTCTCGATGATCCGGACACCGAGGTGTCGATCATGTCGCGATCGGCTGCGGTTGTGACGGATGCGGATCGGGTGCGTACTTGTCGTGTCGCAGATACGGCGTATGTTGTCTACACCTCGGGGTCGACGGGGACGCCGAAGGGTGTGGCGGTCACGCATGAAGGGTTGGCGAACTTCGCGGCTGAGCAGTGTGAACGTTACCGGGTTGATTCGCGGTCACGGGTGTTGCAGGTAGCCGCTCCGGGTTTCGACGCGGTGGTGCTGGAGCTGTTGCTCGCGCATGCCAATGGCGCGGTACTGGTGGTATCGCCACCGGAGGTGTTCGCCGGTGTGGAGTTGGCGAAACTGATTCGGACGCATGAGGTGTCGCACGCGTTCCTGACACCCAGTGTGTTGGCGACGATGTCGCCTGCCGAATTGGATTCGTTGCAGGTGCTGATAGCCGGTGGCGAAGCGGTGTCACCGGAAACCGTGGCGGTGTGGGCGCCGGGCCGAAAGTTGTTCAACGGGTACGGACCGACCGAGACCACGATCATGGTCGCGATCAGCGACCCGCTGCAGACCGGTGCCCCGGTCACAATCGGTGGCCCGATCCGTGGCGTCGAGGCCCTCGTGCTGGATGCCTGGCTGCGCCCGCTGCCGGTCGGCGGGAAAGGAGAGTTGTACGTCGCGGGTGTGCAACTGGCCCGCGGATACCTCAACCAACCCGCCACCACAGCCACCACATTCGTGGCAAATCCGTACGGTCCGGCAGGCTCACGCATGTACCGTGTCGGCGACCTGGCCCGCTGGACGCCCGATCGCACACTCGAATACCTCGGACGCACCGACTTCCAAGTCAAAATCCGCGGTCAACGCGTCGAACTCGGCGAAATCGAAGCCGTCCTCGCCGGACACCCCGATGTGGCGGCCGCGGTGATAGTGGGTGTAGCGACGGACGGCGGATCGAGACTGGCCGCCTACGTGACGCCGACGAACGGCGCCATCGACAACGCGGAGCTGTTGGAATACGCCGCTGAGCGCCTGCCGTCGCACATGGTCCCGGACGCGGTGATGGTGCTCGACACGCTGCCGCTGTCGTCGGTGGGCAAGGTCGATCGTGCAGCGTTGCCGAAACCGGTGTTCGCTATCAACACCACCGAGTTCGTCGCGCCGCGCGACGCGGCCGAGCAGGTCGTCGCAGACGTCTACGCGGGCGTTCTGGGCATCGATCGAGTCGGCGTCCTCGACAGCTTCTTCGATCTCGGCGGCAATTCGCTGTCGGCTACCCGGGCGGCAGCGCGACTGAGCGCCGCATTCGGCGTCGACGTTCCGCTGCGCGCAATATTCGAGGCGCCGACCGTCGCGGCGTTGGCGAAGAGTCTTCGGACCGCCAACGCGGTAGAACGAGAACCGCTTGTGCCGCAAGAGCGCCCGGACCGGATCCCGCTGTCGCCCGCACAAGCCCGCATGTGGTTCCTCAATCAGTTCGACACACGCTCGCCGGTGTACAACGTTCCGCTGATCGTACGTATGTCGGGACATCTCGACGTGGCCACCATGCACGCGGCGATCACAGATGTGCTCGACCGACATGAATCACTCCGGACCGTATACCCGGACAGCGATAGCGGACCGCACCAAATGATCGTCTCGGTGGAAGCGGCCTTGCCCAGGCTGGCCCCGGTCGCCGTCGCGGGGAGCGACGTCGAGGCTCGTATCGCCGCCGAAGCGGCGGTCGGATTCGACGTCACATCCGAGGTTCCGTTCCGGGTCACCTTGCTGCGCAGCGCACCTGAGGACCACACCCTGGTTCTCGTCGTCCATCACATCAGCATCGACGGGTCGTCGCTCGCACCGTTCGCCGCAGACCTGATGACCGCCTACCAGGCCCGCACTCGGCAGCAGCCGCCGCAATGGGCGCCGTTGCCGGTGCAATACGCGGATTACGCAGTGTGGCAACGAAAGTTGCTCGGCACCGAGAACGACCCGCACAGCCCGACTGTCGCCCAGACCGGGTATTGGCTGGCGGCTCTCGCCGACCTGCCCGAGGTGCTCGACCTGCCCACCGACCGGCCGCGGCCGGTGCAGCAGTCTTTCCGCGGCGCGACAGTGTCGGCGACACTGCCTACCGATCTCCATCGTGACGTGGCCGCGCTGGCCCGCCGCCACAATACGACGGTCTTCATGGTGACGCACGCGGCATTCGCGGTGCTGCTCGCACGGCTGTCGGGAACCGGTGACATCGCGGTCGGCACGCCGATCGCCGGTCGCGGCGAGCCCGGGCTCGACGGCCTGATCGGAATGTTCGTCAACACACTGGTCCTGAGGTCGCAGATCGAGCCCGACGCCTCCTTCATCCGCGTTCTGGACCAGGTCCGGGCCACCGATCTGGCAGCCTTCGAGAACGCCGACATTCCGTTCGAGCGCCTCGTCGAGGTGCTGAATCCGCCGCGCACGACCGCACACGCACCGTTGACGCAGGTGGGTTTCTCGTTCCAGAACATCGAGATCCCCACGGTGAAGTTCGAGGGCCTGACGGTTTCGGCCCAGCTGGTCGATCCCAGCGTAGCCAAATACGATCTGCATCTGAATCTCGTCGACGCTCTGGAGCCGGGCGGCGAACCGGGCGATATGGCTGTCGAATTCGGTTACGCGACAGACCTTTTCGATGAGGCGACGATCACCTCGATGTTCGACCGCTACCTGTTGCTGCTGCGCGCGGCCGTTGCCGATCCCACTTGCGCCGTCGGTGACATCGACCTGTTGACCGAGCACGAGGCGCACGAACTAACCGGGCGTTCGACGGGGCCGGCGGTGCAGGCATCGAGCTCGACGATCGCGGACTTGTTCGCGGTGCAGGCAGCGGCGACGCCCGAGAACACCGCGGTGCTCGACGCCCAGAACGGCGGTCGGCTCACTTACCGCGAGTTCGCGGCGCGGGTGAATTCGCTGGCCCGAGTGCTGATCGGGCGTGGGGTCGGCCCGGAAAACGTGGTGGCGGTAGCGATGCGGCGCTCCGTCGATCTGCTGACGACCCTGTATGCGATCCATGCGGCAGGCGCGGCCTACCTGCCTCTGGATCCGGATCATCCGGTCGACCGCGTGCGTGCCGTCCTCACTGCTGCCCGGCCGAGTGCGGTCCTCACCCGTCTTGTCGACAAGGTGGGTCTGCCCGATAGCGTGCCGGTGTGGTCGCTCGAGGAGCTCGACGCCGGGCACACAGATCCGTCGCCGGTGACGGATGCCGATCGGAGCCGGCCGTTGAATCCGGACGATCTGGCGTATGTCATCTATACCTCCGGCTCGACGGGCGTGCCGAAGGGCGTGGCGATTCCGCACGCCGCGGTGGTGAATCAACTCCGGTGGATGCGGGATCACTACCAGCTCGGCGGCGACGACGTCATGCTGCTGCGGACGCCGGTCACCTTCGACCTGTCGGTCTGGGAGCTGTTCTCCGCGTTGATCTGTGGCGCATCCTTGGTTGTCGCGGGTCCCGACGCACACAGTGACCCCGAGGCCGTGGCCCGGCTGATGGCAGAGCATCGGGTGACCACCGTGGATTTCGTACCGTCCTTGCTTTCGGTATTTATCGAGGTGGCCGCCCCTCGCGAGCTCCTGGACCTCCGTCGTGTGCTGTGTATCGGAGAGGCGCTCCCGGCTGAAACTGTCCGCAGGTTCCGGGATCTCAGTGATGCGCGCATCGACAACCTGTACGGGCCGACCGAGGCCGCGGTCAGCGTGACCGCCCACCAGATCGACGCGGTCGACGGCGTCGCGGTGCAGATCGGCGTCCCTGAAGCGAATGTGGTTGTCCACGTGTTGGATTCGCGGCTGCATCCCGTTCCCGTCGGGGTGACCGGTGAGTTGTACCTGGGCGGTGTCCAGCTGGCCCGCGGGTACCACGAATGTCCTGGTCCGACGGCGGCGACATTCATCGCCGACCCCTTCGATGGTGCGGGCGGTTCTCGCCTGTATCGCACCGGCGACCTGGTGCGCTGGGACAAGGGCGGAGGCATCCGATATGTCGGCCGTGCCGACTCCCAGGTGAAGGTTCGCGGCCTGCGAATCGAACTCGGCGACATCGAAGCCGCGTTGCTCGCCAACGAGCAGGTGAGCGCGGCCGTCGCGCAAGTACACACCGACCGCGGTGAGCAACGCTTGATCGCCTATGTGGTGGCCGGAGAAGCGCTCGATGCCAAGGAGATTCGGGGCTTTCTGCTGCAACGACTGCCCGCCTATATGGTGCCGTCACCGGTGGTCCGGATCGACTCGATCCCGCTCACGGCGAACGGCAAGGTCGACTACCGAGCTTTGCCCGTGCCGGATCCGAGCGCCTACGAGTCCGAGTACCGGGCGCCGCGGGGGCTCGTCGAGCAGACCATCGCCGGGGTTTTCGGCGAGCTCTTCGGCCTGCCCGAGATCGGCGCGGACGACAACTTCTTCGACTTGGGTGGGAATTCGCTCATCGCGACTCGAGCACTGAGCCGCATCGGCGACGTCGTCGATGTGTCCATACCCGTACGAGTGATATTCGAGGCGCCCACGGTTGCTGACCTGGCCGAGCGTATCTCGCAGTTGCGTGCAGTGCCGAGTCTTCCCGCGCCGACTCGGAAGCCGCGGCCGGATCGCCTTCCGCTGTCGCAGGCACAGGCCCGGATGTGGTTCCTCAACCAGTTCGATACCGATTCGGCCGGATACGTTGTGCCGCTGGCGATTCGGCTTGAGGGTGTCCTCGATATCGATGCGCTGGCAGCGGCCGTCGGTGATGTCATCGAGCGGCACGAGAGCTTGCGCACCGTGTATCCGGCAGTCGACGGTACGCCCACTCAGCTCGTGCTTGACGCGGCCGATGTCGTCGCGAGGTGCGATCTCACGCCGCAGCCGATCGGTGAGCGCGAGCTGTCACACCAGTTGGCCGAATTCTCGGGCATCGGATTCGATGTGTCGAAGGGTGTGCCGCTGCGCATAGCGCTGTACCAGCTGTCGGACACGATCTGGACCGTGGCGTTGGCCGTGCACCACATCAGTTGCGACGGCTATTCGGTGGCGCCGCTGGCCACCGATATCGTCACGGCCTATCGTGCGCGGTCCAGCGCGAACCCGCCGGACTGGGCGCCGCTGACAGTGCAGTTCGCCGATTACGCCCTCTGGCAGCGCGAGGTGCTCGGCTCGGCGGACGACCCGGGTTCACACGTGGCCCGCGACATCGTCTACTGGCGAACCCAACTTGCGGGCATACCCCACCTGATCGAGCTGCCGACCGACCGGCCGCGGCCACTGGTGCAGACACAACGCGGCGCGGTCATCTACGTGACGATCCCGGGTGAGCTGCAGGGCCGCGTGGAGGCGCTGGCGCGGCGGGCCGGGGCGACGACGTTCATGGTTGTGCACACGGCCTTGGCGGTATTGCTGTCGAGGTTGTCCGGCAGCGACGACATCACCATCGGCGTGCCACATGCCGGCCGCGGCCACCGAACACTCGACAACCTCGTCGGGATGTTCGTCAACACCTTGGTGATGCGCACCCGGATTACACCCGATCAGACATTCTTCAGCCTGCTGGATCAGGTGCGGCGCACCGACCTCGAGGCATTCGACCACAGCACCGTCCCGTTCGAGCAGCTGGTGGAGACACTCGAGCCCGCGCGGTCCACAGCGCACACACCGCTGTTCCAGGTCATGCTCGCCTACCAGAACATGGTGCAAGCACGCGTCGAACTTCCGGGTCTCGCCGTCGAGAACATCGACCCGGGCGACAGTGCCGCGATCTACGACATGCTGCTGATGATGACGGAGGGGCACGGCACACACAACGAGCCGACCGGCATGACGCTGCGCCTGACGTATGCCACGGACCTGTTCGACGAGGACTCCGTACGGCGTTTCGCCGAACAATTCATGCGCGTCCTCGACGCCGCCGCGTCCGACGCCGGCTCGACCGTCGACAGGATCGAGCTGCTCGACGCCACAGAGCGGCACCTGCTGCTGGAGCGATGGAACGACACCGGCGGCGCCGTCGCGACGGGCCGGACCCTTGTCGACGCCTTCGACGAACAGGTCGCACGCACCCCGGACGCTCCGGCGATCCGCCTTCCAGAGGGTGACGTCTGGACCTACCGGAATTTCGACGCCCGCGCCAATCGTCTGGCCCGGTGGCTGATCGCCCGCGGTGCCGGGCCGGAAACCGTTGTGGCGGTGGCTATCCGCCGGTCGGCCGAGCTTGTTACAGCGCTGTACGCGGTGGCCAAGGCGGGCGCGGCGTTCCTTCCGATCGATCCGGATCATCCCAGCGCGCGGATCGCCAGCGTGCTGAATGCGGCGCAGCCGCTGGTGGTGCTCACGACATCCGCGGACGGCGACCAACTGCCGGATGGATTCGAATCCGCGCGCATTGATCGCGTGGATCTGGCCGGTGTGTCCGACGCCCCGATCACGGACACGGAGCGGCGCGCGCCGCTCCGGCCGGACAACGTGGCATACGTCCTGTTCACCTCCGGCTCCACCGGCGTCCCCAAGGGGGTCGCCCTGACCCATGCCGCGACCATGAGCCAGTTGGCGTGGGCACAGCAGCAGTGGCCACACGACGCGTCCGACACCGTGCTGTACAAGACACCGATCACGTTCGACATCGCGGTGTGGGAGTTGTTCTGGCCGCTGCAGACCGGTGCGCACATCGTCGTGGCTGAACCCGACGGGCACCGCGACCCGGTGTACATGGCAGGCGTCATCGCGAGTCATCAGGTCACCACGGTCCACTTCGTCCCGTCGATGCTCGATGTTCTCCTCGAATCCACGGGCGCTGCACCGCTGCCGTCGATCCGGCGGGTATTCGTCGCGGGTGAGGCGCTGGCGCAGGGCACTGTCGACGCTGCGGCGCGCGTGTTCGTGAATGCGGATCTGGTGAACTGGTACGGCCCGGCGGAGGCGGAGGTCGTCACGGCTGCCCTGTGCCTGCCAGGCGTGACAACCCATGCGACGGTCCCTATCGGTGCGCCGGTGTCCGGCATGGAGGTCTACGTTCTGGACTCGCGGTTGCGGCCGGTGCCGATCGGTGTCGTCGGTGAACTGTACGTGTCGGGCGTCCAGCTGGCGCGCGGATATCACGCGCGTGCCGACCTCAGTTGCGGCGGCTTCGTCGCGCACCCGTTCGGCGCGGCGGGGCAGCGACTGTATCGCACCGGCGACCTGGTCCGGTGGACGAAAACCGGGGAGCTGGAGTTTTTGGGCCGCAGTGACTTCCAGGTGAAGGTGCGCGGTCAGCGGGTGGAACCGGGTGACATCCAAGCGGCGCTGCTTGCGATTCCGCAAGTCGCGCGGGCTGTGGCAGTCGTGACGGCGGAACGAGTCGTCGGATATGTGACGCTTGTACCGGGTGCGGTGATCGATGGCCGCGCGATTCGCGATCAGCTCACTCGCTCGCTGCCGTCGTACCTGGTTCCGGCCGGTGTCCAGGTGCTCGATTCGATGCCGCTCACCGCGAACGGCAAGCTCGACCGAGCCGCGTTGCCGCAGTCGGTGTTCGACGACGGCGAGGAATTCGTCTCGCCTCGAACCGATCGCGAGGTGGCGCTTGCGAGAATTGTCGCCGAACTCACGAGCGCCGACCGGGTGAGCGTGACGGCGAACGTCTTCGAGATCGGTGTCAACTCGCTCTCGGCTGCCCAGATCGCGGCGCGGGCCGAGGCAGCTCTCGGTGTCGAGGTCGGCATCCGTGACATTTTCGACGAACCGACGATTGCCGGATTGGCCGAACGGATCGCGATGCGTACCCGTTCTAGGGTGATTCCGCTCGCGCCGCGACCACGCCCCGCGACCGTGCCGTTGGCGGCGGCTCAACGACGCATATGGTTCCTCAACCAGTTCGACACGGCCTCGGCGGCATACAACATCTGTTTCGCGGCCCGGTTGACCGGACCATTGAATGTCGACGCGTTGCGAGCGGCGTTCCTCGACGTGTCGACCCGGCATGAGCCGTTGCGGACGGTGTATCCCGCCCTCGATGGTGAACCGTGTCAGGTCGTGCAGGATGTCGCGGCGATAGCCGCAGACATAGTGTTGGATCCGGAGCCGGTTGTCGACGAGGCAGAGCTGGCCGACCGGATCCAGCGGGCCGTCGGGACGGGCTTCGATATCGCGGAATCCGCGCCCGTCCGGGCGCGGCTCTATCACATCGGCGCCGACGATCATGTGATGGTGCTTGTGATCCATCACATCGCGGCCGACGGCTCGTCGATGGCGCCGCTCGCGCGCGATGTGTTCGCCGCCTACCAGGCACGGGTGGATGGTCGAGCGCCGCAGTGGGAATCGCTGGAAGTCCAGTACGCCGACTACGCGATGTGGCAGCAGGAGATGCTCGGCTCCGAGGACGATCCGGCGTCGGTGATCGCGCGGCAGATCGCATACTGGAGCGAGGTCCTCGGCGATGCCCCGGAACTGCTCGGCCTGCCGACCGATCGGCCTCGGCCCGCCACGATGTCGATGGACGGTCGCAACGTTCGGTTCGGCATGTCGACGCGGCTGCACGACGATATCGTGCGGCTGGCACACCGTGAGGGCGTCACCGTGTTCGTCGTGCTGCACGCGGCGTTGGCGATCCTGTTGGCTCGCACCGCGCACAGCGGGGACGTCTCGGTCGGCACTCCCGTCGGCGGTCGCGGCAGGCGGGCCCTGGACGATCTGGTCGGCATGTTCGTCAACACCGTGGTGTTGCGCACACGGGTTCGCGACGACCGGTCGTTCCGGGACCTGTTGGCGGAGGTACGCGGCGTCGACCTGGAGGCGCTCGCACACGCGGATCTGCCCTATGAACGGCTGGTCGACGTCCTCGATCGTCCTCGCTCGACAGCGTATTCGCCGCTGTATCAGGTGATGTTCGGGTTGCAGAACACGCGCGCGGCTCGATTCGAGCTGCCCGATATCGATGTCGAACTCCTCGACCCGGGCATTGCGCAGGCCAAGACCGACCTCACCGTGCTGCTGACCGAACGCCTCGAGGGCGATCGGCCTGCCGGTATCGACGGCGAGATCATCTACGCCACAGACCTGTTCGTCGAATCGACTGCCGAATCGCTTGCCGAGAGGTTTATTCGTGTCCTCGAAGCAGTCACCTTCGATCCGACCCGGCCGGTAGGCGACATCGGGCTGCTGAGTGCTGAGGAGGCAGAACGTCTGCTCCCGGCACGTGGCGGCGACACCACACCCCCGTGCCTGCTTCCCGTTCTGCTGGCGTCGGCCGTGGCAGCAGACCCATCTGCGATTGCCCTGATCGGGGACAGCGAGACCCTCACCTACGGGGAGCTCGACCGTCGGGCCAACCAGCTCGCCGGTCACCTGCTCGTCCAGGGTGTCGGACCGGGAGTGTTCATCGCCCTCGCCGTGCCGCGGTCGGTCGACTATCACATCGCCATGTGGGCGATCGCGAAGACCGGCGCCACATTCGTGCCGGTGGATTTGCGGTATCCCATGGACCGGATCGCGCACATGGTCAACGATTCCGGTGTCGAAGTCGGGATCACGCTCACGGCCGCACGCACGTCGTTGCCGGGTGGTGTCCGATGGCTGGTGCTCGACGACCCGCGTTCGGCCGCCGAGATCGCCTCACAACCTGGCCGCGCGATCACGGACGCGGATCGCCCACGCGTATTGCGGATTCAGGATGCGGCGTATGTGGTCTATACGTCCGGGTCGACAGGAACGCCCAAGGGCGTTGTCGTCACGCACGAGGGGTTGGCGGATTTCGCGGCCGAGCAGCGTGATCGTTATCGGGTGGACAGCACGTCGCGAGTGCTGCAAGTGGCGGCGCCCGCCTTCGATGCGGTCCTGCTCGAGGCATTGATGGCGCACGCGGCCTGCGCGTCGTTGGTCGTGTCGCCACCGGAGGTGTTCGGTGGCCCGGATCTGGCCGAGTTGATCAAGGCGCATCAGGTGTCCCATGCGTTCCTGACACCGAGTGTGTTGGCGACGATGTCGCCTGCCGGTCTCGATTCGGTGCGGATGCTGGCGGTCGGCGGTGAGATGCTGGCTACGGATGTGATTGCTGCCTGGGCGCCGGGCCGGCGGTTGCACAATATCTACGGTCCGACGGAGACGACGATCGTGATCACGATGAGTGACCCGGTGCAGCCGACCGACGTGATCACGATCGGCGGTCCGATCCGCGGTGCGTCGGCCGTGGTCCTGGACGCGCGGTTGCGGCCGGTGCCGGTCGGCGTAGCGGGGGAGCTGTACCTTTCGGGTGCTCAGCTGTCGCGCGGGTACCTGAATCGGCCTGCTGCGACGGCGGGCGCGTTCGTGGCGAATCCATACGGTGAACCGGGTTCGCGGATGTATCGCACCGGTGACATCGTCCGCTGGACCGCGCAGGGCGCGCTGGAATACATCGGCCGCATCGACTTCCAGGTCAAGATTCGTGGCCAGCGCATCGAACTCGGCGAGATCGACGCCGCGCTGCTCGCGCATCCCAGGGTGGCCTCCGCTGTGACCGTGAGTCGCAGCGGACCCGGCGGGCAACCTACGCTCGCCGCGTACATCGTGCTGGAGCTCGGAACGGTCGTCGAACCGAGCACCGTGCTCGATCATGTCGGCGCCGTATTGCCCGCGCACATGGTGCCGTCGACGCTAACGGTGCTCGACCGCATGCCGCTCGCCTCGACCGGCAAGGTGGATCGGAAAGCGCTGCCGGAACCCGTCTTCGAAACCGCCGGAGATGATGCCGTCGCGGCGTCGACCGACCTGGAACGCACCATCGCCGCGGTCTTCGCGGACGTACTCGGGATAACGTCGGTCGGCGCGACGACTTCGTTCTTCGCGCTCGGCGGTGATTCCATCATGTCGATCCAGTTGGCGTCCCGACTGAAATCCGCGGGTGTCGTCGTGACAGCTCGGGATATATTCGAGCGCAGGACCGTTCGCGGGTTGGCGCTGGTGGCCGCGGATTCCGAACGGATGTCGCTCGAGGAGCTGCCCGGGGGCGGTGTGGGCGAAATCCCGTTGACGCCGATCGTGTCCTGGTTCGCCGACCGACTCGGGGTCGCTGATCGGTTCGCCCAGTCGATGCTGGTGCGGTTGCCGCGTGACGCGCGAGTCGACGACGTGACCTCGACCGTGCAAGCGGTGCTCGAGCGGCACGACATGTTGCGCTCGAGGCTGCGCGAACGACGGCTGGACGTGCTGCCCACAAGCGCCGCCGATGCCGCGGGTTCGGTTCTGACCCGCACATTCCGTGCGGATGAGGCTCCGGGCAGCGACGGTTTCACCGCCCTGGTGGAAGCGGCATTGGCCGAGGCATCCGACGGTCTCGATCCGGCCGAGGGCCGGATGCTGCAGGTTGTGTGCCTGCTTCCCGAACCGGGCGTCGATGCCGACGCCCGTGCCCTCATCGTGATCCATCACCTGGCTGTCGACGGGGTGTCGTGGCGGATCCTGGTTCCCGACTTCGTGGCTGCCTGGCAACAGATCACGCAGGGGCAACCGGTGGAGTTGCCCGCGCAGGGCACGTCCATGCGTCGGTGGGCGCACGCGTTGGCCACCGCTGCCGCGGGTCGCGCTGGTGAGTTCGAGCTGTGGCACCGGATGAGTGCGGCTGCCGATCCGCTGCTCGGCCGTGCGGCATTGGATCCCGCCGTCGACATCCAGTCGACTGTGCGGCATCTGGCGGTGTCCATCCCGACGGAGGTCACCTCAGCGTTGCTCGACGCGGTGCCCGAAGCCGTTCGCGGCGGCGTCGACGATGCGCTGCTGGCCGGTCTGGCCGTGGCGGTGACACGCTGGCGCAGGCGGCGCGGCCTCGCTCACCAGGGCATGAAAGTCCTGCTGGAGGGCCATGGGCGTGAGGAGCAGATTGCCGAGGGAGCAGACGTCTCACGCACCGTGGGTTGGTTCACCAATGCGTATCCGGTTGCGCTCGACCTGAACGGGATCGATGACGCGGACCCGCGCGCGGCGGTGAAGTCTGTGAAAGATCAGCTGCGCGACATCCCGGACAAGGGAATCGGTTACGGCCTGCTGCGCTATCTGAACACCGACACGGCGGACCGGCTCGCAGCGTCGCCCGAGCCGCAGATCAGTTTCAATAACCTCGGCCGCGTCGGCGTCGATCTCACGACCCTGTCGGATGTCGCGTGGATTCCGACCGAGGAAGAGTTCGATAGACGGGCCGCATTCGATCCGGACATGCCTGCGGCAGCGGTCGTCACGATCGATGTGAATATCGTGGACGCCGAGGCCGGACCTCAGCTGTCGGCGCACGTCGGCTACGCCTCGCGCTTGCTCGACCACGATGACGTGGCCGAACTCGTCGACGAATGGATCGACGCCGTGACCGGGATCGCCACGGCGGCCCGTGCGAACAATGACTGGGGACTCTCCCGAGCAGACGTTCCCCTCGTCGACGTCACGCAGCCTGACCTGGACGCGTTCGCCGACCGGTACGGACCGCTGACCGACGTATGGTCACTGGCACCGCTGCAGGCGGGGCTGCTGTTCCACGCCGAACTCGCCGCGGGCGAACTCGACGTCTACACAGCGCAATCGGTAGTCGCCCTTGCCGGCGTCGTCGACGAGAACCGGCTCGAGCGTTCTGCGAACGCCTTGCTCGAGCGGTATCCCAACCTGCGGGCCGCCTTCACTCGAACGGCCGACGGCGTTGCTGCACAGGTTGTTCCCGCCGACACCGCCGTGTGCTGGCGCAGAATCGATCTGACCGACAGCACAATCGAACTGGATGAGCTGATCGCAGCCGAGCGGGCGGTCACCTTCGATCCCGCCGATCCACCGCTGCTGCGGTTCCTGATCGTTGCCATAGCGCCGCAAGACTTCCGGCTGGTGCTGACGGCGCACCACCTCCTGCTGGACGGCTGGTCGCTGCCGCTGCTGTGGCGTGAGCTGGTCGGCTTGTACGCGGTGGACACACAGCCGGAGTTGCTGCCTTCGGGTGCGTCGTACCGCGATTACCTGGCATGGCTGGACCGGCGCGACCGCTCCGTCAGTGTCGAGATGTGGCGGAATGCGCTGCTCGCTATCAGCGAACCCACGCTGGTCGCCGATCCGCACACGGCGGAGACCGCGGACATCCCGATCGATCTGGCGATCGTTCTCGATCGTGCCGCGACGGCTGAGTTGGCGGAGTTCGCGCGAGCACGAGCGGTGACGATGGCGACGATCGTGCAGTTTGCCTGGGCGGTGGTGCTGGGCAACCTGCTCGGCGTCGAACGCGTGGCCTTCGGCAGCACGGTCTCCGGACGTCCCGCCGACCTGCCGGGCGTCGAGTCGATGATCGGTCTGTTCATCAATACGATCCCGGTCGCCGCCGACGTGCGCCGGGACATGACCATCGAGGACGCGCTGAATCGGTTGCAGGCCGCCAACACTCGCATGCTCGACCACCACTACCTCGAACTGTCGCAGATCATGGCGGCCGCGGGCAGCACCCAACTGTTCGACACCCTGGTCGTCTTCGAGTCTTATCCGGTCGACAGCAGCGGCTTGGGTGATGCCGACATCGATGGTATGCGGGTGGTCTCGGCGGAAGGAAGTGACGCCGCGCACTACCCGATCACCGTGCAGGCGCACCACACCGACGAGTTGCACATCAGAATCCGTTACCAGCAGGCCCGCGTCGACGAGGTAACGGCGGCCGCTCTCGCCGCCCGTGTCGAAACAGTGCTGCGCACGGTCACGAGCAATCCGCGCACGCCTCTTGGCGCAATCGATCTGCTGTCCACGTGCGAGCGGCGCGAGCTGGTGCCCGCTTCAGGTGGCAGCGCGGAGGCGCCGCGCCTGCTGGCAGAGTTGCTATCGGCCAGTGCAGCCGCGAATCCCGCTGCGGCGGCATTGATTTCGGACGAGCACACGGTTTCGTACGGCGAGCTGGACGCCTGGTCGAGCCAGGTGGCGCGATACTTGATCGGGTGGGGCGTTGGCCCAGGTGATCAGGTCGCGCTGGTCATGCCGCGGTCGGTGGAGTTCATAGTCGCGCTGTGGGCGGTGACCAAAGCGGGTGCGGGGTTCGTGCCGGTCGATACTCGGAATCCGGCCGAGCGGGTCGCGCTCATGATGGCCGACTCCACTGTGCAGGTGGCGGTGACGGTCTCGGCATCGCGGGACCTGCTTCCCCGTGCGGTGCGCCTGCTGGTTCTCGATGATCCGGACACCGCTGAGTCGATCGCCTCGCGATCGGCAGCCGCCGTGACCGACGCGGAATGCGTGCGAACCCCGCACGTCCGGGATGCGGCATACGTGATCTACACCTCGGGGTCGACGGGGACACCGAAGGGGGTCGCGGTCACCCACGAGGGGCTGGCGAATTTCGCAGCAGTGCAGCGTGACCGTTTCGGTGCGGACAGTGGGTCACGAGTGCTGCATGCTGCCGCTCCCGGCTTCGACGTGTTAGTGCTCGAGGTGCTGCTGGCACACACCAACGGTGGTGTGCTGGTGGTGGCGCCGCCGGATCTGTTCGCGGGCGAAGCGCTGGGGGAACTGATTCGGGCGCAGCGGGTTTCGCACGCGTTCCTGACACCGAGCGTGCTGGCGACGATGTCGCCCGCCGGACTGGAATCATTGCGGGTGCTGGCGGCCGGTGGTGAGGCGGTGTCGCCGGAAACGGTCGCGATGTGGGCGCCGGGCCGGCTTCTGTTGAACGGATACGGTCCGACCGAAACCACGATCCTGGCCGGCATCAGCGAGTTGTACCCCGGTGACGTGGTGACGATCGGCCATCCGATCCGTGGTGTCGAGGCCGTTGTGCTGGATGAGTGGTTGCGGCCGGTGCCGGTCGGGGTAGCGGGGGAGTTGTACCTCGCGGGCGTGCAACTGGCACGCGGATACGTGAACCGGCCTGTGACAACAGCGGTGGCGTTCGTGCCGAACCCGTTCGGTGCGGCAGGCTCGCGCATGTACCGCACCGGCGACCTGGCCCGTTGGACACCGGAACACACCCTGGAATACCTCGGCCGCCGCGATTTCCAGGTCAAGATTCGCGGTCAACGCATCGAACTCGGTGAGATCGAATCCGTCCTGGCCGGGCATCCCGGGATCGAACATGCGGTTGTGGAGCTGCGGAAGGACGAACGTGGCATCGACCGACTCGTCGGCTACTTCGTCAGCGTCGAGGATGTAGATCCGAACGATGTTCGGGCCGCCGCACGGTTGCGACTGCCTGCGCACATGGTGCCCGACGTGTTCATGACGCTCGCCGAATTGCCCCTCACCACCACCGGCAAACTCGACCGCAGGGCGCTTCCCGTGCCGGAGTTCTCGGACGGTCGGTGGATCGCCCCGCGCACCGACGCCGAGCGGCACATCGCGGAGGTGTTCGGGAACGTCTTGGGCATCGAAAGAATTGGGGCAACGGACAGCTTCTTCGACCTCGGTGGCAATTCGCTGTCGGCAACGCGGGTGACGGCCCAGCTGAGCACGGCACTGGGAGTGCGCATCGGCGTCCGGGACCTGTTCGAAGCATCGACAGTCGCCGAGCTCGCCGCGCGTCTGGCTACTTTCGACCGGAACATCCGGGTGCGGCTGGCACCGCGAACTCGTCCTGCTCTTGTGCCGCTTTCGCCGGCGCAGCAGCGAATGTGGTTCCTCAATCAGTTCGATACCTCGGTCGGCGCGTACAACATCCCGCTGGTGATTCGGCTGAAGGGCGAGCTCGACATCGACGCGCTGCGGCACGCGTGCGAACTGGTCATCGACCGGCACGAGTCGCTTCGCACCAAGTTCCCGATGATCGACGGAACGCCTCATCAGGTCGTTGTCGCCGTCGAGGAGGTCGCGCCCGTACTGACTCCGGTCAGGGTCGACGAAGCGCATGTGATGGAGCGGGCGGCCGCCGCGGTCTCGGCGAGCTTCGATGTGACACAGGCGCCTCCGGTGCGCGCCGAGTTGTTCGCCCTCGATGCCCAGGATCACGTTTTGGTGATCACCGTGCATCACATCTGCGCCGACGGACAGTCGATGATGCCGCTCGCGCGGGACGTGGCAGCGGCATACCAGGCGAGTAGGCAAGGGACAGAGCCGATGTGGCCGGTCCTTCCGGTCCAGTACGCGGACTACTCGTTATGGCGGCGTGAGGTGCTCGGCGATGAGCACGATCCCGACTCGGTAATGTCCGGACAGTTGCGATTCTGGAAGGACACACTCGGCGGGCTGGCCGAGCTGCTCGAGTTGCCGACCGACCTGCCCCGACCGCCGGTTGCGTCGATGCGTGGCCGCGCAGTCGATTTCGAGATTTCCGCCCAGTTACGGGCGCGGATCGAGGTCGTTGCGCGTGAGGCGAACGCTACGGTCTTCATGGTCCTCCACGCCGCGTTGACCGTCCTGCTGTCAAGGCTGGCAGGCGTCGACGACGTCGCGATAGGCACACCGGTGGCCGGCCGTGGGGAGCGCGAACTCGACGATCTGATCGGCATGTTCGTCAATACGCTCGTGTTGCGGTCGCGGGTGTTGTCGCATCAGCCGTTCGCCGAATTGCTGGCCGCGACGCGCGAGACGGACCTGGCCGCGTTCGCACATGCGGATGTGCCCTTCGAACAGATCGTGGAGGCGCTGAATCCGCCCCGGTCCACCGCGCATCTTCCGGTGTACCAGGTGACGCTGGACGTCCAGAATCTGAGCAAAGCCGCGTTGCAGTTGCCTGGGCTCACCGTCGAGCCGCTCGAGAACGGCTTCGATCAGGCGCAGGCGGACCTGAGCGTCAAGCTTGTCGAGCGGTTCAGTGACCAGGGGCATCCGGCTGGCATGGTGGGCCGACTGACCTTCGCCACCGACCTGTTCGTCGAGGAGACGATGACTCGGTTCGCGCAAGCGTACGTGCGGATTCTGGAGGAGGTGACCGCGAATCCGGAATCCGTTGTCGGAGATATCGACATCGTGGATCCGGTGCAGCGGCGCGCATTGCTGGACGCGGCCGGGGACGACGGCGTCGCGGTCGCGGACGTGACGCTCGCGGAGCTGTTCACCGCCAGGGCCGTCGCACAGCCTGATGCGGTTGCGGTGACCGATGGTGCGTCGCAGCTGACCTACGCGGAACTGGATCGGCGTTCCGCCTTGGTGGCTGCTCGACTGAGCGAGCACGGTGTGGGACCGGAATCGCTGGTGGCAGTGGCGTTGTCGCGGTCGATCGAACTGATCGTCGGTCTGCTCGGAGTTATCCGAGCGGGCGCGGGGTATCTGCCGCTGGATGTGGCGTATCCGCCGGAGCGATTGCGGTTCATCCTCGAGGACGCAGGTCCGGCAGCCGTGTTGACGTCGCCCGACCTGGTGGCGGCGGTACCGGAGTACGCGGCGCCGGTGGTGCTCGTCGAGGATTGCGTGGACGCTGTCGCGGGCAGTTCCGGCCCGGTGGTGTCGGGGGTGCGGCCGGACAATGTTGCCTACGTGATCTACACCTCAGGCTCGACGGGCCGCCCCAAGGGGGTGACGGTCAGCCATCGGGAAGTGGTCACATTGTTCACCAACGCGGCCGAACGATTCGACGTCGGCCCCGACGACGTGTGGACGATGTTCCATTCGTACGCCTTCGATTTCACGGTGTGGGAAATCTGGGGCGCACTGCTGTCCGGTGGCAGGCTGGTCGTTGTCGGCCACGACACCTCCAGGTCGCCGGAGGCGTTCGTGGACGTCGTGGCGCGGGAGCGCGTGACGATGTTGAGCCAGACCCCGTCGGCGTTCTACGGGTTCGTCGATGCGGAGCGCGAGTATCGGGAATCTGGTTGTCCTGCTGGTGATCTCGCCTTGCGATATGTCGTTTTCGGTGGTGAGGCATTGGATCCGTCGCGGTTGACCGGCTGGTTTACCGCGCACGAGCCGGGATCGCCGCGATTGGTGAACATGTACGGGATCACCGAGACGACTGTGCATGTGACGTTCTCCGAGATCGATCATGCGGGCGTGGCCCAGATCGGATCGCCGCTACCGGGGTTGCAGGTGTATGTGCTCGATGACCGGCTGCACCCGGCGCTGATCGGTGTCGCCGGGGAGATCTATGTGGCCGGTGGGCAACTCTCGCGTGGCTACCTGGGAGCTCCGGCGTTGACGGCGGGCCGATTCGTGGCGAACCCGTTCGATCCGGCCGGCGCCCGGTTGTATCGGTCAGGAGATGTCGGCCGGTGGCGGAAATCCGCGCGCGGGCTGGAGTTGGTGTACGTCGGCCGGGCCGACGCGCAGGTGCAGTTGCGCGGTTTCCGGATCGAGATGGGTGAAGTCGAGTCGGCGCTGCTCCGGCATCCGCGCGTGACACGGGCCGCGGTGGCAGTGCATCGCCACGATCGTGGCGTGGATCAGCTGATCGGTTATGTCGTGGGCGTCGATGGGCAGCAGATCGATCCGGGCGAGGTCCGGGAGACCGCTGCTCAGGTGTTGACGAGCTACATGGTGCCGTCGGCGATCATGGTATTGCCCGATTTGCCGTTGACGGTCAACGGCAAGCTCGATCGAAAGGCACTGCCTGCTCCCGATTTCGACGTATCAGCACACGAGTTCGTCGCGCCGCGGACCCGTACGGAAAAGGTGATCAGCGATGTTTACGCGCAGGTCCTGGGAGTCCAGCGCGTCGGGGCATCAGACGGGTTCTTCGATTTGGGCGGCAATTCGCTGCTGGCCACGATGGTGGTGACCGAGCTGCGTGCTCGGGGTGTGATCATCGCATTGCCGTGGATGTTCGACGATGCGACGCCGAAGGCGCTGGCTGGTAGGGCCGACGACACGGATGGCGTCTCCGGGCTGCAAGTGTTGCTTCCGTTGCGTGCGAGCGGCCCCAAGCCTGCGGTGTTCGGTGTGCACCCCGCAGGCGGGTTGGCGTGGTTTTATGGCGGCGTGGTCGAATATCTGCACAAGGATCGGCCGATCTATGGCTTGCAGGATCCCCACGTCGTGGCGGGCGAACCACGTGCGGATTCTGTGGACGAACTGGCCGAACGCTATGTGGCCGAGGTTCGCCGAGTACAGCCGACCGGGCCGTATCACCTGCTCGGATGGTCGTTGGGCGGTGCAATCGCGCATGCCATGGCGATACTGCTCCAGCGCGATGGTGAGCAGGTCGGCATGCTGGCCATGATGGACAGCGCCGGTGGCTCATCGGAGTCGCTGGTCGCCTCGACGATCACCACTGCGGACGATGCTGCGCCGGGACAACTGATGGCCGACCTGCTCGGCGGCTGGCGGGAGCTGTTCGACCTCGGCGACGAGGTGGAAGTAGACACCCACGAGCAAGCGTGGACCGTCATTCGTGACCAGCTGACCGGAACCGGAATGTTCACCGCCGAACAGACCGATCGGGTGATGGCGAGCTTCGAGACCGCGAGCGGCATCGCCCACGCTTACCGGCCGGGAGTTTTCGACGGAGACCTGGTTTTCTTCACCGCAGGAAAAGACCGCGTCGACCACGACGCTGTCGCACAGACGTGGCGACCATATGTCACAGGCGACATTCACAACACGGTCATCGACGCACGTCACCTCGAGTTGACCCACCCGTATGCACTGGCCATCATCGGCCCGATTCTCGAAAGGTTCATGAACGAATGCAGCTTAGATTCAACCTGTCAACGCAACACACTCGGCGGGCGTGCGATAGCCGAGGTACTTGCGTGGCCGATTGTTGAGCCGTTCGGCGATCGAATTGAGGTCGGCCTGGCTGTAGGTGACGAGGTTGGTGCCCCTTCGGAAGGTACTGGCGCAGTAATTTGTTAGCGTTCTCGTTGGTGCCGCGTTGCCATGCGCTGCGCGGTGTCCAGCAAGACATTCAGCTCGCTGGACAGCCACTTGTGGACGCTCACCCATCGGTGGGCTCGCCAACGTCTGGTCGCCGGCTCGCCAGCCTTCGCGAGGAGGGCAGCCTCGTTGGAACCTCCCAGGCAACGGTCGGCTCCAGCATCCACGGACCTACCGCCGAGATCGCCTGGGGCGTGGGGACCCCTGGCAACGCCGAGGAATCGCCACCGAAACCATCCGTGGACTCATCGCCTGGCTCAGACGCCGACCGGTCCAGACCGTGATCGCCCATATCCACCCCACCCACTAGACGTCGGCCGCCGTTGCCACCGCCGCCGGGCTCAAGCCCACCGACCAATGCCACGACGGAGAGACGCAGTGGCGACTGAAAATCGAATAGCTCCATCCAGGTATTGACAATTGTTCGAGCACGAGATCGGTGCCCTGATGAGTGTTTCGCCGCGTACAGGGGCGCGATCTGAGTCGACGACAACATGGGGCTGGCAGATACGCACGAATCTGCCAGCCCCAGGGCGATTCCCGAGCGGCCCACCCTGTACTACGCCGACACCAGGATGGCGGTGTCAACCGATACGACGGCGCGGAAGATGACCACCGAATGTCGGCTCATCTTCGACAACCCGGGTCCGAGAATCGGGCATGGTGAAGGACCAGCGAAAATGCCTGTCGGACAAATCGAATCGGGCCTTCTCCTCGCCGAACGGCGGCAGCTTTCATGTGTCACACCCCGGGTGCGGGATGCAACACGATCTGCCACTACTCGGGACGGTATCGAGGTCCAACCTCGAGCCCGTCCCCTGTTCATCAACCGTGACGGCGGTTGCTCACGAATCTTAACGGGCGCGTTGCGGAGTCACGGATTTAGGCGGCACCAGCGGTTATAGTGTAATTATCGGGTTGCGGGAGGGGAGTCTGCCGATGTCCGACATGTCGAAAGTTGAGCTGTACGTGGCTATCCGCCAGGATCTTCGTGCTGGCCTATCCATGCGTGCCATCGAGCGCAAGCACAAGGTGGGGTGGCGTACGGTGGCCAGCGCGACGGAGTCGGTGTGGCCCGAGCCCCGTAAGGAGTATCCGCCGCGACCACAGAAGCTGGATCCCTACAAGCCGTTGCCGACTTCAATAGCGCAGCATCCGGAAACACCGCCGGTAGCCAGCCCCTGCAGCCGGACGCATTGAGGCGCACCACCAGTTCGTCGGCGTAGTCGAACAGCGCGACGAGCTCCTTGCGGGTGAAAGCCCGATTGCCGGAATCAGATTCGGCTTCGTGGATGTGCTCGGCGGTTAAGTGGGTCGGGCGTACGCCGACGGGCCGCGCGAGGCGGCCGAACGGGTGTCGAGCCCTGAACGCCACGTCTCTCACCACGGTAGGGTCTAAAGACTCTACCTCCGGCGGGTTCCGCGAGACATGTGATATTCGTAACGTCCAAAGGGACGTCACGGCTCGACGATGGAGGGCTCAATGAAACCGCAGTACGTGTATCGGTGGGTCAACAACCACGGCGTGATCCTCCTGTTCAAGAAGGTACTGCTCCGTCGTGGTGATCTGTTCGCGCGGTTGACCGGCAGCGCGGACGGTATCGAGAATCCGTACGCTCTGATCGAGAAGATGCGCGGGGAGGGTGGGTTGCACCGGACCCATCCGGTATGGATCACCTTCGATCACGGTATGGTCCGGGAGATACTGCGCGACAACCGTTTCGGTGTCGGCGTACCGACCGTGCTCGCGCCACGCCCTGTGCTGCGCGCGCTGGAGCGTCGACCCCTCCCACCGAACCCGGTGGATCCGCCGTCGATGCTGGCGATCGACCAGCCCGAGCACACCCGGATGCGCAAACCGGTCACCGCGGCCTTCACCCCGCGTGCCGTCGCCCGGCTGCGCCACAGGATCGAGACAGTCACCGAGGAACTGCTCGCGGCGCTCCCCGACGACGGGCCTACCGATCTGGTGGCGCGGTACGCGGCGCAGGTGCCCATCGCCATCATCTCCGAGATGCTCGGCTTCCCGGACTCCGACCGCGAGATGTTCCTGCGCTGGGGCGACGACATCAGTCCATTGCTCGACCTCGGGATCTCCTGGCGGACGCATCAGCGGGCGATGGAATCCTCGGAGCGGGTGCACCGGTATCTCGTCGAGCACGTCGAGCGCCTCCGCGCCGAACCCGGCGACGATATCCTCAGCAGCCTGGTCACTGCGGGCGATCTGTCCACCTACGAACTGTGCGCGTCGGCGACCCTGCTGATGGCCGCGGGCTTCGAGACCACGGTCAACCTGATCGGCAAGGGCATCATCTGGCTGCTCCGCCACCCCGATCAGCTGGACCGTTTGCGCGCCGAGCCCGAACTCTGGTCCAATGCGGTGGAGGAGATCCTCCGGATCGATCCTCCGGTGCAGACGACCGCTCGCACCACCCGTACAGCGCTGGAGATCGGCGGTATCCGGTTGCGCGAGGGGTCGACCGTGGTGCTGTCGCTGGCCGGTGCGAACCGGGACCCCGCCGTCTTCACCGACCCGGCCCGTTTCGACATCACCCGGGACAACGCCAACAATCATCTGTCCTTCAGCAGCGGTATCCATGTGTGCCTGGGCGGCGGTCTGGCCCGTATGGAGGCGGCGCATGCCCTGCGCGCACTCTTCGAGATGTTTCCGGACCTGCGATTGACCGATCCGCCCACCCGGCGGCGGCTGTTCACCCTGCACGGTTACGAGCACCTTCCCGCGCACACGGGTCCGCGCGTCCACAGCCACCAGCCGGTCGGCTGAACCGCGCCTGCGCCGTGTGTTCGCGGGCCAGAACAGGGTTCGCCGCGCCGACGCGGAGCGGCAGTCCCCGGGGCTCCGGCAGAATCGACAGTACCCGCCAATCAACGAGCAGGGCGAGATTGTCGGCGGATGGACGAGCCAGGAGTGGTGGACCCCAGACCGCATGTACTGGGCCGAAATGGAGGCTCGGAAAGTCGCGCGGACCAGACGATTCCACCGCGGCGGGGTCGCGTTTGCCCACTATCCCGAGTTGGATGATGATGAAGCTTTCTTCGCCGCGGAGCTTTCGCCTCGGCTGGCCGGTCGGTGATCTCGGAGATGGCGTCGGGTGAGTCGAAGCTGTCGAATGACTGGATCTTTTCTTCGTCGTTCACAGGAATTCTCCTAGCGTCGCGAGAAGTACGTCCCAACAACGTCATTCATGGGGTAGTGAAGCCCCGGCCGGCCGACTCGAAAACATATGGCCGACCCGCACCATCGTGACCGACATCCCTCGCCACCACTGCCGGAATCTCTCAGAACAAACCGGCAAACCGGACACGAGCTGCCATCGCCGCGCCTGCGCCCTGAAGTTGCCCGCATACCGGAACGCCAGGTCCAGAGTGTCCGCTGCCGCAACGACCACCCCCGAAGTCGCCTTGTCACCCTGACTCGCACAGCCGCAGCAAAGAAGGCCGGTGGCCTAGATGATCAATTCCGTGCCGACCTGGACGCAGGCATCGCCGCGGGCGACTACCACCTGTCGGTGACGATGTTCGCGTATTGGCGCACAAGCGGTGACCGATGGGAAACGGCACGAAGCGCAAGCCGTGTCCTAGCCCGTCGTTATAGCGGTGCGCTACTAGGGTCTCCGTCATGCAGTCGAACATGACGAAGGTAGCTCTGGTGCTCGCCGGAGCGTGTCTTGCTGCGCTTTCGCCGGTGGCCTCGGCACCTCGCGCCGGAGCCGAAGTCATCACGCTGCCGCCGCACGAGAGGACCTACGCGTCGCCGCTGGGCGGGAACCTGATGGTGGGCAACAGGGATGAGACGATCAACCGCATCGCGCCGTTGAA
>NZ_JBHVDF010000016.1:0-42115 GCF_042802915.1 Nocardia sp. NPDC057440
CCCCAGCGGCCTGCTTGAGCCGTGCTGCGGGGAAATCTCGCATGGCCGGTTCTGAGGGGGCGGGAACGCAGTAATGCGTTCCCGCTACCCGACCAACCAGCCTACGACCGGCCCATACCCCGCCGTACCGGTTCGCACGGCCCCGGGCTCAAGCCTCGTCGGCCGGGCATCGCGGGAGTCGTCCGAGCCCTACATCGACCCCGCGACGCCCTGTACTGCGGCCGTGCAAAACGGCGTGGTGTTGGTGTCACGAGCAGGGACGTGGAGCGGATAGTGTGCCTACCAGCCAAAAGTTCCTAAGCGTTG
Source organism: Nocardia sp. NPDC057440 (assembly GCF_042802915.1). Classification (NCBI taxonomy): domain Bacteria; kingdom Bacillati; phylum Actinomycetota; class Actinomycetes; order Mycobacteriales; family Nocardiaceae; genus Nocardia; species Nocardia sp. NPDC057440. The sequence goes on from NZ_JBHVDF010000016.1 coordinate 307, forward strand.
CCGTCGCGATAGGAGGAGACCCGTAGTGGGAGTTCATGGTCGTGCACTAGGTGGGATGTTGGTAACAGTGATGGTGTGCGCGGGGCTGTGGTGTGGCGGGGGGACAGCTGCCGCGCAAGATATTGACTGGCAGAGCGACAGCACGCTGCAGTGCGCCAAGACGCACTGGGCGGAGATCAAGAACGACGTAGACCCTCTGCTGCCGACCGCGCCGCTGATTCTGTCGTCTGATCAACAAACCAAACTGAATTCGCTGTTGAACGGTGCCAAGGTCATGCCGTCACAACCGAGCGATGACTGGCTCCGAGCGCTGCCCGACGCTGTTCCCACGGAGCTTCTCGACCAGATCGCCGGAAAGATCATTCGATCCTGTCTCGCAGAGTCCTAGCCCCATCAACGCACAACACAGCTGAATGGACTACTCGGTCCCGCCCCTGAGTGGGCGGGACCACTGCTGTCGGTACCCGAAGAAGCCCGCCGGGCACGCAGCCTGAAGAGACCTCGGGGCGAGATCACAGCGTCAGACGTCCGATGTCAGTGAGGTTGGCGCACCGCTGAGTCGGTGATCTGCGGTGGGCCATCTTCGATGGCAGGCGCTTCGCGGGATATGCCACCGAGGTTGGCCTATTTTGTCGTGGTCCGATCAGTGTCGGCAGCGACGAGTTTGGCGACATCGCGCGGTTGCAGGTCGGTGGCCGCGCTCCACACTTGGGTTGCTCAGCTTGCTGAGTTGTCCAGGAGCGCAGCACGTTACGAAAACCGACGACCCCTTTCGCAATGAGATCGGCCCTGTTCACCTGTGGTTTTACACCGGTTAGACCTCAATGACCGGTTGCCGACGGTCGCGGGTGATCGTGAACCGATATCACTGCTGGCACAGTGTTCGATAGGCTCCGGCGGTGCCGGGGTACTCGCCTCGTGGTCGACCTCCACGGCCTCGCTTGTAAAATTGGTTAAAATTAGTCGAGACTATGCTTGATCTGCGTTTGTACGCAGCCAGTGGATAAATCCGCTCGAAAACATCTGATGAATCGCTCACCCTCTCTGTGAGAGGACCGTCCGATGGGTTTTGCAGAGATGCGCCGGTTCCGGCGTGATCCGTTGGGTTTCCTCGAGAATCTGCGCCGGACCAGCCCGGTAGAGGTGTTCGGGCTGCCGTGGGGCGGGTGGTGTGTCGGCGATACGGGTCTGGCGCTGACGGTGTTGAGTGACCGCGCTTTCAATGCGGGGAAGTCCGGGTTCTTCGGTTCTATGCTGCCTTCGCGGTCTGCTCAGGTCGATTTCGGCCGCGCGGTGCGCGCGTTTCTGCGGACGCATACGCCCGAGTATCGCGAGTCCCTGGCTGCGGCGGTGATCGAAATGCCCTCCGTCACCCGCTGGCCCGCAGCGGGGGTCGAGCTGGTGTATCGGTGCATCGCGGACATGCTGCTGCACCCCGATGGTTCTCCCGAGTTGCGGCAGTTACTGGAGCGAAATGCACGCGTGGGCGCGCTTCGCCCGGCCCGAATGGCGCAGCGGGCGCGGGCGCAGCTGCTGCGCGCCAAGCTGTCCACCGCGCTGAACGAGCAGATCCGGGACCGGCGCAGCGCCACCGGCCGCACTGCGGAAGCCGAACCACGGGATCTGCTCGATGCCGTGATCGGTGCCTGTCCCGACGGCGTCGCCGATACAACGGTGGCGCAGCTGTATGTGCTGATGTTCCGGTCCATTGTGGGACCGGTGGGCTACTCGCTCGCGTGGTCGGTGCTGCTGGGCAGTCTCCACTCTCCCGGCTCACCATGGCCTTGGCCCGTCGACTGGGTGGTACGTGAGGCTCTGCGGCACCGGCCGGTCTCCTGGATGGTCAGCCGTCCCGTCCCCTATCCTGCCGAGTTCGGGGGGATCGCCTTCCAGACCGGCGACCTGCTGTCCGTCAGCCCCTATCTGCTCCATCACGACAACGAACACTGGACCAGACCAGGGGCATTCCAACCCGACCGCTGGATTCGGCCGAGCGAACACGGCCCATTTGTGCCCTTTAGTTCCGGCCCCTTCACCTGCGCCGGCGCCGCGGTCGCCCACGATCTGGTCATCGATGCAGCCACCACCCTCATCGAGAACACCTCTCTGCGCGTCATCGGCGGCGGTGATACCCGCCCGATCGTGACCAATGCCGCGACCCCCAGGCCGTTCACCCTGCGGCGTACCCCACAAGCCCTGTCCGCGCCCGACCGAGCTCCAGGAAGGAGGTGACATCATGATCAAGGCATTGCGGTTCATCATCACCAACAAGCCGACCCGTACCTGGGACCCCGCTCAATACGGATGATTCTGCTATCGGCTGGATGGCTCGACCAACGCCAACCAGCTCTCGGTCATCGGTGGCGCCCCGATGACATCGCGTTTCCACCCGGGTCTTTGGGTGGATGAAACGTCCCGAGATCCCCAACCTGTATGGCGGGGATTCGGGGACACCATCGTGGTGGGACAAGATCGTCGACTACGTCGAGGGCGAGGTGTGCCCGACGCCAAGACCGACGCCGCGTATCGAGCGGTTTTCAGCTGCTCGCAGCCGTGAAGGCTGAGCTGGGTACCGGGTCGTCGATGGCCTGGTGTGGCATGATCATTTCGTCGCGTAGTCGATGACCGCGCAGATCCACCAGACGCCGCTGGTTTCGAATTCGCTGAAATCGGTTTGCCAGACTCGATTGCGTTGTGTCGGTGGATCGTGGAACACCTGCGCCGCAGCATCGCCCACGACTTACGGTCCGCCGGATAGCCCTGCGGCAGCGACAGTCCGCGCCGCCGTCCTCGTGGAGGATCGGAAACGATGCGTCCGGCCGCAGGCCGCGCAAGGAGGGGCGTCGAAGCCGGCCCTCCGCGGTCCATTCCATAGCCGCGATATGGGCCGTTGTCGGGTACAAGAGCAGCGACGAACGCGGGATCTCGAGGCAGTCCGGTTTCAGCGTTCGAGAGGACGGAGCCCGATCATTGTCCGGGCACTGGCGTAGGTGTAGCGCCCCTTCCCGTGTGCGGCGAGTTGACCGGGTTCGGTGAGGGCATCGAGATCGGCGTTCACGGCGAGGAACGGAATGTCCCACGCAATGGCGCCGGTTCGCGGGTCGACCGCCCAGAGTCCAGTGTGGTCGGAAAGGATAACGGTGTGTCCGTCCCATCCCTGGATCGTGCCGAAGCGGGTGGTCTCGGTCCGCCACAGCCGATGTCCGGTGCGTAAGTCCAGGCCGGTTGTGGTGTGCGCGTAGATGTCTCGCAGTAGTGCGGTGTCGCCGAGAATTGCCGCAGCGGTGCCGGTCGTGGCATTGATGTTGTATTCGTTGGTCTCCCGGGGTGCGGAAATCAGGTCGGGGCTGCGCCATATCGGGCTGCCGGTGCGGCGGTCATGGGCGCTGTCGCCGAGCAGGACGGGGATGGTTTCGTCGGTGGGGAGGTCGATCGAAAGAGTTTGGGCGACTTCGCGATCGGTGGCGGCAATGGTGCGGCCCGTGCGGTCGAGGATGGTGCTGCCGGTGATCCTGTGGCCGCGGCATTCGGTTCGGGTGTGCACGACCAATGCGCCGCTGGTTGCGCCGGCGTCGGAGCATCCGTCCTGGGTCGCGCTCCAGGTCGGCTTCCCGCTAGTGAGGTCGAACCCGGCGAGATCGATGCCGAGGGTGAATACACCCTGGCCGTGGGACACGTCCAAGGCGTCGGCGGGCAGATCTTCCCACGCGGTACCCATGCTGAACGCCTGGGACCAGTACGCATCCGGATCGGCGAGCGTTCCGGCATGGACGCGCACGTCATCGGATTCGACGTCACCCTCGGCGACATACACGCGATCGTCGAGGGTCGCGATGGCGAAGGGAAGCCAATCCGTCGGCGTGCGCGTGACCTCGCCGGTGGCAACGTCGTATCCGATCATTGCTTGGTCGGAAGTGAAGCATACGACCTGGTCGTCGACGGGGGTCGGCCCGCAACCGCGCAGGTCCGCGGCGGGGGTCCGCCAGCGCTGTGCACCGGTGCCGGCGTCGATGCCGACCAGCACAGGATCCCGTAGGTACATGCCATCGTCCGGCACACCGACCACCGTCACCAGCGTGTCCCCCGCGTCAACAAATCCTGGTCCGCCGGTATCGAATTCGGTGCCCGCCCTAGGGTCGCGGAACTCCGCGCCTGCTCGCCCGTAGGCGGCGGCGCTTGTCGACCACGCGAGGCCCGGAGCGGAGTCCGTGGTGCCGGTGATCTTGCGCGTGCTGTCCTCGGGTTGTGAGAGGACCACCACCGCACCGGCGCTGGTGATCACGGCCGCCGTGGCGGCGAGCATGAGGTTGCGAAGTCCGGGGATCGTTCTCATCGCGACACCTCGAGGCCCGGATTCAGGGCGATCTCCTCGAGTAGCGCGAACGGCAGAGGCTCGGCGGGGGCGTCGGCGGAGGTGACCTGGATCCGTGTCCCGGACTGGCGGGTGACGCTGACAGTGACGCTGATGGAGCCGTCGCCCTCGCCGCGAACGACCCGCTTCGCCATTCGCCGGTCTCGACCACCGCCCCGTCCGGCAGCCGCCGAACCGCCGAGTCCCTCATCCTCTGTGGGATCGCCGAGGATCGGCTGGAACACCAGCGAGCGATCCACCGATGCGAAGGCGATCTCGACATCACCGGGGAGCGCATCCTGCAGCGCCTGCGTCATCGCGACTGCCTTGGGGCCGGAGAACCACGGATAAGACGGATTGTCGTATCCGTACGTGTCGAAGTAAGCCATCCCGATCGATTGCCCTCGCTGTGGGGGCTCGACGACATCACAACCCGGGATCTGCACCGGAAACGTGACCGGCGGAGTGACATAGGAGTATTCGGCCGGATCCGGCGGCTCTGACGTGATGGGGGTGACCGGTGCGGTCGTCAACTCCGGCTCCGGCTCGTGCAGCAGCCCGGCGATGAGAAAACCGGTCGCCACGATCGCTACGCAGGTCAGACCCACCGTCCATCGGGTGACAGCGGGGGAAGGCGCGGTCGAGTCCTTGTCATCACCGGTTTCCATGTCCTGCATTGTGTCTGCCCTTACCGACATGTCCCGCTCGCAGAGGGGTATCGGATGACAGCGATCCCAACCGACGACCGCGCGCTCGCGGGTGATGGTGCATTCGGCCGGTACTCGGCCGGGCCCAGATGACCACAGCCCGTTGACCTTCGGGCGCGGCGCGTGGCCGGTTCTCTCAGCGCTCAACGTGGACCCGATCGACATCGGGATCGGGAGCACGGTCTCTGCAGCTGCGCGAATGCCGCAATCACGGTGCACTACTCCCCCTCCGGACACAACTCGACACGAAAGCCGTTGCAATGCAACGGCTTTCGTGTCTTTCTGGACTATCATCGAATCGATCAGCACATTTGCCAGATCTGGTGCTTGCGAACAGACCGTCCCGGCGTGTCATGGTGCGGTCACGACCCACACGGGAAGCGCGCTCGGTGCTGCACTCACCGACTTTCGCCGATGCCGCGCCCTGGCCGAGACGTGCACTCTGATGGACCGGGCGGCGTTCACCATCCTCACTGCGCAGTTTCAGACGTGCCGGCGTCGATCCACCGGTCATGTCGGGGTTTTGGGTGCTTCTCAGCGGCCGTGATTCTGGTGATGAGCCGGGCGCACGCGTTCGCGATCCAGTGGTCCCCGCTCGACCCGACTACCGGTAGCAGTAGGAGTCGGAGGAGGCGTCGCCGCCCTGGAGGCGCACCTGGTGCACACGCAGGCCTCGAAAGTCCTCGTCGTGCGGGAAGAACGACTCGTCGATGGTCATTCCGCCGTTGGGATCGGCGTGCATCACGGCCATCCAGGCGCCAACTCCATCCGGGTAGAACTGGTCGTCCCACGCGCCATAGAGCGAGTTGGTGAGGTAGACCCGCCGACCGTTACGGCTGATCTCGACCATCTGGGGGCCGCCGGCAAGCGGCTGGTTCGGGGCGGCCGGGTGGGCGGTGCGGCCCACGATCCCGCCGAGCCGGACCGACCCGGTCTGTTTCGGGTCAGCCGGATCGCGCACGTCGAACTGCTTGAGCTCTCCGGTGCCCCAGCACGAGACGTAGAGGTATGCGTCGTCGACCGACAGGTCGATGTCGCTGACCAGCGGAGGCACCGCGCCGAACGGTTTCAGTGCCGGCGGGAGTAGGTCGGGATCAGCTGGCTCGGCCGGGATGGTGATCACCTTGTCGACCGCCCACACGCCACCATCGCGGTGCCAACGCCACACGGAGGCCGACAAATCCTCGGTCGAGATCACCACGCCGACGAACCCCCACGCGGCGTCCGGATCGTGCGAAGGGCGGAGCTCGAGTGGCATCTGGTGTTGCTCGCCGAGATCGATCCGCTGCTGGTGCCGACCGGTGGTGAGGTCCCAGAAGTGGATCGCGTGGCCGTACTTGTTGGCCAGCAGCAATTCCGGCTTCAGCCCGTCCTCGATCATGGATGGGGTGCCCCACTCGCTGCTGATCAGCGTGTTCTGGTTGAGATGCCACCAAGCGTCGTACGCGAGGTATTGCGGCCCACGGTCGGTTTCCCATTGCCGCAGCACATCGAACGTACCGTGATCGAGCAGCGCGATACCGCCCGGCCCGTCCGATCCGTCTGCCCCGCCAAGGCAGGTCATGAACACACCGTCCGGCCCGCAGTGCAGCGTGTGTGGACGGGAGTAGCCGGCCTTGGTCGCGAGCTCGGAGCTGTCCACGATCTTGGACAGGGTGGGCTGGCGTGGATCGGGCTGGGTATCGAACACGTACAGGCGCGACGAGCGTAGACCCGGCACGATCAGGTACCGCCGAGCCAGCCCGTCAATGTGGTGGCCCTCATGCTTCAGCGCGCTGCTGCAGGCGTTCCAGCCGAAATGGTGCAGCTCGTTGCCCAGGTGGGGTACCTCGGTCCAGCCCACGACCCGGCCGTAGGTGGCCGAGCCCGGATCCACATCGACTACTGACAGCGCGTCTGGCTTCTGTGCCGCGCGGTCGAACGCAACAACGTATGCGAGCCGCTCCGGTGGCGCGGCGGCCGCCTCCGTTGCGCTCCGATAGAAGGTCGGGTCCATGTCTGAGTGATCCATTTCCAGCCTCCTTCATGTCGATAGGCGGAGACAAACGCACCTTGCCCGATCTGGCGGTTCCGTGGTGGGCGCGACCCGTGTGGTCGCGTGCCGTAATGGCGCGGGCAGGCAGTAACCAGTCTCGGCCTTTCGACGTAGATCCACCAGCTACCGCTGGCGCGGAGGCAGAGTGCGCGGTAGGGCGCAGTCGTTTTCTGGGAAGGCTGGAGGGCGAGTACGTGACGTGAGTCGAACAGCAAGAGAACTACACACACACACCTCCACATCACAGTTCGCACGAGCCGCGCGCATCGACGATTCCCGCCGTCTCGTGCGCTGAGTGGTCTGCGTCGATATCGAGTGCCGAGTTGGTCAGTATTGGGCTCGGACGGCTCTTCGCCATGAACAGCGGTCGAAAGCGCCCAATCAGTGCGGGCGGTTCCGAGGGCACGGGCAGTTCGAAGACATCACTGGCGATACGCCTGCTTCTCGACCGCAATGCGGTGCCCTCGTGGCGTTTCCGACCTTCTCCTACATCTGCGCGGATAAGGTCTTCCCTTCTGCCAGTGCTTCTTCGAGCTGGCCGAGCCGTTGGTCAACCTCGGCCGAAGGTTCGGCCGCCGGGAGCCCGGGAAGCTCAACGGTGTGGATAGATTCGACTACGGCCGGATCGATGGCCAGTGAGATCGCCCGCCTGTCACATTGCCCGCCCTCCCTTTGCGATACCGGGCTCTGGGGCGGGCGCTGACTTCACGAACTTCAGACCGATCACGCTGGCGACGATGCCGCCGAGGAACAGGACCTTCAGTGCGGAAACCGATTCCGCGCTGGTGAGCATCGCGTAGGTGACGGTGAGCGCGGCGCCGACGCCGATCCAGACCGCATAGGCGACGCTGATCGGAAGCTTGCGCAGCGCGATCGCGAGTCCGATCATGCTGAGCGCCAATCCGATCAGGAACACCACTGTCGGGACCGGTTCGGAAAGACCGTGAGAGCTACCGAGTGCGGTCGCCCATACGGCCTCGAACACCGCACTGATCAGCAGAATGATCCACGGCATGTCAGCTCACCACCTTCAGGCCGGCGACACAGCCGATCAGTACGAGTAACAAGAGGGTTCGCGCGGCGGTCGCTTTCTCTCTACCGCTGAAAATCGCCCAGACCGCGGTCAGCACAGCGCCGATACCCACCCAGACCGCGTATGCGGTACCAGTCGGCAGCGAATTCATTGCAATGGCGAGCCCGATCATGCTGACCACCAACGCAACCGCGAAAACAACGGTGGCGCCGACGCGCCGGAAACCGTGGGACGCGGCTAGCGCGGTGGCCCACACCGCCTCCAGTACACCCGACGCAATCAGAATTACCCAAGCCATGACGTGCTGACCTCCATGGTCAGTCTTGTCGCTGTCCGGGTACTGAGCCCTCGTCCGGAGGCCCGATCAGGGCCTTGGCAACCAACGTAGCACACGGCTCATTTCAGATTTCGAAGGTGCGAAAACTTGCTGTGAGCAGGGCGTATGGCAGATTATTCGGGGGACATTCGGCGTTGTCTGCATGCATCGTTACCTGGATTACGTCGACGCCATGGATGTCGGAACGTTCTTGCAGACACTGCTGCCGCCCCTAGGCCCCCGCCACCTGTTCAGGTCTCGATCGCCGGATACCCCAAACCGGACGTAGCCAACTGGGCATTCCCGACGAGATCCGGATTTCTCTCTGGACTTGATATCCGTTACACCGACCACGAGTTCCCGTATTCCCCGGTATCCCACATACCGAGATACCGCACCCGATCACACCGATTCCGCACACCAACACATAACGGTTCCATAAATCACAACCACGGAATTCACCAACGACCGCTTGCCGGCAGCACCGCGAAAGGCCGACATTTCCTCGGGCCGAGTCCCGCTGCCGCATATCGGTCACGAATCAGCATCGCCAACGCGTTCGATTATCCACAATGCAATCGGGGTTTCCTCCAAGCGCGACATCTGAGAAGCTTTCCGCAACTGGAGTTATCTATAACGATCGCTAACGGTTGTGATGCCCGCCCGGACGCCCCGAACGCCTACATCACAACACGAACTCACGCCGACCACGGCCACACGTGAACAACGATGCCCGCAGATCCACCCCCGGCCCACCGGAGCGGCCCGCTTGGAGAACATCATGGTCACCAGAGCTTCCAGCCATTCACTCGATGCCTTCACCGTCATCGGCGGACCGAACCGGCCCAACACCCGCCCGCACCGACCGCCCCCGCAGCGCAGAATCGATGACGACCTCGCACCACTCGGAATACCAGCCCTGACACTGGGAACGATACTGATCCTCACCGGGCTGGCGGCCCTGCCACTGATGAACGGGTGGGCCGGCGACTACGGCCCGCTGATGGTCTACACCGCCTACCTGCTGTATCTGAGCCTCACCGTAGCGCTGAGCGTATGGGGTGTCCGCCGGATCCGCGACCACCGCAGATCCGTGTACTACACAAGCGCAGCCCACAGCGCCCACCACCGGAGATGACAAAGCCCTACCATCACCGGCACCCACCCCCACAGCGCCACAGCAGCGACGGGCAGCCTCCTCGATCGACACTGCCACGCCGCAACAGCATCCGCTGAAAACCACGGGGAACTGCCGTAAGCCGCTGACAGCAGCCAGCTTTCGCATTCAAACTACGGAGCTGCGCGCTCAGTGACCGGCACGAGGTGCACGCTGGGGTCGTTCTGTTCTAGCCCAAAATGACTGCGGTTCACCGTGTTCGACCCTATCTCTCCACCGCTCTGCAATGGCGGCGTTGACCGCGGTTCGACGCGGAACGCAGCCTGCGTGAGGTCACCCCCACCGCCATCGCCGCCGTCGGCATGCACAAATCCGCGATGCTGTGCTTCTTCATCAATGCCATGCTGCTGGCCAGGTCCAGCCACTGCACGTCGTCGACGATCAACAGCAGGCCACCGCTCTCCGCGGCGGCAGCCGTAACACAATTCTCGACGCGAACCGGTGCAGCGAACAGCGGATTGCGCAACCGGCATGCGCTGCAAAACTATTCAGTGGCCTCTCGCTCCGACCAACTGTTGTCCGAATGGCTGTCAGTGTGGCCGACCGGCTTGGGGAGGTGCGTGTGACTGTCCTGCGCTTCGGGCGACGTCGGCACTGTCCTCCGGCTCGACCAGTGTTCATGAATCAGCCCCATCGGTGGGCTCGCCACCTTTAGTGAGCACATGGTTGCCCGACTTCGCATCAGTGACGACAGCAAGCCGCACGGGCGGGCTCATCGCTCACGCACCGAAGATCTCTCGGTCCTGAACCCAGATTAAGCAATCCGGCTGAACATACAGCAGAAGTACGGCGCAACATCAGAATTATCCGCAGCAGTATAGGTATATCGGTGATGAATACTCATACTTGGAAAATCGGTTAACTGGTGATACGCCCAATATTGGCCATCAACCGCGGCGCTGTTGATCGAACCTCGATACGCACGTTCAGGAGCTTTTGCCTGTGAAAATCGGAATCCCTTGTGAAATCAAGAACCTGGAGTACCGCCTAGCGATGGCCCCAGCCGGGGCCCACGAACTGATCTCCCCCGGACACGAGGTGTTCGTCGAATCCGGCACCTGCCGCGAGTCATCGTGCGATGAGGCGGACTACCTGCGGGCGGGCGCGACGATCATGTATTCCGCCGACAACGTGTGGGGCACCGCCGAACTGCTACCCGAGGTCAAGAAACCGATCGCCCAGGATGGCCACGCAGATTTCTGCCCGGTACCCAAGGAGGCTCGAGCCTGACATGGATAGCCAGATGTCTCCGCATCCGAAGGAACCAGACGTGCACCTTGCAGTGCAACTCGGTAATGTGCGCCTCGATTTCACAGCGTGCGTCACTGCGGCTTTATTGTTCATACAAGATTGCCGTAACCGCTGCTCTCCGAAACCTCTCGCAGTGATGCCTGATGACAGCCGTAGGTATCCACGCTTGCCCAATGAACGCCTGTACCTGGAGCCCTGAACCCACCCATGAGCCGACGGTCCAGGTCGGAGGGGGGTTTGCTGTCGCGGCGGCATGTGACGCCTCGTGGTCTCGAGGATCTTCGACTGGCTGGACGAAACCCTCTGAACCGGCATTGCAGATACTCACAATCTCGTGGCTTATGGTCGGACCGAAGTCGCCGCGGGCGGCTGCGTCCGTGTCCGAAGTCCACTCGGTCGTATGATCGAGTTCGTAACAAGCTCGACCCATCGACAGCAGCATATTTGCCACGCTGACAAGAGGGCTCCCCTTACCTTGCTCGAGCGCAACCCCGGATTCCGACTTGTCAGCCATCGCATTCAGAACACTTCTGAGGAAAGCATTATGCGTACTGAAGGCGACACCTGGGACATTGTGAGCAGCGTCGGCATGACCGCCCTCGGCGTCGCGGCCGCGCGCGCGATCGAGACCAAACAACCCGATGCTCTTGTCCATGACGAGTACGCCGCCTTGTTCGTTGTGGCATCCGGCGATTCGGATATGAACCGACTGATCACCGATCCGACGTTGTGGGCGCAGACCCCGCTCACCGCTGGGTTCATCGGATATCGCAGTAAATTCTTCGACGATTTCTTCCTGTCCGCGGCGACGGCCGGGGTAACCCAGGCAGTGATCCTGGCCGCCGGGCTCGATGTCAGGGCCTACCGGCTGGATTGGCCGGCGCACGAGATTGTGTTCGAGATCGACCAGCCCAAAGTGCTCGAGTTCAAACATCAGGTGCTCACCGAATCCGGCACCACGCCGAAGTCGGACCGGCACGAGGTGGCTGTTGATCTGCGCGACGACTGGCCCGCGGCGCTTGTCGAGGCAGGCTTCGATCCGACCTCGCCCACCGCATGGTCGGCAGAAGGGTTGCTGCCATACCTGCCAGGCGCCGCACAGGATGCCCTGTTCGCGCGAATCGGTCAGCTTTCGGCACCCGGTAGCAGGGTGGCGGTGGAGACCATCGGCAATAGCGTCGATATGGGCCGCATCGCCGAGCAGCAGTCGGAATACCTGCAGGGCACCCCGTTCGGCAAGGTCGACCTCGCGTCGCTGTTCTACACCGACGAACGCACTGATCCGGCTGAATGGCTCACCGCCCACGGCTGGACCACCTCGAGCCTGCACCTGCAGGAACTGGCCGCACGCTACGACCGTCCTATGCCAGCGGTCCCCGAGTCGCTGGCGCAAATGTTCGACAGCACGCGATATCTGACAGCTATCAAGCCGTCCTGATTCAGCGCTGTTCAGCGAAACGTGAGCAGCCTCCTGCTGTTCGCTCACCTCGGCACCACGGCGAGACGGATCGCGCACACTCTGCGTTCGACTCGACGGCGATACTACGTGTGCTGCTCGGCATCCTGCCTGGCCATACCGGTGTACGGCCCACCGCAAGTACTTGTAGCTGGACCCTTCGTGCTGGAATACCGAGACCGTCTCGCGCAGCCATACGTCGCGACGAAGATTCGCCACCTCCAATGGTGGTTACCTCCCGGTGACTGCGGCGGCGCATTGCGAGGTCGGGATTGTCCTCCGGCGACAATGCCCGCGGTTAATTTCATTCATGCACGACGGTGCCGAGCTGTGGCGTGATTTCTACCGTTGTCGTCATCCGCTGCACCCCTCTCGAGGACCGCTCATGAATCTTTCGACTCTCCCGGACCGTCGCGCCGCCGCCGCACCGGACGCAGCCGCTGTCTCCGACGACAGCACCGATCTGAACAACACAGGATTCCTGGACGCTGTGCGCCGCGCCGCCGCTACCCTGCGCGCCGCGGGAGTGTCGAGCGGCGACGTGGTTGCGATCATGTTGCCGAACTCTGCCGCCTTTGTCGTATCCCTGTTCGCTACCTGGCGTGTGGGTGCCACGGTCACCCCTATCGACCCAGCGCTGACCGGCGCAGAAGCCAACTGTCAGCTGACCGGCACGGGCGCCAAGGTCCTGATCACCGCACAGCCGCCCGCCTCCGACGCTCCGGTTCACGCCGTCATACTCGCCGACGATCTCACCACAGCAGACCCCGACGCCGCCGAACCCGCACGGCCCCGCGACGACGCACTGGCGCTGCGCATCTGTACCAACGGCACCGCAGGCAAAACCAACAGCGTGACGGTCGACCACGCCAACCTCAACGCCATGTGCGCGATGGTGATCGAGGCATTCGAACTCACCGGAGCCGACCACAGCCTGCTGAACCTGCCGGTGTCCCACGTCAACAGCATCGTGGTCGGCACCTTGTCGCCGCTGCTGGCCGGTGGCCGCGCCACCATGGCCTTCAGCCCGAAGACGTTCTTCGAACGGATAGAGCGCAATCGCGCCACATACATCTCCGCCGTCCCGACCCTGTACGCACTACTGTCGGATCTGCCCGACGAAATCCGGCCGAATACCTCATCGGTACGATTCGCCATCTGCGGCGCGTCCCCGGCGGGCGTCGAACTGCTGACCAAATTCGAACACCGCTACGGAATTCCGATCATCGACGGCTACGTCACCGAAGTTCCCGCGCGAGCGCGCTCGTACTGCTCACCGGCACCCGCACGACGGACATCGTCGGAATATTCTGGCCGGGCGAGCTGATTCGGACCGATCCAGAGGGTCCGGTCACGCGCCGTTGTCGCGGGCTTCGACAGCCTTGACAGTCTTTCCGAGCGCCTGGCTCAAGACGCGCTTACCGACGGTTCCGACCACGACGCCGAGCACCCGTCCCCTGAGGTTCTTGCCCTCCCGCACCACGACAACATCCACATCGGTCATCCCGTCGGGCCGGCGTGTCAGGGTGTACGTGTGGCCCGAGTGGCCGCCCCACACGTTGGAGTCGGTGGTCGTCATGACGACGCGGCCGGGATCCGACCAGTCGTAGTGCAGGCGTTCCCAGATGCCGCGCGAGCCTTCCGTGACATCGGCCTCGCGGGGCCCCCGCGCGTGCACCTCGAGGTATTCGTCGGTGCTGTTGCCGAACAACTCTGAGCGGCCGGGCCCGAAGTCGGTGAGTGCCGCGACGAACTGCTCGGGCGTCGAGTTCGTCGTCTCTTTGAAGTGGATGGTGGACATGTTTGCTCCTTTGCTTCGGCAGGGACGGGGTAGTGTTCCTTCGTCAACGGCATTCCCGCCGCGGAGCGACGGCAGCCGCTGCGATCAGACAGGGAACGTGACTCCGGTCAATTTCTCCGAGATCGTCCACAAGCGTTGCTGAATCGCCGTGTCATGCGATTGTGAACTCGATTCGACGATTTTCGGGTAGCCGCGCGTCTCCAGGAATCCACCCGGTCCGTAGTACTGACCGCCGAGCACGCCGGGGTCGGTGGCCGCGCGGAGAATCGACAAGGCACCCATCGCTGGGCTCTGTGTGGCGATGGGTGCGACAACAGGCACGAGCGCACGCAGTGCGGCCGGCATATTGCGCATCAAGTCGGTGTTCGCGGCACCGGGGTGAGCCGCGACCGCGATCGTCTTGCCAGTGCCGGACAAGCGACGTTGCAGCTCGTAGGTGAACATCAGATTCGCCAGCTTGGACTGGCCGTACGCCGCCACCCGGTTGTAGGACCGTTCCCCCTGCAGATCGTCGAAGTTGATCCGCGCCCGGATGCGATGGCCGACGCTGCTTACCGTGACCACTCGCGAGCCCGGTACCGGCAGCATTCTGTCGAGCAACAACCCGGTGAGCGCGAAGTGTCCCAAATGATTCGTGCCGAATTGCAGCTCGAACCCGTCGCTGGTGATCCGCCTCGGCGTGTACATCACCCCTGCGTTGTTGACCAGCAGATCGATCGACGAATACGCGGACCTCAGCTGTTCCGCAGCATTGCGTACGGATTCCAGCGAGGTCAGATCGAGCTGTTGGACAGTGGTGTCCGCGCCTGGGACCACATCGGCAATACGGTCCACGGCATATTTACCCTTGTCCACATCCCGCACCGCCAACACCACCGACGCGCCGTGCGCCGCGAGTGCCCGAGCAGCCTCGAACCCGAGTCCGCTATTGGCCCCGGTGACGATCGCCAGTCGGCCCTGCTGAACTGGTATGTCTTGCTCCGTCCACCTGTTCGCCATATTTTCCTCCCAAAGATCGGTCGGTCCGACGGTTCATCCGACGAGCCCGGCGGGGGTGAGACTCATCCCACACGAGCTTGTTCCGCACCTCCACTGTGGACGCGGACGGACTCGTCCAGGTCACCGAGATGTGTTACCCGGGCGTCTTCGAGTGCCGAGCCGAAACAACGGGCGCAGCTGGCCTCCGGGGAAACACTGCTGTAGATCACCCATTCGCCGGCCGGGTCTCGATGCCACACCGAGTCGTACCCTTCACCGACCGAGCTGGCCGGGAAATGCCGAAACGCCAAGTAGTGGCCGCTGGCGAACGGCATCCCCATCAATCCGTAGCCGGAAAACCGCTCTTGATCCTCACCCGATGGGAGCGCTCTGTCGATTTCAGCGATCGGCCGTGGGCTGTCGGTCATCTCCAGCCTCCTAGAGGAGTGGACCCCGTACCGGTTATCTTACGTACCTCGCCGAACCGAGGTTGCCTCTCAGCCAGATCGCGGGGCCTGCTCGGCTATGCCGAACAGGGCACCCTCCATCGATCAGGTCGGCGTTGGTTCGGGAAAGCTCCTGAGCAGTGTCGGATCAGAATTGCGTTGCGGTTGACCCTGCGCAGTCAGACCATGAGGACAATGCGGTATCGGGCCCGTCCCTGTTCCATTGCGGCATACGCGTCGGCGACTTGATCCAGTGGCCGTTCCTGGATTCGCGCGCGCACACCCGACTGGACCGCGAATTGCATCGTTTCCTCGATATCGCGCGCAGTGCCGGAGGCATGGCCGGTGACGCTGAGTCCGGGCGTGATCAGCTGCATCGGGCTGATCGGCAATGGGTCGGCGCTGACGCCGATGGCGATGAGTTCACCATGCGGTAGCAGCCCCCCGACCGTTTCGGCCATGGCTGTGGCGCTGCCCACGGTCCCCAGAACGACCGACACACCACCGAGCCCGCGCAACGCGTCGCTGACGTCGCCTGCGGTCGAGTCGATGTAGCCGTGGGCGCCGAGCGCGCGGGCGTCCTCGGATTTGTCCGGGCCGCGGGCGATCGCAATCGTTTCGAAGCCCATCGCGCGCGCGAACTGCACGCCGAGGTGGCCCAGTCCGCCGATTCCCAGAACGGCCACGCGGTCGCCGGGGACCGCCCTGCTTTCGCGAAGCGCGTGGTAGGTGGTCACGCCGGCACAACCCATCGGAGCGGCCTCGGCCAGGGAAAGCTCGTCGGGGATGCGGGCCAGCGCATTGGCCGGTACGGTCACCGACTCGGCGTATCCGCCGGGGTACTGCCAGCTGGGGACCTGGAGGTTCTGGCAGTGGATGAAGTCGCCTTTCCGGCATGGAATGCACTTGCCGCAATGCCCACCGAACCAGCCCACGGCAACACGGTCACCGACGACGTAGTTGTCGACATCGGCGCCGAGTTCGGCGATCGTGCCTGCGATCTCGTGCCCGGGCGTCAGCGGCCACGCCATGTTCGGGAACGCGCCGCTGATGAACGCACGGTCGGTGCCGCAGATCCCGCATGCCGAGACCGCGAGGCGCACGTGGTCGCGAGGCGGTGAGGTCGTTTCGACGTCGACCAGTTTCAACGCCGCACCGGCGGACTGCACGTGAACAGCCTGATGAGTAGACATCCGTATCCTCGCTTTCCTCGGGCAGCGGCGGCGTCGAGGGCCTCACCGCAGCGGGACCGAGGCAGCGGCGCCGGCAATTCTCACTCGGTAATCGGGCACCAGATGGAACATCAGTTCTCACGGTTCAAGTCTGTTTTCTTTGGCATCCCTGGATGCCAAAGACGCTACTATCGCCTTCAACGATGGTGCCGGTGGCACCCTGGTCGTGCCACTGTGCGATGGTCGGCCGACAGGTCGTCATCCATCCTGCGCGGCATCGCACGCTCCAGTGCAAACAGGCACCGGCCCAAAAACTGTGCCACGAGAATCATACGTTCGCCGAGGCGGCACCGGGGTGTAACGCGACGTGTGTGCTTGCTGGTGCCTCGTCGAGCAGCCTTGGGTAGGTAGTCCGGATGTCGGATCTCGAGTCGACTGCGAAGTCACGGACCGGCTTGGTGTGCTGGTTGCGCCAGCGGATGCATGGCGGGCAACAAACTTCTTCGGCGGCCGTTGCCATTGCAGCCCTCCACCGCCCACTCACGATTCTCGAATCGGCTTCCAGCATTGAGTATTTCGGCGTATCCGGTCGTGTCGGTGCCGTACCAGCCGAGGGCAAGTACCTGCCCGACGTCGTCGATGATTTCGATGGTGACCGAGCGTTCATTCCGATGATGGCCGCCCCCGGCGTCCTCCCCGGCCGGCTCAGGTGAGAACCGCCGATGCCAGGGCTTGCATGAACAGGTGCATGTCCGCCAGCGTGTGCGCGGGCATCATGATGTCGCAGTACGGCAGGGCTGCCGCCATCGCACCGGTGGCCGGCTGGAATCGGGGGTCGCCCGCACGGGGATTGAGCCAGATGACGCGCCAAGCCCGGCGTCGGATCCGGGCTATCGCGCGGGCGAGGACATCGGGGGTGTCGCTGTCCCAGCCATCCGATGCGATGACGACGACGGCACCGCGCACCGCGTTGCCGGACGGAGTTGCGAGCAGCGCGCCGAGGCATCGACCGATGTATGTGCCGCCGTAGCGGTCGACCACCTTGTCGTTGGCCCGGGCCAGCGCGACATCCGGCGAACGGTGCGCCAGCACCGAGGTCAGCCTGGTCAGCGAGGTTGAGAAGGCGAATACCTCGGGGCGATCGGGTGAACGGCGCTGCATCGCGGCCCGCATCAGGTGCAGATAGATCGTCGAATATGGCTGCATCGAGCGGCTGACGTCGCAGATCATGACGATTCGGCGCGGGCGGCTACGGGGACGGGTGCGCACCAGCACCGCCGACTCCCAGCCGGTGCGGCGGGAGTTGTTCATCGTCGCCCGGAAATCGATCCGCTTGCCATGCGGATGCTTCTCGTAGCGCCTGCTGCTGCGCTGCGGCCAGTGCGCCGACGCCTGCTCCAGCCAGGCCCCGACCGTTCGCAGATCGTCCGGATCGAAGTGGTCGAACGGTTCCTGGGCCCGTGCCGCGAACCGGCTCGGCAGCACGTCCGGCAGCGCCACACCCTGGTCTGTCGATCGTTCGGCAACGGTCGCCGATCGCATTGTCGCCCAGGGGACTTCACCGCTTTGTCCAGACTGTCCCCGACCGCTCACGCGCGGTGCCGACGCGCGTTCGGTCGGCAGTCTGCGCGTCCGGCTCGGCGGGTCCACGCCCAACACCGCGTCGGCGAACACTGTCGCGAAGACCGCGTCGAAGGCAGCGAGATCCTGTACGCGATCGACAAGCGTGAGCCGCGCAGCCCAGTAGAACTCGGTGCGCGACCGCGGCGCCATGCGGCGCAAGGCTTGCACGAACAGCGCGGGCCCGCTCGGCGCCACCGCGACGCCACCACGCCGCAGCCGCGCAACCACCGCGACGGCGAATGCGGCGAGATCGACACCCCGTAGCAGAACCGCCCGCGTCATCGCTTCCCGCGCATCAGCTTGCGTACCAGGACAATGACGAGCGCGGCAGCCAGCCCTGACGCGATTGCCGGTGCATACCTCTTGATCATCGCGGGCCCGACCAGATCGACCAGGTCGAGCGGTGCCGGCTCCGATTGTGCAACCGGTTGTGGCCGCTTCCCCCGGCTGTCCGGCTCGACAGCCGGTTCCGCGGCGGCCGAATCGCCCGCCGCGAGTTTCGCTTCCAGGGAGGCCACGAACTGGCCGACCAGTTTCTCGGACACCTGCTGCAGCATCCCGCTGCCGAATTGGGCGAGCTTGCCGACGATCTTGAGGTCGGTGTCCACGGTGACCCTGGTCTTGTCGCCGTCCTCGCGCAGTTGCGTGGTGATGGTCGCCGCGGCGTTTCCGGATCCGCGTGAATCCCTGCCGCTGCCGTTGATAACGGCGCGGTGGTCGTGTTCGTCGCGCTCGACGAAATTCGCCTTCCCTGTGAATTCGCTGGTCACCGGGCCGACTTTGACCTTCAGTTTGCCGAGGAAGTCGTCTCCCTCCCAGCCGACCATCTGTGCGCCGGGCATCAGCGGGACCACCTGTTCGAGGTCGGTCAGCACCTCCCATGCCTGCTCGACGGGTGCGTTGACGGTGAACTCGTTGGCGATCTTCATCGCAGTATCCCTCTCATCCAGTAGCCAGGCCTTGGGTGTACTCGACGAATGCCGCGTGCACGGTGGCGCGGTCGTCGGGTGTCTTCGCCAGTGCGCTGAGCGCAGCGACCGCCTCCGGCGCGGTGAGGTCGGCGACATCGAGCGTCGCCAGCGCGGCGATCCAGTCGATGGTCTCGGTGACGCCGGGCGGCTTGTCGAGATCGAGATCGCGGGCGCGGGCGACGAATCGGGTGGCGTGCTCGATCAGCGCGTCGGTCGCCCCGGGCACGGTGCGTCGCACGATCGCCACCGCGCGGGCCGGCTCCGGGTAGTCGATCCAGTGGTAGAGGCAGCGCCGCCGCAGCGCGTCGTGCAGATCGCGACTGCGGTTCGAGGTCAGCACCGCCAGCGGCGGCTGTTCTGCGACGAAGGTTCCGAGTTCGGGCACGGTCACCGTGGCTTCACCGAGGAATTCGAGCAGCAGCGCTTCGAATTCGTCATCGGCACGGTCGATTTCGTCGATCAACAGCACCGGGGGCGTCGGACCGCGATATCGCACACAGCGCAGGATAGGGCGGTCGACCAGGAATGCCTCGGTGAACAGGTCGGCTTCGGTGAGGTCGGTGCCGCGCGCCTCGGCGAGCCGGATGCTGAGCAACTGACGCTGGTAATTCCAGTCGTACAGCGCTTCGCTCACGGTGAGGCCCTCGTAACACTGCAGGCGGATCAGCGGTGCACCGAGGACGGTGGCCAGGGTCTTCGCCGCGGTAGTCTTGCCCACTCCCGGTTCGCCTTCCAGCAGCAGCGGCCGACCCAACGTGGTGGCCAGGTAGAAGGCGGCGGCGGTCCCGGTATCGAGCAGGTAGTCGTCGGCGTCGAATCGTCGCACCACGTCCTCGACGTCGTCGAACGGCGACATCATGGCGACGTCGCGGCGCGCAGGCGCTCGTAGTCGTCCCAGGTGTCCACGTCCAAAGGCATCGGTGCGTCGACGTCGAGTCGTGACACCGTGATGCGGCCCGACTCGATGATCCCCCACACGGCCTTGTCGCCGTGCAATCGAGCCAACTCGCCGAATACGCTGCGGCTCAGCCAGAACGGATGCCCGATACCGTCGTGGTAGCGACAGACCGTGATAGCGGAGCGCGTCCCCGCGACGATCAGTCGGTCGACGGTCGCCGCCGACAGACCCGGCTGATCACCGAGCATCAGCACGATTCCGGCGGCACGGGGGTCCACCGCTCTCAGAGCTGAACGCAACGACGACGCACAGCCCGAACCGAAGTCGTCGGCTACGGCCACCTCCAGTCCGGCGAGATCGACCTGCTGCCGGACGGCCGCCGCCGCGCCGCCGAGGGTGACGATGATCTGATCGAAAGCGCAGGTGCGCACCGTGTCCAGGGTGGCGCCGAGAACTGTCGTATTCCGGTATGGAAGAAGCTGTTTCGCACGGCCGAGACGTCGCGAGCTTCCCGCGGCGAGTACGACTCCGGTGACGAACCCGATTTTCATCGGCCCGTCCCGGCCGCGGCGAAGGAGGTGCGGCAGCCGGAGCTGCAGAACCAGTGGTCGACATCGTCGACAGTGAGATGCGGCGTGTCCGGCCCGACTGTCACGGTCATGCCGCACACGGGATCGAGCGCCTCGACCGCGACATTCGCCGGGCGGGACGTGACGGCCAAGCCACCTTTGCGGATCGCCTGGATCACTTGCGCGACAATCGAGACGGCGATTTCCGCCGAGGTCTTGGCGCCGATCGGCAAACCCACCGGGGTGCGCACACGTGCTCGCTCGGCGTCGGTCAACTCGAGTTCGTCGAGAATCGACGCACCCCGAATCCTGCTGGCCACCAACCCGATATACCCCACACCGGCGTCGAGTGCGGCGCGGATCAGCTCGGCTTCCGGTCCACCGTGACTGGCGATCACTACCGCCGTCGTGTCCGCCGGCGAATCCAGCGAGTCGGCTCCGGCAATACTGCGCTGCACCCCGAATCCCACCAGTTCGCACACTTCGGCCAGCGCGTCGGCGATGGGTGTCGCGCCACAGATGTGCACCAGCGGCGCCGGGATCTGCGGCTCGAGGAATATCTCCAGCGCTCCGCCGGACAGGCAGGGGTTCACCACCACCGCCGCACCGGGCGCTTCGGGAAACTGCAGATCGCCGTCGGGCAGCACGCGCAGCAGCACACTTTCGTGCGATTGCAGGGCACCCAGCGCCGCCTTGCGGACCGAGTTCTGGGCGCACTGGCCGCCGACGAATCCTTCGATCGTCCCGTCCTGCAACAGGATCGCCTCGTCCCCGGCATGCGCCGAGGTCGGCTGCTGCGCGCGCACGACGGTCGCGTGCACGAAGGGAGTCCGGGTGCGGACCAGTTGCAGTGCACGCTCGGTGAGCTTCATCGGTGATCCCATCGCTCGCACCCACTCAGATGGGCGGTGTGGCCCGCCCCTGCATCGCTTCCCACACCCGCGACGGCGTCAACGGCATGTCGGCGTGCCGAACTCCGAACGGCGCCAACGCATCCACCACCGCATTGACCACCGCCGGCGGCGATCCGACCGTGGCCGATTCGCCGATGCCTTTCGCGCCGATCGGGTGGTGCGGCGAAGGGGTGACCGTGTACCCGGTCTCGAAATGCGGAACCTCGAGCGCCGTCGGGATGAGGTAATCCATCAGGGATCCGCCGAGGCAGTTACCGTCCTCGTCGAAGGCCATGATCTCCATCAGCGCCATGCCGATACCGTCGGTGAGACCGCCGTGCACCTGGCCCTCGATGATCATCGGATTGATCCGGGTGCCGCAGTCGTCGACGGCGAGGAAGCGCCGGACCTTTACCACGGCTGTCCCCGGGTCGATGTCGACGACGCAGAAGTACGCACCATACGGGTAGGTGAGATTCTCCGGGTTGTAACAGATCTGCGCGTCGAGTCCGCCCTCGATGCCCTCGGGCAGGTCACCGGTGCCGTGCGCGCGCATCGCGATCTGCTGGATCGTCACGGCCGCGGACGGATCGCCCTTGACGTGGAACGAGCCCTTCTCCCACTCGAGGTCCGCGACGGAGACCTCGAGCATGCCGGAGGCGATGATCCGCGCCTTGTCGCGCACCTTGCGCGCCACCAGCGCGGCAGCGGCGCCCGAGACCGGTGTCGACCGGGTGCCGTAGGTGCCCAGGCCGAACGGAGTCTGATCGGTGTCGCCGTGCACCACGTCGATGTCGTCCGGTGGTATGCCGAGTTCCTCGGCGACGATCTGGGCGAACGTCGTCTCGTGCCCTTGCCCCTGGGTCTGAACCGAGAGGCGCACAACGGCCTTGCCGGTCGGATGGACACGCAGCTCGCACCCGTCGGCCATCCCGAGTCCGAGGATGTCCATATCCTTGCGCGGACCCGCGCCGACCGCCTCGGTGAAGAAGGACATCCCGATGCCCATCAACTCGCCGCGGGCGCGCTTGTCCTGCTGTTCTTTTCGCAAGGCGTCGTAACCGATCATGTCCATCGCCAGGCGCATGGTCTTCTCGTAGTCGCCCGAGTCGTAGGTCCAGCCCGTCTTGCTGGTGTACGGGAACTGTTCGGGGCGAAGAAGATTCCGCAGCCGTAGTTCGGCCGGATCCATCTTCAGTTCATACGCGAGGCAATCCACCAACCGCTCGACGAAGTACACGGCCTCGGTGATCCGGAACGAGCACGCGTAGGCAACGCCGCCGGGGGCCTTGTTCGTGTAGACCGCGGTCATCTTGCAGTAGGCGGCCTCGATGTCGTAGCTACCGGTGAAGACGCCGAAGAAGCCGGCCGGATACTTCAACGGCGCGGCCTGGCCATTGAAGGCGCCGTGATCGGCGAGCACGGTCGACCGGATGGCGAGGATCTTGCCGTCGGCGTCGGCGGCGATCTCGCCGAGCATGATGTAGTCGCGGGCGAACCCCGTGCTGGTGAGATTTTCGCTGCGATCCTCCATCCACTTCACCGGTTTGCCCAGCAACAGTGACCCGACGATGGCGCAGACGTATCCCGGATAGATGGGCACCTTGTTGCCGAACCCGCCGCCGATATCGGGTGAGATCACCCGGATCTTGTGCTCGGGCAGTCCTGCCACCAACGCGTAGAGCGTGCGGTGGGCATGCGGCGCCTGGCTCGTCGACCACAGAGTGAGTTTCCCCGTCACAGGATCGAGATCCGCGACGGCACCGCAAGTCTCCATCGGGGCGGGATGCACTCGCGGATAGACGATCTCCTGCTCGACGACGACGTCGGCGCGCGCGAACACCGCCTCGGTCGCGGCGGCGTCGCCGGTCTCCCAGTCGAAGCACCGGTTGTCCCGCTTGTCCTCGAGATCATCGCGGATCACCGGCATATCGGGCGCGAGTGCGGTCCGGGCGTTGATCACCGGATCGAGCATCTCGTACTCGACGTTGATGAGCTCCAACGCATCACGCGCGGAGTAGCGATCCTCGGCGACGACGAAGGCCACCTCCTGGCCCTGGAAACGGACCTTGTCCGTCGCCAGCACCGCCTGCACATCGTTGGAGAGCGTCGGCATCCAGGCCAGTCCCTTCGCCGCCAGATCCGCACCTGTGACAACTGCCTTGACCTTCGGATGTGCCTGTGCTGCGGAGACATCGACGCTCACGATCCGCGCGTGCGCAAACGGGGAGCGCAGGATCGCCAAATGCAGCATGCCGGGCAGCGACACGTCGTCGACGTAATTGCCGCGTCCGCGGATGAACCGCGGATCCTCCTTGCGGAGCATCCTGCCGTGACCGCACGGCTTGTGGTCGTTGTCGACGCGGTCTTCGGGCCGGGACTCGACGGCGGTCATGTCGCGCTCCCTACCGGCGCCTGCGTGGCGGCAGGTTCGGGCTCCGCCGCTTCGCCTCGTTGCTTCGCTGCGGCCCACTGGATCGACCGCACGATGGTGGTATATCCGGTACAGCGGCAGATCTGGCCCGAGATCGCCTCTCGGATGGTCTGCTCGTCGGGATTCGGGTTGCGGTCGAGCAGGGCGCGGGCGGTGATCATCATTCCGGGCGTGCAGAATCCGCACTGCAACCCGTGACACTGCATGAAGCCCTCCTGCACCGGATCGAGTTGGCCGTCCACCTCGAGCCCCTCGACGGTGCGCACCGCACGACCGCCGGCCATGACGGCCAACATCGTGCACGACTTCACCGGTTCGCCGTCGACCTCCACCACGCAGGTGCCGCAGTTGCTGGTGTCACAGCCCCAGTGGGTTCCGGTGAGCCGCAACTGGTCTCGCAGGAAATGCACGAGCAGGGTACGTGGCTCGACCTCCGCGGTCACCGGCTCGCCGTTGACGGTCATGGTTACCTGCATGGCTAATTCCCTTCCAGCGCAGGATCATTCAGTACTCGCTCGACTGCGGTACGCAGCACGCGAATGGTCAGTTCGGACGCGAGATGGCGCTTGTACTCCGCGCTGCCGCGCGCATCGGAGGCAGGTGAGCACGCGGCGCTCGCCCGGCGGCCCGCCTCCGAGAAGACCTCCTCGGTGGGCGGCTCACCGAGAAGCGCGTCTACCGAGGAGGCGAGCGCCACTGGATCGGGATTGACCGCCGTGAGACCGATCCGCGCGGCCGCGATCGTCCCGCCCTGCAGTGTCACCGTCGCGCCGGCCGCCGCGATCGCCCAGTCGCCGACCCGGCGCTCCACCTTCGCGTAGGCGCTCGATGTCCGATGCCGCACGGGAATTCGGATCTCGATCAGAAGTTCGTTGTGCGACATGGCGGTTTCGTACGGACCGACCAGGAAGTCGTCCATCGCGATCTCCCGGTCGCCGGACGGTCCGCGCACCAGGCAGTTGGCACCGAGGACCGTGCAGACCGTGGTGAGATCTTCGGCGGGATCGGCCTGGCACAGCGAGCCGCCGATCGTGCCGCGGTTGCGCACGACCGGATCGGCGATCACGCGCTCGGCGTCACGGAAGATCGGGCATACCGCGGCGAGATCGGCGGACTCGAGCACATGCCGATGCCGGACCATCGCACCGATTCGCACCAGGGTCGGATCGGTGACGATGTATCCCAGTTCGGCAGCCAGGTCGTTGATATCGATGAGATATTCCGGATTGGCCAGCCGCAGCTTCATCATCGGCAGCAAGCTGTGCCCGCCCGCGACTATGCGCGCCTCCTCCCCCAGCCGGTCCAGTAGTCCAATGGCGTGATCCACGCCCGTTGCGCGCTCGTATTCGAATGGCCCAGGAACTTGCATGTGATCGACCTCACATCGACGGGAATGAGCCCAGACTCTGCCCCGCCGATGCACTCGTCAAGACCGAGTTAAGGAATCACTTAATTCGCTGGTCGCGCCCGGTGTGTGGTGAATCCGGCCGCCGGTTTGAGCCAGTGAGCCGCCGTGTCCGCCCCAGCGGCGCGCGATGATCTCGGCCGCGATGGACACCGCCGTCTCTTCCGGTGTCCGGCCGCCCAGATCCAGCCCGATCGGACTGGCAAGCCGGGCGAGTTGCTCGTCGGTGAGGCCGGCCTGTCGCAGCCGGGACAGCCGCTCGTCGTGCGTGCGGCGCGACCCCATCGCGCCGACATAGCCGATCTCCGGTGCCCGCAGCGCCACCTCGAGCAGTGGAACGTCGAACTTGGGGTCGTGGGTCAGCACGCAGACGACGGTCCGCGAATCGACCGCGCCTGCCGCGATCTGCGCGGCCAGATAGCGGTGCGGCCAGTCGACGACGACCTCGTCGGCGGTCGGAAACCGGGCGGAGGTGGCGAATACCTGCCGTGCGTCGCACACCGTCACCCGGTACCCGAGGAACGATCCTTGCTGAGCGACGGCAGCGGCGAAATCGATCGCCCCGAACACCAGCATCCGCGGCTGTCGGGCATAGCTGGCGACGAAAACCGCCATGCCCTCACCACGACGCTGCCCATCCGGACCGTAGGACAGCACCTCACTGCGGCCCGCCGCGAGCAGCCCGCCTCCGTCATCGGTCACCGCATCGTCGGCGCGCGCCGACCCCAGCGTGCCGTGCGCACTGCTCGGCCGGATCAGCAGCCGTCGCCCGACCCAGCCTGCGTCGGGATGCTCGATGACGGTCGCGATCGCGACCGGCCGATGGTCGGCAATGTCCGCGGCGACCTCGCCGAGTTCCGGAAACGTCTCCCGCGAGATCGCTTCGACAAAGATGTCGATGATGCCGCCACAGGTGAGACCGACGGCGAACGCGTCGTCGTCGGAGAAGCCGTAGCGCTGCAGCACCGGGCGACCGGTCCGGACGACATCGGTGGCGAGCTCGTAGACCGCGCCCTCGACGCAGCCACCGGAGACCGAACCGCCGACTGTCCCGTCCGGGGCGACGACCATGGCCGCACCGGGCGGTCGCGGTGACGAACGGAAGGTCCGCACGACCGTCGCTACCCCGGCCGTGCCCCCGGCGTTCCAGGTTGTCATCAGATCCGAGAGCACGTCCTGCATGATGTGTCCTCCAGGCACGACGCGACGGTAAACGCTGCGTCCACCTCCAAAGTAGACTCGAATTGTGACGCCCGCCCAGCTTCGGGCCTACTCGACCGTGGTGCGGCTCGGCTCCGTCCATGCGGCGGCCAGAGAGCTGGGGATGTCCGACGCCGGTGTCTCGACGCACATCGCCCAGCTGCGCAAAGAGCTCGACGACCCGCTGTTCACCCGCACGGCGGCGGGTCTGGTTTTCACGCCCGGCGGGCTGCGCCTGGCCGGCCGGGCGATCGAGATTCTCGGACTGCAGCGCCAGACCGCCATCGAGGTGAGCGAGGCGGCGCACGGCCGACGGCTGCTCCACATCGCGGCATCGAGCGCGTTCGCCGAACATGCCGCGCCCGGCCTTATCGACCTGTTCGCGGCGCGGGCGAAGGATCTGTCGGTCGAGCTGAGTGTGCATCCCACCAGCCAGTTCCGCAGCCTGATCGAGACTCGTGCGGTGGACATCGCGCTGGGGCCGGGGCAGGGCGGCGCCGACACGACTCTCACCACCCGGCCGTTCCTGAAGTATCAGATCATTTCGGTCGCGCGCCCCGACAGCCCGCTGGCTGACGTCGCACCGCATCCGGCGCTGCTGCGGGAGCAGCAGTGGATGCTGGGCCCCAGCGCAGGCAGTGTCGACGGGCACATCGCGACGATGCTGCGCGAGTTGGCCATTCCTGAATCACACCAGCGGATCTTCCAGAGCGATGCCGCCGCCCTCGAAGAGGTCCGCCGTGTCGGAGGCATCACCCTGACGATCGGCTTCGCCGTCTCCTCCGACCTCGCGGCCGGTCGGTTGAGCCATATCAAGGGACCCGGACTTCAGGTATCCGATGAGTGGTGCGCGACCACGTTGCCGCCTGACACCCGCCAGCCCGCGGTGTCGGAACTGCTGCGGTTCATCACCACCCCGCGCTGCATTCAGGCGATGATCCGCGGGTCCGGTGTGGGCGTCACACGGTTCCGCCCGAAAGTTCATGTGACGCTGTGGAGTTGAACGCGGCACCGGGGGTGCGCATTGGCTCGTCCCGGGGCCGTGATCACCCGGATCTGCTGCTGGTCCTCGGGTGTGTCGCGAGCCGGGTCGAGTCCGCCGAACATCGACGGCCGGTTCGCCGCGGCGTCGAGCAAGCCGAAGACCTCGACTACCGGATCGCACTGCGTTCCAGCGGCTTTCGCCGGCGCGGCGCGGATCCGGTGTCAATGGGATGCCATGGACCCCAGCGGATGCAACGACCAAGGCATCGCCTCGATCGGGACTGCCAGAGCAGATCTGTCCATCCGGCTCGTCTTGGATCCGGTCGTGAAATCGGGATCGGTCCCCATAATGACGCGGCCTTCGCCGTTGACCAGCACTACCCGCTGACCGGATGCCAGGAATAGCGGGAGCAAGACTTCCTCGATCGCGGCCACCGGCACATCGGCACCGGCGATGCCGAGGAATGTTCCCGATGTGGTCGTGACCGGTATCGAGAATGTGCACACGTACTGATCGCCGCACGCGTAGTCGAGGTGCGGCCCCTGCACCCATCGCCGACCCTGCTCGCGCGGAATCGTGAACCAGTCCATTTGGGTGTAGTCGTAGAAGTACTCATTATCGGGATTCAATTCCAGCATCAGGCGTTGCGCGTCGGGAAGCCACCATTCCAGGTGTCGAGGGCGATCAGCGAGAACGCCGTCGGCCATCACTACGCCTGCGCCGGTGAACAGCTTTCCGCGCCGCTCGAGCTCGCCGGCGATGGTCTCGCGCAACAGTGCCAGGTCAGTCGACTGGGGAGCGGACCGCAGCTTCTCGGTGAGGCCATCCCACAGGGTTGTCAGCGCGGTTCCGATAGTTGCCAGCGACAGGTAGATCTCGTCGGCCAGTTTCGCGACGGAATCAGCGAGCGACTCGACGGTCGCCCGGGCCGGAAAGCTATCGGTGTCGCTCATCGATCACTGAGCTCCAAGCGTAGGGCGACGAGGCGGCGGATGCGTGATTCTGTATGCGATTCTGCCAGTTCTCTCGCCTGGGCATCGTCTTCTCGTTCGATCGCGTCCACCAGCTCACGATGGGCGGCCGCCTCGGCCGCCGGGTCCAGTTTCAGCCGCGGCAGCCAGAGCAAGGCGGACAGCTCGGCCTGCAGACCGACCTCGGCGCGGGTCAGACGGGTGGACTGCGCGCACACCGCCATCTCGATATGAAAGCGGCTATCGGCCCGGCGTGCCGAGACGATTTCGGTGCTGTCCTTCAGCCGGTCGGCCAGGGTGCGGAGCCGGACTACATCGGCCCGCACCCCGCGGCGCGCGGCAAACACAGCAACCGCTCCAGTGACGGCGAAGTGCTCATCTCCCAGATCGCGCAGCTCCTGGATGCTCATCTGTTGCAACCGCGCCAGCGCGGTGTTCGCGAAGACCTCCGCCGAAGCGCTGATGAAGCTGCCGCCCCCGCGTCCGCGCTTGGTGTGGACGATGCCCTGCTGCCGAAGTACGACCAGCGCCTCCCGCAGGGTCATCGTCGATACACCCAACTGGTTGGCGAGATCGGTCTCACTCGGCAACTGCTGGCCGTCGGCCATCACGCCGAGGCTGATCGCAGCAGACAACCGCTGCACCACGGCCTCGGTTTTCGGACCACCGCCCTCGAGCGGTGACAGCACGGCGCTGAGCGCGGTCAATCCGGCCCTCTCCTGGTAGGACAACGCGACTCCTCGGGTGGCGGGTACGTGACACGATTCTAGCTACTAACACTTGAACTATGAACTATAAAGTTAGAGGTAAATCTCACCCTGGCGGTATTCGCAGTCGTCAGGCGACCAGGGCGGTGGCCACAGAGAATGAAGCGCTGCCCTCCCGCCGCAGGCGTGGCGACACGCATGTAGAGGTCACGACGCGGATGTTGTCGCAGCGTTCGACCGCATCGACTCTCGACCGGGACCGCCTGTCCGAGCGTGGGCGGACTTCGCGGCCAGCCGGTCAGGCGCGTGCGGCAGATGGGCGGGACTTAATGCGATTTTTACGGCGAACCCATTGAACTATGAAATCTAATGTCTTATGTTAAGTCCTATGTGAACTGCCCCACCCGGACACCTTGACGCACCGGCGTCACGACCGAAGCAGGAATACCCCATGTCCGAGAACCCGACCTGTCCCAGTGGCCACCCTCGGTGGCGCATCCGTGACGGTGCCGAGCTGCCAGCCGAGATGGTGGCACATCCTCGAGTGCGGCCGGTTGATAGTGGTCGCCACATGCACAAGGTAAGCGTGCAGCGACGGGGTATCGAAGATGGATGATATGCGCCGAACGGAAGTCGACGGACTGCGTGTGACGTGGCGCTTGGTTCAGCATCACCTGATTGCGATTGTCGCCGTGGACAACGCATGCGACGCTTCGCCAATAGCATCCTTCTGCCCCAGCAACTACCCGGATCTCGCCCTGGCGCGAGAACTCCTGCCGGAACTGGCCAGGCTGTGGGATGCGGTCCGCCACGAATTCTGGACGAGACTCTTTCCGCCGATGCCTCTGGCGACCAGCGAGCGGGTATTGGCATAACGTCGCCGAACTGCGGGAAATGCCCTGCCCGCATCGAGCAGTCGGGGTTGATGACGTCGCAATCCATGACCTCGTCGCGCCAGGGGTGAGTGACGCCCGCGCCCGCCAACAACTGGATGCCGCCAACTCGTAGCCCAGGTTCCCCCGGGCCCCATTCCTTTTTCGGCGACGAGTGATCGTTCGCCCCTCTCGGCGGCGCAAAAGTTCGCCGTGCACAACCCTCTGTCATTCAGCGACGGGTCTTGCGCCAGTGGCCGCGAGTTGTATCGGGCCCGCGCAGCCTGTCGTGCTCAGGGTCGACCACGCTCATCACGTCGCGGCGCACACCGGGCTTGCCGATAGGGCCTACAAGGTGGTGGGCTGGTTGGAAACGCCCCACAACTCCAGTCCCGATCCGCTCGCAGTCCGGTCGAGAAAGAAGGCGGTTCACCAGGCAATCGCATGGAACACGCCAGCCACGCATCAGCGCCGAGATGACGATGGAGCACCAGATGGACGACGAGGTTGAACGCACGCCGCAGCCTACAGCGTTCCCGCACATCGACGACTACGGTTTCATCTCCGACTGCGAGGTCACTGCGCTGATCGCCCCCAGCGGAGCTATCGAGTGGATGTGTCTGCCCCGTATGGACTCCCCTAGTGTCTTCGCGGCCATACTCGATCGTTCGGCCGGTTCGTTTCGGTTCGCCCCTGCCGACTTCATGGTGCCCACCGATCGTCGCTACGTCCCTGGCACGATGGTCATGGAGACGACTTGGCGCAGTGGCGAAGGGTGGGCGACGGTTCGCGATGTGCTGCTGGTCGGGCCCTGGCGGCATCAGACACCCGGTCGTAGCGCCCATCGGCGAACCCCCACCGACTACGACGCCGAGCACATTCTGCTGCGGACGGTGCACTGTGAGACCGGACAGATCCAGTTCGTGCTCGACTGCCAGCCGTCCTTCGACTACGGCAGGCATCACGCTCATTGGGAGTACCTCGACAGCTACCACCTCGCGCAGGCCAGCGCGGACGGGATCGATCTGCAGCTGACGCTGAACACCGACATCCGCTTGGGGCTCGAAGGTACGCACGCGCTTGCTCGCACCCTGCTGAAGGCGGGCGACTCACGCTTCTGCGCGCTCTCCTGGGGTAGTCGCGACGCTCCCCGCACCGTGGACGAGGCCGATGAACGGCTGCTGCGGACGATCCACCATTGGCGGCACTGGCTGGCCGGCGGGAGCTTTCCGGACCATCCGTGGACTGCCCAGCTCACCCGCAGCGCGCTGACCCTCAAGGGCCTGACCTTCGCACCCACCGGCGCGATCAGCGCCGCCGCCACCACGTCACTACCCGAAACGCCAGGCGGACAACGCAATTGGGACTACCGCTACTCGTGGATACGCGACTCCGCCTTTGCGCTATGGGGCCTGTACACACTGGGCTTCAGCTGGGAGGCGAACGACTTCTTCTCGTACATCATCAACCTGACCGAAAACGTCCGGGACATGCAGATTGTCTACGGCATCGGTGGCGAAACCGACCTCACCGAGCAGACCCTCACCCACCTGCGCGGCTACGAAAATGCCGGCCCCGTGCGTATCGGCAACGGCGCGTACCAGCAACGCCAGCACGATGTGTGGGGCGCCGCGCTGGACGCGGTCTATCTCTACGCGCGCAACCAAGACCAAATCGACGCCCGCGCCTGGCCGCTGCTGGGCCGGGCGGTCAAAAGCGCCCTCACCTACTGGCGCGAGCCCGACCATGGCATCTGGGAAGTGCGCGGGGAGCCCCAACACTTCACCTCCAGCAAAGTCATGTGCTGGGTCGCCGCCGATCGCGGCGCCCGACTGGCCCGCATCCACCAGGACTTCGAACGCGCGCATCGCTGGCAGCAGGCCGCAAACGAAATCCACGCCGATATATGCACCCATGCGCTCGACTCCCGGCAGGTGTTCACTCAGCACTACGGCAGCACGGCGCTGGATGCTTCGACCCTGCTCATTCCGCTGGTTCGGTTCCTGCCCCCCGACGACCAGCGGGTACGCAACACGGTGTTGGCCATCGCCGACGAACTGACCGAGGACGGCCTCGTATTGCGGTACCGCGTCAGTGAAACCGACGATGGTTGCGCAGGGGAAGAAGGCGCTTTCACGATCTGCTCGTTCTGGCTGGTCTCGGCACTGTCGGAGATCGGCGAAAAGAAGCGAGCCAAACAGCTGTGCGAGAAACTGCTTGCCTACGCCAGCCCCCTGGGCCTCTACGCCGAGGAGATCGACCCCCGAACCGGCCGGCACTGGGGCAACTTTCCCCAGGCGTTCACCCACCTCGCCCTGATCAACGCCGTAATGCACGTCATCCAGGACGAACAAGCCATCCTGCGGCAGGCACTCGGCGGGGAGTCGATCGCCCCGCGACTCGACGATGCATCGTTCACGCCGGGGTACATGCACCGTCAATCCTGACTCTTCGGGATTACCGCGACAGCTCAACCACCGGACGCGAGCACCTGCGGTTCGCCGATGAGTAGTGCCACCGCCGCAGCGGCTTTCGCGATCCAGGCGCAAATGTAGGTGGTTCTACCGCGTAGGGGTGGTTGTGGTGGAAGGCGTCGCGTGCGCGGTGGATCGGGAATGCCGAGCTCAACCTTGACAGAGGGCTTCAGCAGGGTCGCCCACGCGGACCGCATTCTGTTGTATTCGTCGACGCATCCGGCGGCACCACGCGCCTGCCAGATCCGCGAACTGCAGGATCTCGACGGTCCCGCGGCCGGGAACGGCGGGAAAGGCGTCGCAGATACTCACCAAGATTGTCGCGGAAGCGCCGGTTGGCTCAGTGATGCGGACGTACTGGTTGATTCCGGTTGTGCGCCTTCAGCGCTCGGCGGTCGAATATATATGCAACTCGGGATCGAGCTGCTGGATCAGCTCCCGGCCCGTCGAACGCCTTTCTTACGCACACAGTTTCGGAGTCGAATCTCCTCGCAGGCCGACTCGAGTCTTCGACCTCCAGCCAGCAGAACTGTCGCAACCTCTCCTCTTGGAGTGATCCGGGTGCACGGCGCATTCGCCTGTCCCCGCGGACTTCCGCCTACCGTGGAGTGCTGGTGTTCAAGGTCTCGCAACGCTGAGATGGCGGCGGAACCAGTCGAGGGCCAGATCCGCCACCTGCTCGAGTGCGCCGGGCTCCTCGAACAGGTGCGTCGCGTGGGGGACAACGTCGATCTCGCTCGGACACGGCATCCGCAGCCGGGCCTCCTGATTGAGCTCCAGCACGTGCTGGTCGTTCCCGCCGACGATTAGCAGGGTCGGTGTGCGGACCAGCGCCAGCCGCGGACCGGCAAGGTCGGGGCGGCCGCCGCGAGAGACGACGGCCGCGATCTCGATACCGGGTTCGGTGGCCGCCCACAGGGCGGCGCCGGCTCCGGTGCTCGCCCCGAAATATCCGGTGGGTAGGCGGCTCAGGGCCGACCGTGCGCGCAGCCAACGGGTGACGTCGACGAGCCGGTGGGCGAGCATCTCGATATCGAAAACGCGGGCACGATCTCCCTCCTCGTCGGGGGTCAACAGATCGACCAGCATCGTCGCGAGTCCCGCACGATTGAGCACGTCGGCGACCAACCGATTCCTCGGGCTGTGCCGACCGCTACCGCTCCCATGCGCGAAGACGATCAGAGCAGTGGCGTTCTGCGGGACGGCGAGTAGCCCCGTCAGCCGGATGGGCTCCGACGGTACGGTGACCTCGTCGGTCCGCGTCATAGGATCGGATGCAGAGGGCGGCATCGAACACCTCCTGTATCCGGAGTACTCGACCAGTCGGTCATGTGCAAGAGGTATGGCTTTTCCGGTAAGGCCCGAGATTGCAGTCCGCGAGGTCGAGCAACGCATTGAACTGTCGCACCTGTTCTAGCGCTAGACCGAGGTAGGCGCCGGGTCGCGGCTGACGAGGCCTGCGGCAACGAACGTACAGACACCGAGCACTCGCGTGGCAAACGTCCACACTCAGGCGATGGAGGTGTTTGCCGCGAGCATTCCCGCCGCATCGCACCAGAACTGCGGCACAGCGAGCGAACTGAAGCACAGGCACTATCGGCCCTCTCGGGTGGGTGACCAGGCACCACAGAGCCGGAGCGGTATCCACGAGAGCGCAAAAGCGCGCTGGCATGGTCGAACCGGGGCCCCACGTGGCGGAACTCACCACCGCACCGATCAGCCGATCAGGTCGATCGACAGGTCGCATAACAGCTGGAAGATGAACGCGCCGTAGGGACCCCGCAGTTGGTTACTCGCGTCATACCCCGGCGCCGGTCAGCGACGCGGCCGGTCCATCACGTGACGGCGCGGTAGCATCACGAATGAGTATGACTCGTCATCAATTCGAGCCATAACGACAACCGGGTCGCACAACTGCGGTGATGGTTGCAGGGCCCCTGCGGGGCAAGGCATTTGCGGTGAGGAGCTCAGTTCCATGACTGATATTTTGGCCATGGCATGGCGAGAAGCCGCGCAGCGCGTCCATGTAACGCTCAGCGATCGGACTCCCTTTGTGCTCGCGCACATCTACCATACAAACGGCGCGAAGCTGGAGTTCATGGTCTCGAAAGTCGAGCAACTGGACCTCGAAACCGCGAAGCGCATCATGAAGGCGGCGGAGGGTGGAGTGCAGAGTCGCCTCCCGGTGGGCGCAATCGCACGAAATGTGGAGCATATCCGAAGCACGCGTAGCGCCGGCCTTGCCGCCAAAAACCGGATAAAGATCCAACTGCCGCAGACTCGGCAAGCTTTGGACGATCTGAAAGCGCCGCCCGCCACCGTGCGTCCGGATGCCGAATCGCAGGAGGGATCCTCCACCTACAGTCGCCCGACCGGCTACCGCAAAGGTGTGCGGCAAAAGGTGTGGGATATGAACAAGGACACCGACGGTCTCGTTCGTGACAAGCTGACCGGCCAGGTGCTCGA
Source organism: Nocardia sp. NPDC057440 (assembly GCF_042802915.1). Classification (NCBI taxonomy): domain Bacteria; kingdom Bacillati; phylum Actinomycetota; class Actinomycetes; order Mycobacteriales; family Nocardiaceae; genus Nocardia; species Nocardia sp. NPDC057440. The sequence goes on from NZ_JBHVDF010000016.1 coordinate 35,498, forward strand.
CCCCACCAAGCCCTGGCACATGGGACACAAGCCAGGCCTGGAGTTCTGGAAACATCAACGCGATGCCGCGCTGCGCGGGATTACGCGAGAACAGTTTCTCGACGAGCACAACGACGTCCGGCGATATCGACCCGAACTACCGAGTTCTAATCTGAGCCATGAGGGTGAAGACAAAACTGACAACTACCGAGGGGATGTCCTGTGAAAGTCAGTGCGGACAATCGGCGGATCGCGGACAAAGCCAGGGCCGTGTTCGGTGGTGCTCCCCGCGTCGTGCAGTATCTCGACGCGGACGAAAAGTCCGAGATCGCTGTGCTCAGCAGCGTCGATCGGCCAGGGCCCGGGTTGATTTCGTTCTGCACCATCGGACTGTCCGATCGCTCCATTCCCGGCCGGGTCCGGCCGCCGCTCGGAGTCGAGATCGTCGCCGTCAGTCCCCTGCCGGTATTCGCGGCTGTGCTGTCGACAGCGGCCTTCTGCGTCATCAACAGTGGTTGGCTCGTCGAGCCGGGACGGGTCTTTCCCGATGTCGTCGGGGCGCACATATCCGACACCACCGTCCCCCACCTGATGTTCGTCAGCCCTTTTCTCTGGGACGATTCGGACTTCGAGGCCCAGGCGATGACCGGCAAGACCGTGGCGTGGGTGCAAGGTGTCGCGATCAGCGAGGCCGAGATGGAGTACGTCCGGGAGCATGATTCGGATGCTTTGGAGGACTTGTTCGTGTCCGCCCAGCCGGACTTGCTCGATCTCCATCGGCCCTCCGTGGTGTGAGCCACCCAAAAGCCGGGCGGCGCTTGGGTCGAGCTGCGGACCGTTAGCGACGTTCTGCGGATCACCGTCCGCCGGACAGCGCACCTATGGCACGTCGCGCGAAGTCGGACCCGATTCCTTGGGCATGTTCCTCGAGTACTCGACCGATCTCGGAAAGCGCCTCGGGCGTGGTCATCTCGTCGTGCGTGACGTCGAGCGGGTAGGTGGCGACAGTTCCCGCGACGTGCCTGCGCCAACGCCGCGACGCCGCGTTCGGATCCACCTTCACGGCGCCTTCGTGGTCCCGTGCCGCGGCGAAGAAGACCAGATCGCCGTCGTATCGCCGCGGGCGGTGGCAGCCGACCATGCGCACCGACGCGTTGTAGGAGGCAGTCCACCGCTCGAGGTCGGCGCCGGTGACATCGAGCGTGCCCGCCGGACTGTACCGCAGCGCCGAGGCGGCCGCCGCGGCACTCAGTTCGGTCGATTCGACGTGCAGGCCGAGCATCGGACCGAACTGGTGGACGAATTGACCGGGGGTGAGCAGATCCGGTGGCTCGAGGTGTCGCGCCGCCAGATCGGTGTCGAGCAGCACCAGCCGCACATGCTCACCGGCACGTCGCAGCCGTGCCGCGATCTCGTGCGCGACGAAGCCGCCGAACGACCAGCCCAGTAGTTCGTACGGGCCGCGCGGCGCGATCGTGCGGATCTCGTGTACATAGCGGTCGGCGTACTGGCCGATGGTCGCCGGACCGCGGTCGCCGGGTTCGGCTGTCAATGTCGGCGACTGCAGCCCGTAGATCGGGCGGCGCGGGTCGATATACGCGCCGAGCCCGGAATAGCACCAGGCCACACCCGAGGTGGGTGCCACACAGAACAGCGGTGGCAGGTCAAGACTTCCGGTCTTGGCTCGGATCGGCAGCAGCACCTGCAGTGCCGCTCGAAGCGCGGCGGCCGGTTTCTTCGCTCCCGCCCCGCCCTTGTCGATGCATTCGGCCAAGCCGGCGACGGTCGGATCGGCGAACACGGCCGGAGCCGCGACCTCGGTGTGCAAGGCCGCCCCGAGCAGCCGGGCTGTCCGCACCGCGCTGAGCGAATTGCCGCCCAGATCGAAGAAGGAATCGTCGATGCCGATGCCTTCGATGTCGAGCACCTTCTCGAATACGTCGATGATGGTCCGCTCACGGTCGGTACGCGGCGCTCGGTAGGCGTGGCGCGGCCCGGCATGCAGGTCCGGTGCAGGCAGGGCGGCGCGGTCGAGTTTGCCGACCGGTGTGATCGGAATGCTGTCCAGCGGGACGATGACGGCGGGCACCATGTAAGAGGGCAAAACCAGGGCGATCCGGCTGCGTACCTCATCGATATCCAGCGGTATCCCATCGGTGGGCAGCACGTAGGAGACCAGCTCTGTGGCGCCTGCCGGACCTTCTTGCCCAGTGGTGATCGCGAACTCGATATCCGGCAGTCCAGTGAGCGCGCTGTCGATCTCGCCGAGCTCGACGCGCAAGCCTCGAATCTTCACCTGGAAATCGGTGCGGCCCACATATTCCAACGTGCGGGCGTCCGCGCTCCAGCGCACCAGGTCCCCGGTGCGATACATCCGCCCGCCCGCGTCGCCGAACGGATTCGCGACGAACCGCGTGGCAGTCAGGCCGTACCGGTCCAGATAGCCACTCGCCAAGGCGGGACCGGCCAAGCACAGTTCGCCGACGATGCCCACGGGCACCGGGCACAGCCAGGAATCCAGCACCAGCGCCGCCGCGCCGCAGATCGGAGCGCCGATGGTGACCGGCTCGTCCGCAGCCAATTGATCGCTTCCGGTTGCCCAGATCGTGAATTCGCTCGGGCCGTACACATTCACCATGCGCAGGCCCGGCGCCCACTTGGTCACCAGTTCCGGACCGCATGCCTCGCCCCCGACAACGAGCACCCGCAGGTCGGGTAGATTCGCCGGTTCCATGGTGGACAGCACCGATGGGGTGATCGCCATGTGGCTGACGTGTTCCTCACGCAACAGATCTTCCAGTGCCCCACCGGCATACACATCCGGACGCGCCACCACGACGCGCCCACCGGAGCCGTGTGCCATCAGCAGCTCGAACACTGAAGCGTCGAAACTCGGTGAGGCCACATGCAGCACGCTCGCGGAGGGATCGACCAGCAGCGATTCCTGTTGGGCGGCAACAACACCTGCGATGCCACGGTGTCCGATCTGCACCGCCTTCGGCGTGCCGGTGGAACCGGAGGTGTAGATCAGGTAGGCGGCCTGATCCGGGTGTATCACCCCGCCACGCTCGCTGTCGGTGATCGGCGCGGTCGAGCGGGTCACCGAGGCGGCCACCGTGGCGACATCATCGAGTAGCAGCCAATCCACCGAGTTCGGCAGGTTCGCTCGGCGGCCGGTGGTGGTGAGGCCGAGATCGGCCCTGGTATCGGCGACCACGTCGGCTATCCGGTCGGCCGGATAGCCGGGATCGAGCGGGACGAACGCGGCGCCAGTCTTGGTGACGGCCCACACGGACACCACCGATTCGACCGAGCGGACCAGGGCGAGCAGTACCCGGCTGTCCGGACCTGCGCCGCGCTCCAGCAGCAACCGGGCCAGCTGATTCGATCGCACGTCCAGTTCGCGGTAGGTCAGGTCGATGCCATTGCACGACAGCGCGATCGCTTCGGGGGCGCTGGTGACGACCGCGTCGAGGATCGCGGGCAGTGTCCGAGGCTCGGGCGCCGGGGGTCCTGAGACCACCGTCACGGCAGCGGCTGGACCAAGAGCGGCCAGCTTGGTCTCGGTGGCAGTTGCGAGTTGTGCCAGCAGCCCCTCGAAACGGTCGAGCAGCCCGGCTGCTTCAGTGGTATCCATGACGCCCCCGCGATACTTCAACGTCACCCGCAGCGTTTCGGTCCGCTCGCCGTCGGCGTCGCGCCTGCGGCCGGGCACTACTTGCAGGCACAGCGGATAGGGCGTGTTGTCGGTGGCGGTGACATCGAGCACCCGCATACCCGCGATGTCCGGCGTCTCGGCCAGTGCCGCTCGATCGAGCGGGTAGGACTCGAACACGGTTGCGGTGTCGAACAATTCGCGGTGGCCGATGTCATGCTGGATGTCGGCCAAACCGGCGTGATGATGGTCGAGCAGCACGGCCTGCTCGGATTGCATGCGGCGCAACAGTTCCGCGACGGTCAGGCCCGGCTCCAGCCGCACCCGGACCGGAACCGTGTTGATGAACAGGCCGATGGTCGATTCCACGTCGGCAAGCTGCGGTGGGCGACCGGAAACGGTGACGCCGAAGACGACGTCGTCGCGGCCGGTGCGAGCGTGCAGGATCAGCGCCCATGCGGCCTGCACAGCGGTGTTCACGGTGACGTCGAGGGCCCGGGATAGCTCCTGCAACCCCGCCGATGTTCGCACGTCGATCTCGCGCGACAGCTGCCCGGCCGCCGCTGCGGCAGGACCCGCCGCAGCGGCCAGGGTCGGCGCGTCGATCCCCGCAAGGGCGTTGGCCCACGCGTTTCTGGTCACCTCCGCGTCCTGTGCCGCGAGCCAGGCAAGGAAATCCCGGTATGACGGCGCGGCAGGCAGTCCGCGCGCATCGCCGTTGGTCGCGTACAGGGTCAGCAGCTCCCGCACCAGCAGCGGGGTCGACCACCCGTCCAGCAGGATGTGGTGGTTGGTCAACAGCAACCGATAGGTCTGGGCGCCGAGCCGGATCAGGTGCAGTCGCAACAGCGGCGGATGTGCCAGATCGAAGCGAATTGCCTTGTCCTCGGCGATAATTCGCTGGTATTCCGCGTGTGCCGAGACCTCCGGTAGCCACGCAAGGTCAGTGGTGCGCCAGTCGACCTCGGTCGACCCCACGACAAGCTGCCGAGGCCCGTCGTCGGTGGCGACGAACGCCGTCCGAAGACTGTCGTGGCGGGCCAGCAACGCGGCCGCGGCGCGACGTAGCCGATCGCCGTCGACGTTCCCCGCCAGCGACAGCACGGTCTGCACCACGTAGTCGTCGACACCGTTGTCGAACGACGCATGGAAGTGCATTCCGAACTGCAATGGCGAGAGCGGCCACACATCGGTCAACGCCGAGTAGCGCCGCTCCCAGCCGTCGATATCCCGCTGCGTGGTGGCGGCGAGCGAGAAGTCCGACGGGGTGTGTCCGCCCGCCTCGTCCGTTTCGGCATGGCGAGCCAGTGCGCCGAGCGCCTCGACCCAGAGGTGCGCCAGGGCCTCGACCTCGTCCGTGCCGAGGATTTCGGCGGCGAAGGTCCAGGTGGCGGCGATCTCTTCGCCGTCGGACAGCGCATTGACATCGACCACCGCGGGCAGCGGCATCGCATCGTCTTGGGTGACCGCGAACGGTGCACCAGAACCGGACATCGCCTGACGTGGCAGCCACGGCCCCGACAGCCCGCCGGTGGGAACCCGGCCGACATAGTTGAACCCGATCTGCGGTGCAGGCCGCTCGGCCAGCGCGATCGCTGTGTCGGGGTTGAGGTGGCGCAGCAAGCCGTAACCGATGCCGTTGTCCGGCACTGCGCGCAGTTGCTCCTTGATTCGCTTGATCGCCAGACCGGCATGCGAGCCACCCGCGAAGGCGTCGTCGATATCGATCCCGCTGAGATCGAGGCCGACAGGGAACACAGTGGTGAACCAGCCGACGGTGCGTGCGAGATCCGCCCTCGCCGCAGGTGTATCCCGTGGTGCGACAGCGCGACTCGCGGCGGCAGCCTCTGGGTCGGCGCTCGCCCCAGACGCGGAACCGGTACCGCCGCTGCACGCAGCGTTGCGGATGGCGTCCTCCTCGCGGCCGTGGCCTTCCAGCGCCACCAGCGTGCGTGCGGTATCCGCCGCGCCACGTTCGGCCCGCCAGCGCGACACCGCCAGCGCGAGCGCGGTCAACAGCACATCGTTGGCGCCACCATGGAAGCGTTCCACAGCAGTGCCGAGCACGGCCGCCGTGATGTCCGCAGGCACCCGAATGTCGATACGACCCATGGCCGCCGCAGTGTCACGCGCCGGATCCAGCTGCCGCACATCGAGATCGGCGTTCGGCAGATCGAGCATCTCCTGCCAGAACGGCAGTTCGGCGACCCGCGCCCGGTGGACCGCCTCGTCGGCCAGCGCCCACGCCCAGCGGCGCAGCGAGGTGCCGACCGGTTCCAGCGCCGGCGACTGCCCTCCTACCAGCTGCGCCCATGCGTTGGCCAGGTCCGGCACGATGATCCGCCACGACACCACGTCGACCACCAGGTGATGCAGCACCAGCCACAATGAATCGGGCCGAGCCCCATTGCGTTCCAGCCACACGGCCCGCAACATCTCGCCCGCGGACGGATCCAACTCGTCGGCGGCGATCTGCAGCTCATGCTCGGTCCAGTTGCCGTTACCGGCAACAATGTCCTGGCTCGCATGCTCGCTGTTGTCATCACCCGATCGACCCGACATGCCGAGGCCAGAAGCCACTTCTCGACTGACAAGCACTTCGCGAGCGGCAACCCCATCCGGTGCGGCGGCGTCATGCCCGTGGTCGGACTCGGCGCGCTCGATGACGGCGTCGATGCGGCTTCGCCGCAACACGGATTCGGCGCGCACCGCGCCGACCGGCTGAGTGACCAGCGTCCAGGTTTCGCCGGTCCGGTCGAGCCGGGACCGGAGCATGTCGTGATGATCGATGACCGTTTGCAGGGTGGCGGTCAGGGTGGCGTGGTCGATACCCGGTGGGAGTTCGACGAGCACGGCCTGGGCGAAACGGTCGAAGTTGCCGTGCGCCAGCACCTCGTGGGGGGGGGGGGGGCGGCGGGGTTTAACACAACCGCCCCCCCCCCCCCCCCCCAACCGAGGCGGGGGCCGCGGCGCCCCCCGCGGGG
>NZ_JBHVDF010000016.1:42125-156692 GCF_042802915.1 Nocardia sp. NPDC057440
CTCTACAACAACCCGGGGGGTTGGGGGGCGCGGGGGCCCCATCTCGCGCCCAACCCCCGCCCGGGGGGGGGGGGGCGGGGGGGCGGGCCCCCCCCCCCCCCCCGCCGCCGGGCAGCTCCTCCAGTGCCGGTGCCGCGTCGGCCACCTCGGTGGCGACGGCAGCCAGGCCTGCGACGGTCTTGCGCTCGAACACATCCCGCACGGTGAATACCAGTCCGGCCGCCTTCGCCCGCGCGACCAGCTGTACCGCGACGATGCTGTCGCCGCCGAGCGCGAAGAAACTCTGCTCCGCTCCCACCGCATCCACGCACAGGACCTCCGCGAACAGTCGGGCGAGCAGGTGTTCGCGCGGTGTCGCGGGCGGGCGCGACACCTGCTCGCGCGCGCTGAAATCTGGGGCGGGCAATGCGGCGCGATCCACCTTGCCCGCGGTGGTCAGCGGCAGCTCGTCGAGCAGCACTACCGCCGAGGGCACCATGTACTCCGGCAGGAAATCGGCGGCGAAGATCTTCAAGTCGACCGGGTCCGGCGCGGTATCCGGCTTGGGCGACACGTAGGAGACGAGCACGGTGCCGCCCGCCGGTGTGGTGGCGGGGACAGTGACCGCCCTCGCCACCTCGGCGTGACGCTCCAGGCAGCGGTCCACCTCGCCTGGCTCGATGCGCAGGCCGCGAATCTGCATCTGCATGTCGCTGCGGCCGAGAAATTCCAGTTCGAGGCCGAGGCCGTGGTCGGCCCACCGCATCACGTCACCGGTGCGATACATCCTTGTGCCGGGTGCGGCGAACGGCGCGGCCACGAAATGCGCTGCGGTGAGGGCGAATCGACCGAGGTAGCCGCGGGCCAGGCCGGGGCCGGTCAGGTACAGCTCACCGGCGACGCCCACAGGGACGGGACGTAGTCTGCGGTCGAGAACGGCGGCCGTCATCCCGGGCATCGGCCCGCCGATCGCGATCGGGGCATCCTGGTGCATGGGGTCGGGCATGGTCGCGGCGATGGTGGTCTCGGTGGGCCCGTAGCTGTTCACCAAGCGAACCCGGAAGGCCCAATGCGACACCAGGTCTGCCGGGCACACGTCCCCGCCGACGATGACCGCACGCAGCGCGGGCACCTCGTCTGGGTCGATCGAGGCGAGCACGGCCGGGGCAACCGAGAGCTGGGTGACCTCGTTGCTGCGCAGCGCCGCGGCGAACTCCGGTCCCGCATAGGCCTGCGGCGGCACGATCACCGAGGTGGCCCCGCAGGCGAAGGCCACGAGCAGTTCCTCGATGGAGGAGTCGAAACTGGGCGAATCCGCGTGCCCGAGCCGGGAAGTCACGTCGACGTTCAGCGCGCGGCGCGACTCAGCGACCAACGTTGCCAGTCCGCGATGGGAAACGGCCACACCCTTGGGCGATCCGGTGGATCCGGAGGTGTAGATCACGAACACGGTGTTGTCGAGGCGGATCGGGGCGTGGCGATCGGTGTCGGCGATCGGGGCCGCATCCTGCCGCGCGCACAGCGTTTCGACGCCCGCGTCGTCCAGGACGAGCCAGTCGATGCCGCCGGGCAGCCCCGCCTGCGCGTCGGCGACGGTCAATCCGATGACCGCGCCGCAATCGGAGAGCATGTGGGCGATCCGATCCGCGGGCAGCATCGGGTCGATCGGGACGAAGGCCGCGCCGGTTTTCGCCACGGCCCATACCGCGAGTACCGAGCGCACGGACCGTCCGATCACGATGGCGACCGCGCGCTCCGGGCCCGCACCGCGCGCGATGAGCAGCCGGGCCAGCCGGGTCGAGCGCGCATCGAGCTCGGTGTAGGTCAGCTGTGTATCGTCCGAGACAACCGCGGCGCCGTGCGGATTGCGGCGCACACCCTGTGCGAGTAGCTCCGGGAACGACTGCGGCGCAACCGGATCCGCTCCCCGCACGGGCGTCAGCTCGGCGTACTCGCCAGGGTCGAGCAGTTCTACCGACGACACCGCCCGCTGCGGCCCGGCTGCGAGGAATCGGCGCAAGTAGCCGACGAACCGCCGATGGTGGCGCGCCAGCTCCGCCTCGGTGTACAGATTCGGGTTGGCTTGGAAGTCGATATTGGTGCTCTCGCCGCCGATGCCCGGATACAGATTGACGAACAGGTCGTCGATGATCCCCGAGGTGAGCACCCGCAACCGACCGACGGCTTCGCCGACGACCACCTTGGTATCGAATGCCATGATGTTGACCGAGGGGCCGAAGCCTGCGACCTGATCGCTGGCGTAGCCGAGGTCTCGGAAGATGTCTTCCTGGCGGTAGCGCTGCCTGCGTAGCGCACCGGTCAGCTCGTGCTGAGTGGCACGGATGGCCTCGCCGACCGTGATCTCTTCGTCCATGGTGAGGCGCAGCGGCACGACATTGGCCACCATGCCGCCGGAGTGCCGTAGTGCGGCGGTGGTGCGCGCCGAAACGGGCAGGCTCAGCAACACGTCGTCGCTCTCGCTGTCCCTGGCGCCGCTCGTGACTCGGGATAGATACGCCGCGAACGCGGCGACCAGGACCGGCGCCGGGCTAGAGTTCGCCGCACGAGCCACTGATTCGAGCAGCTCGACGGTTTCCTGCGGCAGGGTAGCGCTCACCAGCAGCGGATGCGCATCCGCCGCTGCGACAGCGCCGGACAGGCTCACCGCGGCCGGCGCACCATCCAGCCGCTGGGCCCAGTACGCACCATCGGCACGAAAGCGTTCGGAATCGCGGTAGGCGGCGTCGGCGGCGACGATGTCGGTCAGGGACTGCGCCCGCGACGGCGGCTCCGGCAAGCCGGTGACTGCGGCTGTGTAGAGCTCGGCGATCCGGCCGACCATCGTCGCGGCCGCGTAGCCGTCCAACGCGATATGGTGGATCCGGCAGTACCACAGCCAGGTGTCGTCGGCGATGCGCAGACCGGCGGCCTTCACCAGGTGGTCGTGCAGGAGATCCAGTGGCGCGGTGTAGTCGGCGTGCATCCATTCGCTGGCCGCCCGCATCGGATCCGGTTCCGCACGTAGATCAACGATCGTCGGCTCGGTCTCCATCGTGGGGTCCACCGTCTGGTACGGGATGCCGTCGATCTCGATAAGACGCAGGTACCCGGTGCCGAACTCACGTCCCGCCTGACGACTCGCGGCTATCATTGCCTCGAGGTCGATGTCGCCGGTGGTCTCGATGTACTGAGCCATGGAGATCGGGACTGACCGGGCGACTTGCTGTGCGAACCAGATGCCACGCTGCGCCGCCGAGAGCGGAAACGGCCCGGCCTCCATATCCCTCGTCGTCGTGGGATCGGTGTCTACATCCGCCGGTCGGTGCCGCATGTGTTCCTCGTTCGAGCTATTCCTTGCCACCCACCATCGGGGACAACCACGCTCCCGCAAATCGCTGCATTCAAATATATCGCTGCACGCGTCTTACATCCCGAAACCACTGTCTGGACGACGTTCCGAGGGGTGCCGTATCCCGCATCATGTCTTGGACGTACGACCTGCCTGGACCGAAGCCCCAAATTCCGCCTACTAGTGGATCGTGCCACCAACGTTCACGTGTTACACGATAAAACGAAATGCGATGTGGCGAGAAGTTCAATTCGGCGGCGAAACGACCGAAAATCTCGCCGATCCAGAGACGGAAACGACTACATGACCAGCCGTCACCGATCTTGTTCAGCGTCACACCACCGCGCTAGAAGTCGGAGATTCGGTCTTCGACCGGCCGCAATCGACAGCGAGCACGGCGAGATGTCGACGCGGAACACCATCCGGTGACAAGAAATTTCCGCTGGTGGAGTCGGTGCGCATAGATGGTCGCGTCCCGCAGCAGATCCCCGGTGCCGGATTCGGGCTCGATCTAAAGACGAGGTTTATGCTTCCCCGTATCGACCTACGGCATGACCAGAAGCGGGTTGAGCCCACCAAAGAGGCCGCTCGTCGCGAATCCGCAGCGAGAATCCGACGACCGCAGCGCCATAGCATTGCGTGTCGTATTCCATCGCGCATGCAACTATCGCCCCGGCACTCTCGTCTGGGATGAATCTGCTCAGCGACTTGTGGTCGTACACCACCAACATCGGCCGTACATAATTGGGCGCGAGCTATCGGCGCTTCATATTACTGGAAAATAAACACAGAGCGCATACTTCGCGCCACCTTGATTAATCAAGTCTTGTTCGTCGACTTGGGGGTTCGCTCCTTTCCTCAGGAATCACATTGGGGCACGCGTAGATTAGCAACGGAGATCGTAGGCGGCAGAACATAGCCGTCCGCAATCCCTGCTCGTCCTCCGAATGTGTCTGTGTGACAAAACAATCAGGCGAGCTCGCCTTTTCGCTGCTACCTCTCGGCTCGGCGCACCCTGGCCAACCAAGCCGCTTCGTCGACCACGCTGCCGGGGGCGAGTCCGAGTTCCTCGGCCTCGGTAACAACCTGGGTGACACGCCCACGGTAGCGAACGGGCTGCAATTCCTCGAGCACCCAGCCGTTACCGAACGCGTCCACAATGGCCTCGCGGCCGATGCGCGGTCCGAAACCCGGTTCGGCGGTCGAGAGAGCGAGGATATGCACCAGTCCACCAGGTTTGCACACCCGGTGCAGACTGCGGACGTAGTCGGTCGGGTCGCCGTTTTCGTGCGCGAAGACGTGAAACAGCGCGCTGTCGATGATGGTGTCGTAGCGGGGTTCGCGGCCGAGATCCAGCGCATCGGCGACCTCGAAACGCGCAGAGACGCCGTGTGCCTCGGCATTCGCCGTGGCGTAGGCGATCGCGCTCGGCGACAGATCCACCCCGAGCACGTCATAGCCGAGCCGGGCCAGATGAATGGTGTGCTCACCGGCGCCACACCCGACATCGAGCACCGCGCCGCGCACCATGCCCTGTGCGATCACATCGACGATAGCGGGCTGCGGCTCTCCGATCACCCACGGCGCGGCACCACTGTCATAGACGGAATTCCAGAATTCGGCAGGTCGAATCATGCCTCCAGTGTCCAACCTCAACTTCGATTCATGTCAATACGCGGTCGCGTCGTTCTCGGCCGTGACCGCGGCCGAATCTCGCTGATACAGGACGAGGGCCCCTTCTCTCACCTCGCGTCGGGCCCCGTCGCGGTGCCGTGCCATCGCTCTGTGAGACGCCTCGCTGGACAGCCGGAATTGCGCTGAGATCGATGCGTCAGCGACGATGCGCCATGTCGTACCACTCGTGGGGAACCGACCAATCCCACCGCGCGGCAGGCTGTGTGCCGCCGGGATCGCTGCGAGCCCACTCCGCATAGCATCGCGCCGATCCGCCGAAGCACGCTCCGCACAGGATCAATCCTCGAAGCAGGTGGCGCCACAGGGCACGGCCTGAAATGCGTCGCGGCATCGCGACCTCCTCGACGGTGACGGCCGTTCCGAATACAGACATAGCCTCAGGTCACGGACGATACCGCCGGGTGGCCCCGCAGGAATGCGAAATGAAAGTTGTCGGTACTCAGTGGCACGATCGGCGCATGGTCACCGTCGAGGACGTGCGCGGCCTTGCACTCACCCTCCCCCGTTCCTACGAGGCGGTCGTGGCGGACCGCATCAAGTTCCGCGTCGGCCGGATCGTGTATCTCGCTTTCTCCCGCGACGAGTCGGTCATGGGCTTCGCCTTTCCCAAGCAGGAACGCGCCGCGCTCATCGCGGCCGAACCGGAGAAGTTCCGGATGCCGCGAGTATCGGATCAGCGCTACAACTGGCTCGACTGCTGGACGGCCGCCATCGACGATCAAGAGATGCGCGAACTCGTCATCGACGCGTGGCGCATGGTGGTGCCGAAGTTTCTGCACGATCACCCGAGCACGTCCACGTCTGACTCGTAGTCCGGCTCCTATCCATCGCGCCCACGGCTCCTCGGCTCGGCCGCTGCGGCGTCGGCACCGGGCGATCGCGCCGCCGAGGCCGTGCCGACGGGTTAATCTCGGGCATGCCAACTACGTTGCCTGCCAAGGCTGTCGGTGCGATCAACGGCGGATTGCTCGCCCATCTCGTCACGACCAACGCCGACGGCTCGCCGCACGTCCGCTGCGTGTGGACCCGCGCGGAGGCCGACGTGCTCACCATCGGGTCCATGGGTCTGGACAAACGCTATGTCCGCAACCTGCAGCGCGATCCCCGCGTCGCGGTGTCCTATGAATCCGGCCGGATCGACGACTACGGTCTCGCCGAGTACATGGTGGTCGAGGGCAATGCCGTGGTAGCCGGGCCCGGCGGCCGTGAGCTGCTGAACCGACTCGCCAAGTCCTACATCGGACCCGACTCCGACTTCCTCTCCGATCCGGCGGCCGGTGACGGTGACCTCATCCGCGTGACCATCACCAAGGTCAGTGGCATCGGCGACTGGCTGAACTGACTCACCCTCGCGGCCGCGACAACGGCGCCGCCGAGCGTGGCCGCACCCACCCGACCGCTCCAGAACGGGCACTCCACGATGCCATCACTGCCAACGCGCATCGCCTGCACGGACTTCGGCCTTCCGACACCGACTCCCGTTAGCATGCACCTCATGACGCAGAGCCGGAGATGGCGTACGTCGGTGCTGGGAGCCTGCGTGGTCGCGCTGACTGTCACGGGATGCATCGGTGCGGTCGACCGCGGCGACTTCGAGAACCTGGTGCACGAACGGGGCGGCGGGTTGGTGACCACATTGCCGGCCGGGGCGATCGAGGCCTTGCGGGAGCGCTTGGGGGTGGCGGACTTTCAGACCAGCGTCATTCTGCTGACCGCGCCGAACTCGTCACAGTTGCGGATCGTGGTGCCCGATCAGCCGACCCAGCTCACCCGATTCCTCAGCGGGAAACACAACCTTGCCGGCCCGCAGGCGTTGGCGCACTTGCGTATTCGGGTCCCGCAGCATCCGGAGCAGCTCGACGACTACATGTTCGGTCAGGGGTCGCTGAGTAAACCCACGCCGGTGCAGGTGGCGGCGTCCGATGATCTGGACGGGGAGGCGTTCGCGGTGAGCGAGGTGACCGGCTTGTCGCGGATCGAGGACATCGTCGATACTGCACTCGCGCGCAGCGGGCTCGAACAGGGCTATGTATCAACGATTTTGGCGAATCGATTCGGCCGCGACATTCTGATCACGGTCAACGTCACCTCGCCGCGTGCCGCAGCGGTCGCCCAGTTCGACAACGCTGGAGCGTTCATTCGGGTGCAGCGGGTATGAGTCTCAGGAAACTGACGGTGATTCTCGCCGCGATCGCCGCATGCACCGCCCTTGTCGGATGCGTACTGCCGATTGCGATCTGGCCCGGAGAAGCGAAACTGACAGCACCGCTGTTCTGCGCCGAGCCGTACACCGAACCGATGGTCGTATCGGACACCTTCGTCGACTCCGAAGGCACTGGAACAAATTTCACGCTGTACTGCGTGGGCGATCGCGGCCAGTTCACCGATGAGGGCTTCCTGCTGCCATGGCTCGCACTGTGGGCCGCACACACGGTGCTCGCCGTCGTAGTGGTGCTGCTGATCGCCGCATCCCACCGTGCCAGGCCCGAAATTTCCGACCCGCTGTAGTTCGGGCACGGACTGTGGGCCGGTGTTGTCACTGGCCAGTGTCAACACTGACCAGGACGTGCCCTACCTGCGCAAACAGTGGACACCCTCCGGTGCGCAGACGTTGGATCGAACCATTCAGCACAGTGGAGGGAGGTCGACGATGAAGCGTTCCGCGCTCATCCTCGCCACCGCTGGGATAATCCTTGCCGGATCCGGAACAATCGAATTGCTCGACGCCATAGACGGGCCCGCGCAGTCCCCGGTCGTCCATCTGACCGACGACCACACGATCGAAGAGTGCCAGTAGGTCAAACGCCGTTCGCCGGGCCCGACGCTCGTAGCCGCGCGCACAGCGAGTGGAAGACGCGCTGAGCCAAGTAAATTGAGTCCATGAGTGTCTGGATGGGCCTGGTTTCCTTCGCCGCGGTGGCAGGACTGCTCACGCTGGTTCCCGGCGTGGATACCGCACTGGTGCTGCGCGCCGCCATTGTTCGAGGTTCCCACCACGCCTTCGCGACGGCGCTCGGCGTGGGGACCGGTGTGCTGGTCTGGGGCGCGGCCGCGGCGTGCGGCCTCTCGGTGTTGCTGACCACCTCGCATCTGGCCTACACGGTGTTGCGGATCGCAGGCGCGGTGTACCTCGTCTGGCTCGGCGTCAAGACCTTGGTCACGTTGTGGCGCGGGCAGGGGTCCACCGCCGACGCTGAGGACGGCGACGGCGACGCGAGCGGTGGCCTGCTGCGCGCGTGGGCGCGCGGTGCGGCCACCAATCTCCTCAATCCGAAGATCGGCGTCTTCTACATCGCGATGCTGCCCCAGTTCATTCCTCCGGAGGCGCCACACCTGGCGATGGGTGTGGCGCTCGCGGTGGTCCACGACATCGAGGGAATGCTGTGGTTCAGCGTGCTGATATTCGGCGTGCAGTTCACGAGAACGTGGATAGCCCGCCCCTCGGTCAAGCGAGCGATGGAAGCGGTGACCGGCTCGGTCCTGCTGGCATTCGGAGTGAAGCTGGCATTGTCCGAGACGCCGTGAGCATTGTGGCTACTTCTCGATTCCTTCGAAGTCGAACAGTCCGTTCCAGGTGAGCTCAGCCTTCTTCACCCGGTCCGACCGCCCCGCGGCAGCAACGTAATCGAACAGCGGGATGTCGGCCATGTCCCTGATCAGTAGAGCCTGAGCCTGGGCCACGATCTTGTAGGACTCCTCCAGGGTCGCAGCGGCCAGCGCGGCATCGAGCAGGGCGTCCAACTCGGGGTTCTTGTAGTCGACATTGTTGATCGTGGAGAAGCTGTAGTACATGGAGGTCAGGAACTGCAGCATGGTCGGGTAATCGCCCTGCCAGCCGTAACGGAACGCCTTGCCGATGGCCCTCGAATTCACCAGGTCCCGAATATTTTTGAACGTCGGATACGGCGCGCCGACCGCATCGATACCGAGCGTGTTCTTGATGCTGTTCGCGACCGCTTCGACCCACGCCTGGTGGCCGCCGTCGGAGTTGTAGGCGATCTCGTATCGACCCGACCACGGTGACATGGCATCCGCCTGCGCCCACACCTTCTTGGCCTCCTCCGGGTTGTATTTCAATACCTCGGAGCCCGGCAGATTTCCGTTGAAACCGGGCAGGGTGCTCGCGGTGAAATCACGCGCGGGCTTCCTGAGACCCTGGAAGATGTTCTCGGAGATCTGTTCTCGATTGATTGCCATCGACAACGCCTTGCGGCGCAGCAGACCCTCCTCGCCGCCGAAGTGCGGAACATTGGTCTGGATGCCGAGGCACGCTTTGTACGCGATCGGCTTGGTGATCGCTCGGTCGCCCAGATCTTTTTTGTAGGTCGAGAGCGCCGAGTCCGGGATGATGTCGAGGGTATCGAGGTTGCCCGCTTGCAGATCGGAGTAGGCCGTGTCGAACGACTGGTACATCACGAATCGCAGGCCCTTGTTCTTGGCCGGGCGCCCGCCTCGGTAGTCCGGGTTGGGCGCCAGATCGATTTTGACGTTGTGTTCCCATGTTTCGAACTTGTACGGCCCGTTGCCGACCGGGTTCGCGCCGAAGGCCTTCATGTCCTTGAACGCCACCTCGGGCAGCGGATAGAACGCGATGAAGCCCAACGCGGTCTCGAAATCGATGGACGGTTGCTTCAACTCCACGGTGAAGGTTCGGTCGTCGACGACTTTCAGCCCCGACATCGTCTGTGCCGTCGGCTTTTCCGCCGACACCTCGTCGTATCCGAGGATCGGGTCGAACATGGAGCCCTGCAACTGCGCATTGGTGCCGAGTGCACCGTAGTTCCAGGCGTCGACGAACGACTTCGCCGTCACGGTCGTGCCATCGGTGAACTTCCAGTCCGGCTTGATGGTGATCGTGTAGTTCTTCCGATCCGCCGACTTGATCGACTCCGCCACCTCGTCATGGGCTACCCCGTTCGCGTCGTAATACTTCAGACCCGCGAACAGTCGATCGGTGACACGACCACCCATATTCTCGTTGGTATTGGTGGGTACCAAGGGGTTCTGCGGCTCGCCGCCATTGGTCGTGACGATATCGGCGTCGGCATTGTCGCTCGACGAACACGCGGACAGCCCGACGCTTGTGGCAAGCAGGGCCGTCGCGATCAACGCTGTAGCTCTGGTGAATCTCAACGCATTCTCCCGGCTAGAGAAGGAGCGAATCCACGGCACGCACGTGAGGTCGACCACCGCAATGCCGATGTGGTTCGCCTAATGCCCTCGGACAGTAGCGATTCGAACGGGCGTTGTCCTCGGATCCACCGATCATCCGACGCTCTCGGGTGTGGTGCCGCGGCGTCGCACCCGGGCTGCCGGATGACATCCCTGTCACAGTTCGTGCGACCGCACCCTCGGTAACTGCAAAGATAGTGGCTCATGACCAGCTATGTCCTCGCCATCGACCTCGGCAAGACAAGTTGCCGGGGCTCCTTGCGGGTCGACGGCGGCGAGACGCGATACGCCGAGGGGCAGGGCTCCCCCGGTCTCGCGAACGCGGGCGGCGTCGCCGCGGCGGAGCACGCGATCCGCATCGTCATCGACCAGATCGCGCCGACAACGCCTTTCGTACTGTCTGTCGGCGCGGCGGGCGCCGCGTCCGCCCCGGAGGCCGCCGCGGTCCTCGCGCAACACTTGGCCGCGGTGCGCACTGTTTCCTCGGTCGCCGCGGCATCGGTCGCGGTGACCTCCGACGCCGTCACCGCCCACGCGGGAGCGCTCGGCGGATCACCGGGCGTCGTCCTCGCGGCGGGCACCGGAGCCGTCGCGACAGCGGTCGACGCGACGGGACGTTTCACCAGGGTCGATGGTTGGGGACCGTTGCTCGGTGACGAGGGCAGCGGCGGGTGGATCGGTTCCGAGGGCTTGCGTGCCGTATTGCGCGCTCACGACGGCCGCGCTCCACGCACCGCCTTGGTCGACGCGGTCGGCGAACTGTATGGCATCACCCTGGGCGAGTTGCCGAAATACCTGGGGCAACAAGACAATCCGGCTCTGATCGCGGCCCGCTTCGCCCCGTTCGTCGCCACGGCCGCCGCGACCGACGAGACAGCGGCCGCCATTATGACGGCCGCGGGCGGTGCGCTGGCTCGGACGGTCCTCGCCGCGATCGACCGATCCGGTATCCGTCCTCCGGTGCCGTATGCGATCACCGGCGGCCTGCTGAAGCTCGGCGCGGCGTTACTGGACCCGCTCGATCATTCGATAGCGCACGCGATCGATCGCCGGGCGCCGCTGGGTGATCCGATCGACGGCGCGGCACTGCTGGCCCTCGACACCACGACCGCACTCGAAGCGCTGGTGGCGCGAATAGCCTGACAAATATTGACACCACCTGTGTGACGGCTGACACTTATTTGCATTCGTCCGCCGCGTCACCGGGGAGTTGCGATGAACGCACTCAATCTCGCCGTCATCGTCGTCTACCTCGTCGTCGTCGCCTGGATCGGCCTGCGCCTGTCCGGGAAGCAGAAATCCAGCAGCGACTACTTCGTCGGCGAGGGCCGAATGCCCTGGTGGACAGTGTGTTTCTCGGTCGTCGCGACCGAGACGAGCGTGCTCACCGTCATCTCCGTCCCCGGCGGCGCCTACACCGACCAGGGCTTCGGCAATGTCGAGCTGGCGCTGGGCTACATCATCGGCCGTACGATCGTGGCGATCGCCTTGATCCCGCTGTACAAACGCGGCGGCTTCGTCAGCGCCTACCAGTACCTCGAGCTGCGATTCGGCCGCTATCTCCAGGGTGTCGCCTCGGTGACATTCGTCTGCACCCGGCTGCTCGCCGAGGGTGTGCGCCTGTTCGCCTCCGCCATCCCGATCAAGCTGCTGCTCAGTGAGTTCGGCCTGAACATCGGCTACGACGTCATCATCGTCGCACTGACACTGCTGACGGTCGTGTACACCTACCTCGGCGGCATCAAGGCCGTCATCTGGACCGACGCACTGCAGATGGGCCTCTACCTCACCGGAGCGGTCATCGCGATCTGCGTCCTCACCGGCCATGTCGGAGCCGCTGGCTGGTCGGATGCGTGGCACGCAGGCAAGTTCCGTGTCTTCGACACAGATTTCGACCTCGGGCACATCCTCACCAACAGCTTCGCACTGCCGACCGCGATCCTCGGCGGCGCACTCTTCGCCATGGCCTCGCACGGCTCCGATCAGTTGATCGTGCAGCGCATCCTCGCGACGAGGTCACTGCGCGACAGCCAGCGGGCGATGATCGCCTCCGGTGTCTTCGTCGCCCTGCAATTCGCTGCGTTCTCCCTGGTCGGCGCGCTGCTGTGGTCCTACAACGGCGGCAAGACACCCAAAGAACTCGGCCTGTCCAGCGCCGACAGTCTGTATCCCGACTTCATTCTGCACGGACTTCCGGTGGTGATATCGGGGCTGCTGGTCGCCGGAATCCTTGGCGCGGCAATGGGTTCGCTGTCCTCGGCGCTGAACTCGATGGCGAATTCGACCGTCGCGGACATCATTCGCAGCTTCAGCCGTACGGCGATCTCCGATGAGTCGCTGCTGCGGCTGGCGCGGGTCATGACGCTGGTGTGGGCGCTGCTGATGGCGCTGTTCGCCATGGGATTCAGCGCGACGACCGGCAACGTCTACCTCACGGCGCTCACGATCGCGGGATACACCTACGGGGCGCTGCTCGGGGCCTTCCTGCTCGGCCGGCTCGTCGCGCGCGCCAACCAATTCGATGCCATCGTCGCCTTCGTCGTCACCGTGATCGTCATGACGTTCGTCGTGCGGGTCATCAAGATCGATGTCACGGTCGCGGGGAAGGTGACAGAAAAGGGCATCGCCGCTCAGTGGCTGGTGCCGATCGGCGTGCTCGTCACACTGGCGGTCGGCGGTCTCACCAGCCGCTTCCATCCGGCGCCCGCACCCACCGAGCCCGAACCGATCGAGGTGGTGGCCTGATGCGCGTCATCGGGTTGATGTCGGGCACTTCCCACGATGCGATCGACGCCGTCGGCGCGGACATCGTCCTGCAGGACGACACCATGCATGTCCGCGTAGCCGGGCTGCTCAGCCGGCCATATCCCGACCGGCTACGCACAGAACTGATCGCCGCACTGCCGCCCCGCTCGCTCGACATGGCGGCCGTGTGCCGGCTCGATACCGCCATCGGACAGGCGTTCGCGGCTGCCGCCGGTGCGGCCATCGACGAGTTCTTCGACGGCACCGCCGATCTCGTCGCATCACACGGTCAGACCGTCTACCACTGGGTACACGACGGCACCACGCACGGCACGCTGCAGCTCGGGCAGCCCGCGTGGATCGCCGAGCGCACCGGTGTGCCGGTCGTCAGCGACTTCCGCGCACGCGACATCGCCGCGGGCGGACAGGGCGCACCGCTGGTCGGACTGTTCGACGTGCTGTGGCTGGCCGGGCGCCCCGGTCGCTCGGCAGCGCTCAATATCGGCGGCATCGCCAACGTGACCGTCACCGGCGACCCACCGGCGGCGTTCGACACCGGACCCGGCAATGCGCTGATCGATGCGGCGGTCGAGCTCGCCACCGGCGGCAGCGAGCACTTCGACCGCGACGGCGTGCGCGCTGCCCGCGGGATGGTGGACGACTACCTCTTGGAAACCCTTCTCGGAGAGCCCTATTACGACGCCACGCCGCCGAAGACGACCGGCAAGGAGCTGTTCAACAGCGGCTACCTCGAGCGCGTGTTGCAAGACCGCACGCTGGCCGACGACGATATCGTCGCCACCGTGACCGCAGTGACCGCACGCACCATCGCCGATGCCCTCGGCCCCTTCGAACCTACCGAAGTCATCGCCTCGGGCGGCGGAACACGCAACCCCACCCTGATGACGATGGTGCGTGAGCACCTGCGCACCGCGACACTGCGCACCTCCGACGAACTCGGCCTGCCCTCGGCCGCCAAGGAGGCCACGGCGTTCGCCGTACTCGGCTTCCTCACCGCGCACGGGATCGCGGGCAGCCACGCAGCATGCACCGGAGCGGCGCATACGACGGTGCTCGGGTCCCTCACGCCCGGCGCAGCGGGATTCGACTTCCCCGCGGCTGCGACCACGCTCCTGCGACGTCTCACGCTGGCGGGGTGAACCATGGCAGAAGGTGAGGACGTCCGCACCCGGCTACTCGCGGCCATCCCACGGCTCACCCCGAGCGCACTGAAGGTCGCGCGGGTGATTCAACACAACCCTTCCGGCGCCGCGCAGCTGACGGTGAATCAACTCGCGCAGCGGTCCGCGACGAGCACCTCCGCAGTCGTTCGGCTGGCCAAAATGCTCGGCTATGAGGGCTATCCGCAACTGCGTCTCGCACTGGCCGCAACGGGCGCCGAGGACCGGGCACCGGTGTTCGCCACCGACATCGACGCCGACGACGCGCTGTCGAAGGTGCTGCACAAACTGACCGCCTTCGAAACCGAAGGGATGTTGGCGACCGCGGAACTCGCCGATCCCGCGACCATGGAGGCGGTCGTCGACGCGCTGGTCGGGGCGCGGCGTGTACAGCTCATCGGGATCGGAGCGTCCGGGCTCGTCGCGATGGACATGGCGCAGAAGCTGACCAGGATCGGAATGTGGTGCGGTGCTTGTACATCCGAGGACGACGCACTCGTGCAGGCGAGCCTGCTGGAGGCGGGCGACGTGGCTGTCGCCTTTTCGCACTCCGGTGAAACGGCAGGGGTCGTCGACGCGGTGCTTCGCGCGGTGAGCGCCGAGGCGACGACGGTCGCCGTGACGGCCGGAGCCCAGTCGAAGCTGGCTCGTTCGGCCGCACACACAGTACTGGTGGCAGGCCGTGAAGACGGATTCCGTTCCGCGGCGATGGCGAGCCGGATGAGTCAGCTGCTCGTCGTGGACGCGCTCTACGTCGGTGTCCTGCAGCACACGCCGTCGGCGCCTGCGGCCCTGCGCCGAACCTATGACGCGGTCGCGGATCGTCGGACGAAGGAGGTGCGGTGAGCTGCACTTGCGGTGCACTGACAACGTGGGCGGACACCTATGGAGCACGGACCGGGTCGATCTCTCGCGGGACACAGGAGGCGAAGTGCACAACATCGGATCATTGACCACGGAACTACCGAATCCGCGCACCACCGCATTCGACTCGATGCCCGTCATCGAGCTGCTGGCCACGATGAACGCCGAAGACACGGGCGTGGCCGCTGCGGTGGCACAAGCAATTCCGCAGATCGCACGCGCCGTCGAGCTGATCGTCGGGTCACGGCGGCGCGGCGGCAGGCTGATCTATATCGGTGCGGGCACCAGCGGCAGGCTCGGCGTGCTCGACGCGGTCGAATGCCCACCCACCTTCGGCATCGATCCCGGTGAGGTGATCGGGATCATCGCCGGCGGCCCCGAAGCATTCTCGAAGGCAGTGGAGGGCGCCGAAGATGACCCGGCACGCGCCGAACTAGACCTCGCCGCAGCGAATCTCACCACCGCGGACGTCGTCGTCGCCCTGGCGGCGAGCGGGCGAACCCCCTACGCCATCGGGGCGTTGCGCTATGGGCGATCGGTGGGTGCCGCGACCGTCGCGATCTCCTGCAACCGCAATGCCGACGCGAGTGCGCATGCCGACGTGGGCATCGAGATCGAGACCGGCCCTGAGGTATTGACCGGCTCTACCCGGCTGAAAGCCGGCACCGCGCAGAAGATGGTCTGCAATATGCTCTCGACCGCGACCATGGTCCAGGTCGGCAAGGTCTACGGCAACCTCATGGTCGACCTGCACCCGACCAACGCCAAACTCGTGGACCGGGCCCGTCGTATCATCGCCGAGGCCACCGGAGTGGACGCACCCGCTGCCGCAGCCCTGTTGGATGCTGCGGGCGGTCACGCGAAGACCGCCATCGTCATGCAGTTGGCGGGGGTCGACGCGGCAGCCGCCCGGAAACTGCTCGACCGAACACAAGGATTCGTGCGCACCGCCGTCCTGTGAATCGGCCGCCTGGCGCAGTCGAGCCGCGTTCGCGCGGCGGCGCACCGGATCGGCTTTCCTATGCGCGGTCCACTCGATGACGGTGCCCACCGCGATCAGCGATGAGCAGCCGTGTGTCCGCCCGCACCGTGGCCGCTATCAGGTAACCGAGCCATGACCAGCCGATCAGGTTGTCGGATCGCTGGTCACGCTACGGGCAGCTGGTCGTGAGCGGCCCACCCCGCAGCGCGGAATCGATCAGTTCCCGCACCGCGCCGTCGACGGGTTCGTCGGCGTGACCGACCTGCCGTACGGGGCAGAACGACTGGATGCTCCTGTTCGTGGCTCCGGGCAGCGAGTTCGTCTCTCCCCCAGCGCCTTCGGTGAACAAATGGTAGGCGGGCAGGCCGGGCGGCACTGCGGGGTCGGCGTTGAGTTCGGTGAGGAACTCCGATCCCGGAGCGAGGTCGCGACAGCCCTGAGACCACCCCGCGCACAGCCATCCGAGCGGTTCACCGAGTTCGGGCGTGCCGAAGTCGACGTAGGTGCCGACCTCATCCGATCCGCCGAGGAACTTGGCATAGTGCCGTTGGGCCAGGCCACCCATGGAGTGGCCGGCCAGGTCGACGCGCACCGCACCGGTCTCGCGCCGGATCTCCGCAACCTTGTCGGCCACCGCCCGCGCCGAGTCGGCGATCGCCGCGGTTCCGGTCGGGTTGCCGAGCAGCACCATCGAATACGCGCGATACCCGCGCGCGCCGAGCCATGCCCGCAGGCTTTCCAGTTTCCCTTGCTCGGCGTCGTACCCACCGATCACCAACACCGGATGTCGACCGATGGCGGGGGCCGCGACCGCAGGGCCCGCGACCGAACCGACTGCCGCGCACACCATGACGACGGTCAAGCGAACTATCCGAGCAAGCATGAGCATCGACCTGCCTTCATCGACGATCCCCTGGTCCGGCTGAACCTTACCGGTGTGCCACTGACCCGTACGATGCCACCTGGATCACACACGTCGAGCCTCGAAGGGGCATTTGCCGATGCCGCACGACCAGCTGCGCGCGAAATTCCTTGCCGTCGACACCACGGCACTCTGCGACGTCGACAAGGCAACGCGCGTGCTGCACAGCGCGATTCGATCCCGCTCGGCCACCACGAGAATCTTCGGGCCCGCGTACACCGTCCGATGCCGAGACGACTTCTTCGCCGTTCTGCGCGCCATCGAATCCGCTGCGCCAGGCGATGTCATCGTCGTCGACGGCGGCGGCAAGGAGATCGCGCTGGCCGGTGAACTCTTCGCCCGCGGCGCCCTCGCCAGGAAGCTCGGCGGCATCGTCATCGACGGCGGCTACCGCGACATCGCCTACGTCCGCACCTGCGAACTCCCGATCTACAGCCGCTATGTCACCCCTATGGCAGGCACAACCGCAGCCCTCGGCGAACTACAGATCCCGATCACCTGCGGCGGCGTCCCGGTCGCCCCGGGCGAGCTGATCCTCGCCGACGACGAAGGCGTCGTCGTCGTGGATCCCGCCCGCGCCGAGGCCCTCCTGGACGCGGCGGCGGCCGTCAAAGCCGCCGAGGCGGCTGTCATCGCACAGTTGAACGCAGGATCGACCTTGAGTGACGGACTCAATGTCGCCGAACACACCGCGTTGTTGCTCGACGGGGAGCCGTCGTCACTCCGATTCCTGTCCTGATCCCGGCGCGCTGTCGGGTCCGCAGCGCTGTGGTCAGGCTTCGCGGTTCTTCGTGACGTAGTCGTCGATCTCACCGAGGAACGCGTCCAACCGGGCGGGAGTAATCCACGACGCGCGGAAGGAGTTCTTGGCCAGTGCGACCAATCGGTCGGTGTCGAGACCGGCGTGCGCGGCGAGGGCGAGGTAGTTGTCCGCCACGTAGGCGTCGAAGTAGGAAGGGTCATCGCTGTTCACGGTGACCGCGAGCCCCTGGTCGAGCAGAGCGATGATTTCGGTCGACTTCATCTGCTCGGTGACGAACGAATTCGAGACCGGGCAGCAGGTCAGTCCGATGCCCTTGGATTTGGCCAGCTCGACGAGCCGGTCGTCTTCGACGATGTTGGTGCCGTGGTCGAGGCGGTCGACGCCGATGTCCTCCAACGCCTGCCGGATGTGCTCGATGGAGTCGGTTTGGTCGATGTCGCAGTGCATGGTCAGCAGGAAGCCCTCGCGCCGGGCACGGGCGAAAACGGCGGCGAATTTGCTCGGCGGATTACCGCGCTCGTCGGAGTCCAGGCCGACTCCGATGATCCAATCCTTGTACGGCAGCGCTTCGAGCAAGGTCGCCATCGCGTACTCGGCGGAGTAGTCGCGCAGGAAGCACAGGATCAGCTCGGCGGAGATCCCGAACTCCCGGCGCGCCTGCACGATCGCCGACCGGTAGCCGGTGATCACCGTGCCGAAGGCGACACCGCGGCCGGTGTGCGCCTGCGGATCGAAGAACATCTCGACATGGCGGATCCCGTCGGCGTGCGCCCGGGTCAGATAGTCGAACGCGAGGTCGTGAAAGTCCCGCGACTGCTGCAGCACCCGCATGGCCGGGTAGTAGACCTGCAGGAACGATGTCAGATCGTGGAACTTATAGGTCTGTTTGACCTCGGCGACAGACTTCTCCGTCAACTCGATGCCGTTGCGCTGAGCCAGCCGGAACTTCAACTCCGGCTCCAGCGTGCCTTCCAGATGCAGGTGCAATTCGGCCTTGGGCAGGCCCCGAACGAACGCGGCGAGATCCGATGACATGAAGCCATCATCCCCCGCCGACGCCGCCTGACCCGGCTAAGGCATCAGGTCCGCGACGAACTCGTAACGCCGAGGGCGTCGATGGTGATGAAAGCGATGTCACCTCAGAGCTTTACGCAGCTCGGCCGACCGTGGACTTCACCCCGGGCGCACCAGCCCGCCAGGTCGAGGTCATCGATGTCGAGTTGCGTGCGGGTGCTGCGCGGGGTTTTCACGTTTCCGTAGCCTGGACCGGGTGGGAGTTGCGGATATCGGCTGCGGGCCTGGTGTGGGTTGGGATTTCGCGGGTCCGTCCGCTGCCGCGCCGTCGGGTGC
Source organism: Nocardia sp. NPDC057440 (assembly GCF_042802915.1). Taxonomy (NCBI): domain Bacteria; kingdom Bacillati; phylum Actinomycetota; class Actinomycetes; order Mycobacteriales; family Nocardiaceae; genus Nocardia; species Nocardia sp. NPDC057440. The sequence goes on from NZ_JBHVDF010000016.1 coordinate 61,128, forward strand.
CGCGATCATCGGATACCGCGATGTGGGTGGCGCTGGGTTGGACTTGCGGGTTGCCGCGACGACGGCGGTCGCCGTGGTGATCGAGTTCGGGGGTCGCGAACTGATTGTCGACGACGCTGGTGGGCGGCAGGCATTGGGCGGTTTCGTCGTGGGACTTCCCCTGGCGGCCATGCGCATTCGTAGCAGGCAGGCCGAGTGCGTGGAGGTTCGCCTGTCGCCGATCCGGGCGCACTCCCTGTTGGGTATTGCCGCAACCAATCTGGGCCGTGGCGTTGTCCCGTTGGAGGAGCTGTGGGGATCCGAGGTTCGGCGACTGCGCGAGCAACTCGCGGACGCCGGGACCTGGGAGGAACGGTTCGCACTGACGAAATCGTTTCTGGCGCAGCGCGACAGGCCGATGCGGACGCCGGATCCCGAGGTGATCGCCGCGTGGCATCGCATACTCGCCTCCGGTGGCCAGGTGAAGGTCGGCGAGCTCGCCGAATCCCTCGGATGGAGCCGTAAACGGCTGTGGGCGAGGTTCGAATCCCAGATCGGTCTGACACCCAAGCGGGCGGCGATGCTGGTCCGATTCCGGTGCGCGGTCGACGGTTTACTAGCGGGCCGGCCCGCCGCCGACGTCGCTGCGGTGTGTGGGTACACCGATCAGGCTCATCTGTGCCGGGATGTGGCGATCTTCGCGGACCGCACACCGGGGGCGCTGCACGCGGGCAATCTGCCTGTCATCGCCCTGGATCGGTACCGAGCCTGGGGAACATTTTTCCAATCTCCGGGGTGACCGATCGGTCGATAGTGGTGTTCACCTCGGGTGCGGTCGGCGAACCGAACGCAACTCGAACCCTCACCCTGATCGTCGACGAGAGGACACATGTCGTGACCGACACCCTCGGCCCTGCGAAGCCACAGACCGCCCAAACCTCAGCACAACGTACTGGCGAGCAGTCAGCGGCGATGAGACTGCTGCTGGCTTGCGGTGTCATCGCTCCGCTGCTCAACATTGTTGTCATTCTCGTCCTTGGGGCCATACGCCCTGGCTACAACGCCTGGATAGTCCCCGACAGCAACCTCGAACTGGGGCCTGGTGGGTGGATGCAAATAACCAACTACATCGTCACCGGAGCGCTCCTGCTCGCTTTTGCCATCGCGATGAGGCTGCTTCTGCGTACAGGACGTGGTTCCACCTGGGGCCCCATCCTGCTCGGCATCTATGGCCTCACCTTCATCGCCATCGGGCCTATCCTTCCCGACCCGTCGCTGGGTTACCCACCAGGAGCGTCGGAAGCGCTAACCATTCACGGCGCCGTTCATAGTCTCCTTGGTCTGGTTCAGTTCACTTCGCTGACTGCGGCTTGCTTCGTGCTGGCACGGCGCGATGAGGCGCTCGAAAGTCGCGGCTGGTCCCGGTATTCGGTTGCCACTGGCCTGCTGGTCGCCACCTCTTATGTCGCCTTCGTCCTCACCGCCAAATTGGTAGACGGGGGACCAGCGGGGCTCATTGAACGGATTGGGATCATTGCAAGCGGCATGTGGATTGCGCTGTTGGCGATCCGCCTGATGAGCAGACCAGTCCCACGCGTGTCTGTCGAATAGATGGGGCTGTCAGAACTCAGGTTCCTCCTGGCCTTCTCCTACCCGCCGGTTCAGCTCGGTCACCGTCTCGCGCACCTGCCGTTCGGTGTCCAATTCGCGCACGGCCTCCGGCAGTCGCTCCACATCACGACGCAACAGCAATGACGGCGGCAGCATCGCATCGGCGCTCGCCTCTTCGCGCCGCAGGTAGTTCTTCAGCCACCAGTTCTCGTCATCCACACCACCGGAGCCTGGAATAGGCTTTCCCGCGCCGAGCAGGTTCTGGAACTCCCCACGCTCGGTGCCTCGCGGATCTGCTTGTCGATCCACGATTCGAAGGAAACGCCCAACGGCTTGCGCTCGGTCATCGCCACAATTTCGACGGCACGTGCATACCTCGATACTACGGACGGAGCGGCATCGGACGCCGTGCCGAGATGTTTGTCGTGACCGACCTCGACGCGTGGTCGTGTTCGGCACGGTGGGGAGCAGACTCGGCACGAGAGGAGACTGACGAGATGACCACACAGACCAACCCCGGCGCGGTTGCGCGTCGCTACATCGAGGCAATCGCGGCCCAGGACTGGGACACGGTGGCGGCTTGCTGGCAGCCCGGCGCGATCGACGACTTCGTCGGGATCGCCCGACTGCGGGCGCCCGAGGAAGTCGTCGACTACTTCCGGGCTATCCATCGTGCGGTGCCCGACTTCCGGGCCGAGATCATCTCGGTGACCGAGCAGGACGACCGAGCAGCGGTGCACTGGCGCATGTGGGGCACATTCGACGGCACCGAGCCCTTGATCGGGGTCGCGCCCAACGGGTGCGCGCTGAACATCCTCGGCACCGACGTGTTCGTCGTGCGCGACGGCGTGATCGCGGCGAACACCGCGATCGCGAACGGCCTCGAGATCGCCAGGCAGTTGGCGATCATGCCCGGCCAGGGTTCGCGAGCCGAGCGGCTGATGTTCACGCTCGTCAATTCCGTTGCGCCGGTTGCCAAAGCACTGCGTGCGCGGCGGAGGCGCGGCGCGACGACCTGACCGACGCCGCTGCCGCGTGCGCGGAGAAAGTCCGTCGGCCTGTTCGAGTTCGAGGACGCGCACCAGCGGACACGACACGCGTCACCGTCGAGGTGGCGCGGCGATAGCGCGGTGTGCCGATGATGGAGCGCGAACAACGCATTCGGCCTGCCTGCTGGAGTTGGCTGCCAGCCAGTCGGCGAAGGTTCCATCGATGCAGTGGGGCATGAGTTCGCGTTCGGTATCCGCCGACGCCACCGTTTCCCGCAAACCCAGTCGAGACGCCGACAATTCGGCCGCCGCGCTGGACATATCGATGACGACATCGATGCCGTGCGGTGTCTGGTCGGCCCGAACGATCTCGACGACCTCGTGCCCCTCGCGGCGCAGCGCCTCGACAAGTTCTCGGCCTGCGCGGCCGGTGGCACCGGCCACCGCAAACCGGCTCGGGTTGTTCATCCCAGCACTCCATCCCACATCCACTCACCGGTGATCCGGCGGGTTCCAGAATGTGCGGGCACGTTGATAATTCCGCGATACGTCCGCGATGGGTCGGCGTGTGGGGCCAGTAACGAGAAAAATCGCGCTTAGCTCCGCGTCGGGCGGATCTTGTTGCCGGTGGTGACCCGGCCCTGCTGGGCGGTGCCGCGAACCGACTACCTCCACCAGTAGGTGCGCGGTACCGACGACTTCGAAGCCTCGATCATCAGTATCGCTCGGCACCGACAGTATGGGGTCGTCGGTCGGTCGAGCGGAGGAGGTTCTCGATTACGCGGAGAAGTCGTTGTATCGCTTGCGAAGGTGCTGCGGATCTCCGCGCTTGATCAGCACTCGTAGCGCGCGATATGGCACAGCGGTGTTCGCATGGGGCCCGTTCTGTTCGACGAATGGATAGCCATCGAACAGGTTGACCTCGGGATCACCGTCGCGATAGAACCATCGACCGCCCTTGACCCGGCGCAACGCCTCGCCGGTATACCAGCTTGCGCCCTCGACGAAATCCGCGTTCGCCGGATCGGCCAGAGCGTCGAGTGTCGGCGTACGGCGTAACACGATGGCGCCCAACGCTTCTAACGACTCCGAAGAGTGATCCCAGGTGATCCCGTCGCCGTATCTTGCGGTCCAGTTCGGAAACCCTGCTTGCCTCGTCCGAAGCCAGCTCTGGAGGTGCTCGACGTCGGCAGTGACGGGCTCGGAGGGGTCCAGGCCGGGGGTCGTCCTTATTGGCTCGAATTGCAGGCCGAAGGGGCCGCCGAGCACATTCAGAGCCGCCGGATCCCCGAAAAATGCTTCCGAGGTCACATCGGGATCGCCGGGGTCCACAGTGCACCATCGCGCAGGCGAGCCGGGCGGCACCAACTCTCCCACGGACCAGCAGAATATCGATTGGGCGTCGAATTCCTCGTCCGGCCCATGCGCAATCGGCCACTCGTGCGGTCGTCCATTGCAGCGGAATCGCAGCAGATGATCACCTTCGGCCGTGTCGACCAATTCCACCTCTGTGATAGTGAACAACCCGCGTCCACAGGCGGCGATCCGCTCCAGTTCCTCTCGGTACACCCATGCGTCGTCCTCACACGCGTGGCGGAAGGTCTTGTATTCCGTGCTGTATCGAACCTTCATGTAGTCGAGTAAGACCAGCACGGCCTGAGACTCGGTGGCGCCGAAGTCATCCAATGTATAGTCCAAATCCATCGGGTCCAGCACCGCCGCATCGACAAGGCCGAGTTCGACTATCTGGTCCGCTACCTCGCGAACAGTCAACTGGGAATACACCTGGACCCCATACCTCTCAGCGGGACAATACAGAAGCTGGTAGCAGCATCGAGTGAGCCGACCATCTGCTACGGACCGTAGTGTGATTGTTTTCTGCCCTGATGGTTATGTGGACTTCCCATTCATGAGGGCATAGGTGTCGGTGCCGGCGTCAAGTGCACCCGGCGATCCGGCACCGATCCGCCGGGACTGCGCCGCAATCATTTTCAGCACCATGCTCGAGCATCTCCGCAATGATCCCGGCCTGCCCGCTCAGGCCACAAAGTCGGCGACACTTCGCCAGCTCGTTCTCCAAGCCCCTGCCCCCGTCGTCGCCGATGCGCTCGGCTTCTCCGCCCAGCACTTGACCCGGGTCTGGGGCGAGGCCGGTCGAAGCTGGACGACCTACTCCACCAAGGAAACCGGCCGCGACTCAACGAGGTGATCGGGGAATGCAGACCAGTTCAATACGGGTCCTTACCAGTCCCATACGCCGGGTCTCGGTCCGCGCGAGAGCGGGGCTCCCCACCGGCACTGCCCCGAACTGTGCGCCGGCTTGCCCAGCGGGCAGCGTTCGGAAGCAGATTCACCAGGTGCGGAAAACCCTCCCCAGATCAATACGATCACCGGCATGAATGGCGCGAACGAGCTGACTTCCCCGACTACTTCCCCTGTCGACCGGCCTGAATCGGTTGCGGAGAATCACGGGAATCCACTGTGCGGCTGGGAGAATGAACGTCACATCAGCAGCACCCAGTACCAGAAGGCGCTGGCGCAATACGAGTCGACGCGTCAGGCGGTGCTTGCGGCACTGTCGGACGATCCGACCGTCGGCCGACTGACCGAAATCGGCCGCGAGTACGGCGAAGCATTCAATATCCTCGAGGAAGAGGATCCCTTCATCGACACTGCCGACCGCGAGGATCTTTTCGATGCGCTCGACCACATCTTCGACGAAGCGGAAGCCGAGCTGAGTCTCGACCTCGATTGGGCCCGTGAAAGCCTCATCGAAGGCACGGAGGCCGTGCGCGACTGGTAGCGGCTGGGTACCTGGTCATCGCGCGTAACGCTCGGATCTGAGGTCGGGTTTGATCCGTCCGGCGGCGACCAGTGTTTGGAATGCGACTCGCTTCCACGGGCACGATTCGACTCGGCAGTCCCGGTGCGTGCGCATCAATGTGTGCGCCTCATCGATGCTGAAGGCCGCGGCCGCATCCTCCGGCGGGGCATCGACCGCGGGCCATCCGAGCGAACAGAACGTCTCGCGGCCGACCCGATCACGAGACTCGTAGGGAGGCGGATCTTCCCGGCGCTCATTGAGGACCGACGTCGCGAACAGCACGCCCGCGCCGACCGCGACGACGACCAGCACGAGAAGTATCCATTGCCAGCTGGTCATGGCCGGTCGCTTTCTGTGCTGTGTCGCACGCCGCGGCGCAAGGTTTGATGCGGGGTGATGATGATCAGGTCGGCGACCACGAGCAGCGCGCGAGCGAAGTCGGCCACATGGACGTGGCTGGGTGTGATCACGACATCGGCGTCGGTTCTGCTCACCGCCACCAGGATCCGGCTGAACGGGTGCGGGACCTCCGGGCCGACAGTCACGATGGTGTCGACGCGGTAGCCCTCGGCCGCCGCGAGATCGTTGATCGCTTTTTCGTCGACCTCCCGGTCGTCGCCGGAGATGTCGCGCCGGAGGAATCCGATCGCGCGTTTCATCGCATTCCGGCCAGCTACGCTGGACATGCTTCAGGGGGCCCAATCTTCTGAGGTGTACGGAAGGCTGAAGCGGCTGGAACCGCTTTGGTGTTTGTGGCCCCGGTGGCTGGAACCACCGGGGGCCGCTCTTCTCTGGGCCCGGAGCGATCACGGGCCAACTCCCGATCGGTCTGCTACGTGAAACCGTCCACCTCCGGGTCGTGATCGAGTCTCATCCGGAACACGAAGGCGCTGTAGCGATCGCGCGGATAGCTGACGTCGGAGATCATCACCACTTCGTCGGCGGCATTGATGAATCTCTGGTGCACGGTCTTGACGAGTTCGCCTGCGGTGGTGCCCAACCACGTCGCGTGTTCGGGCGCGGGAGGCCGGTCGGTGATCGTCTCTTCCAGGTATGCCGGGGCCTTCTGGACGTGGTCGACCGGTTGATAGGTATCGGAGATCGAGATCGGTCGGCCGTCCTCGGTGACGCGAGTGATCACGTGCATTACCTCGTCGTCGGGAGCGACGCCGAGCAGCTCCGCGAGGTCGCCCGCTGGAAGCCGGCGAACATCGCGATCTACGCACACCGGACGATCCGACTCGTTGCCGAAAGAACCCTCCGCGCTTTCGAACTGCCGCTCGGGAGATACCCGGACCAGATCGGGTCGCTCCGAGACGAAAGTGCCCTTGCGTGCGACGGTGCGGACAAGCCCTTGACTGAGCAGCAATGCGATCGCCTGACGGATGACAACACCCGAGACCTCATACAGCTCGGCCAGTTCCGAATAGCTGTGTAATTGCGTGCCCGGCGAAAGCTTGCCGGTTCGGATCTGCTTCGCGATTTCGCCGGCGATGGCGACGTATGCGGGTTCCGGCATCGCGAGGTCCTTTCAACAACGTGAGCCGAGTGTATACGCAGCTGTGTATACACAGTGCGGAATCGCCGAAAGTCAGGAATGCCGGCGCCAGCACTGCGCGGTGTCGTCGAGGTTCCACCATGCGACGAAGTTCGGATCCTGATCGAGCAGTTGCCACTCGGCGTCGAGGGCCTCGAAGAAGGCGTCGTCCGCTGTCTTTCCGCCGCGCGGTTCGCCGATATAGATGACGCGATCACCGCCTGCCCGCCGGTAGGACGCGAGTGCTTCCGACGCCATCGGGTTACCCCAGCCCGGCGGCCAGCACAACAGCAGTACACCCGCGCCCTCGGCGCCCTCGGCGCGCAGCGCCGACAACTCCTCCAGATCGCCGACCCGACCCCAGGTGGCGGGTTGACCTGCGACAACGGGGAAAGACACGTTGTCGTGCGCGCCGGGCGGCTCGGAATCGAATGCCAGCACCTCGCCCCCACCCTTGGCGATCTGAGCAGCCCAGTATCCGCGACCGGCCCCGACTTCGAGCACCCGCCTGCCCTCGCGCGCCTCCGCGATCCAGTTCAGGGTTTCCGGCGAAGGGATGGCGTAGGCGTAGGCGGCCTGCAGAACGGTCTGTGCGTACCCCAATCGCGCGCTGCCGTTGTCCCGCCCTCCGTTCACCACCCTGCCGGTCGCCTCCCCCGCCCGGTCCGCGACGGCGGGAGAGACGATGTCCCAATACGGGTTGTCGCTAGGCCCACCGGTCATGTAGTGCAGCAGCCGAATGTCGAACGCACGATCGGCCTCATCATCACCGCTGCCCGGCAAGCGCGGAGCCGTGTCGAGGTAGTCCGCGACTGTCGGATACTCGGCCCGAAACCGCGCTTCATCGCCGAGCAGGGCAGCGAGCTCGTCCCGCCGCTCGGGTGATAGTAGGAATTCGGTCACCCTTTGATTCTGACCGTCTCGTCGCGCCAGCGCCGTATCAACGGTAAATCTGTTGTCCAGCAATATTTTTCGTCAGGGACAAGATCACGACGCCGGCCTTGTGCTGTCGCGTGCCCGTTTCGAACGCGACCAGCCGAAGGTCAGCGACACCGCGCGCTTCCAGTTGTCGTATTCCTCGGCGCGCAGCTCGGGATCCATCTGCGGCATCCACTGTCCGGCCAGGCGCCAGTTGTTGCGCAGGCCTTCGAGGTCCGGCCAGTAGCCCACGGCCAGCCCTGCGGCGTAAGCCGCTCCGAGAGAGACGGTTTCGGGGACGAAGGGGCGCATGACCGGGATGCCGAGCACGTCGGCGACGATCTGCATGAGCAGGTTGTCGGAGGTCATGCCGCCGTCGACGCGCAGGGTTCTGGCTTGCAGGCCGGAGTCGGCGTTCATGGCGTCGACCACTTCGCGAGTCTGCCACGCGGTGGCTTCCAGCACCGCGCGGGCGATATGGCCTTTGGTGATGTAGGAGGTGAGGCCGGCGATGACGCCGCGGGCGTCGCTGCGCCAGTGCGGGGCGTAGAGACCGGAGAAGGCGGGGACGATGTAGCAGCCGCCGTTGTCTTCCACTGTGCGGGCGAGGGTTTCGATTTCGGGGGCGCTGGCCACCAGACCGATATTGTCGCGGACCCATTGCACCAGGGAGCCGGTGACCGCGATCGGGCCTTCCAGGGCATAGACCGGCTCGGGACCGATCTGATAGCCGATGGTGGTGAGCAGCCCGTGAGTGGATTGCACCAGTTCGGTGCCGGTGTTCATCATCAGAAACCCACCGGTACCGTAGGTGCACTTGGTTTCCCCACGGGCGAAACAGGTTTGGCCGAACAGGGCCGCGTGCTGGTCGCCGAGAGCCGCGGCGATGCGAATGCCGGGGACGACGCGGCGAGTGGTGCCGTAGTCCCCGGTCGAGGGTTGGATCCGCGGCAGCATCGCCGCGGGGATGTCGAAGAAACCGAGCAGCTCCGCGTCCCAGGTGAGCGTGGCCAGGTTCATCAGCAGGGTGCGGCTGGCGTTGGTGACGTCGGTGACGTGACTGCCACCGTCGACGCCGCCGGTGAGGTTCCAGATCAGCCAGGATTCCATGGTGCCGAACAGGACTTCGCCGCGTTCGGCCCGCGCGCGCAGACCGGGCGTGGTGTCGAGCAGCCAGCGCAGCCGGGGTGCGGCGAAGTAGGTGGCCAGGGGTAGGCCGCACAGTTCGCGGATCCGGTCCGCACCGGGTTTCGCCGCCAGTTCGTGCACCAACTCTTCGGTGCGCACGTCCTGCCAGACGATGGCGCGGCGCAGCGGGATGCCGGTGCGGCGATCCCATACCACCGTGGTCTCGCGCTGGTTGGCGATGCCGAGGGCGGCGATCTGATCGACGGTGATGCCGGAGTCGCGCAGCGCCTGCGGCACGATGCGGTCGACATTGCGCCAGATCTCCAGTGCGTCCTGCTCGACCCAGCCCGGCCGCGGATAGTGCTGCTGATGTTCACGCTGCGCGACACCGACAAGGCGGGCTCGCTGATCGAACAGGATGCACCGGGTGGAGGTGGTGCCCTGATCGATCGCCAGCACAAAGCGTTGTGTCATCCGCAGCTACTTCCTGTCGGGATCGGTGGCCGCATCCGCGGGTCACGGTCGGGCAGCGAATTCGGGTCGTGCTCACGGCGGTCGAGGAACCTCCCGGTCCGGCGAGGTCAGTGTCCGGCACCGAGATCACGCGACACGGCGTGCGCGGCGTCGAGCACATGACCCACCAGCGTGGGCCGATGCCGCAGCTGCGAGTCGCAGAGCCGGTCGACGGGGCCGCTGATGCCGATGGCGCCGACCACGAGTCCACCGTGGGCACGGATCGGCGCCGCGATGCCCGCTTCGCCCGGCCTGAATTCCTCGGTGTCACCGGCCCATCCGGCCTGCCGTACCCCGGCGAGCGCCCGGGTGAGCGCGACGCGGTCGACGATCGTTCTTCGGGTGAGCGTGGGCAGGTCGTTGCCGCGCACCGCCGCCGCCAGGTCGGAGTCGTAAGCCAGCAGCACCTTGCCGAGCGCGGTCGCATGCGGCGGCAGCAGCTCCCCGACCTCGAGTGCCTGTTCGGTGTTGTCGGGCCGGAAGACGTGATGGACCACCACCACAGTTCCCTCGGCCGGGGCCCCGATCCGCACCGACTCCCCGGTGCGCGCGGCAAGCCCGTCGGCCCAGTTGATCGCTCGTGAACGCAGTTCGTTGGCGTCGAGGTAGCTGGTGCCCAGGTGCAGCACTGCCGCGCCGAGTTGGTATTTGCCGCTGGCCGGGTCCTGTTCGACGAACCCGACACCGTGCAAGGTGCGCAGGATGCCGTGCGCGGTGGGCTTGGCGAGACCGAGCGCACCGGCGATATCGGCGACGCCGAGGCGGCCGGAACCGCGAGCGAGCAATCGCAGCACCGCCGCCGCGCGCTCGATCGATTGGATCGGACCTGGCATAACCGGAAACTTAACCGGAACCCTCCGGTTCGACAATGTCGAACGCACAGTAATCGCGGAGCAACGCTCACGTCACTCGATGCGACCTGCGCCATAGCGACCTCCTCGTCGGCCGAACAGTAGCCGCGGCAGCGCCCCGCCGACACCTCGATCGTTCAGCATTGTCGAACGCGAGGTATGTCCGATTACGAAATCCCTCCGTAACCTCGGATCGACGGTCGCGGTCGCGACCGAGCACGGCGAACGGAGACTCAACGGTGAACTTCGGCTCGATCTTCGTGAGGGAAGCACCCGGCGCGGGAATGCCTGCGCTCCTCGGAGTCGGTGTGGTCGCGAATATGTTGCCAACCAATACGGGGTGGGCGCTCAGGGCAGCCATGAGCGAGCGCATCATCGAGTCACCGCCCCTCGGCGTGACGAAGCCGAGCATCGGCGAGGCGCAGTCATGAGCCGGTACGTCGGCGCCATCGATCAGGGCACCACGAGCACCCGCTTCATGGTGTTCGACCACGGCGGCAACGAGATTGCCCGCCACCAGCTCGAGCACGAACAGATCCTGCCGCAGCCGGGCTGGGTGGAACACAATCCCACCGAGATCTGGGAACGCACCAGGGCCGTCATTCAGAGCACCCTCACCAAGGCAGATCTGACCGCCGCGGATTTCGCCGCCGTCGGGGTCACCAATCAGCGCGAAACCACGGTGGTGTGGAATCGCCGGACCGGCCGCCCCTACGGCAACGCCATCGTCTGGCAGGACACCCGCACCGACCGCATCGCCGCCGAGCTCGAACGCGCAGGCCACGGCGAAATCATCCGCCGCAAGGCAGGTTTGCCACCCGCCACCTACTTCTCCGGCGGCAAGCTGCGCTGGATCCTGGACAACGTCCCCGGCGTCGCGGCCGATGCCGAACGGGGCGAGGCGATCTTCGGCACCACCGACACCTGGCTGCTGTGGAACCTCACCGGCGGCACCGACGGCGGCGTACACGTCACCGATCCCACCAACGCCGCTCGCACCATGCTGATGAGCCTGGAAACCCTCGACTGGGACGAAGAACTGTTGTCGCTGTTCGGAATTCCGCGCGTCATGCTGCCTGCGATAGCCCCCTCCGCCAACCCCGAGCTGTTCGGCACCACACGCATCGACGGACCGTTCGGCGGTGCGGTGCCACTGGCGGGCATCCTCGGTGATCAGCAGGCGGCCACCGTCGGGCAGGTGTGCTTCCGTCCCGGCGAAGCGAAGAACACCTACGGCACCGGAAACTTCCTGCTGCTCAACACCGGTCACGAAATCGTGCGCTCCCGGCACGGGCTGCTCACCACCGTGGCCTACCAGTTCGGCGCCGAGAAACCGGTCTACGCGCTGGAAGGCTCGATCGCGGTGACCGGCTCGGCCGTGCAGTGGTTGCGTGATCAGCTCGGCATCATTTCCGGTGCGGCACACAGCGAATCGCTGGCACGCGAAGCCGAGGACAACGGCGGGGTGTACTTCGTGCCCGCCTTCTCCGGACTGTTCGCACCCTACTGGCGATCCGACGCCCGCGGCGCGATCGTCGGCCTCTCGCGCTACAGCACCAACGCCCATCTCGCGCGCGCAACCCTCGAATCCATCTGCTACCAGACACGCGACGTCGTCGAAGCCATGGAGGCCGACTCGGGGGTGCGCCTGGACGTGCTGCGCGTCGACGGCGGCGTCACCGCCAACGAACTGTGCATGCAGCTGCAGGCCGACTTCCTCGGCGTCGCGGTGTCGCGTCCGATGGTCGCCGAGACGACCGCGCTCGGCGCCGCCTACGCCGCCGGTCTCGCCGTCGGATTCTGGGGCAGCACAGACGAACTCGTGCAGAACTGGCACGAGGACAAACGCTGGAACCCCACCGGCAGCGAACAACAGCGCGAGCGCGGCTACGCCCGCTGGAAAAAGGCGGTCTCGCGCACCCTCGACTGGATCGACGTCGAGGACTGAGACGCCTCGACAACCCGTTATCGACTAGTGACTAGCACTGAAACAAGGAGATCGCTGTGTCCGCTCGTTTGGACCCCGCCTACCGCGCTGCCGCGCTGAACACATTGGGCGACCACGACATCGACGTCCTCGTCATCGGCGGCGGCGTCGTCGGCGCAGGAGCCGCACTCGACGCCGCCGCGCGCGGCCTGTCGGTGACCCTTGTGGAGGCCAGGGACTTCGCGGCAGGCACGTCGAGCCGGTCGAGCAAACTCATCCACGGTGGACTGCGCTATCTCGAGCAGCTCGACTTCGCGCTGGTGCGCGAGGCATTGAAGGAACGCAGTCTTCTACTGCGCAAACTGGCGCCGCACCTGGTCCGCCCGGTGTCGTTCCTGCTGCCGCTGCAGCATCGGGTGTGGGAGCGCGCGTACATCGGTGCGGGCGTCGCACTGTACGACACGATGGGCGGGGCACGGGCGCTGCCGATGCACCGGCATCTGTCGCGCACGCGGGCACTGGAATTGGCGCCCGCGCTGCGTGCCGACGCGATGACCGGCGCCATCCGCTACTTCGACGCACAGGTCGACGACGCCCGCCACACCATGACGATCGCCCGCACGGCCGCGCAGCACGGCGCCACGGTACTGACCCGCACCAAGGTAACCGGCCTGCTGCGCGACGGCGCCCGCGTCGTCGGCGCGCACGTCACCGATCTCGAATCCGGCCGTGAATACACCGTGCGCGCCCGCCGCGTGATCAGCGCGACCGGCGTATGGACCGACGAAATGAACCAGATGACCGGCGTGGAGTTCCCGTTTCATGTCCGCACCTCCAAGGGAGTGCACATTCTGGTTCCGCGCGAACGCCTCGACCTGGATACCGGGCTGATCATGCGCACCGAGAAGAGCGTGCTGTTCGTGATTCCGTGGGGCAACCACTGGATCATCGGCACCACCGACACCGATTGGGCGTTGGACAAGGATCATCCCTCGGCAAGCAACGCCGACGTGCAGTATCTGCTCGACCACGTCAACGCGGTCCTGCGCGAGCCGCTGACCCGCGCCGACATCGTCGGCACCTATGCCGGTCTGCGCCCGCTGCTGTCGGGCGCCTCGAGCGACACCGCCACCCTCTCGCGCGAACACGCTGTCGCCGAACCGGTTCCGGGGCTGCTGGTGATCGCGGGCGGCAAATACACCACCTACCGAGTGATGGCCGCCGATGTCGTCGACGCCGCGGTCGAGGGTCTCGGTCGCGCGGCCGCGCCGTCGGTGACCGCGCAACTGCCGCTCCTCGGCGCGGTCGGCTACCAGGAACTGGCCGCCGACGTGCATAGCGTGGCACAGCGAGCCGGACTGTCCACCACCACCGTCCAACGACTGCTCGGCCGCTATGGCTCCGCCGTCTGCGACCTGTTCGAGCTGATCGCCGCCGACGCCGACCTCGGCAAGCCGATCACCGGCGCCGAGGAATACCTCGCCGCCGAGATCGTCTACGCGGTCACCCACGAGGGTGCGCTGCATCTCGACGACGTCCTCACCCGTCGCACCCGCATCTCCATCGAATCCCGGGACCGCGGCCTGGCCGCCGCGCCGGAGATCGCCTGGTTGATCGGCCCCCACCTCGGCTGGGACGCCGCCGACACCGATCGCGAGGTCGCCCGCTACCGCGACCGCGTCCAGGCCGAACTGGCGGCCAACGAGGCCGCCGACGACGCAACCGCCAACGCGGCCCGCTTGGTCGCCTGCGCCTGACCCGGTCGGCCGGGAAGGCCGCGGTTAGGATCGCCGCCATGGACGAGATCGCCCGCAAGCCAACTGTGCTCGCCGTCGAGGCCGCCCTGCGCGCGGCCGGAGTGACCCCCGTGGTTCGGGTTCTCCCGGAGACCGCCCCCACCGCGGTCGCCGCGGCCGAACAACTCGGTTGCCCGGTCGCGGCGATCGCCAACAGCCTGATCTTCGATACCGGCGGCACCCCGCTGCTCGTGCTCACCAGCGGCGCGCATCGGGTCGACACCGGCAAGGTCGCCGCGCACCTGGGCGTCCCCGAACTCGCTCGCGCGAGTGCCGCATTCGTTCGCGAGCACACCGGCCAGGCCATCGGCGGTGTCGCCCCGGTCGGGCACCCAGCTCCGATCAGGACAGTGATCGATGAGACCTTGGCCGAGCAGCAGCAGATCTGGGCCGCCGCCGGACACCCGCACACCGTTTTCCCCACGACTTTCGACGAGTTGATCGCGGTCACCGGCGCCGAGGTGATCGCGGTCGACTAGTCCGGGTGTGGAATGTTGTGGCCCGCTGTGGCGGTCACCAGGCGTAGGGGCCGGATCGGGCCCAGACGGCGAACACCGCGAGCGCGAGCAAAAGGTGGTGACTGCCAACCCGGGTCTCTTTGCGATGGAAGTGGGTGGTCGCGCCCAGGCGATCAAGACCGCAGGTCCAGCCCGGATCGAATCATCCTGGGCCGGACCGGGATCCGCCTGCTGATCAGTTGAGCACGGCGTCGAACATGCCGGGCTCGTAGGACCCTCCTTGCTGGCGCACTATCACGCCGAGGCGGTTGGCCGCGTTGATCATGGCGACCAGGTAGACCAGCGCGGCGATCTGGTCGTCGTCGTAGTGCTCGCGCACCTGGGCCCAGGTCTCGTCGGACACTCCGTGCTGGGCATCGGCGAGCCGGGTGCCCTCCTCGGCGAGTGCGAGCGCGGCCCGCTCGGCCTCGGTGAACACGGTGGACTCGTGCCAGACGGCGACCAGGTTGATGCGGACCGCGGTTTCACCGGCGGCCGCGAGCTCCTTGGTGTGGACGTCGGTGCACCAGCCGCAGCCGTTGATCTGGCTGGCGCGCAGCTCCACCAGTTCCAGCGTGGACTTCGGCAGCGTCGACTGCATGATCGCCAGGCTGGTGTTGGCGAACCGCTTGCCGATCTTGGCGCCGAGCTCGTTGGTGGACAGGTTGAAACGGGGTTCCATGACGTGGTCCTCACTCGCGGTACTGAATTGAACGAACATGAGACGGCGGCGACCGCATCCCTGTAACAGCGCGCTGACGTGACGTGCACCACTACGGCTCGGTGTTATAAAACGGCGAGGCCCGGCGTCTGGTGGGTGACACAGTCGAGAGTGAACAGGAGCCACCCATGGTCGCTACGTCGCAGACCACGCCCGGCGATCGAAGCGAGAGCAGCAGTCGCGACGACCGCCCGGACCCCGCCACCGAGGCGTTCGTCGCCCACCGCAACCTGCTGTTCACCGTCGCCTACGAGATGCTCGGCTCGGCCGCCGACGCCGAAGACGTCCTACAGGAGACCTGGCTGCGATGGGCGGGCGTCGACCTCGACACCGTGCGTGATCAGCGCGCATACCTGGTCAGAATCACCACCCGTCAGTCGCTCGACCGGCTGCGCACGCTCGGCCGCCGCAAGGAGTCCTACGTCGGACCGTGGCTGCCCGAGCCGCTGCTGACCGCACCCGACGTGGCAGAGGACATCGAGCTGGCCGACAGCGTGTCGATGGCGATGCTGCTGGTTTTGGAGACGCTCGCGCCGACCGAGCGGGCGGTGTTCGTGCTGCGCGAGGTGTTCGATCTGGAGTACGACGAAATCGCCGAAGCCGTCGACAAGACCCCGGCCGCGGTCCGCCAGCTCGCATACCGGGCACGGGCATACGTCGCCGCGCGCCGACCGCGCGGGGTCGTTTCCGCGGCCGAGGCCCGAGTCGCCCTCGAGGCGTTCCAACGAGCGATCGAAACGGGCGATCTGCAAAACCTGCTCGACATCCTCGCACCTGATGTCGTCCTCCTGAGCGACGGTGGCGGAATCGTCCAGGCCGCGCTGTCGCCAGTCGTGGGGGCCGACCTGGTGGCTCGCGTGCTGGGCAAGATCGCCGCCGCGGCGTCGCTGCAGCCGGCGCAAGTCAACGGCCACCCGGCGCTGATCATCCAGCTCAACGGCAAGGTCGACACCATCGTGGCGATACGCATCGACGACAGCCTGATCACCGGGCTCTACGCCGTGCGCAACCCTGAGAAGCTGTCGCGTATGCAACGCGAGACCGCCCTACGCCGCTGAGCCGAGACAGCACCAGGACCTGTCAGCCCTTTATGGGACAGTTCGGGTACGCCACGGTGTGGATACGCGCGGGTGTCCAGCGACCTCTCGCCATATCCGACCGATTCGGCGATTCCGGATCCCGTCCACTGACCGACAGTTCCAGGATTCCGAGGCCGTCAGCTCTGGGGTGACCGCAACACCAGGACGGTGATCTCGCTGGGCGCGAAAACCCGCAGCTGCGGGCCCCAGAATCCGGTGCCGCGGCTCGTGTACAGCTGGGTGCCCGCGCCATGGCGGCTCAAGCCTGCGACGACCGGTTGCTCGAGGCGAACAAGGTAGTGGAACGGCCAGATCTGACCGCCGTGGGTGTGGCCGGAGATCTGCAGCGCGACCCCCGCGGCGGCGGCTTCGACGACCTGGCGGGGCTGATGGGCGAGCAACACGATCGGTGTGTTCGGTTCCACGCCCGCGAGTGCGGCAGACAGGTTCGGGCCGTGGCCTTCGAGCCCGACACCGGTCGGGTCGTCGATGCCCGCCATCACCAGTTGGTCCCCGCCCCGGCCGACGGTCTCGTGCTGATTGTGCAGCGGCTGCCAACCGATCGAGGCCATGTGCTCGATCCAGCCGGGCGCATCGCCGAAGTATTCGTGGTTGCCGGTGATGTAGAACTTGCCGAGCTCGGCGTCCACCTTGCCGAGCGGATCCACCTGCGCGCGCCGCTTCGCGACCGAACCGTCCGCGAGATCACCTGCGTGGCAAGCGATATCGGGCTGCTGCGCGTTGACGACCTCGACGACCCGCTCCGACCAGCGCAACCGGTCCAGCGCCGCGAAATGGGTATCGGTGATGACCACCATCCGCAGCCCGTCGAGCCCGCGCCCGAGTCCGGGGATCGACACCTCCAGGGTGCGCACCCGAGGCACCCGCCGCGCCTCGACGATTCCCCACACCGTCAACCCTGCCGCCACCGCGAGCACTCCGACCGCGACGATGCGCGACCGTTGCGGATCCTCCACCCCGGCGACGATCAACCCGACCCGGGCAACGTTGCCGATCACCGACCAGCTGAACACCACCCACATCACACCGAGCAACGTGTCACCGACGATGGATGCGGCATCCGACTGCGCCGGCCCGTGCCCGAGGAACATCGCCGCAGGCAGACAGAGGAATCCGAGCAGAAACACCGCCGACCCCAGCCAGAACAGCGGGCCATCGCCGCCGGTCGGCGCTTCGACCACAGTCCACCAGGGCAGCAGGAACAGCACGGCGGGAATCGCCAGGAACAGAACAACACGCGGAACGTACTTCAACAGGATTCATCCTTGTTGGCGCAGGGTGCAGCGCACGGTCCACTCCCGCCCGGCGCTATGGGCGCTATCGACGATAACAGCGTTAACCGAACGTCGGCGTCGACCGCATCCCGCCACCGACCCTACGGCTGATACGGCGGCGCGACGCCCCAGCCCCAATGCGGCATCGGCGCTTCCAGCGGCGGATGCGCCTCTGGCTGCGAGTTCGTCTGCGCGATACGGGTGCCCCACTCGATGTAGGAGGCGAACGCGGCGCGGAATTCCGGGTCGGCGGGCAGACCGACCTCGTCGGCGGCATCCATCAGCAGGTTCACCCAGCGACGACGCTGCGGTTCGGTGATGGCTTTGCCGAGGTGCTGACGCACCATGTGGTGGTAGCCGCCGCGCTCGCCGCTGTAGGTCTCGGGCCCGCCGAACACCTCGGCAAGCCACATCGCGACATACTTCGGATGCCCGGGGTCCATACCGCGGAATAAGGGGCCGACCACATCGTCCTTCAGGACCTCGCGGTAGAACGCGGTGGTCAACGCCTCGAAGGCCGGCATGCCACCCGCCCATTCGAACAGGGTCGGCACGGCGGGATCGCCGACAGCAGAGTCCGTCACCAGCCCAACCCTACACAAAACCCGGACCGCACCCCGGGTGCGCGAACAACCACAGGCCGTCGGATTATCCGGGACTTCCCCCAGCACGGCATCACTCCGGCGAGGGAGGCCAAATCCCCACTGAAGGTGATGATCTCACCGATTCCCGCCCCTACCATGGCGGTGGTGACCGTTGCCGCCGATGCCGTTCGCGGCCGCGTCCTGCTCGTCGCGGGACTGTGCGCTCTGTTCGTGTCTGTCTGGATGGCGCCGGCGTTCGCCGACTCGCCTGCCTCGGGCGCGGACGTGTCGGTCGCGCAGAGCCTTGGCGATCGCGAACTGACCCTCGTGCTGCGCCGGGTGACCAGCGTGCCCGGTCCGCTTCGCGTGGACGTCGTCACCCACACCGGGACTGCCGCAGGACAACTCACGCTCGCGGCGACGCCGACCGGAGCAGCCGCCCACCCGGCAGCGCCTGCCCCGGGCGCACCCAGTACCGGGGCGGTGATCGACCTCGGCGGCACACCCGGAATGTACTCGGCCACACTGGCAATGGATCGCGCTGGGCCGTGGGAGCTGGCTGTCGGTGACGGCGTGCGCGTGGCGCGGATCCCGTTCGTGGTGCCCGCACAGGTCACCTCACCGCCGGAGCGTCTGGTCTACGGCGGATTCCTGGTCGCGGGAGTGCTGCTGCCCGTGTCGATCCTGATGGCGATTCGTGCCCGCCGCAGCGGGTGGGCGCTGCTTCCGGCCGGTGGGATGGTGGCCGGGATCGCGGTGTCGGTGACATCCGCGCTGCTGTCGGCGTCGCTACCGCTTCCTCCGCAGCCAGGCAGCCAGCTCGACCCGACGGTGGACAACCTCGAGAATCCCTATGCCTTGAAACAGCCGTTGATCTCGGACTTCTCCCGTCCCCCAGTGCTGCTCACCGTGACAGGCGACCCGGTATCCGCCGGTCGGCCGGGCAACCTCGATCTGTTCGTGATCGACGCGGCCACCGGCGCACCCGTCGACGACCTGCTCGTGCACGACAGTGCGCTGATGCATCTGCTGGTGGTCGGCCCGTCCGGTAGGCTGTCTCATCTGCACCCGATCCGGATCGCCCCCGGCCGCTATCAAGTCCATCTGGCCTCGCCGGAGCCCGGACATCATGCCCTGTCCGCCGAGGTGGCCCGCCGCGGCGGCGGGGTCCAAATGGTGCGTGCCGCAACCGGTTTCACTGTCACACCGGGTGCGACAGCACAGGTGCCGCCACCGACCGCGGTGTCTCTGGGCGCAGCAACCACCACCGCATCGACCGTGGTGGACGCCAACCCCATCACGGTCAGAACAACAACAGCGGTAGCAGGCACACCGACCACCCTCACCGTCGAAATCGGCGACACCGCCGACTTGCAACCGTGGCTCGGCATGGTCGGGCACCTGATCATGGCCGGACCGCTGCCGGACACTGATGGCACCGATATGGCTGCGGCCGTACAGGATTCGCCCATCTGGGGACACGCCCACTCGATGGGCTCGACATCGATGGCAGGTATGTCCGACATGCCGGAGATGAGCGGTATGCACGAGAGGGGTGGCGCGGCCGCCACCGCGGGTCGGGGAACCATGCTGATGGCGCCGGTGAACGGCGAGAGCGCCCCCGATGAAACCGTGGCCGCCTACGGACCCGATGTCCCTTTCACCTACACCTTCCCCTCCGCGGGCCGATATCGGCTGTGGATCC
Organism: Nocardia sp. NPDC057440; assembly: GCF_042802915.1. Lineage (NCBI taxonomy): Bacteria > Bacillati > Actinomycetota > Actinomycetes > Mycobacteriales > Nocardiaceae > Nocardia > Nocardia sp. NPDC057440. Next base: position 81,082 of record NZ_JBHVDF010000016.1, read on the forward strand.
AGGTCGAACGGCACTACACCGTGCTCACCGTCCCGATCGTGCTCGATGTCGCGGCCGCCCCGACGGCGGGAGCGCACCGGTGAGCGCCACGGCCGCAGCACCGGTAAGCGGCCACGGTTCGCGGCAGCGTGGTGTTCTCGTGGGTGGTGGTGGCGTCGTCATCGTCGCCGTCATCGTCGCGCTCGTGTGGCAGGCCTGGCCGCGATCGCCCGCCCCGGTGGTGCTGAACACCGGCACGCCCCAGCACCTCGTGACCGTCACCGTCGACAGGCCGCGCCTCGGCACCACCGACATCGACATCACGATCACCGATCGGGCCGGTGTCCCGATCGACCATGCCGCAGTGCTGCTTCAGGCGAACCAGCCGATCATGGGCCACGCCGGTCAACCGGTGGCGGCGGCGCCCACGAGCCCCGGCCACTTCCATGCGGCGGGTGTGGCATTGATGATGACCGGCCCCTGGGACCTCCGGCTCTCGATCGATACCCACGACGGCGGCGAGCAGCTCACGCTGCCGGTCTGGGTCGGTGGCTGAGATCGAGCCGACTGCACACGCATCAGGAACAACCATCGCAGCACGACCAGGGAAAGGACCGCCCGTCATGAGCACCCGAGCACCGTCCGACGCGTCCGCAGACCGCGGCGGACCGGCGGTGACCACCACAGCATCCGCACCCGCCGCTGCCTCCGACAATGGCACGGCGGCTCGTATCGGCGCCTGGGTCGTCGTACTCGGCACCGCTGTCACGCTGGTGGGATTGAGCTGGGATATCCAGTGGCACAACGAAGTCGGCCCCGACACCTTCTTCACCCTGCCGCACCTGTTCCTGTACTCCGGCAGCGCCATCTCCGGGTTCGCCAGCCTCGCCATGGTCCTCATCGCCACCTCCGCCCAACGCGCCGGACGCCCGGTACCCCGGATGGGCGGCACACCCATACGGGTGTTCGGCAGCAACCTCACCGCACCGCTCGGCTATATGGTCGCCGGAGCAGGTGCGGCATTGTTCCTGCTCTACGGTCTCCTCGATCTGGAGTGGCATTCGATCTACGGCTTCGACGCGGTGCTGAACACCCCCTCACACGTGGCGCTGTTCCTGTCGATCACGCTCACCATGATCGGCAGCATCATCGTGTTCGCCGCCCATCGCGACCATCGCTGGGGCCGGATCGGCATCGTGGTGGCGATCCCGATCCTTATCACCTTCGCGCCGATCCCCACCAACGCGTTGAACAACCTTGCGCTGCCCGCCGATCCGACCATCCTCGGGATCGTGCTGTTCGGGCCGATGCTGCTGATCCTCGGCGCGGCATTGCTCGCCCGCGCCGGCGCCGCCGTCGCTATCGCCTGCTCGCTGGGAGCGATGCAGGCGATCCTCTGGTGGTTCTCGCCGTGGGCCGCCGAAACCTATGCCTCGGCGATCGGGCTGCCGCTGCGCGACGGTCTCACCGGGCGGCCACCGCAGCTGCCCGCGATCATGCCGATGTTCCTGATCGTCGCGGCCGTCGTCGTCGAGGGGTTGTTCCGGCCGGCGCGCACCCGCGGTTACGACGCCAAGAAGATCGTGCTGGTGGCCGGTGTCGCGACCGGCGTGATCGTCGGGGTGAGCTTTCCGCTGCAAATGAACCTCACCCACGCCATGTCGCACCTCGCGTTCGCCGACGTCCTGACGGTCACGCTGCTCGGGATTCCGCTCGGATTGCTCGCCGGGTTCCTCGGCGGCCGATTCACCACCATGCTGCAGGCACTCGCTCCCACGACGGAGGACCACCGATGATCGTGCTGCGCAGACTCACTGTCGCTGTACTGGCCGCTGTCACCCTGTCGCTGGTCGCGATCGCACCTGCTGCCGCGTACGCGCCGGTCGACATCGTGCACACCGAGCGGGTCCAGGCCGGCCCGTACAGTCTCACCGTCGGGTTCTCCACCTGGCCACTGCGGGCGATGAAGTCCCTGGACTTCACGTTCCTGCCCGATGGCGGCATCACCGATAAGTCCGGAACCTTGCGCGTGACCGGCCCCGCGATCAAACCGGGACGCCGCGCAGCCCCGCTGGTGCGGCACCCCCGCAAACGCGATTCCTGGGGCTTGGATGTCAAAGCGTTCGACGACCCCGGCAGCTACCGATTCGCCTTCACCATCGACGGGCCGCTCGGGCCCGGCGAAGGGACCCTCGACGGCGTCGAAGTTCTCGACCAACCCGGGCCACCACTGCCGCTGAGCTGGACCATCGGCACCCTGCCGCTGCTGGGTCTGATCGTGTTTCTTGCGGTGGCCTGGCGTCGTACCCGACCAGGCCGTCAAACCTTGATCGTCTGAGCCTGCCCGTCCGCGAACCGCGGTGCTGTCAGGCCGATTTCCGGGCGGTCGCGACCCGTCCGACGAGCCAGGCCACCAGCACCGCGGCCAGGAACGACAACAGTGACGCGCTCATCCACGGCTGTTTGGTGAAGTGCAGCTTCTCCTGGATATTCACCCAGAAGTCGGTCCACACGCCCGCGTCACCCGGGTTGATGAGCTGATACACCGACAGGCCCACCAGCCAGGCGACGATCATCCCCCAGCGCGAAGGAGCATCCGGTGCGGTGTTCCAGTCCCCCTTCGCCCGCAGGAAGAAGTCGGCGACGAGCACACCGAGCAGCGGCACGAACACCGAACCGATCAACCCGAGGAAGCCGAAGTAGTTCTCCATCTTCAGCTGCAGCGCCAGCACCGTGATCAGCGCACCGAGCCCGATCGACAGCACCCGGCGGTCGATGCGCGGCGCGAGGTTCTGGATGGACACAGCCGTGGAGTACACGTTGGCGAAGGACTGATCGGCCTCGCGCAACACGAAAACGAAGAAGAACACCGCACCGAGACTCACCTGCAGGAATGGCGTGTACTGGCCGCCGTCACCGGTCGCAAGGGCCAACGCGAACAAGCCGAGGATGTAGGCGACGATCTGGGTGATCGCATACGCCCCGCTGGCCGCGCCGAAGGCGGCGCCGGTGCTGCGGGAATGGCGGGTGTAGTCGGCCGCGACCGGCACCCACGAGATCGACACGGCCAGCGCCGCATCGGTGGCGATCCAGAACAAACTCCAGTCGACACCGAACGGCCCGGCACCGGTGGGGCCGGGATTGGTGGTCAGGTCGGGCAGACCCTTGTGCAGGAACTGGATGTAGAACCAGATCAGGGCGATCACCACGCCCACGGTCACGAACCGGCGCAGCAGCCGGACCGAGCCGAGCGGCCAGATCGTCAGCGCGGTCGTCAGCACACCGGCCACCACCACATACAGCCAGTGCGGACCGCCGCCGAACAGCTCTTCGGCAGCATTGCCGATGACGATCAACTCGAAGGTTCCCCAGCCGATGAGCTGGGCGATATTGAGCACGGTCGGCAGATAGCTGAGCTTCGCGCCGAACAGGCCACGCAGCAACACCATCGCGGGCTTGCCGGTCTGCGCCCCCGGCACCGCGGCAAGCCCGAGCATCACACCGCCGAGGACAGTTCCCACGATCATCGCGAGGATGCCCGCGGCGATCGAGATCTGCGGCGCGTACTCGGTGTTCGGAGCCAGCACCGTGTACGCGCCGGTGAACGCGACGAGGCTGACGCCGAGATTGGCCCAGAAGGCGCTCTGGTCCCAGAACGACAGCACCTTCGGTGCGGGCTCCTCGAGGGTCAGCGGCGCCTCGTGCCGTTCGGATTCATCCAGGGTCGGTGCGGACATGCCGAAGCACTACTCCCTACGCCGGCATTACCCGGACAGGTTCATGCGGTCGGCGAAACATCGAGTCCGCCCTCTCAGCCCGGCCGTGCCCGAGCTCCCGCGGTGGGGTCTTATTCGGGCGAATAGTACACGCGACGCACCGTGTCACACAGCCTTCTGTCCTTCGACCGAATCCAGCAACGGGGCGTCGTCACGCACAGCCCAGTGTTCGACCACCAACCCCGTCGGAAATCCGGAAGATGTCCACCTGCTCCAGGCCACCGGTCTTCCATCGGTGCGACCCCCGTGTCACCGCGGGAACCCAATGCGGATGTGCCGGCCGCGGCAGGCGTACGACACATGACGCGGCCCTCGCTCGACAGCACCTCGTGCAATTCCGCACTGCAGTCTGCAAAACTCGTGGCATACCACTGGACAACGACGTCGAGGATGTCCAGCCGACGGCCACTGACGTTGTCGCAGAAGTCCGGTGCGAACGAACTCAGCACGGTGCGGTCGCCGCGCAGGGTGAAGTCGAGCCGGCCGGTGGCCAACGCACGAGCGTCGACGGACGGCTTGGTTCGGATGTTCCCCATGCCGCGCAAGCCGGGCGCAGATTGCAGCGAATGCCGTCGTGCAGGCGGTGAATTCGCCGAGGAGAGGCGGGCACGGTCATGATGGGATCCACGCGTCGCGCGGTCGCGGTGCTCGGCGCGATCGTAGCGCTGGGTGGGTCGGCGGCGTGTGCGGCCGAGGGCGAACCGGACGCAGGCAGCCGCGCGACCTCGACGCCCACCGAGCAGTCGACCCGCGGCGAGATCGTCTCGGCAACACCGGTCGCCCAGCTGTCGGCAACCGACACCAGCGCGTACCTGAACACCTCGGCCCGCAACGGTATCGACGCCTATCGCGTCGTGTACCGGACCATCGACACCAGCGGCCGGCCCACCACCGCCAGTGGCCTGGTCGTGCTGCCGCGCACCGACTCGCGCAGGCTGCGCGTGGTCAGCTACGCGCACGGCACGCTGTCGCTCAAGAGCGACGCACCGTCGGTGAACGGGACGACCCGCCCCGACCGGGCGCGCACGATCATGTTCGCCGCGGCGGGCTATGCGGCGGTCGCGCCGGACTATTTGGGACTCGGTGAAGGTCCGGGGTTCCATCCCTACACGCACGCCCCGACGGAAGTCAGCGCCTCGGTCGACCTGTTGCGTGTGGCTCGGACGGTCGCGGCCCGTGAGCAACGCGAACTCGACTCCGACATCCTGGTCACCGGCTTCTCCCAAGGCGGCCAGGCAGCGACGGCGCTGGGCAAGGCACTGGACGCGGGCCAGGTCCCCGGCTTCGGGCTCGCGGCGCTGGCGCCGGTGAGCGGACCCTACGACGTACAGAATGTGCAGACGCCCGCAGGTCTCGACGGCCAGGTTATGCCCGCGAGCGCGGTCTTCTACTTCGCCTACTGGCTCACCTCGATGAACCGCATCCACCATCTCTACGACAGCCCCGCCGAAGCATTCCAGGAACCGTATGCCACCAAGGTAGAGGCGCTCTTCGACGGCAACCACACCGAAATCGCCATCGGCGCAGCCCTGCTCACCGCGCCACAACAGCTGTTGACGCCCAAGTTCATCGCCTGGTCACGCAACCCCACCGGAGCCGCACGCGACGCCGTCGCCGATACCGACGGCACCTGCGACTGGACGCCCCGCGTCCCGGTCCACCTCTATGCCGCCTCCGGTGATCGCAGTGTCCCCTACGCCAATTCCGAACACTGCCTGCAAGCGCTGCGCAGCGATAAGGCCACCCTGCTCGACCTCGGCGATATCGATCACGGCAGCACCGCCACCATCGCGCTGCCACAGATCCTGGAGGTATTCCAACAGCAGGCCCCACCCACCTGAGCCGCCCGCATCGCCGGATCGTGCCTCCGTCGGTAGCAGGGGTACACCAAGCCCCTTCCCGTTGGCGACCTCCGTCAGGTCCGGCCAGACCGGGGGCGAGGAGTAGATCCGCCCGATCCGGCGCTGAGCGGTGTTGCGGGCGCAACCCTGCCCTGGTGGAACCGCCGGGAAGCACTTGCCAAGAAACCGATTCGTCTGGATCCCGCCGCACACGGCACTGTCACTACGCGAAGACTTCGCCGACTCCGGCCCCCAAGAGCAGCACGTGGCAGACCGGGACAGAGCGGACGCGGCGTGTGGTGGAACGTCGGCGACGCTGGTCAACTCCGGCGCGACGTGGGACGATCGCGGAAATGACCAGCAAACCCGCCACGGAACAGTATCTGCGCGACCTCGCGCGACTGCGCCGCGTCCGCGACCGGATGGACCGGGAGTACACACAGCCGCTGGACGTCGAGGCGCTCGCCCGCGACGCGCACATGTCGGCCGGGCACCTCAGCCGCCAGTTTCGCCTCGCCTACGGCGAATCGCCGTACGGCTACCTGATGACGCGGCGTATCGAGCGCGCGATGGCACTGCTGCGTCGTGGTGACCTCAGCGTCACCGAGGTCTGTTTCGCGGTCGGCTGCCAGTCGCTGGGCACCTTCAGCACTCGCTTCACCGAGCTGGTCGGAATGTCGCCGAGCACCTACCGGCGCGAGGCGGCGCTCGCGACGGCGGGGATGCCGTCCTGCGTGGCGAAACAGGTGACCAGACCGATCAGGAATCGAGAAGCGCAGGTCGCCGACCCGCAATTAGCCTGATTGCCATGGACATCACCATTCACTCGAGCTTCCTGCCCCAGGACGACCCGGACGCAGCCCTGGCCTTCTACCGCGACACCCTCGGCTTCGAGGTCCGCAAAGACGTCGGATACAACGGGCTGCGCTGGATCACCGTCGGCCCGGCCGACCAGCCCGGAACCTCCATCGTCCTGCATCCGCCAGCCGTCGACCCCGGCATCACCGACGACGAGCGCCGCACCATCCTCGAGATGATGGCCAAGGGCACCTACGGCGGCATCCTCCTGGCTACCAAGGACCTCGATGGCACCTTCGAGCGAGTGCAGGCCAGCGACGCCGAGGTGGTTCAGGAGCCGACCGAGCAGCCGTACGGGGTTCGCGACTGTGCGGTCCGCGATCCTGCGGGCAACCTGGTCCGCATCCAGGAGCTGCGCTGAGCCGTCCGGCGATCGCAGGCCACGACCTGCACAGACCGCACGTGAACGAGCCTGTGCACGAGGCAGCGGCGACCGTCATAGGCACCGAGAGAAAACGTGCCGGTGCGGCTTGCATGACCGACGAGCGCTACCCACGCTTCCGGGTGTGGCGTCGCAACACCGAGCATCAGCCAACCAACGGAAATCCGGCAGCCGCACTCACCGGGGCCACGCCGTAGCGCTGATTCCGCATCTGCCCGCGTCGCGTCGAGGCTCGGCGCGTTCGACGAGAGGCTCGACCGCGAGCGGATGTGACGGCCGCCGGTTGGTCCGATGAGCCGATGACTCGGCCGGGCGCGCCGACGAGGGATAACCAAACGCACTGATCGAAGCCTGATTAGATCGAGCAAGGCCACGACGACGGAGACCGCCAACACGGCCCGCGCAACAGATGGAGACACGATGACCACGGCCACGAGGACGAAAACGAAGTCGCCCGCCCCGCACGCTGCCGACAGCCACGATCTGATCCGCGTGCACGGCGCGCGCGTGAACAACCTCCGGGACGTCAGCATCGAGATCCCCAAGCGCAGGCTGACGGTGTTCACCGGTGTCTCCGGCTCGGGCAAGAGCTCGCTGGTCTTCAGCACCATCGCCGCGGAGTCGCAGCGGCTGATCAACGAGACCTACAGCGCCTTCGTGCAGGGCTTCATGCCAACGCAGGCGCGGCCCGAGGTCGACGTGCTCGAAGGGCTGACGACCGTGATCACCGTCGACCAGCAGCGGATGGGCGCCGACCCCCGCTCCACGGTCGGGACCGCCACCGACGCGAGCGCGATGCTGCGCATCCTCTTCAGCCGACTCGGGCAGCCGCACATCGGCTCGCCCCAGGCGTTCTCCTTCAACGTCGCCTCGATCAGCGGAGCGGGTGCGGTCGCCATAGAACGCGCCGGACGGACCGTGAAGGAGCGGCGCAGCTTCAGCATCACCGGCGGCATGTGCCCGCGCTGCGAAGGCCGGGGCATGGTCTCCGATATCGACCTCACCCAGCTCTACGACGACTCCAAGTCGCTTGCCGACGGCGCGTTCACCATCCCGGGCTGGAAGTCGGACAGCTTCTGGACGGTGCGGGTCTACGCCGAGTCGGGCTTCGTCGACCCGAACAAGCCGATTCGCAAGTACACCAAGAAGGAACTCAACGACTTCCTCTACAAAGAGCCGACCAAGGTGAAGGTCGACGGCGTCAACCTCACCTACGAGGGGCTGATCCCCAAGGTGCAGAAGTCGTTCCTCGCCAAGGACCCCGACGCGCTGCAGCCGCACATCCGGGCGTTCGTGGACCGGGCGGTCACCTTCACCACCTGTCCCGAATGCGGTGGCACCCGGCTCAGCGAGCTGGCCCGCTCCTCGCGGATCGGCGGGATCAACATCGCCGACGCCTGCGCGATGCAGATCAGCGACCTCGCCGAATGGATCCGCGGCCTCGATGAGCCTTCGGTCGCGCCGTTGCTCGCCGCGCTGGGGCACACCCTCGACTCGTTCGTGGAGATCGGGCTGGGATATCTCTCGCTCGAACGGCCGTCGGGCACACTGTCGGGCGGTGAGGCACAGCGCGTCAAGATGATCCGCCACCTCGGGTCGGCGCTCACCGACGTCACCTACGTCTTCGACGAGCCCACCATCGGGCTGCATCCACACGACATCCAGCGGATGAACGACCTGCTGCGCCAACTGCGGGACAAGGGCAACACGGTGCTCGTCGTGGAGCACAAACCGGAGACGATCGTGATCGCCGACCACGTCGTCGACCTCGGCCCCGGTGCCGGTACCGGAGGCGGCACCGTCTGCTTCGAGGGCACCGTCGAAGGACTGCGAGCCAGCGGCACCATCACCGGCCGCCATTTCGACGACCGCGCCGCCGTCAAAGAGACTGTGCGCAAGCCCACCGGCACGCTGGAGATCCGCGGCGCGACGACACACAACCTCCAGGACGTCGACGTCGATATCCCGCTCGGGGTGCTCTGCGTCGTCACCGGCGTCGCCGGCTCCGGCAAGAGCTCGCTCGTGCACGGGTCGATCCCCCGCGGCGTGGATGTGGTGTCGGTCGACCAGGGCGCGATCCGCGGCTCGCGGCGCAGCAACCCGGCGACATACACCGGATTGCTCGACCCGATCCGCAAGGCGTTCGCGAAAGCCAACGGCGTGAAGCCCGCGCTGTTCAGCGCCAACTCCGAGGGCGCCTGCCCCAACTGCAACGGCGTCGGGGTGATCTACACCGACCTGGCGATGATGGCCGGTGTCGCCACCACGTGCGAGGAGTGCGAGGGGAAGCGGTATCAGGCGTCGGTGCTGGAATACCACCACGGCGGCCGCGACATCAGCGAGGTGCTGGCGATGTCGGTGACCGAGGCCGAGAAGTTCTTCGGCGCCGGCGACGCGGGCATACCGGCCGCGCACGCCATTCTCGGCCGGCTCGCCGACGTCGGGCTCGGCTACCTCAGCCTCGGCCAGCCGCTCACCACGCTGTCCGGCGGCGAGCGGCAGCGGCTCAAGCTGGCCACTCACATGTCGGAGAAGGGCGGCGTCTACGTTCTCGACGAGCCGACCGCGGGTCTGCACCTCGCCGACGTCGAGCAGTTGCTCGGCTTGCTCGACCGCCTCGTCGACTCCGGCAAGTCGGTCATCGTCGTCGAGCACCATCAGGCAGTCATGGCGCACGCCGACTGGATCATCGACCTCGGCCCCGGCGCCGGCCACGACGGCGGCCGGATCGTCTTCGAAGGCACCCCCGCCGATCTCGTCGCCGCCCGTTCCACCCTTACCGGCGAGCACCTCTCGGCCTACGTCGGCACCCGACCGGTGCTACCACGATAGGGACACCGGCCACCGCCGTGGCGCTCGTGGCCGGTGCCGGGTTGCCTCGTTCGACAGAAGCCTTCAGAGCCGATAACGGCTCCTGTCGGCACCGGACGGAAGATCTCGGCAGACGCGGACCGCTGCCGTCGGCACCTTCGCCGACAAGTAGTGGCCGAAATCACCTGCCAGATCGGCTATTCCGGCCCCGGGACGATGGAACCGGGGTTGGCGCTGAGATTGATCTTGATCGAATTGCACAGGGCAGGACTCCGTGTCGGGATTCCCTGGAAGATCGCTGGTCGCTGGCGAGGGGCGGCTACCCTCCGTCGGGTGCGGTTTTTCGTCGGGCCGGTCAGTCCGGCGATGCCGCGACGCCAAGGCGTCGTGGCCAGCCGTCAAGTCGCTTTACTGAGGCTCGCCGGCCCTCCTCACCCCCGTTGGTGATGTGTGAGCAGTCGAGTGAGCAGGCGGGTCAAGTTCTTTCTGTCCTCGGCCGGAAGCGGTCCGAGTAGGTCGTCCTGCACCTTGTCGAGCGCTCGGTCCATTCGTCGCAGTTGCCGGTCGCCCGCCTTGGTGAGGGTCACGATGTTGCGTCTTCGGTCGTCCGGGTCCGGGGTCCGCTCGACGAAACCCTGCTCGGACAGTTCGTTGATCGCCGCCACCACGTCGCTGCGGTCCATGCTGCACCGGCGACCGAGCTCGGCCTGGCTGGCGATCCCGAACTCGTCCAGCGCGGCCAGAATGCGGTAGTGGTACCCACGCGCACCCACCTCGCCGAAGCTGTCGGAGGCCAACCGGTGGGCGTGCACTGCCAACTGGGTCAGCAGCCAACTCGGCTTCGCGGTCAGGCGTGCGGGTGTCTGTTCCACGACAGCCACCCTACATTGTTGGCGCAGCCAATGAATACCCATATAGTTGGCGGTGCCGATATCAGTGGCGCCACGAAATGTGGCGCTATGTCCACGGAGACTCTGATCGCCGACCGTATCGAGATCGCGGAATCGTCGTTCACAGCGGACGACAAAAGAAATAGCAAGGAGCTTGTCAACTCCCTGCCACTCTCAACATATAGCGCACCGGGGGCCTTGCGGCAAGACCGGGGTCGTGCTGCAGAATCTCCAGCCGAAGCCAGAACCTGCGGAATCAGGGATTCGCGAAGTACGTGAGTTTTGTCGGACGTGTAGGTCTCGCGGGGTGTCGAACCGCCGGTGGGACTCACGGTGCGGTTGCCGCCGGACTACGCGGAGCAGTTGGCCGAAATGCAACCTTGTCGAATGAGGGGTTTTCATGATCGACGTGATCGTTGCCGGTGGTGGACCGACCGGCTTGATGCTGGCCGGCGAGTTGCGGCTGCACGGCGTGCACGCGCTCGTGCTGGAGAAGGAGGCCGAGCCGACCAGGCATGTCCGATCGCTCGGCCTGCACGTGCGCAGTATTGAGGTGCTGGACCAGCGCGGTCTGCTGGAGCGGTTCCTCGCGCACGGCAAGCAGTACCCGGTCGGCGGCTTCTTCGCCGGCATCGAAAAGCCGCGGCCCGACCGGCTGGACACCGCACATCCGTACGTCCTCGGCATCGCGCAGCCCGTCACCGAGCGCCTGCTGGCCGAGCACGCCAGCGAGCTCGGCGTCGAGATCCGGCGCGGCCGCGAACTGGTCGGGCTGAGCCACAACGAGGACGGGGTGACCGTCGAGCTGGCCGATGGCACGCGGTTGCGCTCGCGCTACCTCGTCGGTTGCGACGGCGGCCGCAGCACGGTGCGCAAGCTGCTCGGCGTCGGCTTCCCCGGCGAGCCCACCCGGGTCGAGTCGTTGCTGGGCGAGATGGAGGTGGCCGCGCCGCCGGAGACGCTGGCCGCCGTGGTGGCCGAGGTCCGCAAGACCCACAAGGGGTTCGGCGCCGGGCCCTCCGGGGACGGGGTGTACCGCGTCGTCGTGCCCGCCGAGGGGGTGGCCGAAGACCGGTCGGTCCCGCCGACCCTCGAGGAGTTCAAGCAACAGCTGCGGGTGTTCGCCGGCACCGACTTCGGCGTGCACTCACCGCGTTGGCTGTCCCGCTTCGGCGACGCCACCCGGCTGGCCGAGCGCTACCGGGTCGGCCGGGTGCTGCTGGCCGGCGACGCGGCGCACGTCCACCCACCGCTGGGCGGGCAGGGCCTCAACCTCGGCGTCCAGGACGCGTTCAATCTGGGCTGGAAACTGGCCGCCGAGGTCAATGGCTGGGCACCAGAGGGGCTGCTGGACAGCTACCACACCGAACGGCACCCGGTAGCCGCCGACGTGCTGAACAACACCCGCGTGCAGTCCGAGCTGATGTCCACCGAGCCGGGTCCACGGTCCGTGCGCCGACTGCTGTCGGAACTGATGGACTTCGAGGAGGTGAACCGGTACCTGACCGAGAAGGTCACCGCGATCGGGGTCCGCTACGACCTCGGCGAGGGTCACGAACTGCTCGGCCGACGGCTGCGGGACATCGGGCTGAAGCGGGGGCGCCTCTACGAGCTCATGCATGGCGGCCACGGACTACTGCTGGACCAGACCGGTCTGCTCTCGGTGGCGGGCTGGGCAGACCGGGTCGACCACGTCGTCGAGGTCAGCGAGGAACTGGACGTGCCCGCGGTGCTGCTGCGGCCGGACGGCTACGTGGCGTGGGTCGGTGAAGACCAGCAGGATCTGCTCGGCCAGCTGACCAGGTGGTTCGGCGCTGCCGTGCGCTGAGCACGCAGTTGGGGGCGGAAGGGCGCAACACCTATCTCCGGCCGAGTTCGGCGCGTTCCGGTGCCGTCCCGCCAGCTCGAAGCCCCCGGCGAACAACGCCGACCCAGCAAGATCAATCTCAGCGGGACTTCCCTATCCGAAGTCGGGGACGTTCCAGCACACCAGCTTCGGTTCCCCGGTCCCGCGTCGGCTACTGCGCTCCGGGTGCGTTCGCCGCGCCTGCGCGCCGCGCCTGGGCGAGCAGCTCGTCGAGCTGGGCTTCGGCGCGTTCGGCGCGGGTCAGGGTTTGGGTGCGGGCTTCGTCCAGGGCTTCGATGCGGTGGGCCGCCTCGGCGCGGGCCTTGTCGATGGCGGTCGCCGCTTCCGTGCGCACCACGGTGAGCTCCGCGATCGCCGTGCGGCGCGCCTGCGCCAACTCGGTGCGCGTCGCATCGAGTTCGGCGCGGACCCTGCGCCATTCCTCGCGCGCTTCGTTGGCTGCTTCGACCCGTTCCGCGGCGGCCTTTTCCGCTCGTTCGGTCGCGCGTTCGGCATCCGCGGCCCGCTGGACGGCAAGATCGCGTTCGGACTGCGCGGATGCCACCCGCGCCGCCGATTCACGTTGGGTGTGTCCGATTTCTGTGTCGGCGCGCCGCTGTGCCTGTTGCACCTGTTCGGCGGCGTCCTGCCGGATCCGCTCGATTTCCTCGGCGGCTTCGCGGCGTGCGGTGCGGATTTCGGCTTCGGCGTCGCTGCGGGCGGTGAACACGTCGTCGGCAGCTTGCCTGGTGATGCGTTCGACCTCGCGCAATGCGTCGTCGCGGGCCGTATTCGCCACGGCGACCAGACTTTCCGCGTGCTCGGCGGCGCCAGCGGCATCTTCTGCTGCGGCGTCGGCGATCGCCTTGGCTTCCTCGGCGTCGCGTCGGGCCTGCTCGGCGGCGACGCCGGCCATCTCGGCCTCGGCGATCCTGCGGGCCGCATCGGCCTGAACGGCCTGGACCTGCGCTTCCGCGATGGAAGGGTCGGCCAGCGTGGACAGTTCGGCAACGGCGGTGTTCAGGGTGGTGCCCAATTGTTCTGCCAATCCACGGAACTGGGCGAGCAGCTCGTCGGCGCGTAAGCGGGCGACAGTCACCGGGCCCTGTGGCGTCACTGTGACGGAAGCCGTCGTGGAGTCCGACTCCTGCTGTTGCCGTTGACGTTCGCGCCAGGCTCGCCATCGCGTGTGCTCCGGATGGTCGCAGTATTCCGACGGGCGGCCGGGGCCGCCGCCGCGAGTGATGGGTCGGGGGCAGCCGGGGTAGTTGCATACGCTGGACACGCTGGAATCGTAGCGTTTGTTTCGTCCGATCCAACGTATTAGGACGAAACGAAATGCGTGTCGCCTCACTACGTCCCATTCCGCGACACGAGATCCTGACCGCCGATAAGTGAACCTTATCGGCGGTCAGGCTCCGCTAGAGTTATCGATTGCCGGTGTAGGAGTTCCGTTTTCGTTTGGTTGATACCGACGAAACGAAACTGCTACGGAATCATGGAAAACTAGGGAGCTGATTCGTGGACGATCGAACCGCTGTTGTCGCGGTACCGGACTCGGTGCAAGCCGAACTGCGCAAAGGAGTCCGCAGCGTCCTGATCGACGCTGCCGCACTCCGATTGGTGCGCGAACGCTTCGACGACAACCAAGCGGGATCGCTACGCCGATACCTCGAGGCATCCCAATCCGCGAATACCCTGCGTGCCTACCGCACCGACTGGATCGCCTGGGCTGCCTGGTGCGCGGCAGAAAATAGGCAGGCCCTGCCCGCAGACGCCTTGGACGTCGCGGTGTATTTGGCCGCTGCCGCCGACGCGCGACGTCACACCGATCCAGCCACATTGCGTCACAGTGACAGCGAATCCGAGTCCCAGCACTGGGCTTTCAGCGCCGCCACCCTCGAACGCAAAGCCGCCGCGATCGCCGCCGTCCACGCCGCCAACGGACTGCCCTCCCCCACCCGCTCCGACGTGGTTCGCCTGACCCTGCGCGGCATTCGCCGCACCCGCCGCACCCAACCCACGCGCAAACGCCCCGTCCTGTTGCACACCCTCGAACAGTTACTGGCCGGTCTACCCGAACCGGGCTGGCCGACCGAACCCGCCCGCCGCCGCGACACCCTCGCGCTGCTGGTCGGATTCGCCGGTGCATTACGCCGCAGCGAACTCGCGGGCCTGCGCATCACCGACATTCGCGTACACCTCGACCATCACACCGGCGAACCCCTCCTGCTGGTCCAGCTGCCGACCACCAAAACCGACCCGACCGGCATCAGCGAACAACGCGTCGCGCTGCCCCGTGGCCAACGCCCGCACACCTGCCCCGTCTGCGCGTTCGCCGACTGGATACACCTGCTCGAAGCCCATGCCGCCTACGGCGCCGGAGGACTGCACGCCTGGCTCGCCGATACCCCACCGACACCCCCGGACATCCATCGCTGCCACGGCTTTCAAGGCACCACCCTCACCGACCAACCTCTGTTTCCCACCATCACCCGCCACGGTGGCATCGCCGCACGCCCCATGTCCGGGCGCGCCATCGCCGAACTCGTCAAGCGCTACGCCGCCCGCGCAGGCCTCGACCCCGCCCTCTTCTCCGGCCACTCGCTGCGCGCAGGCTTCGCCACCCAAGCCGCACTCGGCGGCGCGAGCGACCGCGAAATAATGCGCCAGGGCCGCTGGTCGAACCCCCGCACGGTGCACGGCTACATCCGCACCGCAAACCCGTTGGAAGACAACGCCGTCACCAAACTGGGCCTGTGACCAGTCTTTTGAGATGAATTGCATTGAACGCAACACTGCACATTGTCGCGATAGATATTGCGGTGCAGGTCGACCGGCATTCGCACTCCAGCGTGTCACCGCCGGAATGGCGGGTCTACCAGGGGAATTCCGCCGTTCCGCGAACAAGACGCAACAATGTTGTGTTCATGCAACGCCATGGAGAGGGCTGACGTGCCGGTGGTGCGCCCTATTTCGGTGCTTGGAAGCCGCCGATCGTCTGCTCGAGCAGTTCGGCCAGCCGCAGCGGGGTGCGGTCCTCGAACATCGGACCGATGAGCTGCACTCCCACTGGTAGGCCCTCGGGGGACCGGCCGGTGGGTATGGCGGTGGCGGGCAGGCCGGGCATGGTGGCCACGCCGGCCCAGACGAGCTGGTCGAAGTACGGGTACTCGACACCGTCGATGTCGATGTGCCGGTTCTCGAGACCTCCGTTGTGGTCGTGCGGGAAGGCGGGAGTGGGCGTGATGGGGCACACCACGGCATCGAACTCGGCGAAGAGCTGCCGCCAGCCGTGGCGGTGGAGTTCGCGACGGTTGTTCGCCTCGACCCAGTCGCGGTGGCTGAGCACCATGCCGCGCAGCCGCGCCGCATCGAGACTCCGGTCGTCCGCGCTCAGGGCCGCGGCGCGGGTCTGCAGCTGTTCGTACACGTCGACGGGAATACCTGCGGCGGCGTTCGACAGCATCAGCAGCATGTAGAGCGTCGCCGCTTCGGTCGGATCGGGCAGCAGCGGACTGCGCCGTTCGACGCGGGCGCCCTCGTCGACGAGCGCCTCGGCGACCCGGTTCACGCCCGCCCGCACCGCCGATCCGGTCGGAATGAGCGGATGGTCCTCGATGATCAGGACACGGAAGTCCGACAGCCGCTCGTGGCGCGCGGGCGGCAGTGCGACGTCGTAGGCGACGCCGTGGGTCAGCGGGTCAGGTCCGGCCATCACATCGAGCAGGAGCGTGAGGTCGCGGGCGGTGCGCGCCATCGGACCGACGACGGCGAGGTCGAGATCGGTCGGCAGTGCCGGCGCGGGCGGCGCGACCATGCCACGGGTCGCCGCCAGCCCGACTGTCGGCTTGTGTGCGTAGATACCGCAGAAATGCGCGGGGGTGCGCAGCGAGCCGGCGAGGTCGGAGCCGATGGACAGCGCGCCGAATCCGGACGCCAGGGCCGCGGCCGATCCGCCGGAGGATCCGCCCGACGTGCGCTCGTGATCCCACGGGTTGTTGGTGGTGCCGTAGATCTCGTTGAAGCTCTGGATATCTCGCAGCATCAACGGCACATTGGTCTTCCCGAGCACGACCGCGCCGGCCGCCTTCAACCGCGACACCTGTACCGCGTCCTCGGTCGGTACGTAGTTCGCGTGTTGCGGCATGCCCCAGGTAGTGGGCAGCCCGGCCATGTTGTAGGACTCCTTGACCGTCACCGGAATGCCGAGCAGCGGCCGGTCCTCGCCGCGGGCGCGCGCCTGGTCGGCCCGGCTTGCGGCGGCCCGTGCGCGGTCGAAATCCGGTACACAGATCGCGTTGATCGCCTTGTCGTCGCGCTCGATACGAGCGATCGCCTCGTCGGTCAGTTCCACCGAGGTCACGTCACCAGCATGCAGGGCGGCCGCGAGTTCTTCCGCCGACTGAAGATTCCATTCCATGAATCCGACGCTATCGGCCTGCCGGAGAGGACATAAAATGCCGCTTCGCACAACGAGAAAGTCGAACGGACCACGTGCACCGGTGAAGTCACACGCGCGTTCTGCCATCGAGGACGTTCCGCCCCAGGTCACAGTATCGGCAGCGGGCCAACTCCATGAGCACAGGGCATAAGAATGCCGCGCCGTGCAACGGGATAGATGTCTCAATACTCATCATGTTCCTGCCCCGGCCACAGACTATTCGCCCGACCACTGGCCATGACGACGCGCGGCCGGATCGGTGTCGGCCTGGAAGTTCAGGAGACCTTCATCGGACACCCCGCAACTTTCCTCGACTGCGATCGACGCCGCGATGTACCTGCACCGCAACACGGTTCGCCACCGGCTTGTTCGCATCTCCGGGCTGACCGGGCCGGACCTCGACAGCACAGACGACTCGATCGTCACCTGTGGCTCCTCAACCGCGCCCGACCCGAACGCACGCGGGTTGATGTGCGCAAGCGCAGCCGGGGCAGCACAGAGTAGGAGCCGACTAGCGGCCGGTATGACTCGAACCGCTTGCGGAGGTCGACAGAGTTGCCGGCGCCGCAGGCATCTCACTCACCACCGCCACCGCCACAGCCCCCTCCACCGCAACCACCCCCGCCGCTGCAGCCGCCGTCTCCACCACCACTGCAACCGCCACCGTTGATGTAGCTACCGAGTGCGGCGCCGCCGCCGGCCTGCGCCGCCCGAGCCCGGCCCGCAGCAGTCCACGACTCGGCACGTTTCCGCTGACGAAGGAAACGGACACCACTGACCCCCACCAACACGACCGCGATGAAGAAGGCAACGCCGCCCGCGACGGGATAGAACCCCACCAGCACAGCGCCCGCGAGCACAAAGACAACGGCCATCAATACATACATCAGAACTTCCCCCTCCCAAGCAGTGCACTCAGTTTACCGGGTGCCTCCGACAGATCCATGAAATAGCCTGCGGCACTTGGATGATCAACTCGGTGTCGGCACGCTATGTCCTGCATCACGACAACCCGCTCGATGCGCCGATCACGATCGCGCTAGACCATGCGTCGGCTAGTGTCAATCGGACACTCGACTGGTTGTATTCGGGGGAGGTTTGGACATCCGGCCGACTGGGCACTGTACCGAGAGGTATAAAAACGTGGAGGTAACGCGATGGTGGGCGGACGGCCCCGACAGTTCGACCCCGATGCCGCCCTCAACCGGGCGATGGACGTGTTCTGGCGCCAAGGATACGAAGGCACAGCACTCTCGGACCTGACCGAGGCGATGGGTATCAACCGCCCCAGCCTCTACGCCGCGTTCGGCAACAAAGAAGACCTCTTCCGCAAAGTCCTCGACCGCTACATCGAAGGCCCCCGCGCGTTCGCGACACACGCATTGAATCGCCCCACCGCGGTCGAGGTCGCCGAAGCACTGATGTCCGGCACGATCGCACTCACCGCGGGCCCGAACACACCCCGCGGCTGCCTGCTCGTCAGTCACGCACACGCCTGCGGCCCCGACACCGACACGATCCGGGCCGAAGTCATCGCACGGCGCACCAGCAGCACCGCGGCACTGTGTCACCGCCTCGAACGCGCCCGCGCCGAGGGCGACCTTCCGATCGAAGCCGACCCGAAAGCCCTGGCCTACTTCGTCACAGCCATCATCGACGGCATCGCCACCCAAGCCGCCAACGGCTGCAACCACGAAGACCTCCGCCACATCTCCGAACTCGCCCTGCGCATGTGGCCGGCCCGAACCCCCGTCTGGGCCGCGGACCTCAGTCGTCCGCTCTACCGAAGTCGGCCCGTGCGCGCGGCGACTTCGTAAACAAACTCCACACCATCGACCGGGTCGAGCTGCTCACCCACCCGCACGAAGCCGTACCCGCTGATCAACGCCAGAGACGGTTGGTTGTCCTGGCCGATCGACGCACGAACAACACGCACGCCAGGCGCACGCGCGGCCCGATCCAGCAACACCTCCAGCGCGGCCCGCGCATATCCGCGCCGCCGAAACCGCGGATCGATGGCGTACCCGACTTCGACCATCCCGCGCGCATCCGGCGGACCGTGATACCCGGCGCACCCCACACAGACTCTCCGCTGCCGGTCCAGCACAACACCCGTCGTCCACGCCGCTACCGCCGAGTCCGCCCGAACCTGCTCGTAGCGCAACCCCCACGTCCGCCGAAGATCCGGTTCGGTGAGATACGCGGTGATCGGCAGCCCAGAGGTCCGCGCAGCGGCACCCACGTCACCATCGGCGAGCGCTCGCAGTGTCGACAACTCCGGCGAAACCACCTCCACCAGAACTACCGCCCGCGATTGTCCGTTCATCACCACTCCTTCGCGCCGAACATCGTGACGTCTCGTAGTGTCCGCGCGATTCAGCAGCGGGCCACAGCATTTTCGTGCTTTCGTCCAAGAAGCGCCGACAGCGAGGTTCCCGGCACCGGGCCGACAAAGATCGGGGCCCGCACACCCTCGGCCGGTAATCTCCTCAGGATGCTCGGACAACACACGCGTACGCGCCTTCGGCGAATCACGGCCCTCGTCGCCGGTTGGACAGCGGTTGCCGTAGTGGCGATCCCCGCGACGGCGCAGGAACCGGGCCGATCGCCCGCCGCAGACGCATTGCGTGTGTGCACGCCGGGGGACTATCCGCCGTATTCGGTGGGCGACGGCGCAGGCGGATACGTCGGGATCGACATCGAACTCATCCGAGGCTTCGCCGATGTGCTGCACCGCCCGATCCGGTTCATCCCGGTGACCTGGGCAACGCTGGCAACAGATTTCGCGCCGCAGCAGTGTGATGTCGCGATCGGCGGAATCTCCGACCTGCCCGCACGCCTCGGGTTCTCCGACTTCTCGATCTCCTACGGCACCGATGGGAAGGCCCCGATCACCCGGCGTTCGAGCGGCGCCGACTACGCCACGATCGAGCAGATCAATCAACCCGGCGTGCGGGTGATCGCGAACCGCGGTGGCACCAACGAGGCATTCGCACGCAAGAACTTCCCCGACGCCCAACTGACTCTGTGGCACGACAATCTCACCCTCTTCGACGAAATCGATCAGGGCCGGGTGGATGTTTTCGTCACCGACTCCGTCGAAGGCCGATACCGCGTCCGCAGCCACTCCGGTCTGCAGGTCCTGCACCCCGAGCGCCCATTCGACTCCTTCCAGAAGGTGTTCCTGCTGAAGAAGAACGACCCCATGCTGGCCACAACCGTGAACGCATGGCTGGCAACCCAACTCGCCACCGGGGCCGTCGATCGCTCCTTCGCCCGATGGATCGGCGACCACGCGCCTCTCAGCGGCAACTGAGAGAAACCCGTTGGAGATCGGATCGCAGCGATCGCGCATCGACAGGACGCGGCTTCCTGCGAACAACGTTGCCCCACAACACTCAGCTGTGGCGCATCAGACCTTTCCGGTGCCTTCGCGGTCCTGGGGTTAGTGGCGCATCCGGCCGGAATCCGGCGCTAAGACCGCGACCTGGGGTTGAGACCGCCTGACCTGTTTGGCGAATCACGGGCGTCGTTGTGGCGCTGGTGGTTTCCTGTGCGGCTGTGCGTGATGAGGGCGCTGCTGAGTACGGCCGTTTCGGTACGTTGTCGCGGGTGGAGCTGGAACGCTTCTTCCACCTCGACGGCGGTTTCGCCTTCGCCGCCCGGCCACATCCCTGGCTTTCTGCTCGGAGTCCGCCGAGAACTCGCGACAGTTGAATACGCGAGCTCACCAGTCTGGCGGCGCTGGACCGCCAGGTTGCGGCTCTTCGTGCATCGTCGTCACGATTTGAGGCGGGCCCTGAACAGTGGCAGGCAATCCGCCAGCCCGGTCACCTCTACGCGCCGATGGGTTCCCATCGGGCGCAGCCTCCTCGCGTGCCCCGCTAGTCGATGAGTGCGTCGAGGTCGATCGCGTTCTTCGCCTCGTCTGTCCGGCGTGTGGACTCGGCGGGGTCGACCGTCTGGCGGTCGATCTGGGCCAGCGCCTGATTGATCTCCACGAATGGGCGCATGCGCCGTTCGTAGCGGGCGAACGCTGTCGAGTGGTCGCTGGTGCGGCCGAGTTCGTATGCGAGGATGTAGGCGCCGACGAGGGCAAGACTGGTGCCTTGGCCCGAGAGCGGGGCGGCGCAGTGCGCGGCGTCGCCGACGAGGGTGACGCGGCCTTCGGACCAGGTGTTCATTTTGATCTGGGCCATGGAGTCGAAATAGAAGTCCTCGGCCTTCCACATACGCTCGATGAACCCGGGCACCTCCCAGCCGAAGTCTGTGACGTGGTCGGCGACGAGTTGCTTCTGGGCCTGGACGTCGTGGTAGTCGTACTCGATCGGCTCGGAGCCGAAGCCGAGGTAGATGCGCAGTTCGCTGTCATCGCGGACGCTCATGACGGCGCCGCCGATGACCCCGTCGTTGAACCAGGTCTGCCAGTGGTCGAGGCCGAGGTAGTTCTCCTCGCTGAATACAGAGAGGTAGGTGCCGAGGTGGTGGCTGTACTGGGATTCGGCACCGAAGACGAGCCTGCGGGTGTTGGAGTGGCTGCCATCGGCGCCGACGACGAGGTCGAAGCGGCGGGGTTCGGCGTGCTCGAATTCGACGGTGACACCGTCGGTTTCCTGATGGATGGCGGTTATCGAGTCGCCGAAGAGGTATTCGACGCCGGCGTTCTGTTCGTGCATGAGGTCGACGAGGTCTTCGCGGAGGATCTCGATGTCGTCCGAGTCGAGGTTGCCGGAGGAGAGCGCGAACTCCTCGGATCGGAAGATCTCGTTGCCTTCGCGATCCAACATGGACATGCCGTTGGAGTGGTTCTTCAGCGCGATGGCCTTGTCTTCGAGGCCCATCCGCCGCAGGACGGTGAGGGCCGCGCCGCGGACATCGATGGCCTGGCCGCCGCGGCGCAGAGCCGGAGCGCGTTCGACGACGACGGGGGTCATGCCCTGCTCGCGCAGCCAGTAGGCGAGGGCGGTGCCGGCGACGCTGGAGCCTGAGATGAGGACGGTGGTCATTGTGGTTTCTCCCGTTACGCTGTATTTACCTGACTGTCGATAGCGTAGAAAACATGACTCTGACGTGCGAATACACGCCATAACTGACCTAGTGCAGACCCGAGCGGGAGGGGCGGCGGAGGCTAGGATCTGTCGTAGTACAGAACTGAGGGAGGGGCTGCCGTGTCTGAGCCGATCGAGCCGCCATACGTGCGCATCGCTGCCGAGCTGACGAGGCGCATTACCGAGCGGAAGCTGTCCGCTGGGGACAAAGTGCCGTCGACTCGACAGGTCGCCCAAGAATTTGGTGTGGCGCTCGCCACAGCAACGAAGGCCCTGGACGTCTTGAGGAGCGAGGGGCTGGTTATCACCCGTCCGCGCTCGGGAACGGTGGTCGCACCGAGGCGCGCGGGTAACTCAGGTGAGCCCGTAACAGAACTCACCCGCGAACGCGTTCTCGCGGAAGCCGTCTCGATCGCTGATGCCGAAGGGCTCGAAGCGGTCTCGATGCGTGCGGTGGCCGGGCGCTGCGGGGTCGCCCCGATGACCCTGTACCGGTTCGTCGAAGGCAAGGATGAACTGCTGATGGCCATGTCCGACAGCGTCTATGGCACCCCATCCTTCGAGTTCGCCGAGTCGGAGCCGTGGCGGACCCGCGTGGAGGCCGTGGCCACCGCGCTGTGGCGGGTGCACCGAGCCCACCCGTGGCTGGGGCTGGTCCACCCGCTGACCCGCCCGCTGCCGCTGCCGAATCTGTTGGGCATCAGCGACCGGCTCCTCGGATCCCTCGAAGTCCTCGGGTTACCGCCGAAGCTCCAGTTCGACGTACACGTCCTGGTCTACAGCCACATCGTGGGTCTGGCCTCGAACTTCGAGCGCGAGGATATAGCCGTTTCCGACACGGGCCTATCCTCTGAGGAGTGGACCGACCTCCAGTATTTGCCCCCTGTCAACGACAAAAGCATCATGAATCGCTACCCGCACTTCGCGAAGTTGTTCGGCCACTTCGGATCCCTGCCGTACGGCTATGACATGGATCTCGACGAGATGTTTCAACTGGGCCTGAACCTTCTCCTCGACGGCGTCGAAGCCCTGGCTGCCCGCCTCGCAGCCAAGGGGGCCCAAGGGTAGTGTGAACGGCCAGTTCAGCTGCTGGGGATCACGGTCCGGGCGAGCAGAGTTTGGCCATCACGTTCCAGTCGGGCAGCGGCGGGGGTTCGGCGCTCCACTGTCCTGCGGCCTCAGCGGATGCTGTGCGAAGTTCGGTGAGGATGGTGCCGAGGCGATGGCGGATGTCAATCATCTCTCCAGGGCCGGGGTGAACTCTGAAGCATCAGACAGGTATCGACGGAAAAAGGGCCGCAAACGGATGACGCCGCGGAGCGGGCAACTCCCGGCGTCTGACGAGTGATTTGGCAGATCTAGCCCGCGAGCGGATGTGCTTCATGTCCCGGCGCCGGGCCGCGATCAGCTTGTGGTCCTCGTCATCGCGGTGGAAAAACCGCTCGAGCTCGGTTCGGGACAACACCGAACCGGCCATCTGCCTCCGCGTCCTCATCACGCACAGGCGCACATGAAACCATTAGCGCCACAACCACGCTCACGGTTTCCGAATCAAAGCAACCGGTCCGCCCTCGTCAGCGCTGTCTAGCTCCGGATCCCGAAGGCTTAGCGCCGGATCCCGTTCAGTTACACCACTACTGCCGTTTCTAGCCGGACGTGTGCCGCGGCAACGACGAGGTCGTGCTCACTATCGATGCGGGCGGTCGATACGCCATCGAGCAATCCGGTGAAGGTCGCGTTCGCTCGGCGCCGGAACTCATCGCGTGTGCGAACGTGATCGGTCGGTGTCGGCCAGGTGAGTTCGACCGACCCCTTCAGCGCGAGCCGAGGGAGCGGCGATTCAGTCCGCGCGTCGGTTGACCGAGGAGAAGATCGGTCAGGCTGTGGCCTGGTAACGGGGTGGGGAGTCCCTTGCTCCGGTGGCCGCGCGGTTCGGTGTTGTAGCGGTGGCATGACTGCACCGTGCGGCCCGGTCGAAGTGGCTGGGCCGCACGGTCGGTGGAGTGGTCAGGCACCGAAGTCGGCGCGGTGGTCGGTGGCCCACTCGGCCAGGGTGCGTCCGGGCTTGCCGGTCACGGCGGTGGCGGGACGTACCTGGTCGGGTGTGGTGAGGGTGTCGCTCCAGTAGTCGAGCAGCATCTTCATGATCGGCTGCGGGATGAATTGCGCGGTCTCGGCGCGGAATTCGTCGGGGGTGATCTCGGTCAGTGGGATCTCTCGGCCGAGTGTGGCGCTGATCGTGGCGACCTGCTCGGTACGGGTGAGCGCCTGCGGGCCGGTGATCGGGATGGTCTGGCCGATGTGGTCGTCGGACAGCAGCGTCTCGGCGGCGGCCTCGGCGACGTCGTGTTCGTGGACCGGTGCTTGCGCGGATGCCAGGTACGGTGCTCGGATGGGCGCGCCCGAGCGAATCTGCCACCGCCATTCGAGCAGGTTGTTGGCAAAGGTGCCGGGGCGCAGGATCGTCCACGCGTCGGTGCGATCGGTGACGGCGGCTTCCACGGCGCTGTGGTGTAGCTGGCTTGCCGAGCCACGGTCACGGGGAAATTCCATCGCCGCGGCCAGCGAGGACAGGACCGTGAAGCGGTGCACGCCGGCGGCGACGGCCGCGTCGAGGAAGGCGTCGATGTCGCGCGCAGGGAAGATGAAAGCACGATCGACGCCCTGGAAGACATGCTGACCGAAGGTCGAGGCGTCGGCGAGGTCACCCGCGACTACTTCGACCGCCTCGGGCAGGTTCGCGTCCTCGGGTTTGCGGGTCACAGCACGGACTGCCGCGCCGCGGGCGAGGAGGGTGGTGACGAGGTGGCGACCGACGGTGCCGGTCGCGCCGGTGACGAGAACGGTCGGGCGGGAGGGGCGAATCTCTGTGCTGCTCATGACATGAATACTTCCGGTAAAGCCCATGTCGCCACATCACGAGAATTCGTTATTTCCTGCTCCCTTCTATGGACGTGAGCGCTAGGGAGAGCACGACCCGATGCAGGCCCTATCCAGACTCGAGACACACCGGACGCAGGCGGAATCCACGCGGGACGACGTCAGTTCGCAGCTTCGCCAGACGGTTCGTCGCCGAAACCGGGACTGCACCGCACAGCCGGCCGATCCGGCAGCGGGTACCGCGCGCCCGACACCTGTTGGAGGAGAACGACATCGGTGTGGAACAGATCGCCGAACGAGTCGGCTTCCTCTCCGCGCTGATGCTACGCGGGCACTTCCGGCGCATCATCGGCCTGGCGCCGACCGAATACCCGCCCGCCGCTTCGCCGACAACCACGCAGCGCACGCCGGAAACCTTCTGCCCGAAGCTTCGCGGAGCCGGCTAGTCCCATCCGGGGGTCCGAGTGGGGCTCAGTCGTGCGACGATCGCGGCGCTGGCGGCTAGATTACTAGCATGCTAGCATTTGCGTTGTGGGCGACGAGGATGTGAAGCAGTTCAACGTCTATCTCCCGATCGGGCTGATCAAGCAGGTCAAATATCAGGCGATCGAGTCGGGAATGTCATTGTCGGCACTGGTCGCCGACGCGCTGCGGGCATACCTCGACGACACCCACCGGCAGTCATCGTCGGGAAAGGATTGATATGACGACCGAAGGTATCGAGGCCGTGCTCCTGGAAACCCACAACTGGGGCAAGACGGCCAAGTTTCTGCAAGAGCTCGGATTCGAGGTGGAGTTCGAGACCGACCACAACTCGGGCCAGTTCCGCAACGGTGACGGTCCCTGCGTTTTCGTCGCCGAAGTCCCTCTGGCTCGGCAGCCGCGCACGCAGCTGGTTGTGAAGGTCGCCGGCACGCACAACCGCCCCGGCGGCGAGGTCGATATCGTCACCGAGTTCGAGCAGACCCACTACGGGACCCAGGAAATGACCGTCCGCGACCCGGACGGGCGGCTCTGGAGTCTGCAAGCACCGGCGGGCCAGCAGTGATCGCCGTGCCGGACGAGCAGATCGCCCCGGACAGCACCGCCGTCCGGGTCGCGCTGTGGCGGGCGATGCACGTGCAGATCGATTCGCCCCCTTACGTTTTCCGCGACGAGATAGGTCTGCGGCTGGCCTCGCCCGAGGACGGTTGGCGAAGTCGCCCGGATATGGACCCGCAGACCACCAGCCAGATGCGAGCGGGCATCGTGTCCCGGGCCCGTTTCATCGAGGACCTCCTCGCCGAACAAATCGAGCGTGGCGTGGATCAGTACGTTCTCCTCGGGGCCGGACTGGACACCTTCGCACAGCGCAGCCCCGAGCTCGCCGCACGCCTGACGGTGTTCGAGATCGACCAACCCGGCCCCCAAGCATGGAAGCGACAACGCCTCACCGAGCTCGGATACGGCGTCCCGGAATGGTTACGACTGGTACCCGTCGATTTCGAAGTGGACTCGTGGTGGGAGCGGCTGACCGCCGCCGGTTTCGACCCGGACCGTCCGGCGGTCGTGGCATCCACCGGCGTCTCCATGTACCTCACCACAGAGACGAATATCGCGACCCTGCGCCAGATCGCGAAGCTCGCGCCCGGCTCCACTCTGGCCACGACATTCATGCTGCCGCTCGAACTCGTCGGCCCCGACGAACAGCGACTGCGCCGGTATGTCGAGCAGGGCGCCCGCGCATCGGGCACTCCGTTCCTCAGTTTCTTCGGTCCCGACGAGATGGTGGCGCTGGCCGCGGACGCGGGTTTCGCTACCACCCGACATATTTCGCCCAACGACATCAACCGCCGCTACTTCACCGATCGCGACGACGGTCTGCGCCCCACCGAATCGGAGCAGATCCTGGTGGCGACGTCCTAGTCTGGATCAGTAGTTCGAAGCCGCACCGTCCGAACAACATTCGCCACCCCCTGCCTCCCGGCACGCGGGCTCATTACCCGGCGAACGCCGATACCGTGCCCATTCCGGCGGGCGCGGTATCGGCACAACCGTGCGCTGTGGGTGACCGGTCCAGGCCGGAGCCCGGTGACGGGCTCAGCTCACCGCTTTCTTCACAAGCAGGAACCCGACCTGCCGCTCAGCGCCCCTTACCTCAGCGGCGGCGGAACGAGGCCGCCTGCGCCCGATTGGATGCTCATCCACGTCGGTCTGCCACTTCAGTCTGTGGGAGGCTGTCGGCGAATCCGGCGTCCCGGCAGCAATCGCCGAGAAGCAACGGATAAGGCGTATTCGCTGGTGCGAGTGGCGACACTACGGGGTTGGCTTACCGAGATGTCGGTAGATGGTGGGCCGGGTGACGAAACTCGGCGGAGATCTGGGCGACGGTGCAGCGGCGGCAGCCAGACTGCGCCCACTGCCGATCAGCTGGACGTCGCCGTGGCGCGCGGGATGCGCTGCGCCCATTTCGGTATCCAGACCTCGGTGTCGGGTGGGTCGGCTCGTCTGGAGTCGAGGTGGTCGCGGAGTTCGATGAGCGCGGGATGCGGATTGTCGTCGCGCCAGATTATTGACATCGGGTAGACCGGCGTCGGGTGACGCACCGGTATACGCCGCAGGTCGTAGCTGTCTGGCCACAGATACCGCGAGCCTTCGCCGATCAGGGTCGCCAGGTCCGACGAGTCGGCGATCTCGTCCAACAGGGCCTCCTTCGCGAAGACAGGGCCGAGCACGTCGATGGTGAACCCGAAGGTAGTGGCGAGTTCGGCGTAATAGTCGGTCACTTCGCCACGGGCAGCAAGGCCGGGCATCCAGATTCGGTGTCCGGACAGTTGCCAGGGCGTGACGGCGTTGGCGTTGGCGAGCGGGTGGCGAGGGCCGACGAGCAGCTGGTGCGGCTCGTCGATCACTCGGGCAGTGCTGATCGCCTTGGGCAGATGCTGCTGCGGGGGGACGGCGTGGAAGGTGGCATCGATCGTTCCAGCTTCGACAGCGGCGATCGCTACATCGACGTCGGCATCGAGGGTGACAATGTCCAGCTCGATATCAGGATGCGCGCGGTGGAAGTCATGGAGGACCACTGCCGTTACGACGCGGCGGGCGACAACATCGACGCGTAGCGCGCGCCGGCCAGGGCGCACGGAAGCGTCGGCGCGCTCTGCGACCCGAAGCAGTTCGCGGGCATGGGGCAGAAATGCCTGGCCGTCGATCGTGAGCTGGGCGCCGCGGGCCATGCGGGCGAACAAACGCACATCCAGGTATTTCTCCAGAGTCGCGATGCGCTTGGAGACCGCCTGCTGAGTGATCGACAGCGCCGCGGCAGCTTCCTGGAACTGGCCCTCGTCCGCAACGACGACGAAGGTGCGCACGGCGTTGAGATCCACGCGGCAAACCCTACTCGCACAACATACGGTTGTGGCTCGCCGCTGGCTCCGTTGTTTGATTCCGCCTGCTCGGCCTTGCTTTGATCACAGCGATCAACAGCGAGTTGTTCGAAGCAGGAGGTACGGATCTTGGTGGCCAGACGATCGCTGGGCCGGCAGTTCGGATGGCTGTGGATGTCCTACGCAGTCAGCGCCTACGGCTCCGGGCTCGGATTCGGCGCGTTACCGCTGATCGCCGTGCTGGTGTTGCACGCCGGCCCCGTGCAGGTGTCCGCGCTGTCAGCGGTGGGGCCCGCGATGGGCGCGCTGATCGCGCTGCCGCTCGGGCCCTGGGTGGAGTTTCGCCGCAAGCGACCGGTGATGATCACGATGGACCTGGCGCGGTTCGCGGTCATGATGACGATCCCGCTCGCCTACGCCTTCGGCCGGCTGAGTTTCGTCCAGTTGATGGTCGTCTCGGCCGTGCTCGCCGCGGCCAAGATCGCCTTCAATGCGGCGAGCGGCGCCTACCTCAAGACCCTTGTCCGGCCCGCGGACCTGCTCGTGGCCAATGCCCGGTTCGAGTCGACGACGTGGAGTTCCATCGCCGTCGGGCCGCCACTGGGCGGGGCGGCGATCGGCCTGTTCGGGCCGGTCACCACCGTGATGGCCGACGCGCTGAGCTACCTGCTCTCCGCGCTGGGCGTCACGGCGATTCGCGACCGAGAAGAACACCCACAGCGAACCGACAAGCGCCAGGTCCAGGCCGGCGAGTTGCTCGACGGCTGGCGGCACCTCCTGGCTCATCCCGGCTTACGGGCGCTCTACCTCAACCAGCTGCTCGTCAGCGGACTGATCATGGCCACCGAGCCGCTGTTGGCCGTGCTTCTGCTCCGCCAGCTCGGATTCCCACCCTGGCAGTACGGTCTCGCCTTCGCTGCCCCCTGCGTCGGCGGACTCATCGGCTCACGCCTTGCCAGCCGTGTCGTGGCACGATTCGGCCAACACCGGGTCCTCCGTACAGTCGGCACGCTGCGCGCGGTCTGGCTGATCGGCCTCGCGTTCGTCCAGCCCGGTGTCGTCGGCCTCGCGACTGTGATCGCTGTCGAGCTCGCGATCATCACCAGCATGAGCCTCTACAACCCGGTGCTCGCCACCTACCGACTCGAGCACACACCCAAAGACCGCATCGCCCGCACCCTGACAGCCTGGTCGATCAGCAGCAGCGCCTCCATCGCCATCCTCAGCGCGCTCGGCGGACTGCTCGCCTACGCCACCAGCTCACGCACGGCTATCACGGTCGCAGGACTGCTGATCCTCGCCAGCCCACTACTGCTACCCCGCCGCCAGGATTCCGCACTGACACCCGACCTCGCGGTGGCAACAGCCCATGCCCAACCACAGACAGCGGTCGGTTCGCATGAAGCGGAGTAACGGGCCGCCGACAGCTTTCAGAGGCAAACCACGCGACAACAGTAAAGAACTGTCCCCGGACCACACATCAGACATCGCGGCTCAGCCGCCCATGCAGAAAAAGGCACAATCATGACTGTCACCGCACTCGACTCCTCCAGCGCGCTGGTCATCATCGACTTGCAGAACGCCATCATCAACGCTCCCACGACCCCTAATACCGGCCCCGAGGTGGTGGCCCGGGCGGTCGAGCTGGCCCGCGCATTCCACGAACACAACGCCCCGGTCGTCCTGGTGCGGGTCACGGCCCGTGCGGACGGATCCGATGCCGCTCCAGGCCGCAACGAGGTCCCGAGCCGGCCAGGTTCCTTGCCCGAAGGCTGGGACGTCATTGTCGATGACCTCGCCGGCCACCCTGGCGACATCACAGTGACCAAGCGCACGTGGAGTGCTTTCTACGGAACCGACCTCGACCTGCAACTGCGCCGCCGCAACATCACACAGATCGTGCTGGCCGGACTCACCACCAGCATCGGCGTGGAGTCGACCGCCCGTGCCGCCTACGAACACGGCTACCACGTGACGCTAGCGACGGACGCCATGGCCGATCTGGATGTGGAGGCGCACCGCAACAGCATTGAACGGATCTTCCCTCTCCTCGGCGAGACCGGTTGCACCACCGAGATCGTTGAAATGCTTGCCGAGACCCGCAACTGACAGCCGGGATCAGTCGTCCTCGTCAGGGTCGGTGTGGTCGGGGACGCGTCGCGGGCGCCAAGTGCCGCCGAGGTCGGGCAGCCGGAACGAGTAGCGGACATTGACGCGCGTGAGCACATACGCCGTCAGGCGCGCGACGTCTTCGTCCACCACTTGGGTAAGACAGCGACCGCGTAGGGAGTGATCAGAAGAGGATGTCGCGGACTCGTAGCGGCCGGTGTCCGGTCGGGCCGAGTTCGGCGTCGATGTCGACCTCGATCCCAGCGATCAGCCCTCACCAGGCACAACGCTATATCCGTTGTTTCTTCGGCGATTGCTACCGGGACCCAAGCGGTCCGAGCACACCCCGGCCATACCTACGGCCGACCCGCAATGGCGAACACGCGGATCTGACGACCTGTCAGACCCGTCGAAGCTCGAATATGCGGAACTCGCGGCCGCCGGAGAGCTCGTACTCCATCTCATAGCCGGGCCAGAACTCCACGGCCAGGTCCCAGGCTCGTTTGCGGTCCGCACCGGTGATCTCGGTGACGGTGACCTCGAGCTGTTCGGACTTGATCCGCACAGTGGCCGTGCTCGCCGCGCGCAGGTTCGCCGACCACACCGGATGCTTCACGCTGCCCCAATTGGAGCCCAGGACAAGGAAGTTCTCGTCGTGCGGCACATACAACAGCGACGTCGTGCGCGGCAGCCCGCTCTTGCGGCCCACAACGGTGATCTCCATCGACGGCAACCCCGCCAGATCGAGGATGCCCCGCTTGCCACCGCTCACCCGGCGCACCGCACGCTCCAGCCGCAGCACCACCGGCGCTGTGCGCATGACCCAGCGTTGCGCGGCAAGCCGTCGGGCGACAGCGGGCAAGGGATTGGACACCATCCTCGAATCCTGGCAGACGCCCGCACCCGACGAGCGTACTGAGACCACCCTCACTGCCATACCCCCGGTCGGCCCCGCTAAAAGTGGCGGGCGACACACTAGGTGATCGCGGGTGGGCGATCGACGGCCAACTCGGGCACGGCACCCGGAAACCGTTCGATCTCCACGAGCGCGAGCTGACCGCTACAGCCCTGACTCAGCGGCGAGGTCCCGCGATCTGCGGTGAGCACGTTCGGGTTACCGTGCCGGCAAAAGCTGGGATCTGCGGGGTCGGGGTCGTACCAGGCGCCCGTCGACAGTTGCGCGACACCGGCACGCACCCCGTCATCGACAACGACGCCCGCCAGGCAGCTGCCCCGGTCGTTGAAGATCCGCACGATGTCGCCGTCTCCGACGCCGCGCGCACCCGCATCGTCGGGATGCAGCCGAACCGGTTCTCGCCCAACAATTTTCGCCGATCGACTGTGCGCGCCGACATCGAGCTGACTGTGCAGCTTGGTGCGTGGCTGATTGGCGATCAGCTGTAGCGGGAACCGTGCGGCCGCCGGCCCGCCGAGCCATTCCTCCGGCTCCATCCACACCGGATGCCCCGGACAATCCGGATAGCCGAAACCGTTGATGGTTTCGGAGAAGATCTCGATCTTCCCACTGGGTGTGGTCAACGGGAAACGGTCCGGATCCGCCCGGAACTGCGCGAACAACACCTGATCGGGATCAGGTATCGGAAGCTCGAGCTGCTCGCTGTCCCAGAACACCTCGAAGTCCGGGACTTCTTCACCACGGCGGGTCTGCCACTCCCGATACAGATGCCGCAACCACTCCTGCGCCGTGCGACCCTCGGTGAATTCCTTTCCGACACCGAGGGTTTCGGCCAGCTCGGCGAAAATCGCATAATCGTCGCGCGCCTGCCCGTGCGGCCTGGTCAGCGCGCGCATCGGAAAGAAGACCCGATCGTTCTGCCCAGCGCCGTAGTCGTCACGTTCGATCGACATCGTCGCGGGCAGCACGACATCGGCATGCCGGGCAGTCGCGGTCCAGAACGCGTCATGCACGACCACCGTGTCCGGACGCGCGAACGCCCCACGCAACCTCGCCAGATCCTGATGGTGGTGAAAGGGATTCCCGCCGCACCAGTACACGAGCCTGATGTCCGGGTAGGTCAATGTCCGACCGTCGTAGTCGTAGTCCGCACCGGGGTTCAGCAACATGTCGGCGATCCTGGCGACCGGAATGAACGTGCCGACACCGTTGCGACCCTGCGGGAACTTCGGCACCGAATAGGCACGCGCGGCCTCACCGACATGCGCCGTCGACCCGTAGCCGTGGCCGAAACCGCCACCGGGCAGCCCGATCTGACCGAGCATCGCCGCCAGCACCACCCCCAGCCACAGCGGTTGCTCACCGTGCTCGGCACGCTGCAGCGACCAGCTCACCGTCACCATCGTCCGCGCCGCAGCCATATCGCGCGCCAACGCCCGGATCTGACCGGTAGACATCCCGGTGATCGGCGCCGCCCACTCCGGCCCCTTCACCACCCCGTCGTGCTCACCACGCAGATAGCCGGCGAACCGCTCATAGCCGACGGTGTACCGGTCGAGGAAATCCCGGTCTGCCAACCCCTCCGCATCCAACACCTGCGCCAACGCCACCATCAGCGCCGCATCGCTGCCCGGCCGCGGCGCGAACCACTCGGCCTGCGCTTCGCGCGGGATATCGTCACGCAATGGGCTGATCGACACGAACCGGCAGCCACGCGCCCGCGCCGCACCGATCCAGGTCCGCGTGTTGTGACGTGACACTCCACCCGGAGAGACCGCCGAGTTCTTCGGCGACAACCCGCCGAAGGCCACCACCAACTCCGCATGCTGCGCGAGCACACTCTTGGCCGTCGCATGCCCTTCCAAGACCGACATATCGGCGATCACATGCGGTAACAGCACACTCGACGCACCGAGGCTGTAGCTGTTCACATGCCGCACATACCCACCGAGACAGTTCAGGAACCGATGCAGCTGGCTCTGCGCGTGATGAAACCGCCCCGCACTGGCCCACCCATAAGACCCGCCGTACACCGACTCCGCACCGTGCTCGCGATAAACCCGGCTCAGCTCACCCGAGAGCAACCCCACCGCGGTGTCCCACGACACCGGAACAAACGGCTCGTCCCCACGCCGCGCGGGCCCCGGCCCCTGCTCCAGCCACCCCTTGCGCACATACGGCTGGTCGATCCGCGTCCGATGATGCTGTGCGGAGGCGACATTGCCGATCAACGCCATCGGCTCAGGATCACCACGCCACGGCCGCACGGAGGTCAGCCGCTCACCGTCACTACCAGCCTCGAACACTCCCCAATGCGTCAGATGCGTGGTCATCACACCACCGTAGCCCGCCTGCCCAAGCCCCGCTTTCCCCTATTTCGCCAAGTGCGCCGTAGTTCGGACACACCAGCGGATCATGAAAGACTATGGACGACTGGTCGAGCGCTGATCCGGCACCCGCGCACCGCGCACGACAACAGCAGATACGCGCGGCCGCCACCGCCGAACTGGCCAAACACCATCGCCTGCTCCGCACCGGCCGCGACGGCCGGATCCTCAGTGCCGCCATGCTGCCGTGGTTCCGGCTACGGCCGCCGCCCGGCTACGGCATCCTCACCACGACCGGTCGCAAGAGCGGCATCAAGCGCCGCAAATGCGTCCGCGTCATCCGCCGCGACAATCGCGCCTATCTGGTCCAACTGCAGCCACCGAACGCGGCAATCGAGCGCCCGGGAGCCGCCAGCAGCTGGCTGCTCAACATCCGCGCCGATCCGCATGTCGAACTGCGCATTCGCGGCGGCAACCACACCGGCACCGCACGCGAGATCACCGACCCCGACGAACTCCGGCTCGCTCGCACCACCCTCTGCGAAACAGTCCACCGCACCGATTACGGCGAATGCGCCCTCCACCTGCGCGGTCGCCCGACACGAGCGAAAATCCAAGAGCTACATCGCTATTGGTTCGGCACCGGAACCGCTATCGCCATCGACCTCGACGAGCGGCCCGCACCGTAGCCCAGCGTCACGCCCCGACCGGACCGAGCCGATCGGCGAGGTCGGAGCGCGCACGACAACCTGGACTGCGTCAGGATTCGGACTCGACCAGCAGACCCGCTTCGATCCAGTCCTGGATTCCGGCGCGGTAGGCGCGCACATTCGTATAGCCGAGCGCGCGCAGTTTCCCGGCGACGACCTCGCTGTTGTGACACGCCAGGTTCGAGCAGTAGGTGACAACGGGCGCGTCCCGATCCGGAAGCAGCTGGGCGGCACGGGAATCCACGTCGGCTTCCACCAGGGTGAGCGCGCCGGGCAGGTGCGCCTTCTCGTAGTAGCCGGCACCGAGGGTGTCGAGCACCGTCACCGCGCCTGCCTCGATCGCGGCAGCCAGTTCGGTCCGGGTGATCACTGTGGTCATGAGAATTTCCTTCCTCGATAACGCACGCATTTATGTGCGTGCGCACGCTATCATATATGTGCAGGCGCACATAATGGGTAGGATCATCACGTGACGAACTCCGAAAAGCACCGCCGCGCCGCCGCCACCGCATGGTCGGCACTACTGCGCGTGCACGCACAGCTCGTCCCGCAACTCGACACCGACCTGCGCCAATCGTTCGGACTACCACTCGCCTGGTACGACGTCCTCCTCGAACTCGACGGCACCGAACCACTCCGCATGACCGACCTCGGTGACCGCGTCGTCCTCAGCCGCACCCGAGTCAGCAGACTCGTCACCGAAATGCAGACCGCAGGCCTCCTCACCCGCCGAACCAACCCCGACGACGCCAGATCCGCCTTCGTCTCGATCACCGACGCAGGCCGCACCCGCCTCCGCGAATCCGCACCCCACTACCTCACCAACATCGACAAACACTTCGCCCACACACTCGACACCGACGAACTCGCCACCCTCGCCACCACACTCCGCAAAATCCTCGGCCCCACCCACCTCCCCCTCACCACCGACAACCACCGCACCCCATAACCCAC
The DNA here is from genome assembly GCF_042802915.1 of Nocardia sp. NPDC057440. Lineage (NCBI taxonomy): Bacteria > Bacillati > Actinomycetota > Actinomycetes > Mycobacteriales > Nocardiaceae > Nocardia > Nocardia sp. NPDC057440. The sequence goes on from NZ_JBHVDF010000016.1 coordinate 116,218, forward strand.
AACCAGGCACACCCACCGACACGCCGTTATAGTCGGTGGCGTGTCACTCGTGCAGCTCGCACTCGATCGAATACCAGAGCCCTACCGCTCCAAGGCCATCCAACATCGCGAACTGCTGAAGTTCGCCGTCGTCGGCGCCATCACCTGGTTCATCGACACCGGAGTCGTCTACACGGTCAAACTCACCGTCCTCGGCGAAAAACCACTCACCGCACGACTTCTCGGCGTACTCATCGCCACCATCGCTTCCTACATCCTCAACCGCGAATGGTCCTTCCGCACCAGAGGCGGCCGCCAACGCCACCACGAAGCCGCGCTCTTCTTCGCCATCAGCGCCCTCGGCATCGGCGTCACCCTGCTCCCCCAAGCCATCTCGCTCTACCTACTCGACCTCAGAGTGCCGCACGTCGGACCCGTCACCCAAGCCGTAGCCAACTTCATCACCGGCCAGATCCTCGGCGTCCTCCTCGCAATGGTCTTCCGCTTCTGGGCATTCCGCCGCTTCGTCTTCCCCGACGACCTCCACGAAGCCGAACTGCAGAGCATCTGAGCACACCAGCCCCATCTGTACCTTTGATGACAAGCACACCGTGCGTCCACCCGCGGAAAGGATGCAGCCCCTTGTCGACCGGCGCAGCACACCCGAGACCATCGTCGGCCCAGCCGCCCAGCCGCCCCACGCAAGGAATCGGCTGATGTTCGCACGCTGGGGGAACCTGGTCCATCGCTTCCGCCTCGCCGTCCTCGGCCTCACCGTCGCAGCACTACTGGCCCTCAGCGGCTACGGCATCGGCCTCGAAGACCACCTCAGCTCCAGCGGACTCGACGACCCCACCTCCGAATCCGCCCGCGCAGGCCGGCTCGCCGACGAAGCCTTCGGCCGCAACCACGACGGCGACGTCATCCTGCTGTTCACCGCACCCGCCGGCAAAACTGTCGACGACCCTGCCTTCAGCACCACGGTGGTCGACCACCTCAACCGCCTCCCCCGCGAACATCCCAACGAGATCACCGGCATCAACGGCGCCTACTGGCACACCGAAACCGGATTCAGCGGACCACAGGCCGCCACCAACGACAAAACCACAGCCTTCGCCGCACTCGCCATCCGCGGCGACAACGACACCGACATGGTGCGCAACTTCCGAAAAGTCAAGGACGCCTTCCTCCTTCCCGGCGCCCAGGTCCAGATCGCCGGCCTGCAAGCTGTCGGCGGCACCCTCAACGACACGATCACCACCGACACCAAACGCATGGAGAAACTCGCCCTCCCCGCCGTCGCGGTACTGCTGTTCTTCATCTTCGGCGGCCTGGTCGCCGCCGCACTACCACTGATCATCGGCGGCCTCACCGTGCTCGGCGCAGGCGGCGTCGTCCGAATCCTCACCAACTTCACCGAAGTCAACTCCTTCGTCAACGGCGTGGTATCCATGGTCGGACTCGGCCTCGCCATCGACTACGGCCTCTTCATAGTCAGCCGATTCCGCGAAGAACTCGCCGAAGGCTACGACACCCCCACCGCCGTCCGGCGCACCGTCATGACCGCAGGACGCACCGTCGTCTTCTCCGCCACCATGATCATCGCCAGCCTCGGCGGACTGCTGCTGTTCCCACAGGGGTTCCTCAAATCCCTCGCCTACGGCGCCATCGCGACGGTCTCGCTCGCCGCCCTCACCGCCCTCACCATCCTGCCCGCGATCCTCGCGATCCTCGGCCCGCGCGTAGACCTGCTCGGACTCAAACGATTCCGCAAAACCAAGACCGCCGACGAAGTAGAAAACGGCTTCTGGGGACGCGCCACCGGCTGGGTCATGCAACGCCCACTACGCATCGCCATCCCCCTCTGCATCGGACTGTTCCTGCTGATCCTGCCGATGAAAAACCTCATCTTCGGCGGCATGAGCGAAAAGTACCTACCCACCGACAACCCGGTCCGAACCGCCCAGCAGAACTTCGACGAACTGTTCCACCTCCGCCCGACCGATCCACTACAGCTGATCATCACCTCCGACAACTCACTCGACGTCGGCGAAGTCACGCGACAAGCCAACGAAGCACCCGGCCTCGCCCAGAAATTCGGCGTCCCGACACCTGCCGCCTCGCGTCCCGGCGTCTACCGACTACAAGCGCCGCTCGTCGACACCGCCAAAGGCGGCACAACCATCGAATACCTGCGCGCCATGGACGTTCCCGACGGCCTCACCCTCATGGTCGGCGGCAAACCGGCAATCGAGAAAGACAGCATCGACGCCCTGCTGTACCGCATGCCCTTCATGATCGCGACGGTCCTGCTCATCACCACCATCCTGATGTTCCTCACCTTCGGATCACTGGTCCTGCCGATCAAGGCCGCACTCATGAGCGCACTCGGATTGGGCTCCACCCTCGGCATCCTGACCTGGATCTTCATCGACGGACACGGCGCACACCTGCTCAACTTCACCCCACAACCGATCATGGCGCCGGTGCTCGTGCTCATCATCGCGATCATCTACGGCCTCTCGACCGACTACGAAGTCTTCCTGCTCTCCCGAATGGTCGAGGCCCGCGCCAAGGGCGCGAGCACCAGCGAAGCCATCCGCACCGGCACCGCACACACCGGCCGCATCATCACCGCCGCCGCGCTCATCCTGCTCGTCGTCACCGGCGCCTTCGCCTTCTCCGATCTCGTGATGATGCAGTACATCGCCTACGGCATGATCGCCGCGCTGTTCATCGACGCCACCATCCTGCGCATGCTCCTGGTCCCCGCGATCATGAAACTCCTCGGCGACGACTGCTGGTGGGCCCCCGCCTGGATGAAACACCTCCAGCAGAAGATCGGCCTCGGCGAACCCATCCTCGACGATGAACGCCCCGGCACCAACGATTTGCACGACCTGGTGAAGTCCACACCCATCACCGACCCGGTCACCATGAAACTCCCTGTCGTCGGCGCGGCACGCTCGGAGCACGTCTGACAGCGCCCCGCGCGCCGAAACCGCTCGACAGCGCCGTCCACGGAGGTACGCTCACCGCCGGAAAGCGTCACCGCCGGCCACCGGACCGAAGGACGACCACCGATGAGCAGCCCCCGCCTCGAAGTCGAATACACCGATCCAACGCCGCTGCAGGCGCGCATCGACACCCACCGGAAATACTCCGAGAAGCCCGACGACCCCAGCGTCGATGTGCTAGCCGCGATCGAGCTGACCGGAACCGAGCACCTGGCCGACATCGGCTGCGGCGACGCCCGATTCCTCGCAAACCTCGCCGCATGTGGACACCGCGGCCCACTGGTCGGCCTCGACACTTCACCCGTCATGGTCGCCGCGGCCGCGGCCATCCCCGGCGTGCAAGCTGTACTCGCCTACGCCGAGCGGATCCCCTTCGACGACAACACCTTCGATGTGGTCACCGCACGGCACATGCTCTACCACGTGCCCGACCCGAGAGCCGCCCTCGCCGAGTTCCGACGCACCACCAAGCCCGGCGGCGCTGTCGCAGTGGTGGTGAACCACCCCCACAGCTGCCCGCGCACCGCGGAACTGATCGCCGCCCATGCGGGCAGCTACGGCATCACCACTACCGAAGCCTTCACCGCCACCGTCGATTCCGACACGCTGCCCGCGATGATGACCGACACCTTCGGCGCCGTGCGGATCCACCGCTCCGACAACGCCCTCGTCTTCGATGCCGCCGCACCGCTGATCCGCTTCGCCGAAGCATTGTTCGGCTTCCATGGCATCACCCCCGATCACCCCCAGCGGCAAGCGATCCTGACCGACATGAGCGAAGACATCGAGGATTGGTTCGCTCATCATCCCGGCCAGAGCTGGCGCGATCCCAAGGGATACATCGTCGCCACCGCGGAAACATAACGCGCCGCCGTTCCCAGCCCAGCCCCTCCCTCCTTGTAGTTTTTGCGCAGCGGTAGTGGAGATACGTCAGGGAAGGCGTGTTGTCGTGTTGATTAAAAGGTGAGCTGCATGCGTAGATGCGCATATCTACGTAGGATGATGTTTCAATCGAGCTGATCTTTGCCCGACTCCGCCGACTGCACTGGATTTGTTCACCAACTATCGAATCTCTTGGCTCACAGAAACTCCCCGCATTCCCAGCTGAGGTCGATCCGTCCCACTCCCCTTCCCCGGCGCAGGCCCGGCACCGCTCGATGCCCCTCCCCTGGCCCAACCGGCGCGGACGATAGGGATTTGCCCGCCGAGAACGGCCTCCCTGCCCCGGCCGGCTCGACGACGCCCGCTGCCGGATCTACTGCGCCGAAGCAGGCGGCACCACCACCTCTGCACTGGTCGCTGACCGAAAGCTACGAATAGAGTTCCTACACAGCCGGATTCGGCCTCTATCAACTGCAATCCTGCGTCGTGTGCACCATTGCACCGATTGCGGCTTCATGTAATGCGACAGAGTGGGAGTGTCGACTGGTCCAGCACCGGCAACGAGATTATGCTGACTTCGCCGTGGGACGTGGCGGCGTCCACGCGGCGCACGGGGAAGCGGCCCGCCCGGCTCCGCACACGCGGCGCCGGGCGGGTCATCTCGATCAACCCCTGATCGGACGGCCTGCCTCGAGCAGCATCTCGGTCGCCCCGGGGCGCACCACTGAACATCTACTGGATGCCGGCAGGGTTACCGCGCGAATGAGGAATACTTGCCGCGAAGCGTTGCAATCGCCGAGACGGAATGCCGGGGCAATCATGATCGAGCTCGTGCTGGTGGCGGTCATCGTCTTCGAAGCCGTTGGTCTGGTGGCGTTGTCGGTGCTGCTTGTCCGCAGCCGTCGCCAATTCGAGGCGTTGCAGCGCAGGGTCGACTCTCGATCGCTCTGGATGAACGGTAGTCGCGAGGCGGTCAAGACCGTGTGGGAGACCGCGAATCTGGTGCGTAAGAAGGGGTTGCGCGGCGCGGTTCTGAGCTCGATCGAGGAACTGGCGGACTGGGCTCAAGTCGAACGCCCAGACCTCGCCAGGCTGACCCCGGACGGCCACGTCGTGATCGCGTTCTCCGATATCGAAGGGTCCACCGCCCTCAACGAGCGGCTCGGTGATCGCGTCTGGGTCAAGCTGCTCGACCGCCACGACAGGCTGATCCGCAACTTCGTCACTGAGCACGGCGGGCACATTGTGAAAAGCCAGGGGGACGGCTTCATGATCGCCTTCGCACACCCGGAGCAGGCGGTGCGGTGCGGGTTGGATGTCCAGAACGCACTCGGCAACAGTGTCAAACCCATCGGCACCGAGCGGGTTCGCGTGCGCATCGGCATTCACATGGGTAAATCGGTTCGGCGCGGCGATGATCTCTTCGGGCGGAATGTGGCGATGGCGGCGCGGGTGGCGGGTCAGGCCGACGGCGGCGAAATCCTGATCAGCGCAGCGGTCAGAGACGCCGTCGATGCCGAACCCGACATCGTCGTCGAGCAAGGACGCGAAGTAGAACTGAAGGGTTTTCGCGGCACCCACCACCTCTACCCGGTCGAACGGGCTTGATTCGACGCTCCCCGATCTCCTCAGTCGGCCGAGGAGATCCCCGCGCCTAGGACCGGCCCTGCCACACGCGCGAACAATCGTTGCGGATGGAGATCACCGATCATTCGAAGCGACCGGCCGGGCCGGTAGCGGTCCAGGAGCTGCGGCTCCTGGTATCGGCCGACGGCGATGTGCCAGTTCAGGATTCCCGCCATCCAGTCCTGCAGCTCGGCCGCACGCCGATCGAGGACCCGGCGGGTGGAATCGTCGAGGCCGTGTTCCTCGTACAGGCGGGGCAGTTCGTCGTCGACCACATGCTCGAACTGCCGCATGCGAGCGGTCAGGAGTTTATCGACGATCTCGACTCCTTGATCTCTGTCACAGCCGAAGAAGTTCTGCATCACTCGGACGGCGTTGTGAAAGTCGCCTTCGAATTCCGTCTCCTTTTGATAGGAGAACACGTCGTTGACCATCGTCGCGTAGTCGCAGGCCGTATTCTCCAGGTCCCTGATCGTCTGTGTCGCATAGATTTCCGGCGGAATGACATCGTGGTGCGACAGCCTCGACAGACCCATGGTGAGGTCCGACCCGCAGGTCCGTCTGCGCATCTCCACGTAGTCGATCGGATCCGGGATTCGGTTCAGCACGGTGTTCGCGATCTCCCACTCGCACGCATCGAGGAACTTCACGACACCGGCCCGAAATGCCAGCTTCTGGTCGACTGTCATGTCCGCCGTCGTCCGTTGCCAGCAATCGGCGAGCGCCGATTCCATCGGACCGAAGGTCGCGGAGGCCGCCGCCGAATCGATCGGCATGCAGGCCAACAGTCGCCGCCTCTGCAGCTTCGCGCCGACAATGTCTTTGTCCCGGCCGAAGACGGTCGGATAGTAGTCGTCGACATAGGTGCCCCAAGCCAGCCAGGAAGCCGACAAGTCCAACTCGGCGGGCGTCGCGTCGGGATCGAGACCCGCGGAGCAGAGGGCATAATCGCCGTCACGCAGATCCTGCTCGCGCCATAGACCCGGACCCACCACACCGACCACCGGGTCGAAGAAGCCCATGCCACGCGCCCACCCCACCAGGTGCTCGCGCGCGGTGTTCAGATGCGGATTCAACTGGACCGCGTAGGGCATGTAGAACTGCGGCAGTCGCGTGGGACCGACCTTCGCGCGGTGGGCATGCATGAAGCTCTTCGACCTACCGAGTCCCAGCCGCCCGGCGAGGGGCGCGACGAAGGCAGAGGTACCGAGCCCCTGGGGTTTCAGCAGCATGGCGAGCGGGTCGGTCGCGGCGCGAACGCCGTTGCTGTTCATATATCGACTCGAGCGCAGATGCCACTCGTGACCACCGGATTGCCAATCCTGAAGGCCCTTGGTGTACGCCAGCACGGCCGCTTGCTCCCGTGGACCGACACCGAGTTCCGCGAAGAGCATCGGCAATTCGGTCACCGCGGTGTGCTCGAATTGCTGCACACGGGAGGTCAGCAGATCGTTGATGAGATCCGCCGCCTGTTGCGTCCCATATTCGAAAAACCGCTCGACCACGAGGATCCCATTGGCGTTCTCCCCCTCTTTCTGGACTTCGCGTTCGTAGGAGAAGATGTCGTTTCGCAGGTGCACGCCGTCGGAGAAGGTGTCGCGCAGTACCTTCAGCGGGCGGGTTCCTGCCAGGTCGGCGGGGAGCTCCGCGCCGATGGCGTGCTCGACGAGATTGGCCGACCACGGTGCGCCGCCGACCTTTCGCCGCATCTCGATGTATTCGATCGGATTGGCGATTCTGCCTTCGGATATATTGGCCAGCTCCCATCGTGACTCCTCGAGCAGCGCCCTGGTCGCCGCCACGAATCGCCGCCGCCAGTCGACCGACATGGTCGGCACCGTGCGAGACCACAGATCCGCGAGTCCGCGCTCCACCGGGTTGGTGGGCTCCGGCGTCGCATCACCCGAGATCGGCATGAAGACTCGCAGTCGCTCGAGGTATTGCCTGGCGCCCGCGGTGTCCTTGGTGCGCTTGAACAACTCGAGGAAGTGGTCGTCGAAGTAGAAGACCCAGACATACCAGTCGGTGATCAGATCCAGTTCGGGACCGTCGCACTCGGGATGGGTGTACGCGCACAACAGACCGTAGTCGTGACGCTCGAGATCGTCCTCGTCCCAGATGTGGCGCCCCTCTTGCGGTTCGAAGAAGCCCATCTCGGCGGCCCACTGCCGCGTGTGGGAGCGTGCGCCGTCGACGTGCGGATTGAGCCGCGCCGGATACGGCATGTAGAACTCGGGCAATTCGAAAGGCTGCATGAGGTCTCCTCGGACGGGCGACGTGCCGGAATCAGCAGGCGGAACCGGCGTGAGTGGCTTCCTGCGATGTAGAGCATTTCGGCGGTGGCGAACTCGGGCTGGTCCGATGTCGGCCGGACGCAATCGACCGGACATTCGGCGATGCAGCTCGCGTCGTTGCAGGACGGTCGGGTGATCACATACGCCATGACTCCGGCCCTTCATTTGGTGCGCACTATGGCGTCATCGGCGATGTGGCGCATGGCTTGGATCACCGCTGCGGGAAAGGGGGCATTGTCGAGCACACCGTTGGCTTCGGCCCACCGTGCCCGGATCATCCGGTGGACGGTTTCCTTGGCGGTGGCGGCAACGATGTCCCGGCACATGGCCGCACCTCGGTCGTCCAGTTCCGGGTCGCCGAGCAGGATGCGCAGGCGCGCGGATTGCTCGGCGTCGGCGTGTTCGAGGGCGATCGCCACCAGGACAGTGTGTTTGCCGTCGCGCAGGTCATCGAGATTGGACTTGCCGGTGCGTGCGGGGTCCCCGTACACACCCAGCAGATCGTCTTGCAATTGGAAAGCCTCACCGAGCGGTCGGGCATAACAGGTAAGGGCGTCATGAACCCGCGCGCCCGCATCGGCGATCGCGGCGCCGAGCTGCAGTGGGCTGTCGAAGGTATAGGCGACGGTCTTGTGACGGATGATCTGCAACGCGCGATCGATGTCGTTCGAAGGCCGGCCGGTGGCGAGCAGGTCGAGGTATTGGCCGTACATCACGTCGCTGCGCATCGCATCGACGACCGTGCGGGCCGCGGCGAGTCGCGTGGCCGACAGCTCAGCGGTGTTCAGCAGTTCGGCCGACCAGACCAGCGCGAGATCGCCGAGGACGATCGCGGCGTCCGCGCCGAACCTGCTCGGATCGGGTCGGTCGTTGTAGAGCCCGGCCAACGCTCGGTGGACGGTCGGGCCGTCGCGGCGCGTATCGCTGTTGTCGATGATGTCGTCGTGGATCAGGACGGCGGCGTGAAACATCTCCAGCGACGCCGCGGCCTTGATGACGAACGCGGGCGGCTCCGTGCTGCCGCCCGCGGCATACCAGCCGAGAACGCACAGCAGCGGCCGGATCCGCTTGCCTCCCGCAAACAGGAAGGCGTGCAGCGCGCGAGTGATCTCCTCGGGTAGCCGAAGTGTCCCGGCGGTGCGGGCCTTGTCGCGCAGAAAGTCCCCCAAAGCGACATCCACCTGTCCGCGGATGGCCTGCAGATCGAGCGGTTCGGCGACTTGCACAGATGCGGTCACGGTGTCGTCCCCGTTTCGTGGAGGTCTGCCAGAATGTGCGCAAGAGCGCCGGGCCCGAGCATCGCGGCGGACGAGGCCGCGGCGATGGGCACTGGTGCGGTCATGACCGGCGCCCGACGGGTGTCGGGGCCGCGAAGGCGATGTCCTCCACCGCGGTGCGATGCTCGCGGACCGTGACCGGGCCCATCGAGCGCAAGGCATCGATAACCCCTTCGACCAGCCGCTGCGGCGCGGAAGCGCCCGCGGACAGACCGATCACCGTCGCTGCCGTGAGCCAGTCCGGGTCGATCGCGGCGGCGTCTTCGATGAGGTAGGCCGGAATACCGTGGCGCTCGGCGACCTCGACCATGCGCTGCGAGTTGGACGAATTGGTGGAACCGACGACCAGGACGAGGTCGCTGCGTCCGGCGATCGCTTCGACCGCATGCTGCCGATTGGTACTGGCGTAGCAGATGTCGGCGCTGCTGGGACCGCGCAGCTGCGGAAAGCGTTCGTGCAGCGCCCGTACCGTGCGTTCGGTCTCCTCCACCGACAAGGTGGTCTGGGTGAGGTAGGCGATCGGCGCTCCGTCCGGGATCTGCAGCGCGGCAACATGATCGGGACTGTCGATGATCACCGTCGATTCCGGCGCTTCCCCGAAGGTCCCCTCGACCTCCTCGTGCCCGGCGTGCCCGACGAGCACGATCATGTCGCCGCGCGCGGCGAAGCGCTTGGCCTCGGTGTGGACCTTGGTGACCAGCGGGCAGGTGGCGTCGACGACCCTCAGCCCACGCTCCGCAGCTTGCCGGCGAACCTGTGGTGAAACACCGTGCGCGGAGAACACCACTGTCGCGCCATGCGGAACCTCGTCCAACTCTTCGACGAACACCGCGCCGCGGCCGGCGAGATCGTTCACCACGTGCGCGTTGTGCACGATCTGTTTGCGGACATACACCGGTTCGTGCCGGTCGGGGGCGGCAAGCAGATATTCCACCGTATCGATCGCGCGCTCGACGCCGGCGCAGAACGACCGTGGCGCGGCCAGCAATACTGTCCGGTGCCTCGACATCGACATCAGCCCCTCGCAGCGGCGGTGTCGACGTGCTCCATAATCCTGATGGCGTCAGGGACCAAGACCGCCACCGAGTAGTACGCGGTGACCGGATACTGCAAGACGGCGCGGTCGTCGATGCCCATGAAACGCACGTTGAGCCCGGGTTCGTACTCGTCGGGCAGACGGTGCCTCGGTGTGAAGCGTTGTGCCAAGTCCGCCAATAGTGCCGGATCATCGAAGTCGCGTAGCACGGGAATCTCTGTCAGCGACTCGGGAACGACTCGCACCTGGTCGGCGCCGGACTGGATGAACGGCACCCGCCCACGCCCGGTGCGCACCGTGAGGCAGCGGTTGACTCGGTACGTGCCGCCGGTTACCTCCACCCAAGGCAAGTGCCGCAGCAGCCACCGAGAGGTGATACCGGCCATTTGCGGCGGAGTCTTCGTGGTGGTGGCCAGATTTCGGGCCGCGGCGGCACTCGGGGACAGCTGTTCGACTCGCCTACGGGAAACGTCGGGCTCGTCGGTGACGGTCATTTCGGGATCGATAGCCATAGCGGCACCTTTTCGCTGTGGTGGGTTTTTCACCGGCGGCCGACCGCACTCGATGGCCCGAGCACGGAGCCTGTCATGATCCTGTGGCCGAGAGCGGAATGCGACCACGTGACCATTCTAGTATCGATGACAGTGCGGAATAGTGTTGTTCGCCAGCGCCTTTCGCTAATTCGATGAAATGTCGACAATTCCCTCAGAAACAATAGAAATCGCCGCCACTGCTCGATGCAGAGGCGTCGACGAATTCATGGGCTATCTATCGGTCTCTACGTTTCACCAGGTGAGCCAAGGCCATCAGATCATCGGCCGAGGTTTCTTCCGGCAGCGCGTCGATTGCCGCCCGAACCCGTTGGTCAGCATGCTGCTGCGTCAATTCCCTGGCACCGACACGATCAATGAGAGCAGCCGCGCGGATAACGTCTATAGAGGCCACGGCCGGGTCGCGCCGATAGACGTCGGCCAGCTCAGCCGCCGCGCCATTGTGCGTGGCAAGCGCGACGACGACAGGCAGCGACAGTTTGTGGCGCGCCAGATCATTCGCGGACTTTCCGGTGCGTGCCGGATCACCCCAGATGCCGATCACGTCGTCGACGAACTGGAAGGCCAGCCCCAGTTGCCGCCCGAATTCGTCCATCGCCGCGATGGTGGCGGCATCAGCGCCCGCGCACATCGCGCCGAGGGCACACGCACAACCCATCAAGGCGCCCGTTTTGCCCATCGCCATGTCCACGTAGTCGTCCACATCGATCCGCGAGCTCGCCTCGAAGGCACAGTCTTCGTTCTGACCTCGGCACATCTCGATCACCGCCGCTTCCAACCTGACGACCGCCGCGGCTGCCATCGCCGCAGGCAGACTCGTGGCCAACAATCTGGCGGCCTGGGCGTGCAGCGAATCGCCGAGCAGGATCGCGTCGGGAATCCCCCAGGTCGTCCACACCGCTGGACGTCCACGCCGGAGTCGGTCGACATCCATCACGTCGTCGTGCAGCAGGGAGAAATTGTGCACCAGCTCGACTGCTGTCGCGGCGTGCAGCGCGTGCTCATTCGCGCGGCCTACCGCCGCTGCTGTACAGAGGGTCAGCGCGGGACGTAGCGCCTTCCCTGGCCTGGTTCGCGTCGGCGTCCCCGACGCGTCCCACCAGCCGAAGTGATAGCCGGCCATGAGACGCAAAGGATCAGGCAGTGTCTCGACCGAATCCCGCAGTAGTGGTTCACACATCCGTCGGGACCGTGCCAGGATTTCCCCGGCTCGGCGCTGTAAGGATGCCGAATTCTTCGCCGTCGCCATCCAGACCCCCTCCCTCCCATATCATTTATGGCCGGCCATTGATGCCAGTGCTGCAACGGATCAAGCCGCTCAGTATTTGAAACTGATTCACGTTCGCTACGCATGATTCGATGACAGAAGGGCCGCTCGATAAATCGAACCGGCTATCCGGATTGAGGTGGCGATCTATGGGGCATGACGTATCGGTAAGGCTGTGCAACCAGTTCGATGGAGCTCCTACACCGGACCGAACGGCCCAGCGCCTGTCACCAACTGCGTTATGTAGACCGAGCTCTAATTCTAGTGTTCGAACGAGCACCGGTACAGCCCTTACGGGCGAGTAGGTTTCGACCTCTCGGATCAAGTGGACTCCGGATGATAGTGAGTACCAACCACTTCCGTGAATGAATTGCCCAGATCGTTCCGAAAACCATCGAATCGTATACGACCGAGCGAGTTTCCCGACTCGACGATCGTGACGCGCCGAACCGGAGTACACCAGCGTCCGGTCGATGGCGTCGAAAAGCATCCACATGTCCGCTCGACTCGAAGAGCCGCGCACCTCTCGCCCAGCCCCTTGGCTCTGCCATCGAGCACGGGGGAAACCCCTACCAACCCCGGTCTCCCCCGCCGAACCGCGCTCGGTTCACCTGTACACAACAGTGGCCCATCGCCCGGACCGAACGCATCGACCTGCGCGCTTCACCGATTCCTGTTCCACCGCAATATCTTTCGACAGCCGAGGTCGGACGTCCGAAGTCCGTTGCGATCGAGAACCGGCCCGAAACATTGTGACAGGGTGGCCGTCAAGAAGACGATCCTGATAAATCCGGCCAAGGCTGAAGCGCTGACGGCCATCGGCGTCGATCACGTCCTCCTGGACACCGGTGAGATCGCGAAGCAGGTGCGTGAACTCATCGACGGCGGCGTCGATACCGCACTGGAGCTCATCGGCACGCCGACCCTGGTGGATACGTTGCGCACCAAGCATTTCACGGCGTCGACCGCTTCACTGACATGCTGTCGAATCAGTGGACGGTCGAAAACTTCTATCCCATCGGCTATCTCCCGCGCGGGGTCCGGCTCGCCGCCTACGGTGGCGACGCGGCCGACCTGCCTGCGGAAATCCTGCAGGGCTTCCTGGACACCGTCGCCTCGGGTATAGCGCAGGCCCTCCCCTCCCCTATGTCTTCACCCTCGACCAGATCCACGAAGCGCACGCCTATCTGGAATCGGACCGCGCGACAGGCAAACTCGTCGTCACCACTGAGGCTCGTAGACCCCGCGAGCATGCTCAGCGTGGCGGGTTCCACGGGATCAAGACGATCTTTCCCCTGACCCGGCCGGACTCACTGATTCGATGAGCTTGTGCGGCCTCCGACAGGCTCATCACTCGATCTATCTCGACGTGGAGCTCGCCACGTTCGACAGCAGCGGTGATCTCCTCCAGACCTGAGCCCGACGGCACGACATAGTGGCGGCGATACCGAGGGTCGGCTTCGGCGTCGTTGCCCTGCGCATCGATGAGGCGACCGCCAGGAGCCAGGACCGGCAGCGAGCGTGAGCCGTATTCCCCGCCGACGAGATCGAGAACTACATCGATGTTCCGCACTGCGGTGGCGAAATCGGTTGTCGTGTAGTCGATCAGCTCGTCTGCCCCGATGCCGCGGAGGAATTCATGGTTGACGCCTCGGGCGGTGCCGGCCACATGCGCGCCGCGAGCTTTGGCTATCTGTACCGCAAGATGGCCGACGCCGCCCGCAGCCGCGTGCACGAGCACCCGTTCGCCTGGGCGCAGATCCGCGAGGGCCTGCCAGGCCGTCAGCGCGCCGGTCGGCAATGCGGCCGCGTGCACGTGATCGAGGGTCGGCGGTTTGGCGGCAAGAGCAACCTCCTGTGCGACAACATATTCGGCGTACGCGCCGAATCTGCTGAACACCATGCCGTGCACCTCGGCGCCGGGCTGGAATCGCGTCGCGCCCGGACCGAGCTCTTCGACGACTCCGGACACATCGAAGCCCAGAGTGAACGGTGGATCTCCGAGTTCGCGGATCAACCCCGACCGCACCTTCCAGTCCGCCGCGTTCACCGCGGTCGCGGCCACCCGGACCAGCACCTCACCGGCCCCTGGCCGAGGCCTATCGACCTCCACCGCCTCGAGAACTTCGGGACCGCCGTACGTCTTCTGTGTGATTGCCAGCATGCCCATGATTCTCAGGCAGTCTAGTATCAATTGGGAAGAAGGCACCTTTCCGATACCGAGGTACCCAAATGGATACTGCCTGGGACTGGGACCCGTCCCCGAACCTGGTCGAAAGCTACCTCCGGCACTGCCCGGCGCGGGACGTGCTGAGCGTCCTCGCGGACAAATGGGTATTACTGGTGCTCGGCGTCCTGCGCGAGAGCGAGGCCCCCGTGCGGTTCAACGACCTGCGTCGCCGTCTCGACGGCATTACCCAGAAGATGCTCACCAAGACCTTGCGCGGTCTGGAACGTGACGGCCTCGTCCGCCGCGACGTGTACCCGACAGTCCCGCCCCGAGTGGAGTATTCGCTCACCGAACTCGGCGCCAGCCTCGGCGAACTCAGCCACGCCATGGGCATGTGGTCGGAGCAGCACCACACCGAAATCCTCACCGCACGTGAGGATTTCGATGCGAGGGCGGCGCGGGAGCCCGAGCCGCTCCGTTAGCGCAAGCGAGCAGCGAGCCGGGTGGCGTTCATGTAGGCGATGGCTTCGATCGACACCATCGGATTCACGCCGGACGCGGTGGGAAAGCAGGACCCGTCCGCGACAACGAGATTCGAGTAACCCCACACCACACCATCCGGGTCGGTGGCCGAATCCACCGGGGATCCACCCATCCTGGCCGAGCCCATGATGTGCAGCGCGCCCATCGCGCACCGACCGGGGTCATAGCCCACGCTGCGGCACTTGGCCACGAATTCATCGTAGGAACCGTGCACACCCGGCTCGTACGCGGGCCCCGCCTGATGTCCCGAGGAGATTCGCCGCGCTCCCGCGGCTTCGAGAATCCTTGCCGCGCCCTCGATTCCGGCGTGCATGTGTTTCTTGTCGTAATCCGACAACCGGTACCGCACCACCGCTTCGCCATCGCGATCGGTCGACACCTGGCCATGGTCACGGTCGCGCGTGATGACCCCCACCGCGACGGTGTGCGCGAGATTCAGCATGGAATCGCGATGCTGAGCGCCGCCACTCCAATTCATGAAACCCACCGACATGGCCGGTGTCATGGGCCCGGTCTCGTAGATGACACCGTAACCCGCGCCGTCCAGGTCGGCATGCTGCGTCGAGTAGCGAGTCTGCATGCCGCCTTCCCACGGCCGTATCTCTTCGTCGAACGTCCCGAACACCGCGGTGGCCGGGTGCAACCGCAGGTATCGGCCGATATTCTTGCCGGTGATGCCGGATCTGCGCAGCAGCGCAGGTGTCTGAATCGCGCCCGCGGCAACGACAACAGCGCGGGATCTGATGCTGATCGACTTTCCGTCGGCGGTGACGGCTTCGACACCGGCCGCGGAACCATTGTCCACCACGATCTTTCGCACGTCGGTGCCTACCAGGATCCGCGCGCCGTGTTCGGCGGCATCGGCCAGCCACGTCTTCGCGACAGATTGTTTGGCGCCGATCCGGCAGCCGAACCCACAACGACCGCACTCGATTCCAGCATCACAATTGCGGACATTGCGCGGCATCGCATCGATATGCCATCCGAGCTCGGTCGCACCGCGCTCGAGCACAGCGTCGCGGGCGGAGATGGCGGAATGGTCGCGATTCACCGAGATCCTGCGCTCCACCGCGTCCAGCGCCTCGGTGAACTCGTCGGCCGCGAACTGCTTGGCGCCCAGGCTCGCCCATTCGTCGCGCACCGAATCGGGTGTGCGGAACGACGTGGTCCAGTTGACAACGGTGCCGCCGCCGAGGCAGGTGCCTGCCACGAGGCCGAGTTGCCCCTCGGCGGTAGTGGCCGGGCCGGGAGCGTACAAACGCAGCAATCCGTCGAGCTCACCGGAACCGAAATTCGCGTCGTCGTAATAGCCGCCGCGTTCGACGACCACCACTGCCAGCCCGGCCGCGGCCAGCACCCCGGCCGCGGTCCCGCCGCCCGCGCCCGACCCGATCACCACGACATCGCAATCCAGGGTGGTGTCCTCGGTCGGCTGCACCGGCCGCAATCCCGGTGCGGGCGCGTCGGGCAGCGGGCCCGGCGGCGGCGTGAATCCCATTCGCTCCCAGACGGGATGGATGCCCGTCGGCCCGGAGGCCACGTAGTAGGCCGTGACTGCCGCGGATTTCAGCGCCTGGAACAACGCGCGCTTACGAGCGACGCGGGAGTTGCCAAGGCCGAGCAGTGCCCGCTCACGATCCCGCGGAGTCAACGAGGAGAAGCGGCGCGCGCCGCGGCCGGTGAGCAGACCGAACGTCCGGGAATCCCAGGCGTTCAGCAGCAGGTCGAAGGCCTTCCCGTCGGCCGCACTCGGATTGCGTTCGAGCAACTGCTCGACAACATCGACCGCGCCTATCTGCGTCGCGGACGGCAGCTCGGCCCCGTCTCCCGGTGTGAAGGTATCGCAGATGAGGCCGAGCGTGGCTCGCTGCTTGGCAGTCAATGGCATGACGAGAAGCATATTGCCCAACTCACTCAATGGCAGCAGAAGCGTTCCCAAAGACTGCGGCGCACATGCCGTTGCGACACCGACTCGGGCGACCGCAGCGCGGCCGCCCGAGTGACACGTGGGCGCGGCGTCAGCTGAACCGGGTCCGCTCGAATTCCCGATTGAGCACTCCCGAACGGAATGCCTCGACCTCCGCCGCGCTGAAGTGCAGCTCCACGCCTTCGACCGGCTGCGGTGCGGCGGCATCCGCACTGAACATGTAGACGCCGTCGACGTGCCGCGTGGTCAAGTACAGGTCGGCTCGCCCAGCACGTAGGCCCTCTTGAAAGGCGTCGAACTGCTGATCGGTGAAATACAGCAGCTGTTCGCCGGACAGGGTCGTGTCGAGGGCGGTGTGCTCGTCGGCCAGTTTGTCGTCCCAGACGGCGGTCCAGCCGTCCCGGCGGGCGACGCGGACGCAGTTCTGTTTGGGTGAACTGGCCGCGGCCTTGATGAATTCGCCAATAGTGAAGGTCGGCTCCATTGTCGTTCCTTTCTACAGGGTAAAGCTGGGGCGGCACAGGGACTCACGAGCCCTTGCCCGCCCCGTGTTAGGGCGTATAGCCGACGGCGGCGAAATTACACGGCCGCGCCGGATGATCGGCATCGACGGCCAGGTCGGGTCGCCAGTCCGGGGCATAGACGATGCCGGGCTCGACCAGTTCGAAGCCGTCGAAGAGCGCCGCGAACTGCGCGCGACTGCGTAGCGTGACCGGATCCGAGGTTTCGTCGTACAACTCGGCGGCCGAGGCCATCTGCCGCTGGATCTCGGCGCCCGCGTCGTCCAGCGACACATGGGTCATGGCCACGTAGCTGCCGGAAGGTAGCCGATCGCGCAATCGAGCCATCAGCTCCAGCGGCCGTTCGGACTCCGGCACGAAGGGCCAGACGCTCACGATCAGCAAGCCGACCGGCCGGTCGAAGTCGATGAGGCGACGCGTTTCCGGGTGATCGAGGATCAGATCTGGGTAGCGTAGGTCGGCTTCGACGATGGCCGTCGCGTCGAGCGCGTCTTGCTGCAGCAGCAGGTCATGGGCGCGGTTCACCGCTTCCAGGTCGTTGTCGACATAGACGACACGCACGTCGGAAGCCGACTCGCGGGCGATGTCATGGGTATTGCCGCCGGTCGGCAGGCCGGAGCCGATGTCGAGAAACTGCCGAATACCCTGCTCGACCATGAATCGCGTAGCACGCCCGAGGAACTCACGGTTGTGATGCGCCCAGGTGTCGAGGTGGGAGAAGCGCGCGAAGACCCGCTCGGCGAACAGCTTGTCGGCATCGAAGACAGGTTCGCCGGTCAGGTAGTAGTGGTAGAGCCGGGCGGCCGACGGCACGCGCGGGTCGATCTCGCGGGACTCGAAGTCGTTGGTGGCCATGGGGGCTCCTGTTCGTGCGGCTACGAGCGGTTGGCTGTTTTGCGACGAAACGAGCGGGCGACGTGTTCCATGAACTGCCGCGAATCCTCTGCGCTGAGTGCGGCGGCGCTCAGCCGCGACCACACGGTCTCGCGGCGCGCGACAGCGGGTTTCTCATCGATGTAGCGGATGTCGCCTTGTAGTTCGTCGATCGCCATCTCGAGGTCCCCCGCGGCACCGGGCGAGGGCACTCGGATCAGCGTGTACCGGTCCTCCATGCCCGCGCCGTTGGTCGGGATCGCGAACGGCAGCACCTGGATGAGGATGTTCGGTCTTCGAGACAGCTCGTGCAGCTGCTCGAGCTGATCGAGCATGACATTGCGGTCACCGTATTCGCGACGCAGGCAGGACTCGGAGAGGATCGCGCGGAACTCGGGCGGATTACGCTTGACCAGGACTTCCTGCCTGGCCATCCGCGCCTGCACCAAGTCCTCGACAGTGATGCCATCGGCCTCGCCCACACCGGGGATCTCGGGCTTGTGCAGGGCGCGAATGTAGGACTCGCATTGCACGAGGCCTGGCATGATCTCCGACTCGGCCGTGCGTAGCAGATCGGCGTGCGCCTCCAGATCGACAAGTAGTCGTAGCTCTTCGCTGTACGCACGTCGATGGCTGGTACTCCAGTAGCCGCGGCGATGATTGTCACGCCTGAGCTCGAGCAAGGTGTCGACATAACGTGCGTCACCGAAACCCAGCCCGCCCGCCAACTTTTCGAGATCGCCGACCGAGATCGTGCCAATCCCATTGATGAGCCCATTGATTCGGCTCTGACCTACCTCGATGATCTTCCCCGCGTCGGCCTGGCTGATGCCAGCGGTCTTGATCATGTGCTCGATCTCGCGTCCCAGCAACAGTTTTCGTGCGGTCCGCAGTCGCGTAGCCATGGCCCCCAACATATCCAACTGCACCGATATCGCCACTCCGCTTCCTGAAGCGTGATAATCACGGTACATTTAACACATTCACGATATCACGGAACGCCGAGGCGGCGGGTGTCATCGCTCGCAGTCCCCGCAACTCTGAGAGGGGCATCGGCTGATGACGACCAGACCGATCGCCGACGACGAGATGCGCAGGAAAGCCACTGTGCCGCAACACATTTCAGCCCGCAAGCCCGTCTCCGGAACCGTGCCGGCAGCCGGGAAGCGGATTGCCGCCGGCCACCGCTGCTGTCAGCCGGACAGCATCGAACCGGACCTCAACGACCCCACCGCGCGAGCTATCCTGGCCGCCGAGCACACGCTGCCGTGTGATCGCTGGCTAGCGGCCGCCGCATTCATGTCGGCCGATTTGGACGACGACTAAGGGCATGGATCGGATCCATACACGGCGACGCCTGTTGGAGCGGCGTCCGCGAGCGGAGCACAGATGACTATCCATGACGCACAACAGTTTCGGCAGCCACAGACAGCCACGGCGGCAGGCAGGCCTGGGCTGCTACCGAGCGCCGACGAACTTCTGGACGCGATCCAGGACGACCGGTCGAGCAACCACCCACTCGCGGTGTCGGCGAGTCACGCGGGCAGCCTGCACCGCCGCCGCATCGACGAACCCACGCGCACAGCCGAAATCGACACCTACCGATCCACTTTGATGAGCGCGATCGACCTGTGGGTGAGCCGAAACGTGCCGACCGCGCACACCGGTCCGACCATGCACACCGAAGGACTCGGGCCGGTCGTCGACCGACTCGCGGAGCGGCTCGTGCAGGCCGAACACGCCACCCGCGCGCTGCCGGCGCACGATACGCGGGCACGCCGAGCTCGCAGTCGCCTCGAAGAAATCCGCCTCGGCTATGACGCGCTTATCGCCGAGGTGCTCGGCGGCAAGCGTCAACTCCCCCGCACTGCGGCACGGCGATGATCAGCAGATCGCTGCGACCAGGACCCCGGTAGCCCCGCCAACTCGGTAGGACATCTCGCGGGGCCGAGGTGCGGCCCGGGTGCAGGTCCGCACTGATCGAATGCGAACGGTGCCGGAACGTCGCGACCGCGCTGTTTGCTGCTCGACCGCGAAGTCACGGTCACGGTAGCGACGACCTCGGGTACTGCCATGGCATTTTCCTGAGTCGGTGCTGGTAGATCGGGTAAGTTGACGCCAGGCGAACACGTGGACGGCGACGCGCCCGACACGGCGAATCAGCGTCGCGATCGAACTCGCGGGCGAGTAGCAGCACGGCACCTTCTCCGAGGGAGCAGCGCTATGGATCTCAACACGATCACCGACATCGTCCGGCGCCCCCCGGACCGACCGGGTGCGGTCTGGCGCGATGGTGACGCGTGGCTCGCCGGGGGAACATGGTTGTTCTCCACCGAACAGCCGGAGCTGCGCCGTCTCGTCGATCTCACCACACTCGGCTGGGACAGCTTGGCGCCCAGCGATGCCGGGCTCGAGATCGGCGCGACGTGCACAATCGGTGAGCTGGCGGCCTTCGCACCGCCGAGCGACTGGCGCGCGGGCTCGCTGTTCGCCACCAGCTGCGAGGCGTTCCTGTCGTCGTTCAAGATCTGGAACGCGGCGACGGTGGGCGGCAATATCTGCATGTCGCTGCCCGCAGGCCCGATGATCACCATGACGGTCGCGCTCGAAGCCACCTACACAGTGTGGGCCGCGGATGGGTCCGAACACACCGTCGACGCGGCCGACTTCGTCACGGGCGACCACCACAACGTCCTCGCCCCCGGCGAGATTCTGCGGCGTATCGACATCCCGATCGGCGCGCTTCGCAAGCGGCACACGCACCGGCGCTTCACCCTCACGCACCTGGGCCGCTCGACACTGTTCATGATCGCCACCCAGTCGCCCGGGGCCGCCGACCTGCTGCTGACCATCACGGCGGGCACCACTCGTCCGGTGCGCCTGACGTTCGACACCATGCCCGGCGCCGAAGAACTGCGGCAGGGCATCGATGCACTACCCGACGACCTGTGGTTCAGCGACCCGAACGGCACACCCGACCACCGTCACCACCTGGCCAGGCACTTCGCCGAGGAGATCCGCGTCGAGCTCGCCGAGGGATGCCCGGCATGACATACACCGTCAACGGAACGACCTTCGACGACGAGCCGAACCCTGGTCAATGCCTGCGCACATTCGTGCGCTCGCTCGGCTACTACGGCGTCAAGAAGGGTTGCGACGCAGGCGATTGCGGTGCGTGCACGGTGTGGCTCGACGGCATTCCGGTGCACAGCTGCATCACGCCCGCGTTCCGAGCGGACGGGTGTGCGGTCACGACGATCGAAGGCCTCGGTTCGCCGGATGACCTGCATCCGATGCAACGGCAGTTCCGCGACGCCCCCGGCTTCCAGTGCGGCTTTTGCACCGCGGGCATGATCATGACCGCGGTGGCGCTCACCGACGCCCAGACGGCAGACCTGCCCCGCGCGCTGAAAGGCAACCTCTGCCGTTGCACCGGCTACCGGGCGATCGAAGATGCGCTGAACGGCGTAGCCGAGATCGAGGTCGCCGGGCCGGGCCGGGCAGTCGGCACGAGCGTCGGCGCGCCAGCGGCCACCGAGGTGGTGACGGGCCGTGCCGAGTTCACGATGGACACCGCCATCGACGGCATGCTGCATCTCAAGATATTGCGCTCACCCCACGCTCATGCCCGCATCGTGTCCATCGATAAGACCGCGGCGCTCGCGGTTCCCGGTGTGCATCGGGTGTACACCTGGGCGGATGTGCCGCGCAAGAGGTTCACGACGGCGATACACACCGATCACCTCGTCGATCCAAGCGACACCTACATCCTCGACAACACAGTGCGTTTCGTCGGCCAACGGGTGGTCGCCGTGCTGGCCGACACCGTCGCAGCCGCGGAAGCGGGCTGCCGCGCGGTGATTGTCGAGTACGAGATGCTGCCCGCGGTCTTCGACCCGGAGGAGGCGATGGCCGACGGCGCTCCCCCGCTGCACGGCTCGGGCGACCCGTTCGTGCACGATCCCGAGCACAACATCCTGCTCGAGGTCCACGGGCACGTCGGTGATGTCGAGGCCGGGTTCGCCGAGGCCGATGTGATCCACGAGGGCACATACCTTTCACCGCGCGTGCAGCACGCGCACCTCGAGACGCATGGATCGATCGCGTGGATGGACGACGGTCGCCTGCACGTGCGCACCAGTTCGCAGTCCCCGTCGATCGCCAAAGGCAAACTCGCCTATCTCTTCGACCTCCGTCCGGATCAGCTGCGCGTGTTCAGCAAGCGGGTCGGCGGCGGGTTCGGCGGCAAGCAAGAGGTTATTTCCGAGGATCTGGTCGCCCTCGCCGCCTTGGACACCGGGCGGCCGGTCTGTCTCGAGTTCACCCGGGAGGAGGAATTCACTACAGCGTCACCGCGACACCCGATGGCGCTCACGATCAAGCTCGGCGCACGGGCCGACGGCACACTCACCGCGTTCCAGGTCCGCAATGTGTCGAACACGGGCGCGTATGGCAACCACGGTGGCGAGACCCTGTTCGCGGGTGGGGCCGCCATGGCGATCTACCGTTGCCCCAACAAGAAGTTCGACGCCTACTCGGTCTACACGAACACGGTGCCCAGTGGCGCACTACGCGGCTACGGCATGACCCAGCCCACGTTCGCGGTGGAGTCGGCCATGAACGAGCTGGCAATCGCGCTCGCCATGAATCCCTTCGAGCTACGGCGGCGCAATATCGTGCGTCCCGGTGACGCCCTCATCGCGCTCGACGACGGGCCCGACGACGTCATGTTCAGCGAGGACGGCCTCTCGCAATGCATCGATCTCGTCGACACGGCCCTCCGCCGCAACACCGACGGACCGCCACTCGGAGACGGCTGGCTTATCGGTACGGGTGCCGCCAGCTCCCTGCACGAGACCGCGCCCCCGACCGACCATCTCTCCGAGGCATGGCTGACCCTCGGCGATGACGGCGTCTACGAGCTCGCGATCGGCACCGTCGAGTTCGGTGAGGGAACCTCGACCGCCCACGTGCAAATCGCGGCCGACCAGCTCGGCACCACACCCTCGCGGATACGCATCGTGCAGTCCGACACGGACCGAACAGGTTTCGATACGGGGGCATTCGCCAGCGCGGGCCTCTTCGTCGCCGGGAACGCGGTACTGCGGGCCGCCGAAGCCCTGCGCGATCGCATCCTGGCCTTCGCCGCCGCGCATGCGCGAGTCGATGTCTCGTCGTGCTCGATGGACGATGACGGGGTCATCTGCGGCGGCAGCCGCTTGTCCTTGTCCGAGCTGGTCGAGCTGGCGCGTCGACGAGGCATCCGATTGACGGAGGCGCGCAAGGCTTTCGGGTCGCCGCGCAGCGTGGTCTTCAACAGTCACGGCTTCCGCATCGCCGTCCATCGGGTGACGGGTGAGGTCCGCATCCTCTATAGCGTGCACGCCGCCGACGCGGGAGTCGTCATCAACCCGGCGCAGGTGCGTGGCCAGATCGAGGGCGGCGTCGCCCAGGGCATCGGCTTCGCGCTGACCGAGAACTTCCACATCGACGAGAACGGCGTCATGGTCAATCCGAACTTGCGCAATTACCGCATACCGACCTATGCCGATGTTCCCCGCACCGAGGTGCTCACTGTCGACTCGACAGATTCTGTCGGGCCGATGCATTCGAAGGGTATCGCGGAATGCTGCATCAACCCGGTGGCGCCCGCACTGGCCAACGCGCTCGAGAATGCGACGGGGGTCCGATATCGGGCGCTGCCGTTCACGCCGGAACGCATCTACCGCAGGCTCTGCGAAGACACCGGTTTCGATGCGGGCTGAGCCGTGAGGAGATCGTGATGGAACCCGCAGAGCTCACCGACAGTGCCGCGACTGTCATCATCGGCCAGAAGGTACACGCCGGTTTCGGGCGGGCCTTCAAGACCTGGCAGCAGGAAGTGAACGACGCGGCCTCCGGCTACGCCGGATTTCTCGGCGCCGAGATCGCCGCCCCGACGGCCGCGCAAACCGAGTGGGTCGTGGTCTACCGCTTCGATTCCCTCGCCCACCTGCAGGCCTGGATAAACAGCGCCACCCGTCAGGACTTTCTCGACAAGGGCAGGCAATACTTCGACGGCCCCGCCACCCAGCAGGTCATCAGCGGCGGCACGCGACCTACGGATCCGCTCGTCACGGTTGTCGTCACCCACCGCGTAAATCACGACAGCGTCGCCGATTTCGTTGCGTGGCAGAAGCACCTGACTCAGGAGGAGGCCAAATTCGAAGGCTTCCGCGGCAGCGAGCTCTTCCGTCCCATCGAAGGCATTCAGGACGAATGGACCGCGCTGTACCGTTTCGACACTTCTGCGAACCTGGCCAGGTGGCTCACCTCGAACCGGCGCCGGGAACTGCTCGCCGAGGGTGAGAAGTTCAGCGACTTCGAGCTGCGCACCATCGACAATTCGTTCGGTAGCTGGTTCGCCTTCGACGAGAACGGCAACACTGCTCCCGCTCCGTCGGACACCAAGACAGCCATCGCGGTCTGGGTTGGTCTCTACCCGACCGTCGTGCTGCTCACCCTCGCGCTGTCGCCGCTGAAGATGCCGCTGTGGCTCGGGCTGCTCGTCGGCAACCTGTTGTCCAGTTTCACCATGAGTTTCTTCACCATGCCCTACTACGTGAACCGGCTGCTGAAGCGGTGGCTGCGGCCACCCCCGGACGCACCGGCCGCGAAGACGAATCTGCAGGGGCTCGCAGTTGTCGCCGTACTCACCCTGACCTGGGTCGTCATCTTCTATGTAGTGACCAGGCAGCTCTGGTCCCTCCCCTGACCGGTCGGCACCCGCTATCGACCGGCGAGCGGTGCGGGCCCGGACGGTGCGGGAATCGGGACAAGCGTGTTCAACAACCTCGGCGACAGGGTCGTGGCGCCCGGAGCCGCTCGACTCAGCCCATACCGTCGGACCTCGCTTCCGTTCCCGCCGAGCCCACTGACGAGCAGATCCGCACCCGCGGTCGTACTGGTGGTCGCGACCTGGACCCCGGTGCCGCCGACGAAGGGGGTGAATGACGTTGTCTCTCTGAAGGAAACCGTGCCCGAATGATGGTTCGGGCTCTCGGTGTACATCGCAGGCTCGCCGTCGAGCCGCGATCCGCTCGACCAGACCCGCACCGTGCCATCGCCGGCGATCATGCCCGTGATGATGCTCTTCGCCCCGCCCTCGGCGCCGGCCACCCACCCTGTCGAGAGCGCGACACCGCCACGATAGTTCTCATCGAAGGCCAGGAAATCCGAGGTCATCTCCGGCTCCCCCGGACGACCGGCATGCGGGCCTGTCGTGCCTTTCGCCGCCGCGGAGGCAGTCGGCGTGTACAGGTCGTAACGGAAGGTCTTCACCCATGGAGCCTCGCCGGGCCCCGGGGCCGTCACGATGCTGGCCCGGCCCGAGGCGGTATCGACCATTCCGGTCGCAACTGTGACCCCGGCCTTCGATCCGGGATACGGCGTGAAGCTCGAATACAGCTCGGGCGCCTTGCCCAGCTCGCTGGTCAGAGCCGAAGAGAACACGCGCACTGCCGATTCGATGCCAGGACCCGAGCTGACGATGAGGTTGTCAGCCGATCCGTTGCCATCGATATCGGCGCCTCCGACGTTGACGCCGCCACGGAAGTCGGGCCCGAACGGTGTGAACCGAGCCAGTTCCGTGCTGAAACGTGTACCGCCGACACCGCTGTACGCCACGACCTCGGAACCGACGCCGGCACCGGTGCCGGCGACGAGGTCGAGCACCGCGTCGCCGTTGAGGTCGGCCATGGCAACCGTGGGCGTGCCAACGAAGGAGGGAAACGGTGTGACGGTCGCGACCAGCTTGTCGCCGTCGCCGTCGTAGACCTGCACGGTCGCGGGATTACCCGGTCCCCCTGCGATCGCCACCGCGTAGGTCGATACTTCGGGGATCACGTTGACGATCGCCATCAGGCCGTTGTCTTCGTGGTTGAGGCGATGGCAATGGATCACGAAGGTGCCGGTGTAGTCGATGAACCTCATCCGCAACGTCACCGAAGCGGGGATCAGTGGGTTCTCATTCTCGTCGGTCACGGGAGCCGGGACGTTGACGTTGTCCACGCCCCACATCTGCACTCCGGTAACGGACTTCGCGACCGGATCGACGATCCCCATCACCTGTAAGTCGTTGACGTGGATGTGCATCGGGTGCTCGTCGTTGTTCAGGTTCGTGATCAACCATTCCTCGACCGAGTTGAGTCGCGGCTGGAGCAACGGGATGTTCGGAAAGGTGTTGTCGTCGAACTGGTAGGTGAACGCCTTCGGGTCGCTGTTGCTCGCCTTCTCGTTGCCGAAGCCACCCGAGACCGTCAACGTGCGCTGCACAGCGGGCGTGGTGGCCGACGTGTCCACGAAGGACGTGTAGGCGTCGAGCTGCTGGCCGGGCACGAACGGTGTGGTCCGGCCCTCGCCGCGGTCGGGCCGCACCTGAATGAGCTTCTGGGTGGGAAAGGTGAAAAAGCCGTCCTGGTAGCTGATGACCGAGGGGTCGACGCTGACCGTGCCCAGTACGGCGGGCGGCTGGTCGGTGCCGTTGTTCGTGTAGAGCACGCCGGGCTCCGTGCTCGGCCTGGCGTCGGGTGCGGCTGGCATCTCGAGCACCAGATCGCCGGTTTTCGGCATCGTGACCGCGATCGCGTACCGCGAGGCCGGCGGGATCACCAGACGCGTGCCGTCGCCGTCGACCGGCAGGTTGACCTCGGAGAAGGGAACGCCGTCCTGGCCGACAATGGCGAACTTCGGATGGTTGCCGGTCGCCGTTTCGGTCAGCATGACGGGGATGTAGGCCATGTCGCTGATGTTCGCCAGGACCCATATCTCGGTCTGACCCGGTTTCAGCTTCAGTGCGGGCTGGAACTGCCCGTTGATCGTGAACTGCACGTCGCGTTGGTTGTCCGGTAGCGCGAGATCCGCGGGGACCGAGAGGGGCGACGACGTAGGACCGCTGGTGAAGCTCTGCAGGTTGCTCGGCACGAACTGGTTCTGACCACGGTGGTTGGCCGGCGACAGTGGCCCGCTGTACCAGTTGGTGACATACCGGGAGCCGTTCGTCGTCTCCGCGAAGTTCGCCGGGACCAGACTCGGCCGGTACGTGCCGTCGGCGAGCTGCGATCCCTCGGGAGGCTTCAGCGTGCTCACGTACTGCGGCCGATTCGGGTCGTTCAACTGATGACCGCTGCCCTTGCGATCGAAGACGTAGTTGTACTGCAGCGCCATAGTGCGGATCGGGAGGTGATCACGCGTCACCAGCGGCAGGTTGCCGTCGGGCCGTCCGATCTCGAGCAGACCGGCCAAACCCTTGTAGGTCTGCTGAGCCGTCAGCGTGTGGCGATGGCTGTGGTACCAGTACAGGCCGTTGGGCATGTCCTTCGGCAGCGCATAGTCGTAGACGTTGCCCTTACCGGCGGGGATGTCGAGCAGGACGTTGTCGACGTTGCCGTCAGGACTGACATGGAGTCCGTGGGTGTGCAGGTTGAGCGGCGACGAGGTGAGGGCAGGCGGGTAGATCGGAACGTCCTCGCCCGCTGGGGTGAAAGCGGGATCGTAGTAGTCCTCGATTGTCAGGTCCCGCAGATCGTTGTCGTAGTGCACGATCAGGCGCTCGCCCGGATCGACATGCAGCGTTGGCGCCGGGTAGAGGTTGTCGCCCTTGGTCGAGCCGTCCGAGGCGAGGCCCTTGATGACCTCGTAGCCGAAGACCAGGAAGTTCGACACAGGTTTCGAGACGGTGTCGAGCGAGACAATGCCCGCATGGGCCGACAGCCGCACTTCGAGAACGCCGTCCTCGCTCGTGAGCTTCACCGGCTCCCGGTAGGCGACCGGGATGCCGTCGGGACCGGCGTTGCCACCGCCCGATGTCCTCGACGCATCGGACCCGCACGCTGCGAGCAACAGCGTAATGGCCACGGCGACGGCGACAAGGGAGATATTCGGCTTCCAGCGATGGGTGACCATGGTTTCCCGTTCCACAGCTGCGGATGAGTGGCTACGCTCCAAAGCATCGATCGACGGGTCGAAGACTACTCAGAAACTGCCCTACCAGCACCGAGTCGGGGAAATGCCGGGCTGCCCCTCACCAACCGGGGTTGCCCTCCACCGGGATGTTCACCCAACTCGGCTCGTCCGGGTCGAGTTGGACGTGCTGCGGCTTCAGTCCGCTCTCGTTCAGCAGCGGCCGCAGCGGAATCCCCCGCGGAAAGTTCATGGCATAGATGTCGATCCGCAGCCGATGGCCCGGTTGCAGCACACCGTCGGTGGCGGCGAGGCCGATGTCGACGATGGTCGGCTCACCGGGGACGATCGCCTGGCGGGTGTCCAGGGTCAGGATCGGATAGGGGTCGGTGTAGTCGCCGTTGGCCGAACGAACAGCCTTCTGCTCGTTCACTTTCCGTAGCGACGCGGTCAGCTGGCCACTGGTCCACACCGTCGAACGACCGTCGGGGGCAACGTCGTTGACCGTAGCCGACCAATATCCGTCGGTGGCGTCGAGCACGGTGTTCAGGTGCAGGTTGATCGGTCCGGACACCTGTGTCGGCTCCGCCACCGGGGCGCTGGTGAAGGTGATGGCGTTCAGTTCACTGACGCGAGAGTCCTTGGCGCACAGGTCGAGTGCCGCGGTGATGCCCGCTGTGCCGGTGGCCGAATCGCGCGAACACAGGGTGGCGAGTCCAGGCGCGACCGTCACCCGCGCCGGATCGCCCGGTGTCGCGGTGAGGCTGCCGTCGTGCAGGCTGTTCGCCGTTGCGGAGGCCGTCGCGTTCAGATACATGCGCCGGTAGTCCATGTTCGGCCGCGGGAAGCTGGGGCTTTCGGTCCACCCGCCGCTCTGCTGCCACATGGTCACATTCGCGATCGAGTCGATGCCGTTATCGATGCCTTTGAGCCACTTGTCGAACCACGCCCGCTGCAGCACATCCAGGCGCGGCGGACCGCCGGGCAGGCCGTTGCCACTGCCGCTGGTGAGGTGGTAGACGTCGCCCATCACCAGCTTCTTCTGCCCCTGCGGCACATTCACCGCGTTGTAGACCCGCGGCGAGGAGTAGGTGAAGATGTCGTGCCAGCCGCCGTAGACGAAGGTCGGTATGGTCACCTGCTCCGGATGCCCGAGCCAGGAGGTGCGGATCGGGCTGTCGTCGCGGATCAGCGTCTCGAGCTCCGGCGGGATCGCGTCGATGCTCGGAACCGTCAGCGCCGCAATCAAATAGTTGAAGAACGTCATGGGGTCGCGCACCCGATCGGCCAGCCACTTCCAGTCGAAGGCCCCGGCGATCATCGACAGCACATCCGGAAGCAACTTGGTGCCGTTGACTCCGATCAGCCACACGGGCAGGAATCCGAACCCGACGCCCGCGCCGGTGGCCGCGATATCGCGCAGCAGATCGCTGCCCGGCACGATCGGGAAGATGGCCTGCAACGCGGCCGGATGCCGTTGGGCGGTCTGCAACTGATTGATCGCCGAGTACGAGATGCCGTTCATCCCCACCCTGCCGTTCGACCAGGGCTGCGTGGCGGCCCAATCGACGACCTCGACGCCGTCCTGCTGTTCGCGTTCGCCGAACACCTGCCAGATGCCCTGGGAGAAACCTGTTCCGCGTACATCGACGACCACCTGGGTGTAGCCGCTCTGCACGAGTTTGCGGTCGACGCCGAACGCGCGCAGCGTGCCTGCGGGCAATGCCTTGGTGATCTCGGTGAACCCGCCGAGTCCGTACGCCGACAGGTCGAAGGTCTTGAAGACCTCGGTGAGCGCGTCGGCGAGTATCGGGAAGGTCATGGCCGAATCGAGCACATTCGAAATGAGTTTCGTGTAGGGGGTGAGGTTCACGATCGTCGGCGTCTGCTCGTCGATAGGTCGCCCGCCGGCATCCGCCGGGCGGTACACATTGCCCTTCAAGACGGTGCCGTCGCTCATCGTGATCGGAACATCCCAATCGATGTGCACGTTCGGATATGCCCGTGGCCCATCATGAGTCGCGGTCCACTGCGCACCGAGGGCACCTGCGTCGGGCGCTGCCTGCACGGACTGCGCCGACACGATGCCGGTCGCGATCGCAATGACGGTCACCACCGAGGTGGCGAATATCCGGACACGACGGTGCCGTCGATTCATGATTCCCCGCTCATGTCGGCGTCACCGGTGACGCCCTTGACCTACTGGCGGGTAACTGTAGCGTCCGACACATCAGTGGACAACAGTGGCTTGTGCCACATCATGAGAAACCCAGCAGCTCCACCAGCCGGTCGAGCTGCAGTTCGAACAACTCGGACCGATCGGCGAACGTGTCGCGGCCGTACATATCGAATACATCGAAGCTCACCGCACCGAACATCGCGCTCCATACCGTGATGCCGCGCGAGAACACCCAGTCCGGCGCATCCAGCGCGAACTCGCTGCGAATTTGGGCGAAACTCGCTGCCAGCACGGGAGATACGGCAACAGGCTCGGAAGGCTCGGCGAGCAGTCCGCCGCGATAGGCCTGACCGTAGATCTGCAACAGCGCGGCGATCACCCGAACTCCCGGAGAGACGGTCTGTTCGGCCGGCGCGTCGTAGCCCGGAACCGGCGTGCCGAAAAGTAGCCCATACCAAGCAGGTTCGGCGAGCGCCCAGGCGCGCACGGTCCGGCCGACCACCCGCAGCCGCTGCGCCGGGTCTTCGGGGGCTGCCGCAAGGGCGGCGTCCACGGCATCGCCCAGCGCGTTGTAGCCCTCGACGACCAGCAGAGTGAGCAGCTCATCTCGGCTGCGCACATACCGGTAGACCGCCGAGGACACGACGCCGAGGTCACGCGCCACCGCACGCAACGACAGCGCAGCAGCGCCGTCGGTCGCCAGATGTTCGCGGCCGATCCGGACGATGTCGGCCATAGTTTGCGCGCGGGCTCGGGCGCGGGGAGTAGTCGGCACGATTCCACCGTGCATTTTCGAGAGAGCATTGTCAACAACCGTGAGCAATGCTCTTGACAGCGCAGCGGAAGTGCCGCATCCTTGAGCGATAGAGAGCATCGCTCTCTAAGGAGAGCCAGGGAGCGCAATGACCGAACTGCACGTTGTCACCGGAGCCGGACCCACCGGCGCCACGATCGCCGAGCAGCTGGCCGCCGCAGGCAAGCAGGTGCGTTTGCTCACCCGCTCCGGCAGCGGGCCCGCGCATAGCCTCATCGATCGGCGCGCGGTGAACGTTACTCTGCCCGAACAGCTTTCGGGCCAGTTCGACGGCGCTACCGCCATCTATCACTGCGCGGGCGCCTCGCGCTACGCCGCGAAGACATGGCAGGCCGAGTTGCCTCCCACCGAACAGGCGGTCATGGACGAGGCCGGGAAGGCCGACACCGTGGTCGTTTTCGCCGAGAATCTCTATTCCTATGGCAAGGTCGAGGGCCCCATCACCGAAACCGGGACCCGCGATGCCGATTTCGGCAAGCCGGCGGTCCGGACTCAGCTGGTGCGGGCTCGCGCGGCCCACGCCACCCCGACGGTGAGCGTCGCGGCCTCGGACTTCCTCGGCCCGTACGTGCGCGCCTCGGTGGCGGGCGAACAACTCTTCACCCCCATCCTCACCGGCAAGAAGGTGCAGGCGCTCGGCAAACTCGACGTCCCGCACTCCTTCACCTACGTCCCCGATCTCGCCGCCGCCATGATTCGAGCGGCCGCCGACGAATCGGCATGGAACACCTTCCTGCATGCGCCGACCGCGCCGCCGATCACGCAGCGCCAACTCATCGACGCCATCGCCACCGCCGCCGGTGTCACCGCCCCCAAGGTGTCCGCCGCGCCGATCACCGTGATCCGGCTGTTGGGGCTGTTCAGCGCCCAGTTGCGCGAGCTCGCGGAAATGAGCTATCAAGTCGCGCGCCCGTTCGTGCTCGACTCCACCGACAGCCAGCAGCGGCTCGGCCTGCACCCCACTCCCCTCGACGAGGCCGTCGCCGCCACCGTCGCCTGGTGGAAAACTCAGCTGTGAAATGTCACTGCCTGCTCATATCCACCCGCTGACAGCCCACAATCGACCGTAACCTACCCAGTAGTAGTGTTAGCGGTGTCACTGGCGACACCGATCGAGGAGCACCACATGGACCAACGAGAGACGGATTTCGACGTACTCGTCGTCGGTTCAGGATTCGGCGGCAGCGTGACCGCGCTGCGGCTGATCGAGAAGGGCTACACGGTCGGCGTGCTCGAGGCCGGTCAGCGCTACGCCGATAACGAACTCCCCGAGACCAGTTGGGACCTGCGAAAGTTCCTGTGGGCGCCCAAACTCGGCTGCTACGGCATCCAGCGCATCCACCCGCTGCGCAATGTCCTCATCCTCGGTGGCGCCGGCGTCGGTGGCGGGTCGCTGAACTACGCCAACACCCTGTATGTGCCGCCGGAGCCCTTCTTCCAGGACGCGCAGTGGCGCGACATCACCGACTGGCGTGCCGAGCTCACGCCGTACTATGAGCGCGCACAGAAGATGCTCGGCGTAGTGCGCAATCCGCACATGACTCCGGCCGACGAGATCTTCAAGGAGGTGGCCGACGATCTCGGCGTCGGCGACACCTTCGTACAGACTCCGGTCGGCGTGTTCTTCGGTGAGCCGGGCAAGACCGTGGCGGACCCGTATTTCGGCGGTGTCGGTCCTGAGCGCACCGGCTGCCTCGAATGCGGTGAATGCATGACCGGCTGCCGGCACGGAGCGAAGAACACACTCGTCAAGAACTACCTGTACCTCGCGGAAAAGGCAGGCGCGCAGGTGATTCCGATGACGACGGTCACCGAACTGCGCCCACTACCGGACGGCACCTGGGATGTCGCGACCGAACGCACCGGCGCGTGGGTGCGCAAGCGTCCCGTGACCTACACCGCCCGTCAGGTCGTCCTGGCCGCAGGCACCCTCGGCACCCAGAAGCTATTGCACGCGATGCGTGACAAGGGTGTGCTGCCCGACCTTTCCGATCGACTCGGCGAACTCACCAGGACGAACTCCGAATCCATCGTCGGAGCGGCGACCAAGAAGGTCACCCCCGGTGCGGATTTCACCAAGGGCGTCGCGATCACCTCATCCATCCACCCCACCCACGACACGCACATCGAGCCGGTCCGCTACGGCAAGGGCTCCAATGTGATGGGCCTGATGCAGACGCTGATGGTCGACGGTGGCGGCCGGATCCCGCGCTGGCTGCGGTTCCTCGGCGTCGTGTTGCGCAATCCGTTCACCCTGCTCACCTTCCTCAGTGTGAAGAACTGGAGTGAGCGCACGATCATCACGCTGGTGATGCAGCACCTGGACAACTCCATCACGACCTACACCAAGCGCGGCCTGTTCGGCCGCAAGCTGACCAGCAAGCAGGGCCACGGCGAACCGAACCCGACCTGGATTCCGGCGGGCAACGACGTCACCCGCCGGGTCGCCGAGAAGATCGGCGGCATCGCGGGCGGCAGCTGGGGCGAGATCTTCAATATCCCCTTGACCGCACACTTCTTGGGCGGAGCGCCGATCGGCGCCGACCGGGAAACCGGTGTCATCGACGCCTACCACCGGGTGTACGGCTACCCGACCCTGAGCGTCGTGGACGGTGCCGCGGTGTCGGCGAATCTCGGTGTCAATCCCTCGCTGACGATCACCGCGCAGGCCGAACGCGCCGCGGCCTATTGGCCGAACAACGGCGAGCAGGACACCCGCCCGGCGCTAGGCCTTGCCTATCAACAGGTTTCGCCGGTGGCGCCCAGGAATCCGGTCGTGCCCGCAGGCACGCCGACCGCCCTGGTGCTACCGATCGTCGAGATCCGTGGTGGCCGCAGCGCGGCCGACGAGACTGCGACCGCCTGAATCCGCGCTCAGCCAGGGGGCGCGATCTTGGTGATGACGATCGAGCCTTCGCGGTCGGCCACAGTCACGACCTGCCGATAGGTCCGCACGGTCGAATTGGGGCGGCTCTCGGTGATCACCACATCGAATCGGCCATCACTCATCGGCACGATCAGGACACAGTGCTGACTGCCGGGCGGAATGGACGCGATACCCGCATCGATCACCTCGATCTTCGGCACCGACGCGTCCGGTGTGGTGACCGCCCGCGCCGCCTGCCCCGAACGCTCCACGTAGTAGGCGTGCTGGAATGCCAGAATCACTTCCGGCCCGGTCGCGCTCGAACCGATGCCGTTGCCGCGCACCAGCTGTTCGGTCCGGGTCGCCTCACAGCCGGGCCGACCGCCGAGCACCGGATCGACCACCGTCGCGGACTGGCGCGGGTCGGTCGCCGCGGCGCTGTAGACCAGCACGATCGCCGCTGTCGCCACTGACCCACCGATCGCGAACGCGCTGAGCCACCAGAATCGCAGCGGTCCGTGGTGCGCACGATCGGCGCGCCGCCGCGAGCGGCGTTGTCGGCCGAGGCTCTGTCGCGGGTCCACGCGCTGCGGCGCCTCGAGCCGCCGTGGCGGCTGCAGCCGCTGTGATAGGTCGAGGCGTTGTGACAGTTCCGAGGAGATCATGCCCGGCCACAACGGTACGGCCGAAGCCCTATCCCGGCCGCGCCGCGCCGCGATATGGCCGCCGGACCCGGATGTGTTCGACGACGACATATTTTCGCCGCACCCCCTTCGCCGACGCCCGTGGGCAAGCTCGGGTTCCCTATGAATGCCGTTGTGCAATAACAAGATTGCACACCTTTGCCGTTTATGCGACCGAATGACCGACAGATAACCGAAAGGCCAACCAGTTATCCTCTGGCACACAATGTTTCGGATACTCCGTGCCTACCACACTTGCCCGGAAGGCATGCCGGGCCGCCCTCAGAACAGGCCGCGTTGCCGCAGGTCGGAAGTGTATTTACGGATCAGCGACCGCGACAAGTGCGGAATGTCGTTGCCGGGGCGGATGTTCGCGGCCTGCACCGCGGCAGTGAAGCCCTTGGCCGGAATCACCGATCCGGCGATGGGCAGACTGGGCCGGCGATAGGCGTGCAGCAACGGCAACAGCGAGGCCTGCCGCTGCCGCTCGGGTAGACCCCGAAGCGCGGTGCCGAAGCGGGCGAACCACTCTCGATAGTCATCGATGCGCTGGATCGGGTGACCCGCTTCGATCAACCAGTCGACGAATACGTCGAGTGAGATACCGTCGTCGTGCGGGTTCAGCACATCGAAGGTCTGGAAGCCCGCAGTGGCCTGCGCGCCGAGAGCGGCGATCGCTTCGGCGGTGAAGTCTGCGGGCAGGCCGTCGTAGTGTGCCCGCTGCCGAACGCCGTCGGCAGCTGTCTCGTAGAAGGAGGTCGGCGCGATGCCGGTGGCAAGCAAGCTGATCAGCAAACGCGTGAACATGTCGGGCACGTTCAGCTGACCTGCGTAGTGACTGTGGGCCAGAATCATGTCCGACCGGAATACGGCGACCGGTAGGCCACAGAGGTCGTGGGCTTCCCGCAGCAGCACTTCACCCGCCCATTTGCTGTTGCCATAGCCGTTCGCGTAACTGTCGTCGACGACGCGCACCGGACTGATCTCGCGGATGTCGCCGTCTTCCTCGAAGATCGCGGGCGGGATCTGAGCGGCCACCGCGACGGTCGAGAGATAGTTGACGGGCTTGAGCCGTGTGGTGATCGCCAGGCGGATGAGTTCCGCGGTGCCGACGACATTGGGTCCGAACAACTGGCTGTAGGGCAAGACATGGTTCACCAGCGCAGCTGGATGCACGATCAGGTCGACGCGTTCCGCGAGACGATGCCACGTCGCGTCGTCCAAGCCCAGATTCGATTCTCCGATGTCGCCTGCGAGAACCTCCAGGTTCCGGCTCGCCAAATCCCGGAAACGCCTGAGCAGTCCGGCGTCGCCGCTGTCGAACGCCTTCTCGAGCCGTGCGCTCGCCGCCGCCGCGTCACGCCCCCGGACGAGACAGATCAACGTGCCGCCGGTTCGATCCAGGCGTGCAAGCCATTCGAGGCAGAGAAACCGGCCGAGATACCCATTCGCGCCGGTCAGCAGAACCGTGTGGGCAGGCGCGGCGCGCGGGAGATCCCGTGCCGCAGTGCGAGTTCGGACGTCGATGAACTTGTTCAGTGTGAGGTCACGGGCTCGGGCTCGGTGAGCCCCCTTGCCGTGCACAGCCGCGACCGTCGGACGCTCGGCCGCGGAGTCCTTCGCTGCCTCGATGTACACCGCGAGCTTGTGGAGATCGCTGGCCGGGCTGACGATGATGCCGACCGGCACCTCGACACCGAGGATCTCCTGCAGCAAATTCGAAAAGGACAGCGCAGCAAGGGAATCGCCACCGAGGTCGGTGAAGTGCGCGTCGGGCCGCAGATCCGTGATCGCGCAACCGAGCAACGCTCGGGCCGCACGGCTGATGGTGTCGAGCACAGGCAGGTCCGCCGCCTCGCGCCGCAGCGCGAGCAATTCGTTCGCCTGCCCTTCGGCAAGGTCGGCGTACAGCTGCTGGAGCCGCGCACCGTAGCGCCGGGTGAGCGTGGGCCGCAGCAGCTTACCGATGCCGGTGAGCAAGCCGTTGTCGGTGGTGAACGGCTCAGTCTCGATGAGGAAGTCGCGCGGGATCTCGTAAGGGTTCAGATTGCCGTCCTTGGCGATCCGTTGCAGCGACTCGGTCAGCGACACTTTCAGCCCATCCGAGTCGTCGGCGGCAAGCGCGTCCGCGGTGGGAACGATCACCGCAAGCAGGTAGGCGCGTTCACTACTGCCGTACACGAAAATCTGGCGAATCAGTGGACTATTGGCGAAGACGGCCTCGAGATTCGACACGGCCACGAACTCACCCTGGGACAGTTTCAGCACATTGTTGCGGCGATCGACATAGACCAGCCGATCCGGTCCGAGCTCGGCGACGATGTCACCGGTCTTGTAGAAGCCGTCAGCGTCGAATACCTCCGCGGTGACCTCCGGCCGTTTGTAGTACCCGGGAATCATGGTTGAGGTCTTCAACAGCAATTCGCCACGCGGGTGTGGCTGATCGGTACGGAAGTAGCCGAGCTCGGGCACGTCGGCAAGTTTGTAGTCGAGCACCGGTGGCCGCCGCACCTGGTTGTCGATCACCAAACCGCCGCCTGCCTCGGTCGAGCCGTAACCGTCGTGCAGATCCAGGTCGAGCAGGGACTCGATGAACACCTTCATCTCCGCGGCCAGCGGCGCGCTTCCGCAGAGCGCCGTCATGAAGCGGCCGCCGAAGAAGTCGTGCCGCAGTTGCGCTTTGACCTCGCCGTCGAGCGCCGCGAGGTCGACGCCCGGTACGGTGCGGCGGTCCATCTCGCTCTGATAGCGCTGAAACACCATCTCGCACACCCGCGGAACGAAGAACAGCTCCGTCGGTCGCACCAGCGCGATGTCATCGAACAGTGTCGAAATATCGCTCTTGGCGGCGAAGTAGGCGGTGCCGCCGCGGGCGAGCACCCCGAACAGGGACATGCGCCCCGCGACGTGGCTCATCGGCATGTAGTTGAGATTGATCGCGGACACCGGCGGTGCCCCGAGCCACATCGCCGCCACCAACCGGTCGGTGTACATCGCGCCTTTCGGCGTGCCTGTGCTTCCGGAGGTGTAGATGAGCAGGGCCAGCGGATCGTCCTCGGCCTCCGGGACGACGAGCGGGGCCTGCGGGAGGGCACGCCCCTGTTCGAGGACGGTCTGCAATGGTTGGACATGCACCGCGCTGCCCGCACTCGCGAGACGTCGGCGCGCGGATTCGAACGCGTCGCGCTGGTCGTCGTCCTCGGGGTGGTAGTCGAAAACGATCAGCCGCCGCGGCGGTGTGCCCGCCAGAATGCACTCGACTGCGACCTCGAGATGTTCGGGAGTCGCGGCCAGAATGCGCGGGGCAGTCTCGGCGATGATGGCCCTCAGCTGGGAGACCGACGCGCTCGCCTGCAGCGGGACGACAACCGCGCCGAGATGCACGCAGGCCAGATCGATCGTGGTGTAGTCGCGGCTGGTGAATCCCAGAATCGCCACGAAATCGCCAGTGCACAAAGGCTGTTCGGAATCGTGGTGCCATGCGCTCGCCACGGCGGTCACCCGCGCCCACAGTTCGCCGTAGCTGATTGTCTCGAAAGCTGGCAGCAATCGCAGCGATCGACGGCCCGTCGCGGCATCCACAGTTAGCTCGATCGCGCGCTGTCCGAGCGCGGGACGGTCGGCATAGGCCCTCGTGATCGCGGCCACGAGCTGCGCGAGGCGCATGTCAGGTCGCCGAATCGCTGCGGTGACGGTGTCGATCGGCTGCGCGTCGCGAATCTCCTGCTCGGCCGCGTACAGGTCGGCAATACGCCGCATCAGCCGCTCGCGCGTGTCGGGTGCCACTGCCCGCCTCCTCGGGTCGTTCCTCAACCTTCGGTCGCTTCGTGCACTCACAACAGACACCTTTGTCCGGCAATACGTTAGCTTATCTAAGTATTCCAGGACGGGCGCGGATCCGGCAATGGGCGTCTGACAGCTGCCCGTAATCTGCGCCTAGCCGCCGACCAGCGTCACAGTGGCGGAAGTTCGAGATTCTCGCGGAAGGTTCCGCCCAGGTAGTCATTCCCGACGATGCCTCGGCGGCGCAGTTCGGGGAGAAGTCCGTTGGTGAGGAAGTCGCGGGTCCGTGGGTCCGCGAGACCGCCCAGCGAGATGACGTCCAGCACCCCTGCCAGGTACCGTTCCTCGATCGCGTCGGCGAGCCGCTCCGGAGTGCCTGCCGCGGCCCAGTGTCCGGTGTCTTTCGAAGCGATGATCAACTCGCGCAGGGTCAGGCCCGAGGCCGCGAGCTTGGTGAAGATCTCGACGCGCCCACGTCGGCGGTTCACCGAGGCCACCTCGGGCAGCAGGTGCTGTGGGATGGGTTTGTCCACCGGGAGTTCCGAGAGGTCGATACCGCCGCCGAACATGTCTGCCAAGCGGATTCGACCCGCGTCGAGATCGGTGGCTTCGGCGTCCTCGCGGACCAGTCGGCGCACCTCATCCTCCGTCGCGCCGTAGGTGGCGTGGAAAGAGCTCATGATCAGCGGCACTGCGTCGGCACGGCCGAGTTCGGCCGCGCGGGCGCGCACCGTTTTCGTATAGGTGACGGCATCTTCGAGCGTGGGCAGTGAGGTGAACACGACTTCGGCGAACCGTGCGCCGAGCTCGATACCGCCCGCCGATTGACCCGCCTGGAATTGCACAGGTCGCCGCTGCGGCAGCGGCGGGATGTTGAGCGGCCCTTTCACCGTAAAGTACTGTCCCGCATGGTCGATCGGCCGCACACGCGTCGCGTCGAGGACCGCGCCGCCGTGCCCGTCGGGAGTCAGCGCGCCCTCGTGCCAGCTGTCGAACAGCGCGTTGACCACCTCGAGGGATTCGGTTGCCCGCGCGTACCGCTCCTCCGGGGCAGGCAGGTCCTGGTCACCGTAGTTCTCTTCGCCGACCGACGACGTGACAACATTCCACGCCGCGCGACCGTTACTCACGTGATCAAGCGTTCCGAACAGTCGCGCCAGGTTGTAGGGGTGATGGAATGTGCTGGTCACGGTGGCGATCAGACCGACGTCCGTGGTCACCGAACTCAATGCGGACAGATAGATCAGCGGCTCCTGCGCGCCGATCGCGCCTTGTGCGCCGAAGCTGAGCAGGTCGGCGGCGAACAGGGCATCGAACTTGTTGGCCTCCGCGATCTTCGCGATCTCGATCGACGACGCGACAGTCGACTGCCGTGGATCTATCGCGTCCGCATACACACTCACGGCGCCACTGACTCCGGTGACCGTCTTCAGCGTCCGGCGTCGGACAGCACTCATCGTCTCTCTCATCCCGTCACGAATCGACTCCGACTCCCGCGCTCTGTTCGTTCACGCGAACACGGCAGCCCGGTCGCCGGCACAATCCGGCGCCCGTTCGAGTCCAGCACTCGTCATGCTCTGCGGCGACGGTTCGGATCAGCCGAATTTATTTCGCCGTACGAAGAACACGGGTGACCAGATCGCCGAATGGGTACAAACCCATGACGACGCAACACAAGTCGGCACCGCGATGGTCGACGACCGCGCCGAGCCGACCGGCCCCGATCCACGTGTCCAGGGTGTCCGCACCGCAACGGCGCGAGGCGGACACCCGCTCGGCGGCCACGCCGTGAGCCGACTGTGAGCAGATCAGTGGCGTAGCCCACAACCCGGCTCTCGTATCCCGGCCCCAGGCCGTCGCGCACGAGTGCGCCGTCTACCGGAATTGCCTGGAAGACACCGCATTTTGGCCCTGCCCGTGTAGAGCAGTGGATACCCCTGCGGCGGACGGCGTTTCGCATCGACTTACGTGATCACACCATCATCGGAACTTTCTCGTTGATGCGGCCGACCCATACAACGCACTTCGAACCCCGACCGAAAGTGCACTGGTCGAACCGAACCCAGTACCCATCGACGGCAGCGCACGCCGTCACAGATCTCTCGGTCGAACCGGACCGAGAAACCCCGAGAACGAGAAACGAGAAACTGTGAACACTGTCTCCCGAGCAGCGGGGGGGGGGGGGGGGGGGGGGGCCGCCCGGGGGGGGCCCCCCCGGGAGCGGGGGCCCGGCCCCCGCCCCGCTCCC